>JBBIVX010000003.1:0-154946 GCA_037439465.1 Hydrogenophilales bacterium | reverse complement strand
CCAGTGCCGCCAGTAAGCCCGCGGCCACGCAGAAAGGCCTCAAGACCGCCGTCAAGGCCAAGGCAAAAGCCGGCGTGACAGCGAAGCCCGTGGCGAAGGCCAAGCCCGTAAAAGCGGCGGCCAAGCCGGTGGCCAGGAAAGCGGCGGTCAAGACAACGCCTGCAAGGGCCAGTGCCGCCAGTAAGCCCGCGGCCACGCAGAAATCCTTCGCCAAGCAGAAACCCGTGCGGGCCGTAGTCCGGGCGAAGGCAAAACCCAGCGTGAAAGCCAAGCCGGCCGCCGTTCCCAAACCCCATGTCAAGCCGGCCGTGCCGGCCAGCGTTAAGACCAAGATGTCAAGCAAAGCCACCTCTATCAAGACCCCGATCGCCAAGACTCAGCCGGCCAGGCCTGCGACTACCGCCGCCAAAAAGCCTGCCGCCAGGAAATCCGTCACCGGCCTAATGACCGAGGCAGAAGTACTGAAGATGTCAGACAAGGACTACATGAACGCCGCCCAGCTGGAGTTCTTCCGCAATCTTTTGCAAACCATGAAGGACGATATCCTGCTTAACGCACGCGAGACCGGCGAGCATCTAAAGGAAAACGAGGTGTTCGCCGACCCCAACGACCGCGCCACGGTGGAGGAAGAAAACATGCTGGAACAGCGTGTGCGCGATCGTGAACGCAAGCTGCTAAAGAAGATCGACTCGGCGCTGGCCCGTATCGAGAGCGGTGATTATGGCTACTGTCTGGAGACCGGCGAGCCTATTGGCATCCCCCGCCTGCTGGCGCGGCCGACGGCCGAGTTGTCGATCGAGGCGCAGGAGAAGCATGAGCGTCTCGAAAGGCTATACGCCGATTAACGCACTCATGACACCGGCGTCATGAACGTCGGTGTTCGCGCGCGCACCGTGTCTGTCCGCGAAACCTGGGAACTTATCAGTTATGTGGTCACGGTGGTGGGCTTGCCCTTCGCCATCCTGGTTTTTCTTTGGGAGCAGCGGCGGCAGCGCCAGGCAGAGGAGGGCGAACTGCATCAGCGCCTGGCAGAGACCTATGCCGATTTCCTCAAGCTGGTGCTCGCCAACGCCGACCTCAATCTGCTGCGCCGTCAACCGGCGGCCGCGCTCACCGACGAGCAGCAGGAACGTCGGCACGCCCTGTTCGGCATACTCATCTCCATTTTCGAACGCGCCTACGTGATGGTGTACGAGGAGGGCATGAGCCGGCAGCGCCGCCGTCTCTGGCAGACCTGGGACGACTATATCCAGGAATGGTGCGCTCGCGACGATTTTCGCGCCGCCCTGCCCGAGCTGCTGCGCGGCGAGGATCCGGCATTCGCCGATTACATGCGGCGGCAGGTGGCGACGGCCATTTCGACCGGGCCGCACGGAGCCGCCGCGTGAACCTGGCGCAGCGCCTGCTCATCGCCGCCATCCGCGTTTACCAGATCGCCCTGTCACCCTATTTCGGCAACCAGTGCCGTTTCACGCCGACCTGCTCTGAATATGCACGTGAAGCGGTGGCGCGTCATGGGGCACTGAAAGGCACCTGGCTGGCACTACGCCGTGTCGGTCGTTGCCATCCCTACAACTCCGGCGGTCACGACCCGGTGCCGCCGCGCTGATGACAAGCCGCACCCTGGGCTTGGGGGGGCGGGTGCGGTAAACTGCCTGCCTAGTCATCGGCGCACACTTTACCCCAATGTTCTCTTTCTTCCGCAAGGGCAAGGCCACCGCCAAGCCGGCCACAGCGGCCAAACCGCGCGCCACCACGCACGCGCCACCACCACCGGCCAAAGCCGAGCCCAAGCCGGCACCGCCGAAGGCGGAGGCGATCGAGGCGGGCGGCATCCAGGTGTACGAAAGCGATCTCCAGTTGTCGGCAGAACTGGAGCAGGCCGTCATGTTTTACGCCAATGGCCGGGTCGGTGAGGCCACCACCACGCTCAACCGCTTTCTGCTCAACCACCCTGACAGTCGGGATCTGTTGCCATGGCGCATGTTGTTCGACATTTACGAAGCCACCGGCCAGGTGCAGCCGTTTGAGGACCTGTCGCTGGATTTCGCCGTCCGCTTCGAGCGCTCGCCGCCGGCCTGGCGCGGCATCAGTGCGCAGGATGTCACCCAGGCGGCGGCCAGGGAACCGCTATTCGCTTTTGGCGCGGCGCTCTCGCCGCAAGACAAGGCGCGCCTGGAGCATTTCCTTGAGGAGTGCGCCGCCACCGACACGGTGGCCCTGGATTTCAGCAAGACGCCGGTGCCAACCAACGAGGCCCATGCCCGCATCATGCTCGACGCCCTGTCGCGCCTGGTGGCCCAGGGCAAACGTGTCAGGATCGTGGGGGGGGAGGCCTTTCTGGTACGGCTCGGTGCTTTCCGCGCCGACGGACGTCTGAGCGAGCCGGCCTGGCTGCTGCTGTTGCTCGTCCTGCAAACCCTGGGTAAAGCCGATGCCTTCGAGGCGGCCGCCGTGGATTTTGCGGTCAGCTTCGAAATCTCGCCGCCCTCCTATACGCCGCCGCGCATGCCGTTGGCCGAGGCCGCGCCGCCGGCCGAGGCGGCGCTATGCCCCAGAGGTCAGGTCTTCCCGCTCAGTGGCGTACTCGGTGCCGGCAGCCTCGGGGTGTTCGAGGCGTTGCGCCAGTTTGCCAAGCCGCTCGACCAGGTCGAGATCGATCTCGGTCAGGTCGCCCGCCTCGATTTCTCCATCGTCGGGATGTTCATGGATACGCTCATCGGCCTCAACCAGGCGGGCAAAAAAGTGGTGCTGCGCGAGGGCAACGAGATGGTCAACCTGCTGTTGCGGATGGTGGGGGCCAACCAGTACGCCAGCCTTCTGACGCGCGTGAGGAAATGACATGGAACAATGGCGTGGCACCACCATCCTCTCCGTGCGGCGCGGGCGCCAGGTCGCCATGGGGGGTGACGGTCAGGTCACCCTGGGCAACGTGGTGATCAAGGCCACGGCGCGCAAGGTCCGCCGGCTCTATCAGGAGCAGATATTGGCCGGCTTCGCCGGCGGCACAGCAGATGCCTTCACCCTTTTCGAGCGCTTCGAGGCCAAGTTGGAAAAGCATCAGGGCAACCTCCTCAGGAGCGCCGTCGAACTGGCCAAGGACTGGCGCACCGACCGCATACTGCGCCGGCTGGAGGCGATGCTGGTGGTGGCCGACGCCGGCACCACGCTGATCATCACCGGCGCCGGTGATGTGCTGGAGCCGGAATACGGCATTGCCGCCATAGGCAGCGGGGGCGCATACGCCCAGTCCGCAGCGCGCGCTCTCCTGGAACACAGCGAACTCCCGCCCGAGACCATCGTGCGCGAATCCCTGGGCATCGCTGGTGACATCTGCATCTACACCAACCGGAATTTCACAATCGAGACCCTTGAGTGAGTGGGCAAGGGCGCGGGGTATTGGAACCTCGCCCGCCTACTCTTTTGCGGGCTTTTTCAGCAGCTTGCGCTGCAAGGTCCGGCGGTGCATCTTCAGGGCACGCGCCGTGGCGGAGATGTTGCCGCCCTGTTCCACCAACACCTTTTGGATATGCTCCCACTGCACCCGAGCCACCGACATGGGTGTCGGCGGCGGGGCGGCCTGTGCGCTGCCCGCCTCGCGGCCGAGGGCGGCAAGTATTTCGTCGGTATCGGCCGGCTTGGGCAGATAGTGAGTGGCGCCCAGTTTGATCGCCTCCACGGCCGTGGCGATGCTGGCATAACCAGTGAGCAGCAGGATGCGCATGGCCGGGTTGGCGGCTTTTAGCGGCGCGATGAGGCTGAGCCCCGAGGCCTCGGCCAATTTGAGGTCGAGCACGGCGGCATCGGGCGGCGCCTCGGCAACGCAGGCCAGGGCGCTGTCGCGATCGGTCGCCACGCTGACGCAGTAGCCGCGCCGGCTGAGCGCGCGCGCAAGCGAGCCGGTCAGGGCGTCATCGTCGTCCACCAGCAGGATATGCCGGCTCAGGCTCGTCACGGCGTCGTCCGCGCCAGAGTGGCCAGTGGCAGGGTGGCCACCACCGACAGGCCGCCACCTGTGCGCGCTGACTGGGTCAGATGTCCGCCCAGGCGTTGCAGGGCCGCCCTGGCGAGCTGCAGACCGACGCCCCAGCCGTCTGGTTTCGGCCTGTAGGCAGCAAGACCGGGTCCACGGTCGGCGACCGTGAGGCGGACGCTTTCTCCATCCCAGTCGACGTTGAGTGCCACATCGTGCGGCGAGACATCGGCCGCATTATTTAGCAGGGTCGCCAGCAGCGAGGTCAGCATGGGGTCGGCCAGTATGGTCGGCGCCGCGCGGCTACCCGCGAGTGTGAGGCGGGCCTCGATCTGTGGCCGCATCAGGCGCCAATGTTCGAAGGCCTCCGTCGCCCAGGCATCCAGTGCCTGCCGCGGTCGCTCGCCCGGCCGGGCAAAGACCGCCAGCCGGTCGAGGGTGGCGCGCAGACGCTCGGCCTGGGTGCGCATTTGCGTGAGTGGGCGTTCCAGCTCGTCGTCGCCGGCATACTCCCGTTGCAGCTCTCTCAAGGTGATCATCAGGGCAGAGAGGGGAGTCGCCAGATCGTGTGCCGCCGCCGCCGACTGCATACCCAGTGCAAACAGGTGCTCGTCGCGCAGGGCCCGCTCGCGCGCCTCGGCGAGGGCCTGGCCGCGTGCCTTGAGGGTGCCGGCGAGGCGGGCGACGAAGGCCGTCACGAGCAGCGCGGTGAGCAGAAAATTGAGCCACATGCCGATGAGGTGCAGGTCAATCGCCGCCCGGTCGCTCACCGTCAGGGCAAGGGGTTGGTAGTGGCGCGCCAGCAGGGAATAGAGCAGTGCCACCCAGATCGCCATGGCCCAGGCCTGCGCCCTGCCCAGGGTCACGGCGCAGAGCAGCAGCGGCAGCAGCAGCAGAAAGATGAAGGGATTGGCATAGCCGCCGCTGAAATAGATGAGGGCGGCGAGGGCGGCGGCATCGGTGGCAAGCTGGAGAAAGACTTCATGCGCTGTGCAGGTGGCTGTGCGGCGGCGCGCCGTGAGGTTGAGCAGACCGTGCAGGGCAATGATGGCCAGCATCGGCGCCCAGGGCAGGCGGGCCACCAGCCATTGCGCCACAAGCGTGGCCAGGCATTCGATGGCCAGCAGCGACCAGCGGACCACAACCAGCCGGGCGAGCGATTCCGGTGGCAGGGATTCGACGGGATGGATGGCGTCCGGCGGCATGAGCCGATTTTAACCGCGCCAACCAGGTGTCTGTACCTGCGACAATTGGTCGCATCACGCGGCAACCGCGGCCGCGTTACGCTAATTCACTCTACACGCCCAATGGAGTCATGCATGATCGCCAATAAAACGTATTTGTTGTTTGCTTTGGCACTGGCCGCCATGCCGTCCTTGGCGGATACGGTCAGGGTGGAAAACGTCTGGGTGCGACCTAGCGCGCCGGGCCAGAAGGTGGCGGGGGCTTATATGGACCTGACTGCCGATGCCGATATGACCCTGTTGTCTGCGGCGAGCCCGGTGGCCAAGGAGGTGGAGCTGCACCGCATGGCCATGGAGAATGGGGTGATGGTGATGCAACCCCTGCCTCGAATCGCTCTGCCCAAGGGGGAGACGGTCAGCCTCAGACCTGGTGCCATGCATGTCATGTTGATCGGACTGAATGGTCAGATACGGGCCGGGGACAGGACACCGATCACCCTGATCGTGCGCGGCACCGGGGGCAAGGAGCAGAAGGTGACGGTGGAAGCGCTGGCCAGGCAGGACGCCGGCAAGGCATCGGCCAAGCACCACTACCGCCATTGAACTGGCACGCCGGCCAAGCGAGGGGCACCTGGCATCAGTCGGTTGTTGGCATAAAAAAGCCCGTGGGTCGAAAAACCCACGGGCGCTCTGGCAAATGTGGACGGCTTAGAAGTCCATGCCGCCCATACCGCCCATGCCACCCATGCCGCCCATGTCCGGGCCGGTGGCAGCCTTCTTGTCTTCCGGCAGCTCAGCCACCATGCAGTCGGTGGTGAGCATCAGGCCGGCGACCGAGGCGGCGTTTTGCAAGGCGGTGCGGGTGACCTTGGTGGGATCGAGCACACCCATCTCCATCATGTCACCGTACTCGCCGGATTGGGCGTTGTAGCCGTAGTTGCCCTTGCCGCCCAGCACCTTGTTGACCACCACTGAGGCCTCTTCGCCGCAGTTATAGACGATCTCACGCAGCGGTTGTTCGACGGCGCGCAGGACGATCTTGATGCCGGCGTCCTGATCGTGGTTGTCGCCCTTGAGCTTGGCGATCTTGGCGCGGGCGCGCAGCAGGGCGACGCCGCCGCCGGGAACGATGCCCTCTTCCACCGCAGCGCGGGTGGCATGGAGAGCATCCTCGACGCGCGCCTTTTTCTCCTTCATTTCGACCTCGGTGGCGGCACCCACCTTGATGACCGCCACGCCGCCCGCGAGCTTGGCTTTGCGTTCCTGCAGCTTTTCCTTGTCGTAGTCGGAGGTGGCCTCGTCGATTTGCTTGTTGATCTGCACGATGCGGCTCTTGATGGCATCGGCGGAACCGGCGCCGTCGATGATGGTGGAGTTTTCCTTGCCCACCTCGACGCGTTTGGCGCGGCCGAGGTCATTCAGGGTGGCCTTCTCCAGGGACAGGCCGACTTCCTCGGCGATGACGGTGCCGCCGGTGAGAATGGCCATGTCTTCCAGCATGGCCTTGCGCCGGTCGCCGAAGCCTGGGGCCTTGACGGCGCAGGTCTTGAGAATGCCGCGGATGTTGTTCACCACCAGCGTGGCCAGGGCCTCGCCCTCGATGTCCTCGGCGATGATCAAGAGCGGCTTGCCCGCCTTGGCGACCTGTTCCAGCACCGGCAGCAGATCGCGGATGTTGGAGATCTTCTTGTCGTGCAGCAGGATGTAGGGCTCCTCCAGCACGGCCATTTGCTTGTCGGCGTTGTTGATGAAGTAGGGGGAGAGGTAGCCGCGGTCGAACTGCATGCCCTCGACCACATCCAGTTCGTTTTCCAGGCCGGAACCGTCCTCGACGGTGATCACGCCCTCTTTGCCCACCTTGTCCATGGCGCTGGCGATGATGTCGCCGATAGAGGCATCGGCGTTGGCGGAGATGGCGCCAACCTGGGCGATTTCCTTGGTGGTGGTGCAGGGTTTGGAAAGGCCCTTCAGTTCATCGATGAGGGCGAGCACGGCCTTGTCGATGCCGCGCTTCAGATCCATGGGGTTCATCCCGGCGGCCACGAACTTCATGCCCTCGTTGACGATGGACTGGGCGAGCACGGTAGCGGTGGTGGTGCCGTCGCCGGCCACGTCGGAGGTCTTGGAGGCGACTTCCTTGACCATCTGCGCGCCCATGTTCTCCAGCTTGTCCTTGAGTTCGATCTCCTTGGCCACGGACACGCCGTCCTTGGTCACCGTGGGGGCGCCGAAGGAACGGTCCAGGACCACGTTGCGGCCTTTGGGACCGAGGGTGACCTTGACTGCATTGGCCAGGATATTGACACCGGCCACCATGCGGTGACGGGCGGCGTCACCGAAACGTACGTCTTTAGCTGCCATTGTTGATACTCCTAATCTGAGTCGTTATTCCCGCGACGGCGGGAATACAGGATTTATTAAGGCGCGAAAATTACTTTTCCACTACGCCCATGATGTCTTCTTCACGCATGACCAGAAGCTCGTCACCTTTGACCTTGACGGTCTGGCCGGCATATTTGCCGAACAACACGCGGTCGCCGACCTTCAGTTCCATGGCGATCAGCTTGCCGCTGTCGTCGCGCTTGCCGGGTCCGACGGCGATGACTTCACCCTGGTCGGGTTTCTCGGCGGCGGTGTCGGGAATGACGATACCGGAAGCCGTCTTGCGCTCTTCTTCCAAGCGCTTGACGATGACGCGGTCATGTAACGGGCGGATCTTCATTGCTTCCTCCTGGACGTTAATCCGATGATAAAGGCCAAAAAGGATGGGGCTGCTAGCACTCCCATCCATCGAGTGCCAGATGATAGGGATGACAGCCGGGGATTTCAAGAGGCTGCTAAGATTGTTTGTATGAATAACGCCGCCTGGCTGGACCGCAGTCGCCGTGCGCTGTGGCATCCCTGCACCCAGATGAAAGAGCTGGAGAAGCAGCCGCCACTGCCCATTGCCCGCGGTGAGGGGCCCTGGCTGATCGATTACGACGGCCGGCGCTACCTTGACGCCATTTCGTCTTGGTGGGTGAACCTGTTCGGGCATGCCAACCTCCGCATCAGTGCCGCCCTCATCGATCAGCTCGGCAAGATCGAGCACGTGATGCTCGCCGGCTGCACGCATGCGCCGGTGGTGGCGCTGTCCGAACGGCTGGCGGCGCTGACCGGGCTGGGACATGCCTTTTACGGCTCGGATGGGGCCAGCGCCACCGAGATTGCGCTGAAGATGAGCTTTCATTACTGGCGCAACGTCGGCCGGCCCGGTAAAACGGGTTTCGTCAGCCTGAGAAACGGCTATCACGGTGAGACCCTGGGGGCGCTGTCGGTCACCGATATGGCCGTGTTCCGGGAGGCTTATGCGCCGTTATTGCGGCCGACGTATCAGGTGCCCAGCCCGGATTGGCGGCTGGCAGAGCCGGGCGAAACGGCGGCGGATTACGCCCGGCGCGCCGCGGCCGAACTCGATGCCTATCTGGCCGCACAGGCCGCAACCACGGCCGCCTTCATCCTGGAGCCGCTGGTGCAGGGGGCGGCGGGCATGGCCATGTATCACCCGGACTATCTCGCCCTTGCCAGGCAGGCCTGCGACCGCCACGGCGTTCACCTCATCGCCGACGAAATCGCCGTCGGCTTCGGCCGCACCGGGACGATGTTCGCCTGCGAGCAGGCCGGTATCCGCCCGGATTTCATGTGTCTGTCTAAAGGGATCACTGGCGGCTATTTGCCCTTATCCGCCGTGCTCACCACCGATCAGGTCTATGCCGCCTTTTACGCTGATGCCACGACGCGCGGTTTCCTGCATTCACATTCCTACACGGGCAACCCGCTCGCCTGCAGGGCGGCGCTGGCCGTGTTGGATATCTTCGCCGAGGATCAGGTGATCGCGGCCAACCGGCACAAGGCCGCTCGTTTCGACGCGCTCCTGGCCGAGGTACGCGCTCACCCGCGTGTCCGCCATTTCCGCCACACCGGCATGATCTGGGCCTTCGATGTGGCCGACGCCCAGGCTGGGTTTGCCCGCGACTTTCACCGCCGCGCCCTGGCCCATGATGTGTTCCTGCGGCCCATAGGCGAAAGCGTATATTTCATGCCCCCCTACGTCATCGAGGAGCCGGAAATGGCCCGCCTGGCCGCAGTGACCGTTGCACTGCTGGATTGAAAATCACGGCGCGCGCTATCACATATAACTTAAGAAATCCGGGAGCCTCGAAGGGAACCTCATGCAATTCAAGGATTATTACGCGGTACTTGGCGTGGCGCGCGAGGCCACGGCGGAGGACATCAAAAAGTCCTTCCGCAAGCTGGCGCGCAAATACCATCCCGACGTCTCCAAGGAGAAGGAGGCGGAACGGCGCATGCAGGAGGTCAACGAGGCCTATGCCGTGCTTTCCGACGCGGAGAAGCGCGCGGCCTATGACCAAATCGGGCAAGGCTATCGTCCGGGCCAGGATTTTCAGCCACCACCGGACTGGGACGCCGGCTTCGAATTTTCCGGGCAGGGATTCACGCCACATGAGGCGGCCGACTTTTCCGATTTCTTCGCGCAGCTTTTTGGCCGCGCTGGTGCCGGCGGACGGGCGGCGCAGCCGCGCCACGGTGGTCATTACCGCGGACAGGGCGAAGATCATCACGCCAAGGTGCAGCTCGATATAGAAGATGCCTTCACCGGCGCCACCCGCAGGATCAGCCTGCGCGTGCCTAAAGTCGATGCGGCGGGACGGGTAATGTTGGAGACGCGCACACTGAACGTGCGGATTCCGAAGGGTGTGCGCGCCGGCCAGATCATCCGCCTGGCCGGCCAGGGGGCGCCAGGGGTCGGTGGCGGCCCCGCCGGCGATCTCTTGCTGGAAGTGCATTTCAATCCGCACGGACGTTTCCGCGTCGACGGCCGCGATTTGCGGCTGGCGATGCCGGTGGCGCCGTGGGAGGCGGCGTTGGGCGCAGTCATAGCCGTGGATTTGCCAAGTGGCCCGGTCAAGGTGCGCATCCCGGAAGGCACCCAGAGCGGCCGTCAGTTGCGGGTTCGCGGCAAAGGGATACCGGGCGAACCGGCGGGCGACCTGTTGCTCGACATCCGGGTGGTGCTGCCGCCTGCTGACACCCCCAAGGCACGGCAGTATTACGAAAAAATGGCCAAGGAGCTCGCCTTCGATCCGCGCGAAAGGGATTAAGCCATGTACGAGCAAGATGTGTTGATCGGCAGTTTGATGGACGACACCTGGCTCACCCTTGAACAGGTGGCTGCGGCCTGCACCGTTGAGCCGCAATGGCTGCTCGCCCATATCGAGGCAGGGCTGTTTCCCCACGCGGAGTGTGTGGCTGGTGTCTGGCGTTTTTCTGGCCCGGCCTTGCGCCGCGCCCGCCGCATGCGTCAACTCGAGCGGGATTTTGATGCCGTGCCGGAACTCGCCGCGCTGGTCGCCGACCTGCTGGAGGAAATGGATGCATTACGCGCCCGTATACCCGCTGCCGATGTGCACTGAGGGCATGGCGTCACGTTTGCTGTGCCCCTTGGTTAAACGGCTATGCCCCCCATTTATCTGACACTTCGCTTCTCGGGGCCACGCTCATGAACGCAACGCTGCATATCGTTTGTCCACATTGTCTCGCCGTCAACCGCGTGCCTGCCGCCAGGCTGGACCGGAACCCAGCCTGCGGCCAGTGTCACCAGGGCTTGTTCACCGCTCACCCGGTGGCATTGAATGAGGCGGCTTTTGCCCGCCACCTCGGGCGCAATGACTTGCCGCTCCTGGTGGATTTCTGGGCGCCCTGGTGCGGGCCATGCAAAATGATGGCACCCCAGTTCGAACACGCGGCACGACTTTTGGAACCGAGATTACGCTTGGCCAAGGTGGATACCGAGGCGGAACCGGCGCTTGCCGCCCGATACGGCATCCGCAGCATTCCGACGCTTGTCCTGTTCCGTGCCGGCCTCGAGGTCGCCCGCCAGGCCGGCGCCATGGGAGCCACGGACCTGGTGCACTGGGCACAGACACGGCTCGATGCGGCCTTTTCGCAGTGACTGGCGGGTAAGGCGGCGGCACCTGTACCGGCGTAAATTGCTTAGGGCGACTAGTGCAAAAGTCAGAATTGCGGACCCTGCTTTTCGACTACGCTTTGCGTTAAGATGCCCTGCTGAGTTGCATCCCAAGACCATTTAACCTTGTATAGAAGGAGCCATTCATGAAAACCGCATTAATCGCCATCGCCGCACTGTTCGCCCTTTCCGGTACGGCCGTCGCCGACCAGAAGCTGGCCCAGAGCAAGGGTTGTCTGAGCTGCCACCAGATCGACAAAAAGGTCGTTGGCCCCGCCTTCAAGGCGGTCGCCAATAAATATAAGGGTGACGCCAAGGCACAAGCGCACCTTGTGCAAGTCATCCAGAAGGGTGGCAAGGGCGTTTGGGGGACCATACCGATGCCGCCGCAAGGCGCGGTCAAGCCCGCCGAGGCCGCGATCCTGGCCAAATGGGTGCTGTCGCTGTAACCCGTCCTGCCCCGCTAAGGCCGGCTTGCCCGGCCTTTTTTGTCCGCCACCGCCTGCCGTCCGCGCCCCCTTATGGTATAAATCACCAGTTTTAATTTCGCCGGGGGTCATGCCATGCGCACCACAACCTTTGCTTTATCCGCGCTGTCTATTGCAGCCCTGAGCTGTCTGGTCGGCTGTGGACAGCAGGACAAGGCTGCCGCCATCGCCGAAGTCGTGCGGATCGGCTCCGTGGCGCCGTTGACGGGCGCCCAATCGCACATCGGCAAGGACAATGATAATGGCGCTCGCCTGGCGGTTGAAGAAATCAATGCCCAGGGTCTCAAGCTCGGCGGCAAGGCGGTGAAGCTGGAATTGCTCAGCGAAGATGACGCGGCCGATCCCAAGACGGCAACCAACGTCGCCCAGAAATTGGTGGATGCCGGTGTCAAGGCGGTCATCGGCCATCTCAATTCCGGTACCACCATTCCCGCCTCGAAAATCTATTTCGACGCCGGCATCCCGCAGATTTCACCGTCCGCCACCGCCACCGCCTATACCAATCAGGGCTATCGCACCGCCTTCCGGATCATGGCAAACGACGCGCAGCAGGGTAAAGTCTTGGGTGACTACGCCGTGGCCAAATTGGGGGCCAGGAAGATCGCCATCATTGACGACCGCACGGCCTACGGCCAGGGCCTGGCGGACGAGTTCGAAAAGGCCGTCAAGGCCGCCGGCGACAGCGTTAGCATCGTGGCGCGGGAGTACACCAACGACAAGGCCACGGATTTCACTGCCATTCTGACCAGCATCAAGGGCAAGGGTGCCGACCTGATCTTCTTTGGCGGCATGGACCCGCAAGGCGGTCCCATGGCACAGCAGATGAAGCGGCTGGGACTGAGCGCCAAGCTGCTCGGCGGCGACGGCTTGCAGACCATCAACTTTCTCAAGCTGGCCGGCGTCGATGCCGAGGGCGTGGTGGCTTCCTCGCCGGGACTGCCGCTCGACGCCATGCCGGGCGGCGCCGAGTTCAAGAAAAAATTCGAGGCGAAATACGGTCCGATCCAAGTCTATGCGCCCTATGCCTACGATGCCGTACAGGTGCTGGTAGCGGCGATGAAGCGGGCTGATACGTCCGATCCCGCCAAGGTGCTCGCCGAATTACCCAAGACTGACCACGCCGGAGTGAGTGGCCACTTGCGCTTCGATGCCAAAGGCGATACCACCGGCGGGGCGGTAACCCTCTATCAGGCCAGGAACGGCACCTGGGCGGTCCTGGAAACGGTGAAGTAAGGATTTCCCATCGCCCTGGAGGGGAAGGGCGTTGTTTCCCGATGCAGGATTCCTGATCGCCGGCGCCATGGACATCTTCATACAGCAGCTCGTCAACGGTCTGGTGCTGGGCAGCATTTACGCCCTGGTCGCCCTTGGCTACACCATGGTCTACGGCATCCTTGAACTGATCAACTTCGCCCATGGCGAGGTCACCATGATCGGCGCCATGGTGGCCCTGAGCGTTATCGGTGTCCTGCTCGGCGCCGTCCCGGCGCTGCCGGGCATGTGGGTGTTGCTGGCCGGTGTGCTGGTGGCAGTGCCGGCCTGCATGGGGCTCGGCTATGTCATCGAACGGGTGGCCTACCGGCCGCTGCGTCAGGCCCCGCGGCTCGCTCCTCTGATCACCGCCATCGGCGTCTCCATTATCCTGCAAAACGCTGCCATGCTGATCTGGGGGCGTGGTTACCTGTCTTTCCCCGCCATCCTGCCGCGCAGGCATCATGAAATTCTGGGCGCCACCATCACCGATTTGCAAATTGCCATCGTCGCCCTTTCGTTGGCGATCATGCTCGGCCTGGTCCTCCTGGTGCAACGCACCCGGCTCGGCCGCGCCATGCGGGCGACGGCGCAATCGCGCGAGGTCGCAGAACTGATGGGTGTCAACGTCAACACCGTCATCTCTGCGACCTTTCTCATTGGCTCTGCCCTGGCCGCCGTCGCCGGTGTGATGGTGAGCGCATACTACGGCCTGGCTCACTACTACATGGGCTTTCTGCTTGGATTAAAGGCGTTTTCCGCGGCGGTGCTCGGTGGCATCGGCAATATTGCCGGGGCCATGCTGGGCGGTCTCTTGCTGGGTATCATCGAGGCCCTGGGGGCAGGCTATATCGGCGAGCTGACCGGGGGTTTTCTTGGCAGCCATTATCAAGACGTATTCGCCTTCATGGTGCTCATTCTGGTGCTGGTGCTGCGTCCCTCGGGCCTGTTGGGGGAAAGTGTTGCCGGCCGTGCTTGATGCCCTGCGCCGGCGGCCCCGGCTGACTTACCTGTTGCTGGCACTGTTGTTGTTCGCCCTGCCCTTCATGGTGGGCGCCGGCCTGGGCAAGAGCTGGGTGCGGGTGCTCGATTTCGCCCTGCTCTACATCATTTTGGCCATCGGCCTGAACATTGTAGTGGGTTATGCCGGCCTGCTGGACCTCGGCTATATCGCCTTCTACGCCCTTGGGGCCTACTTGTTCGCCTGGCTTTCCAGCCCCCATTTCGGCCTGCACCTGCCGTTCTGGGCGGTCTTGCCGCTGGGTGCGGCGCTGGCCGGGGTGTTCGGGGTGCTGCTTGGAGCGCCGACGCTCAGGCTGCGGGGCGATTACCTGGCCATTGTCACGCTCGGTTTCGGCGAGATCATTCGCATCTTTCTCAACAACCTGAACGCCCCGGTGAACATCACCAACGGCCCCCAGGGCATCAACCTGATCGACCCCATCGCGTTCGGCGGCGTCAGCCTGGCCAGTCCGCTGCCTCTTTGGGGCGGGTCGATCTCCTCACCGCACCTTTACTACTATCTGTTCCTGGCATTCACCCTGGCTGTGACCTTCGTCGCCCTGCGTCTTCAGGATTCGCGCATCGGCCGGGCCTGGGCTGCCATCCGCGAGGATGAGGTGGCGGCCGCCGCCATGGGCATCAACACCCGCAACATCAAGCTCCTGGCCTTTGCCATGGGGGCGGTGTTCGGCGGCCTGGCCGGAGGGCTGTTCGCCGCCTTCCAGGGCTTCATCAGCCCGGAGAGTTTCAATCTCATGGAGTCCATCATGATCCTGTGCATGATCGTGCTGGGCGGCATGGGCCATATCCCCGGCGTCATCCTCGGCGCCATGTTGCTGACCATTCTGCCCGAGGCGTTGCGCCATGTCGGCGACTGGCAGCGGGCGGTAATCGGGCACGTGGCCGTGGACCCCAACGATCTGCGCATGCTGATCTTCGGCGTCGCCCTGGTGCTGATGATGCTGTATCGCCCCGCAGGCCTGATCCCCTCGCGCCAGCGCCAGCGCGAATTCGCCGTCACGGATGGGGTGGCGGCGCAGGAACAGGCCACGCTCTACGACACCAAGGCCTGAACATGGAGCCGTTGCTGACGGTCGATAAGGTGAGTAAGCGCTTCGGCGGCCTGACCGCACTCAATTCGGTCAGCTTGACAGTCGCCACAGGCGAGATCTATGGCCTGATCGGCCCCAACGGTGCCGGCAAGACTACCTTGTTCAATTGCATGACCGGCCTCTATGGCGTCAGCGCCGGTGTAATACGCCTGAACGGACGGTGTGTGCACAACCACAAGCCGCACGAAATCGTGCGTCGTGGTTTTGCCCGCACTTTCCAGAACATCCGCCTGTTCGCCAACATGACTGCCCTGGAGAACGTCATGGTCGGGTGCCATGGCCGCGGCCGCAGCGGCCTCTTGGGCGCCGTGTTGCGGGGTCCGGGGACACGGGCGGAGGAGAAGGCCATCCGTGATCGGGCGCACGATCTGCTCCATTTCGTCGGCCTGCCCAGGCGTGCGCTGGCGTTGGCCGGGCACCTCGCCTACGGCGAGCAACGCCGGCTGGAGATCGCCCGGGCGCTGGCCACCGAACCCAGGCTGCTGGCTCTGGACGAACCGGTGGCAGGCATGAATCCCGGCGAGCGTGGCGATATGGCGGCACTATTCCGGAGATTACGGGATTCCGGCATCACCCTGCTGCTCATCGAGCACGATGTTAAATTGGTCATGGGCTTGTGCGACCGCGTCGCCGTTTTGGATTACGGCAAGAAGATCGCCGAAGGTCAGCCGGAAGCGGTGCAGGCCGATGCGGCAGTGATCGCCGCCTATCTTGGCGGGGAAGCATGACGGCGCTGCTCGAAGTCAAGGGCCTGAAGGTCTACTATGGCGGCATCCGCGCCGTGCGCGGCATCGACCTCAATATCGATGAAGGTGAGCTGGTCTGTCTGATCGGCGCCAACGGGGCCGGCAAGACCAGCACCTTGAAAGGATTGACTGGCCTGGTCAGTCACGGTGGCGATGTGCGCTTTGCCGGCGAGCGCCTGCAAGGCCTGCCGACACATGCCATCGCGGCAAAAGGCATGGCCATGGTGCCCGAAGGGCGCGGCGTCTTTGCCCGCCTGACGGTGCGCGAAAACCTCGACATGGGCGCTTACACCAGGCGGGACGGCGCCCGTATCAAACAAGACAGAGAACGTGTCCACGCCCTCTTCCCGCGTCTGGCGGAGAGGCAGAGCCAGTTGGCCGGCACGCTCTCCGGCGGCGAACAACAAATGCTGGCGATCGGCCGCGCCCTAATGGCGCGCCCGCGCCTCATGCTGCTGGATGAACCGAGCATGGGCCTGGCGCCGCTTATGGTGCGCAAGATTTACGAGACCATCGTCGATATCGCCCAACAGGGCACCCCCATCCTGCTGGTCGAGCAGAATGCCAACCTGGCCCTGAAGATCAGCCAGCGCGGTTATGTCATGGAAAGCGGCGAGATCGGCCTGAGCGGCACCAGTTCGGAACTGGCCGGTAACCCGCAAGTGCGAGCGGCTTATTTGGGAGAGTGAGGTCTGGACTGATTTGTTGCAGAGTTACTACAAACCCGGCCTATAGATGACGAAGATTATTTCAATAATAGAATGTACTAATATTCGGCAGTACAATCCATCCCCCGCTCGTCGTTTTTTTTAACTTTGCACCCCTTATTTTTGAGGAGAAACACCATGAAATTGTCCACACTTGCCAGCGCCCTGACCCTGGCCATGCTGTCCCAATTCGCCGCCGCCGCGCCCGAAGGTACGGCCGCTCAAATGCTGGATCCCGCCAAGATCGCCGAACCCGCCAAGGATCCCAAGGCCGCCGTACAGACCATGACCGACATGATGGACCCGGCTACCTCCATGGCCATGATGCAAAAATTGATGGATCCGGCCGCCTACACCCGCATGGCGCAAAGCGGCATGGACCCCAACACCATGAAGTCGTACATGGCCTTCCTGGACCCCAACCTCTATGGCAAGTGGATGGCTGCCGGCATGGACCCTAACTTCTACATGGCCGCCATGCAGCCGATGATGAATCCCAACATGTACATGAAGTGGATGATGGCCCCCATGGATCCGCGCATGTGGAACGCCGGCATGCAGATGATGAACCCTGCCATGTACATGAACTGGATGATGGCGCCGATGAACCCCGCCAACATGAATCTCATGATGGCCCCGATGAACCCCAGCCTGTACACCCAGTGGATGGGCGCTGCCGCCGATCCCAAGACCTACGGTACCTGGGGCTCTTTCATGAATCCCGCCACCTACGGCAACATGCCCAACCCGGCGACGATGTTCATGATGCCGGTCGCTCCTGCCGCACCCGCCGCCAAGTAATACTGCGGCACGAGCGCGAAAAAGCGGGGCGGCAACGCCCCGCTTTTTGTTCAGCGCGGCCGGCGTCGCCAAGCTGTGTTAATCTGAAAACGCGTGCAATTCTTAATTTTGAATCATGTTTCGCCCATCTGCCGCCATCATCGTAATGTTGTTGTTGAGCCTTTCGGGCGCCACGTTTGCGGCGGCGGTGCCCGAGAATGGCCAGGGGCCCTCGCCGCTGGCCGCCAATAGGCCGCC
The DNA here is from genome assembly GCA_037439465.1 of Hydrogenophilales bacterium. Classification (GTDB taxonomy): domain Bacteria; phylum Pseudomonadota; class Gammaproteobacteria; order Burkholderiales; family Thiobacillaceae; genus Parasulfuritortus. Next base: position 137,417 of record JBBIVX010000003.1, on the reverse strand, counting down.
CGACACGTTGGGTCATCACGCGAGCCGAGAGTCCTTCGCGGCGTGGCTGGATGTCGTGACCGAGCCCCGCTTCATGACCGCTCTGGCCGGCGTCGTCCTGCAGCCCGGCGGCTACCCGAAGGGGCTGGCCATAGCCGTCGATCCGGCGGCAGTGCGCACTTGGGCAGAATTCACCGACCCATTGTTATGCCTGCGCCGTGCCCTGGCCGGTAGCGACCCGGCCTTGCAGCGTGCCATCATGGGCAACGTGACCGATCCGGACAAAATGTCACGCTGGCCGGAAGCCGGCGCCAAAGCGGCGTTTCCCGTGAACTGGTTCAATGCCATGGCCGTCGGTCTCGGCAAGGCGGAGAGCGCTGGCGAAACGGCGACGTGGAAGCGCCTTCCCACTACCGACGCGACCGGCCCGGCCGCCCTGCGTCATCGCTATTGAAAGCGGCAGTAGCCACGCTCGGTGATCACCGCATCGAGCGGGATATCCCAGGGATCAACGGGTAATCTGTCGGTTCTTTGCGCGGCGAAGGCGAGCCCGATGAGGCGGGGCCGATGCCAGGCGCCGCGCTTTTGCAGGAAAGCCAGGCTGGCATCGTAATAGCCGCCGCCCATACCCATCCGGTAGCCACGGTCATCAAAACCGAGCAGCGGCAGGAACAACACATCCAGGCTGGAAATGCGACGGCGGTCGCGTGCCAGCCCATATTCGGGGATGCCATAGCGGTTGAGCGCCCAGCGCGGCCGGTCGCCCAGGCGGCAGAACCAAAGCTTGCGCTGCCGCCGACGGGGCACCACCGGCAACAGGCATACGACTCCCATGTTCAGGGCACGGTTGAGCAAAGGCAGGCAATCGACCTCGCCATTCGTGGGCACATAAAAACCGATGCGGCGGCCTTTGGCCAAAAGATGATGGCGCAGTGCCATGCGCTCCGCCGCGCGTCCGGCAAGTCGGTGCACTGTGTCCGGGATGGCACGACGAATCCCGCGCAAGACGCGGCGCAGGGCGGCCTTGTCAGGGTTGGGAGTAAGGGAAGGCATATAGGGTGAGCCCCGCTGGCGTCGTCCGGGCCGCTATCTTGAACCCACAGGTTCAAGGTGGCCGCGGCGCATCGGCTTCAGGCACATGGGCTGGCCACGCGCACACCGCCGACGGCTTGCTGCGGCCAGAGGTTTGCGTATCGGTTCAAAGAATACGCGACCCTCGCGCACGCCGCAGGGCTCAAAACAGATTATCTTGCGGCGCCAGGGCCTGATCAAGCAGGCCGCCGAGGCGAGTGAGGCGTTCTTTCAGCGCCGTGCTGTCGTTCTCGTCGGGGCGGGCATTGAGATAATCGTGGGCAATATTGAGTGCCGCCATGATGGCGATGCGTTCAAGGCCGATCACCTTGCCGGCATCGCGAATCTCACGCATCTTTTTATCCAGGTAGTTGGCGGCCTCCATAAGGCTGCGTCGTTCGTTTTCCGGGCAGGAGACACGAAACTCGCGGCCCATGATGGTGACATCGAGGCTGACGGCTTTGGTGGGGGGCATGCGTGCTTTCAGTCGGGCAGAGTGTTGAACAGGCCTTCCATGCGGCTGCGCGCCTCATCCAGGCGATCCGTCAACAATTTGTTGGCGTTTTCCAGGGTAATCTTCTGCTGGCGCAGACGTAGATTTTCCTCCCGCAGGGCGCGATAGCGATCGAGCAGCAGGGCGAGTTTTGCTTCCAACGTGTCCAGTTCTTCCAGCATTCTCACACTATAATTGCCGCTATTTTGTCGCGTCAACTCGCTCCCGCCACCCGTCACCGGTTATCCGCCGACATGGACTCCAAGATTTTGTATCTGCGCCTGCTTGGTTACGTCAAGCCGCATTGGCGTATGTTCGCGCTGTCCATCGCCACCATGATGCTGGTGGCTATTACCGAGCCGGCCCTGCCCGCCCTGATGAAACCCATGCTGGACGGTAGTTTCGTCGAAAAGAACAGCGTCATCATCCGCTGGATTCCCATCGCCCTGGTGGCCCTGTTCGTGGTGCGCGGCCTTGCCATGTTCGCCTCCGCCTTTGCCATGGCCGACGTCGGCAACCACCTGGTCATGGACCTGCGCCGGGCCATGTTCGACCGCCTGCTCGCCCAGCCCACGTCCTATTACGACGAGACCAATAAGGGACGTTTGGTGGCCACGGCCGCCTACAACGTCACCCAATTGACCGATGCCGCGACCACCGTACTCAGCGCCCTGGTGCGCGATGTGCTGTCGGTCATCGGCCTGCTCGCCTGGCTGCTTTACCTGAACTGGAAACTGGCCCTGGTGACCTTTGCCATCGCGCCGCCAGCCCTGTGGGTCTTCCGCTATGCCAGCCGGCGGTTGCGCTACACCAGCCGCGAGATCCAGAAAAACCTGGGCGACATCACGCATGTCCTGGATGAGGCCATCGCCGGTCACAAGGTCGTCAAGATATTCGACGGCCAGGCCTATGAGCGTGCGCGCTTCCTTGGTGTCATCCAGCGCGCCCGCCGTTTCGCCCAGAAACAGGCCGCCGCCTCCCAGGCCCATGGCCCGGTCACCCAGTTGCTCGCCGCTCTCGCCCTGGCCGTCATCGTCTATATCGCCACCCGGCAGGCAGCGGCCGACCAGACCACGGTGGGCAGCTTCGTGTCGTTCATGGTGGCCATGCTCATGCTCTCGGCACCCTTGAAACGGCTGTCCACTGTCACCGCCACCCTGCAGCGCGGGCTGGCCGCGGCGGAGGCGGTATTTGAACTCATCGACCTGGAAGGCGAGACCGACAATGGCAGCGGCGAGATCGGTCGCGCCAAGGGCGACCTGGTCTTTGAGGACGTCCGCCTCACCTATCCCGGCAAGGAGACGCCCACGCTCGACGGCGTCAGCCTGCATATCGGCAGCGGTGAAACCGTGGCGCTGGTGGGCGGCTCCGGTGGCGGCAAGACCAGCCTGGTAAATCTGATACCGCGTTTCTACGAGCCTGACAGCGGTTCGATCCGGCTGGATGGCGTCAAGCTGGACTCCATCCGCCTTGCCAGCCTGCGCGCCAATATCGCCCTGGTTTCGCAGGAAACCATTTTGTTCAATGACACCATTGCCGCCAACATCGCCTATGGACGTCAAGGCGCGGCGACACGGACAGAGATCGAACACGCCGCCGCCGCGGCTCATGCCCTCGATTTTATCCGCGAATTGCCGGATGGATTCGAGGCCATGATCGGCGAGAACGGGGTCAAGCTCTCCGGCGGCCAGCGTCAGCGGCTGGCCATCGCCCGCGCCATCCTCAAGGACGCCCCCATCTTGATCCTGGACGAGGCGACCTCCGCCCTGGATACCGAATCGGAACGCCAGGTACAGGCCGCCCTCGACAACCTGATACGCGGACGCACCACCCTGGTGATCGCCCACCGGCTGTCCACCATCGAGAACGCCGACCGCATCGTCGTGCTCGACAGGGGCCGTATCGCCGAGATTGGCAGCCACACCCAATTGCTCGCTTCGGGCGGACTCTACAGCCGCCTTCACGCCTTGCAGTTCCGCGAGGAGAAGGACGCGCGCTGAGCGATGGCTGCGCTGCGCTATCGTGGGCGTTTTGCCCCAACTCCGAGCGGCCCCCTGCATTTCGGCTCGCTCATTGCCGCGCTTGGCAGTTATCTTGAGGCGAAAAGCCAGGGCGGCGCCTGGCTTTTGCGCATCGAGGACGTGGATCCGCCGCGCGTGGTGGCGGGTGCGGCAGACCATATTCTGTACTGTCTTGAGGCGCACGGTTTTGAATGGGACGAAGCGGTTCTCTACCAGGGCCGGCGCGGCAACGGCTATCGGGCGGCAGTGGAGACCCTGCGGCGGCTCGGCCACGTCTACCCTTGTACCTGTAGCCGCCGTGAGATTGCCGCCCTCGCCCGCGTTGGTGTGGATGGCCCGGTCTATCCGGGCACCTGCAGGCAACGGCCGCCGCGTCGAGGTAGGGCGGCGCTGCGTTTTGTCGTCCCGCAGGAGCGCATCGTGTTCACCGATGGAGGGCTGGGCACTGTAGCCTGTGACGTGGCGGCGGAGTGCGGTGATTTCGTCCTCAGACGCGCAGACGGGACCTACACCTATCAGCTTGCCGTCGTCGTGGACGACGCCGCGCAGGGCATAACCCATATCGTGCGCGGCGCCGACTTGCTGACCTCGACCCCGCGCCAGATCGTCCTGCAACGCGCGCTGGGCTTGCCGACCCCGTCCTACCTGCATCTGCCGCTGGCACTCGACAGGCGTGGCGACAAACTTAGCAAGCAGACGCTGGCCATGCCACTCGATACCCGCGCGCCGCTGCCGGGGCTCATCGCCGCCGCAGCCTTTCTCGGCCTGTCATTGCCGCACGGCCTGGCCAACAAGGCGGAGTTCTGGCATGCCGCTTTGGCGGCCTGGCCCCGCCGGCGCCGCCAGGCTATCATCGGGCGCCGGGCAAACCTTTGTAATTCTTGACTTTCCAGCCCCCCGCCAGGATAATCCGCGCCTCGTTTTTGGCCATGGAAAGTGGCCTCGACGTCCCCGGCGGTGATGTAGCTCAGTCGGTTAGAGCGGAGGATTCATAACCCTCAGGTCGGCAGTTCGATTCTGCCCATCACCACCATTCCTCCCCCGTTTGCCCCTACATGCCCCGTAAAGTTTTCATCAAGACCTTCGGCTGCCAGATGAACGAGTACGACTCGGCCAGGATGGCCGATGTACTGACCGCGGTCGAGGCCTATCAGATCACCGACGATCCGGGCCAGGCCGACGTCATCCTTTTCAACACCTGTTCGGTGCGCGAGAAGGCGCAGGAAAAGGTGTTCACCGATCTCGGCATGGTGCGGCACCTGAAGGAAAAGAAACCCGAACTCATCATTGGTGTCGGCGGCTGCGTCGCCAGTCAGGAGGGTGAGGCCATCGTCCGCCGGGCGCCATACGTGGACATTGTGTTCGGGCCACAGACTTTGCACCGTCTGCCGCAGATGCTGGCCGAGCGCCGGCGCAGCGGCCATCCCCAGGTCGACATACGCTTCCCCGAGATCGAGAAGTTCGACCACCTGCCGCCGGCGCGAGTCGAGGGGCCGACCGCCTTCGTTTCGGTCATGGAAGGCTGCAGCAAGTACTGCACCTATTGCGTGGTGCCGTTCACCCGCGGCGAGGAGGTCTCCCGCCCGCTCGCCGACGTGCTGGCCGAGGTCGCCCACCTGGCGTCCGCGGGGGTGAAGGAGATTACCCTGCTCGGCCAGAACGTGAACGCCTACCGGGGCGTCATGGAGGACGGCGAGACCGCCGATTTCGCCTTATTGATAGAACTGGTGGCCGAGGTGCCAGGTATCGAGCGCATCCGTTACACCACCTCGCACCCGCGCGAATTCAGCCAGCGTCTGATCGATGTTTACGCCAAGGTGCCCAAGCTGGTGTCGCACCTGCATTTGCCGGTGCAGTCTGGTTCGGATCGCATCCTGGCCGCCATGAAGCGCGGCTACACGGTGCTCGAATACAAGAGCATCGTCCGCAAGCTGCGTGCCGTGCGCCCTGACATCAGCCTGGCCAGCGATTTCATCGTCGGCTTTCCCGGTGAGACCGAGGCTGACTTCGCAGCGACGCTGCATTTGTTGGCGGAACTCGATTTCGACCATTCCTTCAGTTTCGTCTATAGCCCGCGTCCGGGCACGCCTGCCGCCGCCATGGTCGACGACACCCCGCAGGAGCTCAAGTTGCAGCGTCTGTACCGCCTCCAGGCCCAGCTCGACAAGCAGGTCAGGGCCCATGGCGCGGCCATGGTCGACAGCATGCAGCGGGTGCTGGTCGAAGGGCCCTCCAGGAAGGACGGCAATGAGCTGATGGGACGTAGCGAAAACAACCGGGTCGTCAACTTCGCCGGCCCGGCACGGCTTATCGGTCAATTCGTCGATGTCATCATCACTCGCGCGCTGCCCAACAGCTTGCGCGGTGAAGTGGTGACCGCGGGATACTGATGCAAGTCGCTTTCACGCCGGCCGACAATCACCGCCTGGCCAACCTGTGCGGCGCCCTTGACGAGAATCTGCGCCAGATTGAGACGGCGCTCAACGTCAACATCGCGCGGCGCGGCGAGGTGTTCAATGTCACCGGGCCGGAACGGCTGGTCGAGCAGACCTGCAAATTGCTGCGTGACTTCTATCAGCGCGCCCGCAAGCCGCTCGACATCGACGACATCCAGCTCGCCGTCGTTGAGGTGGCGCACCGGCCGGAACCCACCCCGGATGGTGACATGCCGGTGCTGATGACACGGCGCACTGGTTTGCACGGCCGCACGGCGCGCCAGAACGTTTATATCCGGCAAATACAGGAACATGACATCACCTTTGGGATCGGCCCGGCCGGCACCGGCAAGACCTATCTCGCCGTGGCCGGAGCGGTCGACACCCTGGAACGCGACCTGGTCAAGCGTATCGTCCTGGTGCGGCCAGCGGTGGAGGCTGGCGAGCGCCTCGGCTTCCTGCCCGGTGACCTGGTGCAAAAAGTCGACCCATACCTGCGCCCGCTCTACGATGCGCTTTATGATCTGATGGGCTTCGACAAGGCGACCCGGCTGTTCGAGAAGGGGGTGATCGAGGTGGCGCCGCTCGCCTTCATGCGCGGCCGCACCCTCAACCACGCCTTCATCATCCTCGACGAGGCGCAGAACACCACGCCGGAGCAGATGAAGATGTTTCTGACCCGCATCGGCTTCGGTTCGAAGACCGTGGTCACCGGTGACATTACCCAGATTGACCTGGCGCGCGGCCAGAAAAGCGGTCTGATTGAGGCGAGACAGGTGCTGCAGGAGGTGCGCGGCATCGCCTTCACCGAGTTTCAGAACGAGGATGTGGTCCGCCATCCGCTCGTCGCCCGCATCATCGATGCCTATGACAACTGGCGGGCGAAAACAGAGACGCGTGAGCGACATGAGGATTGAGCCGCCACCGCTCGAAATGACAGTCCAATATGCCGTGGACAAGACCGGACTGCCAGGCCGGGCGCTGCTGCGCTGCTGGGCCAGGGCGGCACTCGCCCAAAAGGCGCAGGCGACTTTGCGCCTCGTCGGCCTGGATGAGGGGCTTCGGCTCAACCGCGACTATCGCCACAAGGATTACGCCACCAACGTGCTTACTTTTGCCTACGGCGGGGTCCCGCTGAGCGGCGATATCGTCCTCTGTGCACCGGTGCTGGCGCGTGAGGCGGCTGAGCAAGGCAAATCGTTGCAGGCGCACTACGCCCACCTGGTTATCCATGGCATGCTGCATCTGCAGGGTTACGACCACGCCACCGCCGCCGAGGCCGCCGGCATGGAGGCGGTGGAAAGTTTTGTTATGATGCGGCTGGGGTTTCCCGATCCATACAAGCACCATGAGTGACGACAGTAGTCCCCGACCTAGCCTCATAGAACGTCTTACCGCCTGGCTTTCGCACGAACCCGACAACCGCGAGGAGTTGCTGGCGCTGCTGCATTCGGCCTACGACAACGACCTGCTCGACGCCGATGCGCTGACCATGATCGAGGGCGTCATGCAGGTGTCGGAAATGCAGGTGCGGGAGATCATGATTCCGCGCGCCCAGATGGATGTGGTGGATATCAACGATCCGCCCGAGAAACTGCTGCCTTACGTCATCGAAACGGCACATTCCCGCTTCCCGGCGATCGATGGCGACCGCGACAACGTGGTCGGTATACTGCTGGCGAAAGATCTATTGCGCCTATTCAGCGGCGAGGAGATGAATCTGCGCGACATGCTCCGGCCCGCCGTGTTCGTGCCTGAATCCAAGCGTCTCAACGTGTTGTTGCGCGAATTTCGTTCCTCCCGCAACCATATCGCCATCGTGGTGGACGAATATGGCGGCGCCGCCGGCCTGGTCACCATCGAGGACGTGCTGGAACAGATCGTTGGCGACATCGAGGACGAGTATGACTACGACGAGAACGAGGATAACGTCCTAGAGGAGGCGGGTGGTGCCTGGCGGGTCAAAGCGCAGACCGAGATTGCCGGCTTCAACGACATCGTCGGCGCCAGCTTTTCCGATGCCGAATTCGACACTGTTGGCGGCCTCGTCATCAACGCTTTCGGGCGCCTGCCCAAACGGGGGGAGAGCGTCGAGATCGAAGGTTTCCGCTTCAAGGTGCTGCGCGCTGACAGCCGCCGGCTGCACACCCTGGTCGTCGAGAAACTGCCGGCGGCGTCGGCATCGTGATCCGCCCTGTTTTCGCAGGCGGCGGCAATGCACCCGGCTGCGTGGAGAAGACCGTTGTCAGTACTTGCATTTTGCCGAAGTGAACATTAACTTATCGGCTCCCGGCACGCCCCCCGCATCCATGCTTCAAGACTGGTTTGACGTCCTGAAAACCCAAGGTGCCCGCTGCGACAAGCACGGCATCATCGACTTCGGTGACCCGGCCGCCGAATTACGGGCGGCCCACACCGGTCTGGTGCTCGCCGACTTGTCTCAGTGGGGTCTGATCGCCTTTGCCGGCGAAGACGCCGAGACCTTTCTGCATGGCCAGGTCACCAACGACCTGCGTCAGCTCGGCCCGGACAAGGCCGTGTTCGCGGGTTACTGCTCGGCCAAGGGGCGTTTGCTGGCGAACTTCCTGGTCTTGCGGCGCGAGGCGGATATTTTGTTGCTGTTGCCGGAGTCGTTGCGCGAGACGATCCGCAAACGGCTTTCCATGTTCATCCTGCGGGCACGGGTCAAGGTGCGTGACGCCAACGACGAATGGGTACGGCTCGGTCTCGCGGGTGCCGGTGCCGAGGCCTTGCTGGCAGAGACACTGAGTATGGCGGCTCCCGCCGCCATCTTGACAGTGGCGCATACCGGGGAGGCCTTTGCGGTCCGCCTGGGCGAACAGCGTTATGACCTGTTCATCCGGCCTACCGTGGCCGCTGCCGTTTGGCAGCGGCTAGCAAAACGCGCACGGCCGGTTGGGGCCGCCGCCTGGGATTGGCTGATGGTGGCGGCAGGGGTCGCCGCCATCGTGCCGGAGACGCAAGACCAGTTCGTGCCGCAGATGGTAAACATGGACCTGTTGCATGGCATCAGTTTTCAAAAGGGCTGTTACCCTGGCCAGGAGATCGTTGCCCGCACCCAATATCTGGGCAACCAAAAGCGGCGTCTTTATCTGGCCCATGTTGACAGCCCGGCACGGCCCGGCGCGGCGTTGTACAGTCCCGAGCTGGCCGGTCAGTCGGCCGGCATGGTGGCCAACGCGGCGACCTCGCCGGAGGGAGGGACGGACCTCCTGGCAGTGCTGATGATCAGCAGTCGCGCGGGTGACGCTGTCCACCTGGACACGCCGGATGGCCCCCGACTCGACTTCAGACAGCTGCCATATGACTTGTGAGCGGCACCACCGATTCAGGGAGGGGCACCATGGCTAAACCCGGCGAACGCAAACTGCAGATATTGCAAACCCTGGCCGAGATGCTGGAGACACCGCAGGCGGAAAAAATCACCACAGCCGCCCTGGCGGCGCGCCTTGAAGTCTCCGAGGCCGCCCTGTATCGGCATTTCGCCAGTAAGGCGCAGATGTTCGAAGGCCTGATCGAATTCATTGAAACCACCCTGTTCTCGCTCATCAATCGTATCGCCGCCGAGGAAACCGATGGCTTGGCGCAGACGCAAGGCATGGCACGGCTATTGTTGGCCTTCGCCGAAAAGAACCGGGGCATGTGCCGGGTCCTGCTGGGCGAGGTGCTGGTAAACGAACACGAGCGCCTGCAGGCTCGTATCAACCAGTTGCTGGACAGGGTGGAAGCCAGTCTGCGTCAGTCGCTGCGCATTGCCGCCAGCCAGGGCAGGCTGGCCGCCGGTACGGATATCGGTGCCGCCGCCAATCTGCTTCTGGCGGCGTTGCAGGGACGCTTGCAGCACTACGTGAAAAGCGGTTTCAAGCGGCTGCCGTTGGAGTATTGGCCGGCGCAGTGGGAAGTTCTGCGCGCTGGCTTGAGCGGCGCGTCGTTACCGTCCTGAGAGGGTTTGCGCCGGCCGCGCGCAGACCGGGCAGGCCGGGTCCTTGGGCAGGCGGATGGTGCGCCAATCGGCGTCGAGCGCATTGTAGAGCAGCAGCCGGCCCGACAGGCTTTGACCCACTCCCAGCAACAGTTTGAGCGCCTCGCCGGCCTGCAGTGTGCCGACCACGCCCACCAGCGGGGCGAAGACGCCGAACTCGGCGCAGCGCATCTCGGCATCACGGGCATTCTCGGAAAACAGGCAGGCGTAGCAGGGTGATTCAGGCCGGCGCAGGTCGAATACGCTGATCTGGCCGTCGAAGCGCACGGCGGCACCGGAGACCAATGGTTTGCGGTGCAGGGCGCAGGCGCGATTGATGGCGTGGCGGGTGGCGAAATTATCGCTGCAGTCGAGTACCACGTCGGCGGCTTCGATCTGTGTGGCCAAGGCCTCTCCGGCCAGTCGCAGGGGCAATGGCGTGACCTCGATATCGGGATTCATCGCGCGCATCCGCCGGGCGGCGGAGTGGGCTTTGTTCTCGCCGAGACTGTGCATGTCGTGCGCGATCTGGCGTTGCAGGTTGGTCAGATCGACGACATCGTGGTCGCACAGGGTGAGGTGGCCGACGCCGGCCGACGCGAGGTAGAGGGCCACCGGCGAACCCAGTCCGCCCGCCCCGACGATGAGGGCGCGGGCAGTGGCAAGCCGCATCTGCCCTTCCACCCCGATCTCATTGAGGAGCAGGTGGCGGGAATAGCGCAGCAGCTGTTCGTCATCCACGGCGCCGTGTCCCCGGCTGTCAGCGGTTTTGGAGTAGGTGAAGCCCCTTCAGCAGGATGAGCGCCTGGTTGAACTGGTAGTCCTGCTTGGAGACGATCTCGGCGGGATCGAGTTTCTCCGCGTCCTTCTTGCCATCTTTGGTCCTGTCGGCCTTACCTTCTGCAGCCTTGTTGTCGGCACCCTTGGGCTTGCCTTCACCGCCCGCCGGATTGGCCAGGTGACCGGTCAGGTCGGCCTCGCGTATGTCCAGCTTGTGGGTTTCGCCGGCGGTCACCGTGGCTTCCTCGGCGACGATGTCGGGGGTGATCCCCTTGGCCTGGATGGAGCGGCCGCCGGGGGTGAAGTAACGCGCCGTGGTCAGCTTGATGGCGGTGCCGTTGTTGAGGGGGAGGATGGTCTGCACCGAGCCCTTGCCGAAGCTCTGGGTACCCACCACCAGGGCCCGCTTGTGGTCCTGCAAGGCGCCGGCCACGATCTCCGAGGCCGAGGCGGAGCCGCCATTGACCAGTACCACCATGGGCACGCTCTTTGCCCAGACGGGCAGGCCCTTGAGGTAATCGTTCTCGCCCGGGCGCAAGTAGTGTTCCCGGTTGTTGGTGAGTTTCATCTTGGCGTCGTCGGTGCGACCGTCGGTGTAGACCACCAGCTCGCCCGGCTTGAGGAAGGCGCCGGCGACGCCAACGGCGGTGTTGAGCAGGCCGCCGGGGTCGTTGCGCAGGTCGAGGATGAGGCCCTTGAGGGGCTCCTTGTTTTGCGTCTCCAGGCCCCTGAGGGCCGTCACCAGATTCTCGCCGGTATGCTCCTGAAACTGGGTGACGCGGACATAGCCGTAACCGGGTTCGACGAGCTTGTCCTTGATGCTTTTGATCTTGATGACGGCACGGGTCACGGTGGCGATGATCGGCTTGGTCTCGTTTTTGCGGATGATGGTGAGGGTAATGTCGGTGCCAGGCTTGCCACGCATGCGCTTTACCGCCTCGTTTAGGGTCATGCCCTTCACCGGCGTTTCATCCAGCTTGATGATCAGATCGCCGCTCTTGATACCGGCTTTGTAGGCGGGTGTGTCCTCGATGGGCGCGACCACCTTGACGAAGCCGTCCTCCATGCCGACCTCGATGCCGAGGCCGCCGAATTCGCCATGGGTGCCGACCTGCATCTCCTTGAAGGCCTCGGCGTCGAGGTAGGAGGAATGTGGATCGAGGCCGGACAGCATGCCGTTGATCGCCTCGGTGATGAGCTTCTTGTCCTCCACCGGTTCGACGTAATCGCTCTTGATTTTGCCGAATATCTCGGTGAAGGCACGCAGATCCTCGATCGGCAGGGGTTCGGGTTCGCGCTCGGCGTTGGCGGAATAATTCAGGGTCAGGGCAACGCCAAGGGCGGCGCCGGCGCCGATCAAAGCCAATTGTTTAAGTTTCGTAGACATGCATCCTTACCCTGTCATCTGACCCAGCTCAGCGGGTCGAAAGCTTGCCCAAGACGGCGCAATTCGAAATAAAGCCCTGGTTGGCTCTGGCCGCCGGTGTTACCGACGGCGGCAATCGCATCGCCCGCCCCGATGCGTTCTCCGACCTGTTTATACAGGCTTTCATTATTGCTGTACAGGCTGAGATAGCCCTCACCGTGGTCGAGGATCAGCAGGTTGCCGAAGCCGCGCAGCCAATCGGCGAAGACCACCCGCCCGGACGCTACGGCGCGTACCTCCTGGCCGCTGCGGGCGGCGATGAACAGCCCCTTCCAGGAGGGACCACCGCCCTCCCTGGCTTGGCCGAAGCGAGCCAGTATCTGACCCGCCACCGGTAGCGCCAGCCTGCCTTTCAGGCCGGCGAAATTGATGCCTGCCAGACTGGCGTCAGCGACCCGCTCGACGCCTTCAGGGGACTGGGCTATGCCTGGCTGGACGCGCTTCTTCGGCGGTTTGGGGGCACTGGCCAGGCGCCGCAGTTTATTGATCAGACGGCTGAGTCTGGCCTCGTCCCGCACCAGACTGTCGATTTCCTTGCGTTGCTTGCGTATCTGATTGGAAAGCTTGGCCAATACGACCTGGCGAGACTGCTTTACGCGGTCCAGGGCGTGCCTCTGGCTCAATCGTTCCCGGCGCACGGTTTCTAGGTTCGCCCGCTGCTGGTGTGTTTCGGTCTTGACAGCAGTGAGCCGCGCTAGCGTTTCCTTGTGTTGGCGGATCAAGGCTGCACGGGCCCTGCCGATGTAGGCGTAGTACTCCAGATCGCGCTGGATGTCGCCAGGATTGCGGCCACTGAGCAGCAGGCGGGTGCTGTCCTCGCCGCCGTGCAGGTAGCGCTGGCGCAGTAATTCGGCGAGGCGGCGTTCCTGTTCGAGGCGTTGTTGCTCGATCGCGGCACTGTCGTTGCCGAGTTGTCGCAGGGTGGCGGCCAGCGCTTGTTCGCGCCGCTCCAGTTCGCGCAGGGTACGGTTGACTTCGGAAATGCGCCGCTCGGAATCGCGCAAGCCATCGGCGGTTTCCTTGCGGTCTTCCGCCGCCTTTTCCACTTCATCCCTGAGTTGCGTGATGCGGCCGCGCAGGTCCTGCAATTCTTGCTGTTTGGCGTCCAGCGCCGGCCAGGCGAGGCCGCACCACAGCGCCGACAGCAGGAGGAGTAGGCGGCGCACGTATGTGGATTTAGCCGGCCTAGACCGGGTCGATGAAATCCAGGAGGGCATGGCCGCGCATCTCGCCTGGGCAGGGCAGCCCCATCATCTTGAGCAGGGTCGGGGCGATGTCCTCGAGGGCGCCGGTCTCGGCCAGCCGCGCCGGCCGGCCGATGTAGAGGAATGGCACCAGATTGGTGGTGTGCGCGGTATGCGCCTGCTGATTGGCCTCGTCACGCATGGTTTCGGCATTGCCGTGATCGGCGGTGACCAGCACTTCGCCGCCTGTTTTTTGCATGGCTTCGACGACGCGGCCGAGACACTGGTCCAGCGCCTCGATGGCGCGCCGGGTGGCGTCCAGATTGCCGGTGTGACCGACCATGTCGGCGTTGGCGTAATTACAGATGATGGCGTCGTACTTGCGGCTGGCGATGGCGTCGACCAGTTTGTCGGTCACCTCGAAGGCGCTCATCTCCGGCTGCATGTCGTAATGCGCCACGGGCGGCGATTTCACCAGGATGCGGTCCTCGCCGGGATAGACGGTTTCCTCGCCGCCGTTGAAGAAATAGGTGACGTGCGGAAATTTCTCGGTCTCGGCGATGCGTAACTGGCGCAGCCCCAGGCTGGCAATGTATTCGCCGAAGCCGTTGTGGATGGGTTCAGGCGGGAAAGCCACCGGCACGTCAAACTCGTCGCCATAGTGTGTCAGGGTGCAGTATTGGCTGAGTTTAGGTACGTATTCGCGCGCGAAGCCGTCGAAATCCGCCTGCAGAAAGGCGCGCGAGAGCTGGCGGGCGCGATCGGAGCGGAAATTCATGAACATCACCGCGTCGCCGTCATGCATGCGCACCGGGGTCTCGGTGGCGGCGGCGATGACCGTGGGCTTGACGAATTCGTCGGACTCGCCGCGCTCATAGGCCAGGTGAAGACCCTCCAGGGCTGTCGCGGCACGGTATTCGGCCTTGCCCAGGGTGATCATGTCATAGGCCAACTTGACCCGTGGCCAGCGCTTATCCCGATCCATGCCGAAGTAACGGCCGGAAATGGTGGCGATGCGGCCGACGCCGAGCTCGATCAATTTGCTTTGCAGTCGTTGCAGGTAGATGTCGGCACACTTGGGCGGCGTGTCGCGGCCATCGAGAAAGGCGTGCACGTAGACTTTCCGCAGCCCGGCGCGTGCCGTCATTTCGAGCAGGGCATGAATGTGTTTCTCGTGACTGTGCACACCGCCATCCGAAAGCAGACCGAAGATGTGCAGGGCCGAATTTTCCGCCTTGACCCGATTGATCATCGCCATGAGGACGTAATTCTCGAAAAAGTGTCCAACTTCGATAGAGCGGTCGATGCGGGTGAACTCCTGATACACCACCCGGCCGGCGCCAATATTGAGGTGGCCGACTTCGGAATTGCCCATTTGCCCCCGGGGTAAACCCACCGCCGATTCCGATGCATGGATAAGCGTATGCGGAAAGGTGGCCCAGTATTTATCCCAGTTGGGTTTATGGGCAGCAGCTATGGCGTTGTTCTGCGAGGTCTCACTGTAACCGAAACCATCCAGAATGATCAGTAATACAGGAAGCGCATTAGGAGGCATCAGAATATTTTATCGCAGACATGGATACAATTCGCGCAGTATTTTAGTATATTTGAATACTTATTTTAAACCTTCCCGCCGCGCCGCACGGCTAATCACGATCCTATCGGAGCCCAATGACCATGACCCTGGAGTCCACAGCGGAACTCATCGAGAAGGACGAGCATATCGAACAGGCCTCTCGCGCACTGAAGGCCATGTCCCACCCGTTGCGCCTGAAAATACTGTGTGTGTTGGGCGGCAACGAGGTCAGCGTACAGGAAATTGTGGACAGCGTCGGCACGTCCCAGAGCAACATTTCCCAGCACCTCGCCATCCTGCGCGACAAGGGCGTACTGCGCACCCGCAAGGACGCCAACCGGGTGTTTTATCGGGTAGCCGATACCCGTACTCTGCAGCTCATCAGCATGATGCGCGACGTATTTTGCGGATTCTCAAAATAATCATCACGCCCCGCTGGGCATAGCTACGCTTATCCTTGAATAAACAAAACTAATCATGTATATTAGACGACACTAATATACCCAAAGCGCCATGTGGGCCGAGGGTGAGTCGTCTTGGCATGGAGCGTCGTCATGAAGAAATACAAGCGGCCGGTACTGGCCGTCGTCACAAGTGTGGTCTTGGCCTCGATGGCCGTACCTGTTCGAGCAGAGAAACTGGAATTCCGGCAGTGCGTCGAGGTCGCGCTGGCGCAAAACCCGGACCTCGGCATTAGTCAGGCGCAGATTGCACAGGCGGAAGCGGCTATGCGCCAGGCCGAGGGCAACAGGCTGCCGCGCCTCAACCTGTCGCTGACGGCGACACGCAGCAATGACGCCCTCAATGCCTTTGGCATGAAGTTGTCGCAGCGCGCGGCCACCTTCGGCGATTTCGGGGCCGGCGAATTCAACCCTGCCAATCCCGGCGTGCTGGGCCTGGCGCCGCGCGATCTCAATCACCCAGATGCCGTCAGCAACTTCAACAGCCGCGTCGAGTTGCAGGTGCCGGTCTACAATGGCGGCCTGGTGCAAAGCCATATTGACAGCGCACACGCTTATGTGCGTGCGGCCCAAGCTGGTGACGAGATGGCGCGGCAGCAGGTGACCAAAAATATCTTGCAGGCCTATCAGGGAGTGTACACCGCCCGCGCCTACATCAAGGTTGCCGCGGAGGCGCGTGCCGCCGCAGAGGAATACGTCCGCATCACCGAGAAACTGTATCAGCAGGGCATGGTGGTGAAAAGTGACATGCTCGCGGCCAAGGTCAATCTCGAAGACGTCAAGGTGAAGGCGATCGAGGCCCATAACGCCGAAGCGGCCGCGCTCAATCAGCTGGCCCTGCTGCTGGGCCGATCGCTGGATGAGACGCTGGATGTTGGTAGCCCCGTTGCGCCGACCTTGCTTGCCGGAGGCGACGCCGAACTGCGTAACCAGGCACGCTCCAGCCACGCCGGCCTGCGTGCCTTACGCCATCAGCTCGAAGGCGCTGCAGCTCAGGTCGGCGCCGCCCGCGCCGGTGGCAAGCCGCAATTCAACGTAATGTTGCGGCAGGACTGGAACGACCGCCAGTTGGGCCTGTCCGCACCCGCCTACACCGCAGCCGGAGTGCTCTCCTGGACCGCTTTCGACGGCGGCGTCACGCGCGCCGGTGTTGATCGCGCCGAGGCGGCCCGCCGCGAACTGGCGGCCAAGCTGCGCCAGGCCGAGGACAGCATCGCCTTTCAGGTTACCGATGCGCGCCGCCGCGCCTTGGAGGCGGATGAAAAACTCGCCGCCCGCGCCGCCAACCTGGAGCAGGCGAGGGAAGCCCAGCGCCTGGTGAAAAAACGTTATGAGAACGGCATGGGCACGCTCATCGAACTGCTCGCCGCCCAGGCCCAGTTCGACAAGGCCAATGCCGATCTCGTCGCCAGCCAATATGAACTCGCCATCAATCGGGCGGAACTGAAGCGCGCTGTCGGTGTGCTCGCCGCCGACACGCTTTAATTGGAGCCCGACATGCAAAAAGTCGCACTCAGCAACGTCCTCGTCCTCATCCTGTCTTTGGCCGGCTGTTCCGGCGACGACAAGGCCAAGGCACCGCCGCCACACACCGTTCAGGCCCAGGTGAGTGTGATCCAGCCTGATGAGGTTATCGCCACCAGCGCCACTACCGGCACGGTCGTGGCCCAGGATTCGGTACAGGTTGCCTCGCGCCTGATGGGTTATATCCGTGACATCGCCGTGGTGGAAGGGCAGGCGGTGAAAAAAGGGCAGCGGCTGTTCAGCATCGATCCACTCGACATCGAAGGCGCTGTCGCCCAGGCCCGCCTTGGCTTGCAGCAGGCCGAGGAGGCGATGCAGAACGCCAAGGCCGATTTCGACCGCTTCGAGAACCTGTACAAGGATGAAGTGGTGAGCCGTCAGCAATACGAAAAGATGAAGCTCAACCATGCCATCGCCACGGCGCGCGCGGCTCAGGCCAAGGCGGGTCTGGCCACCGCCCAGGGGCAGATGCGTTACGCCACGGTGACGGCGCCGATAGATGGCGTGATCACCCAGAAACTGGCCAACGAGGGCGACATCGCTGCGCCCGGGCAACCGCTGCTGCGGCTGGAAAACGTGGCGCGCCTGCAGGTCGCGACCGCTGTGCCGGAGGCTCTCTACCGGGGCATCAAGGCGGGGGACGTGGTGCCGGTGGAAGTCGATGGCGTCGATAAGCCGATAAGCGCGAAGGTCACGCGCCTCAACCCAGCCGCCGATCCGATGAGCCACAGCTACACCATCAAGCTCGATCTCGCCGCGCCCGGCCTGCGCAGCGGTGCCTTCGCCCGCGTTCTGTTCCCCACGGGTCGACGCAGCGTGCTCACGGTGCCGCGCGCCGCGGTGCTGGAGCGTGCTGGCATCACCGGCGTGTTCGTGGTCGATGCCCAGGGGATGGCGCAGTACCGCATGGTGCGACTGGGCCAGGAAGCGGAAGGCCGGGTGGAAGTACTCTCCGGCCTCAACCCCGGCGAGCGGGTGGTCACCGGCAACGCCGCGGCCGTGAACAACGGCGACAAGGTCGCTGGGTAAGGCCATGGATGCCCATACGACCTCGATGAACCTGGCCGGCAAGCTCGCCCGCGGTTTCCTCACCTCCAAGCTCACCGCCCTGTTCATCCTGGCGGTGAGCCTGACCGGCCTGCTGGCGCTGGCGGTGACGCCGCGCGAATACAACCCGCAGATCGTGGTGCCGGCAGCCAACATCATAGTCGCCAAGCCGGGCGCCTCCGCCACGGAGATCCACAACCTGGTGGTAAAGCCGCTGGAGGCGATCATGAATGCCCAGTCGGGCGTCGATCACACCTATGGCTACGCAGCCAGTGACTTCGGCCTGGTCACGGTGCAGTTCAAGGTTGGTGAGAACCAGGAGGACAGCCTGGTCAAGCTCTACAACCAGCTGATGCAGAACATGGACCGCATCCCGCCTGGCGCCATGCAGCCCATCGTCAAGCCGATCAACGTCGACGACGTGCCGATCATGACCCTGACCCTGGCTGCGCCTGGACATGATGACCTGCGCCTGCGCCAGGTCGGCCAGCGCCTCCTGGAGCAGCTGCGCAATGTGCCCGGCGTCTCCTTCACCCAGCTCATCGGCGGCCGCGCGCAAACGGTCAACGTCTGGATCGACCCGCAGCGCCTGGAGGCCGCAGGCCTCACGCTAGACCGCCTCGACCAGATGTTGCGCGGCGCCAACGTCTCGGCCCCGCTGGGTGAGCTGGAGCGTGACAACCGCAGCGTGCCGCTGCGTCTAGCGGGTTTTTTGGGCTCTGCCGAGGAGGTTAGCAAGATCGTGGTTGCGGTCACGCCCCGTGGCGCCCCGGTTTATCTGCGCGATATCGCCCGCATCGAGGACGGCGCGGCCGAGATCGAGGAGGCCACACGCTTCGCCTATGGCCCGGCGAGTGTCGGCAAACCCGCCGGCGAGAACCCGGCGGTGACGCTGGCCATCGCCAAGAAGGCGGGAAGCAATGCCGTGGTGGTGGCAGACGCGGTGTTGGCCAAACTGGCGGAACTGAAGCGGCAGGCAATCCCCGCCGGCATCGAGGTGGCGGTGACGCGCAACGACGGGGCCAAGGCCGACGCGGCGGTGAACGAACTGGTCATGCACTTGGGGCTGGCCATTGCCTCGGTGGTGGTCATTCTGGTGTTCTTTCTGGGCTGGCGCGAGGCCGGCATCGTTACCCTGACCGTGCCGCTGATACTGTTCGTGGTGCTGGCGGTCGGCTTGGTCGCGGGCCAAACCATCAACCGCATCACCCTGTTCGCGCTCATTCTGTCGCTCGGCCTCCTGGTGGACGCGGCCATTGTGGTGATCGAGAACATCCACCGCCACCTCCACCACGGCTCCAACAGGCCCTTCGCCGAGACCCTGATCATCGCCACCAACGAGATCGGCAACCCCACCAACGTCGCCACCGTGGCGGTGATCCTGGCCTTCATCCCCATGGCCTTCGTTACCGGCATGATGGGGCCATTCATGCGGCCGATCCCGTTCAACGTGCCGGTGGCCATGATTGCCTCCATCGTTATCGCCTACATGGTGGTGCCGTGGGCATCCAGATTATGGCTGGCGAAGAAGGCCGCGCGCGATGAATTGGCGCGCACCCCCAGCCTGGAGGAACGCGGCGCCGAGCAACAGGATGCCCTGCAGCGCGGCTATGTCGCCGTGCTGAGACCTCTGATCCGCTCCACGGCTCGCCGCAACCTCACCTTTTTGATCGTGCTCGGCCTGCTCGCCGGCGCCATGCTCATGCCGGCCTGGCAGTTCATCCGCCCCTCCGGTCTCAACGGCCCGCTGTCGCCGCTCGGCGTCGAACTGAAGATGCTGCCCAACGACAACACTAACACCCTGCTGCTGCAGGTCGACATGCCGGCCGGCGCGGCGCTCGCCGCCACCGACCAGGTGGCGCGCGCGGTGGGCGCGGTGGTCGGCAGGCACCCGCGCGTCACCGATTACCAGACCTTTCTTGGACTGACCGCGCCGATCGACTTCGCCGCCCTGGTGCGTGGCGACATGATCAAACGCGGCAGCAACCTGGCGCAGATGCGCGTCAACCTGGTGGACAAGCATCACCGCGGCGCTAGCTCGCATGCCATTGCTATCGAACTCGACGAGGCGCTCAAGGCGGTGCGCCGGCAGTTCCCCGACGCGCGCATCAAGCTCTACGAGACCCCGCCCGGCCCACCGGTACAGGCGCAGATACTGGCCGAGCTGTATGGCCCGGATTACGAGGCCCTGCGTATCGCTGCGCCGGTCATCGATGCGGCTTTCACCGAGGTCTATGGCATGATCAATGTCGACGACTCGGTCACCACCAACGCCGACAGTTTTCACATCGAGGTCGACCGTGAAAAGGCGCTGCTCGCTGGCGTTGCTCCCGGACAGGTGGCCAAGCTGCTGCGCGATTACGTCAGCGGCTTCAGCCTCGGCACCTTGCACGTGGACAGCGCCCGTGAACCTATCGACATCAGGGTGCGGCTGCCGCGCCAGCTGCGCGCCGGCCCGGAGACGCTGATGAACCTCTCCATCGCCAATGCACGCGGCCTGCGCGTGCCGCTGTCGGCTATCGCCCGGGTCGAGCGCGTCGTCGCCGTCAAGCCGATCTACGCCCGCGATCAGCACGCCATGGTGATGATAGGCGGCGAGCTGTTGAAATCCAGCCCGGTCTACGCCGTGCTGGCGCTGGACCGGAAGCTCGATGGCAAGACACTGGCTAACGGCGCCACTTTCGCCACCGGCAACCTCGGCTTTACCCAGGCCAGCCCCAAGGACGTGGTGGAGAACACCCTACTGTGGGGCGGCGAGATGCGGCTCACCTTGGACGTGTTCCGCGATCTCGGCTCGGCCTTCATCGTCGCCCTGATACTGATCTACTTGATGCTGGTGGCCTACTATAAGTCATTCATGTTGCCCTTGATCGTCATGGGTGCCATCCCGCTCACCATGGTCGGCGTTTTCCCCGGCCACTGGGTGACCAGCCAGGCGTTCACCGCCACCTCAATGATCGGCGTCATCGCCCTGGCGGGCATCGTCGTGCGCAACTCGTTGCTCTTGATTGACTTCATCCTCGATTACCGCAAGCAGGGTTACGACCTCGAGCGAGCAGTGGTCGATGCCGGCGCCGTGCGCTTCCGCCCCATCCTGCTCACGGCCCTGGCGATCATCCTCGGCTCCGCCATCATGATCACCGACCCGGTCTTCGGCGGCTTGGCGGTGAGCCTGATATTCGGTACCTTTGCCTCCACCGCCCTCACCCTGGTGGTCATTCCGTTGATGTATTACTTATGGCAGCGTAACGCTGCCTCCCTCAGAAAGGAGTCTCAATGAGCATCGAACGCATCGTCCGCATCGTCGCCGGTTTTTTCATCTTGTTTTCCTTGACGCTCGCGCATATCGGCGGCACGGTCGACTTGAGTCAGCTTTCCTGGTTGTGGTTCACCGCCTTCGTCGGCCTCAACCTGTTCCAGTCGGGGTTCACTAACCTCTGCCCGCTGGTGACTATCCTCAAGAAGCTGGGCTTCAAAGAGGCCGGCGGTTCCTGCTGCTAACTTGTGCGGCGGGCGGTAAACTTGGCGCCCTTTCCGTTTTTTGCCCGAGGTCATGGATGGATTTCGTCGTACAAAACATTTGGCTGATCCTGCTCGCGGCCTTTTCCGGCTTCATGTTGATGGGCGGAAACGCCGTGTTCGGCCGGCTCTCAGGTATCAAGCAGATCGGTCCGCAACAAGCCGTCATGCTGTTCAACCATGACGACGCCCTGGTGCTCGACGTGCGCGAGGACTCCGAATTCGCCGACGGTCGCATCCCCAAGGCCAAGCATATCCCCCTGGCCCAATTGAAGAACCGCCTGGGCGAACTGGAAAAGTTCAAAGACAAACCCATCGTCGCCGTTTGCCGCACCGGCAACCGTTCCGGCCATGCCTGCGGGCTGTTGCGCCGCGCCGGCTTCGACAACGTTCACAACCTGTCCGGCGGCATCGTCGCCTGGGAGCAGGCAGGCCTGCCCAAGGAGAAATAACATGCCCACAGTGAGTATGTACTGCACCGCCGTCTGCCCCTATTGTCAGATGGCGGAGAAGTTGCTGAACAGTAAAGGCGTGACCGCCATCGAGAAGATACGTGTCGATCTCGACCCCGCCCAGCGTGAGGAGATGATGCGTCGCACCGGCCGCCGCACTGTGCCGCAGGTCTTCATCGGCGAGCGCCACATCGGCGGCTTCGACGACCTCTCCGCTCTCGATGCGGCCGGCGGCTTGGACCCTTTGCTGGCCGCCTGAACGCCGGGCCGGCCCAAACCGCTAGCGGCTATAATGGGCCGCTTTTTTATTTTCCCTACTTCCTGGAAAGCCAAAATGAGTGAACCCCAACAGCCGGCCGCCCCGGTCTTCAATATCGAGAAGATCTTCGTCAAGGACCTTTCCGTGGAGGTGCCCAACGCCCCGCAAATCTATCTCGAACGCGAGGCACCCGCCATCGACGTGCAACTGCAAAACCGCAGCGAGGCTATCGATAAAAACATCTACCAGACCGTGCTGACCATCACGGTCAGCGCCAAGATTGGTGACAAGACCGCCTTTCTGGTGGAGGCACAGCAGGCCGGTATCTTTCGCGCCGAGAACATCCCCGCCGAAGCCCTGGAGCCCATGCTGGCAGTGGGCTGCCCCAATATCCTCTACCCTTATGCGCGCGAGACGGTGTCGGAAGCCATCCTGCGCGCCGGCTTCCCGCCCATGCTGTTGCAGCCGATGAACTTCGAGGCGATGTACCTCCAGCAGCGCGCCCAACAGCAGGCCGCGCCACAGGCGGCGGCGCAACAGCCGGCTGGTTGACAGACCAGCCATGAACATTGCGGTGTTAGGGGCGGGGGCCTGGGGCACCGCTCTGGCCATCCGCCTTGCTGATCAGGCCGAAGTCACTCTTTGGACACGTCGCCCGGAACAGGCCGCCGCCCTGGCGCGCGACCGCGTCAATGCTCGTTATCTCCCTGGTTTCGCCCTGCCGGGGCGCCTGTCTGCCACTGCTGACCTGGCGGCGGCGGTCGATGCGGCTGTTTATTTGATCGCCGCCGTTCCCACCGCCGGCTTTCGTAACCTGCTGCGGCAAGTGCGCGAACTCGGCGTGACGCCACCGCTCATCTGGCTGTGCAAGGGCTTCGAAACTGGCACCATGAAACTGGCGCATGAGGTGCTGGCCGAGGAGTGGCCGCCTGACTCCACCGCGGCGGCCCTGTCTGGCCCGAGCTTTGCCCAAGAAGTGGCGGCCGGGCAGCCCGCGGCGCTCACCCTGGCCGCCTTCGACGGCGAGTTCGCGCGCCAGGCCGTGCAGGCCCTGCACCGTCCCCGCCTGCGTCTATATTCCAGCACGGACCTGACCGGTGTCGAGGTGGGTGGTGCAGTCAAGAATGTCATCGCCATCGCGGCCGGCATTTCCGATGGCCTGGGGTTCGGCCTCAACGCACGCGCCGCCCTGCTCACCCGCGGCCTGGCCGAGATCACCCGCCTGGGGCAGCGACTGGGCGGACGCCTGGAAACCTTCATGGGCCTGTCCGGCATGGGCGACCTCATCCTCACCGCCACCGGCGAACTGTCACGCAACCGCCAGGTGGGACTCAAGCTCGCCCGTGGCGAAAGCCTGGAAGGCATACTGCGTGATCTCGGCCACGTCGCCGAAGGCGTCACCACCGCCCGCGAGGTCAGCCGGCTGGCGCGCGAACTGGGTGTGGAAATGCCCATCACCGAGGCGGTGCGCGCCATCCTCGATCAGGAAATGCCGCCCAAGGAAGCCGTGATGGCGCTGTTGAATCGAGAAATCAAGGACGAGAGGGCCTGAATAGGGAAGGCTTGCATTCGCCTCTTTGTCCTGCCTTTCTGGGCGTCGACCCGTCATGACGCATCACCGCCCGCCGCTGAACCGGTGTGCTGTCGGAAAGGCTTACACTGACAGCCTGGATTGACCAGTACTGCAAAATATCTTATTGATATAAAAATAAAAAATAAATTGGCGCGAAAATTGCTGCAACTCAACCCATACTGTGGATTGGCATCTGCATTCTTCATGCGAAAGGAGAGAGGGTTATGAAGCGATTGATGATGACAAGTATCGTCTTGCTTGCTGGGATTCCCGGGGGGGCGATGGCGGCCTGTTCAGACCCCCAGATCACTGGCGCCGCCCTGACGTCACTGCTCTCGGGTAACACCGTCTGCGCCACGCGGGGCGCCGATAAGTGGCAGGAGCAACATCGGGCAGGCGGCGCACTTTGGGATTTCAAGAAGGGTCCCAGCGACCCAGCCGACCCAACGGCACAGGTGGGAGGCTGGAGTATCGCTAATGACACTGTCACATACAGTTATACAGGCGGCGCCAGCTTCACCTACAGCGTACATGGTCCGGCGGGCGGCCCATACAGCTTCTGCACTGGGGGCGGTGAGGTCGTGGGCGGCGCCGCCATCCTTACCGGCAGCACCAGTTGTCCCTGAGGTGAGCACTGTCTCGGTAATGGGGCCATGGGTGGGGCTCAAGATTTGGGCGGCGGCGGTTTCCCGCAACCCTGACCTTGGGCACCAATGTCCATACCGGTCCGCGCGCCGAGTCCGCTGAGCAGCAGGAATAGCATGAGCAGCCGCGGGCTGTCCACCAGACTGTCGAGGGTGCTGATCGCCAGGAAGCCAAGGCTGGCAGCGAGCAGTGCGCCGGCCATGCTGTCGCCGCGCCAGGCTGCGCCAGCGGTCCGCCATACGCCGAGCGCAACGATAAGGGCCAGGGCGATCACCCCCAGCCAGCCCTGATCGAACAGCACTTGAAGCGGCAGGCTCCAGATATGCCATGGCCTGTCGTTGTCGACGCTGAAGAACCACCGGTCCAATCCCTGCGTAAAATCCCCGTTGCGCAACAGGTCGCCCCCCGCTTCGTCGCGCAGGCGCAGGTCGTCCACGTCTACCACAGCCTGGGCGCTGGCCGTGAAGAGCGACAGCTTTACGGGGCGGGCGCGGTACCATGGGCCGCTGCCCACGTCAGCCGATGACAAGAGGACCTGGAGCGGCTGCCAGCGCCCGTTCCCCGTAATTAAGCTAGATGTGAAGGCGCAACGCGCAGAAGTGAGCAACCACTTCTCACAGAGCGAGACGGTGATGTGGGTGCCGGGTTGTGCGCTGCGGGCGTTCAGGCTGAGGGTATAGCCCCGCTGCGGCCGTATCGCGACGAACTGCTCCAGATAAAGCGGGCTGCCAGATCCCAGGCGCAGGAAGGTGTTGTCGCCCTCTGCGGCAAGACGGTAAGTGGCGGCGCGGTTTTCGGAGCTGCGCCAATAATGGGTTTCCGGGTAGCGGCCCAGCCCCATCCCGAACAGTGCCGTGGACCAGCCGGGGTCGCGCATCCGCAAGGCGTCGGACCAATGGGCCAGGCGTATTCCCAGATCGCCCCCTGTCTGGGCGAGACGCGCCTGGGTAAACGGGCCTTTGAGTATGGGAAACGCCACCGCGAGGGCCAACGCCGCCAGTGCGGCGGCGGCCAGACCACGCTGGGAAGGCCACCGTTTGAGATTGCCCGCGGGGGCCGTTGCCAGCGCCAGGGCGAGTGCCAGTGCGATGGCATAGGCCGCATAACCAATCCGCGAGAAGGTGACCATCACCCCATAGGTGGCGCCCACCAGCAATGCCGTGCCGATCAGCCTTGTTGTCCATCGGTGTTTTTCAAACAGCAGCACCACCAGAAATGGTGCCGATAGCGTCAGATAAGTCTCGATATCGGCTCCGCCGATGTGCATCTGTGAGAAGGGTCCGGTCACCCGGTAGACATCGGTGAAATTGAATAACCCTGGGAAGGCAAGGCGCTCCCAGACGATCACGGCCACCGTGCCCGCCAGCCCGACGACCAGACCCCAGGCGAAAAGGCGGCGGACATCGTGTCCGGCAGCCGCCATCCGCCCGAGAAGGCCATAGAGCAGGAAGGCCCAGATTGCCCCCTTGGCGATGCGCAGCGCGTTATAAGGGCTGTAGTAGTGGCTGAAGGTGTCGGCCTCGGGCATTTGCCAGGGCCACAGGCCGCGGGCGGCGGCAATGGCATAGGAAAGGCCCAGCAAGGCGGCAAGGGCGCAGAACGGTTTGTCGCCCTTTGTCTGCCGTGGCGAAGGAGGTAAGCGCACATAAACCACGGCGACGCTGGTCAGAAGAAGGAGATCGAACTCGTCGAAAAAGAAGCGCCCGCTCCAGGGCGCGAGATCGAAAAGCGCCAGAGCGGCGGGAACGACGACGAGCAGTAACGGCGGCCGGTACCAGACCAGGGCCGCTTGGCCGGCGAGCAGCAGGCCGAGCAGGGCGGGTTGGCTGGGGAAGGTCGCCACTCCCCAGCCGGCCGCCGCCAGGCACGCGACCAGGACGGAGTAACCGATCCACGACGGCCTTTCAAGCTTGGCCGCCGAGGCGGTTGCGGCCAGCCCTTCATGCCCATAGGCCGCTTTTGCGCTGCCATGGGAACGGTGGCGCCCAAGTGCTGCCGTCGCCGCCGGCGGCATGGTAGGGCGCGGCGCGTCTTCAGTGGCCATGGTCGCGGCCGAGGCGAGCCGTTTCGCCAGCTTCGCCGTCGCCCAGGCGGCAAAGGCGGCGATGATGAGGTTGGTGGGGTCGGGGTGGAGGCCGGCGAGGAAGAGCTTGCTCGTTTCCATGCCCCCGGCTATGGCGAGCGCCAGCCACAGCGCCAGTCCGGGAGAGGCCAGGGTCGCCCAGGCTAGCAGGCCCAGGGGCGCGTACATCAGGCAAACGGAGGTAAAACTCAGCAACGCCGCCTGCTCGGTTGTGTAGTAATGGTAATAAAAGGGGAGGAAATGCAGCGTGTCGAGGGTGTCCATGGCGGCGTTGACGCCCAGCCAGCGATGCTCGAACCAGCCATAAACCGCCGCCAGAGCGAGAAGATAAAGCAGGACCATGGGCAAAGCGTAGCGCCGGATCGAGGACGCGAGGCGCAACGTGTTCAGATCTGTGCGGCGATGCCAAAGCCGCGCGCCCAGATACATCCCGGCCGCGCGCGTCAGTACGGACAGGCCCTGGCTGATACCGGAAACGATGAAAAATTGAGCCATCTCGATCATCAGCCCCAGCGCCGCGCCAGCGAAAAGTGTCTGGCCGGATGGGCACGGGCGCCGTGCGCCTCGCATTTGACAGAGCCTCCAGCCGAGGGGCACGACGGCCAGGGCCTCAGCGCACAGCTTGGCGAAGATGAGGGTAAAGCCGCCGTGCATGGACTCTGACGCGATGAACCAGCCCCAGCCGCCCGAATGCCACTTCATCTCGACCTCGGCGGGGGATACCAGGAAATCGTAGGGAAACAGGCTGAAGGCGAGGTAGGCGAGCGCGTAGGCCTTGAGTAAGCGGGCTTGCAGGCGCTCCGGGGCGCCCGTCAGCGTGGCAAGCAACGACCTGAAGCGATCCGACCAACGCGCCGCGAAGACGGCTCCCAGCAGGCTGCCGATGAATTCGGCCGAGAGGTCGTTGAGGGAGACCGTGCGCGGCGGGAAAAACAGTTGCGTGAATTCCACCGTCACCGCCAGGCTGAACGAAAACAAAAGCACGGCGAGTAATGCCAAGCCCAGGGCGAGAGGCGTCCTGAAACGCGCCAGGGTGGTGACGCCGAGAAAACCGACGGGTACGTAGAGCACACCGTTCGCTACCCAGTCGGCACGTCCCTGGGTGCCGACGTCGAGCTGCCGGATGTGCCGGAACATCTCCCAAGCCTGATCCCACGGGAGCGGCTGAAAATTCAGTGGCACCAGGCTCCCATAAACCACAAAGCCAATGTAGAGCAGCCACCAGGGGAGGGTGGCGGCCGCCAATGGAGGGGCCAGCGTGGCGCGCTGGTGGCGTGCGTAAGGCGCGTTGGTCATGCTGCCCCCTCCTTAAATGGCACTGTCGAAGCCATTCTGACGCCAGGCCTCGAACACGGCCACGGCGACCGCATTGGAAAGGTTCAGGCTGCGGCTTTGCGGCCGCATGGGCAGCCGCAGGCGTTGGTCGGGCGCGAATTCCGCCAGTATGGCCGCTGGCAGGCCGCGCGTCTCGGGGCCGAACAAGAGTGTGTCGCCCGGCAGGAAGGCGGCCGCGTGGCAATGACGCGCGCCCTGAGTGGTGAAGGCGAACCAGCGCCCCGGCAGCGCCTGGCGCACCGCCGCCCAGTCGGCATGCACCGTTAGCGCGGCATATTCGTGATAATCCAGCCCGGCCCGCTTCAGTTGGCGGTCGTCGAGGGCGAAACCAAGCGGCTCGACCAGATGCAGGCGGCAGCCGGTATTGGCCGCTAGGCGAATGATGTTGCCGCTATTGGGGGGAATCTCCGGCTGGTAGAGGACAATATGGAACATGGGCCTTGCATTACAATCACGGAAGTACATTGTAGCGAGCGCGCATGGTCCCTCATCTCACAACCGCCCTCAGCGGCCCGCTGCCCGACCTGGAAAAACGCATCATCGCCGCCCAGCCCGCGATCGAACACTGGTTCCGTCTGCAATGGCAAGAGCATGCCACACCATTCTATTCCTCGGTCGATCTGCGCAATGCCGGCTTCAAGCTGGCGCCGGTGGATACCAACCTCTTCCCCGGCGGCTTCAACAACCTTAACCCGGCCTTCCTGCCGCTGGCGGTGCAGGCCGCCCAGGTGGCGGTGGAGAAGATGTGTTCGTCGGCCCAGCGTTTACTGCTGATCCCGGAGAATCACACCCGCAATTTATATTATCTGCAAAATGTGGCGGCCCTGGCCGAGATACTGCGCAAGACCGGGTTGACCGTGCGCATCGGCAGCCTGATCCCCGACCTCGCGGAACCGCTGATACTCGACTTGCCAGACGGCGGCGTGCTCAAGCTTGAGCCGGTACGGCGCGAGGGCGACAGGTTGTGGGTGGACGACTTCAACCCATGCGCGGTGCTGCTTAACAACGATCTCTCGGCCGGCATTCCCGGCCCGCTCAAGGGCCTCGACCCCGACCAGACCCTGCTGCCGCCGCTGCACGCCGGTTGGGCGGTGCGCCGCAAGTCCAACCATTTCCGCGCTTACGCCGACCTGGCCGATGTCTTCGGCCGCCTGGTCGGTATCGATCCCTGGTTGATCGATCCCTATTTCTCCTTCTGCGGCGAGGTGGATTTTCAGGAGAGGCTGGGCGAGGAATGTCTGGTCAGTCATGTCGCCGATCTGCTCTCGAGGATACGCCGGAAATACGCCGAATACGGCATTGACGCCCCCCCCTTCGTCATCGTCAAGGCCGACGCCGGCACCTATGGCATGGGCATCATGACGGTGAAATCGCCCGACGACGTTCGTGACCTCAACCGCCGGACACGCAACAAGATGGCGGTGGTGAAGGAGGGCCTGGCGGTGCGCCAGGTGCTGATCCAGGAGGGCGTTCCCACCTTCGAGAGCATCGACGCGGCCGTGGCCGAGCCGGTGGTTTACATGATCGACCACTTCGTCATCGGCGGCTTCTACCGGGTACATACCAGCCGCGGCATCGACGAGAGCCTCAACGCCCCAGGCATGCACTTCGTACCCCTGGCCTTCGATGAGGCTTGCACCTTGCCGGACCGTCATGCCGACCCGGACGCACCTGTGAACCGTTTCTACACCTATGGCGTGCTTGCCCGCCTGGCCGCCCTGGCGGCGGCCATCGAGCTGGAAGACAGCGATCCCGAATTCAACCCGCCGTCACCATGAAACTGCTGTTCGTCGCCGACCCGCTGGCGAGCTTCAAGATAGTCAAGGACTCCACCTACGCCATGATGGTCGAGGCGGATCGACGTGGCCATACTCTCTACGCCTGTACCGCGGACGAACTGGCCTGGCGCGACGGCAGGGTGCTGGCATGGATGACGCGCCTTGCCCTGACCGGCGCGACGCCGGACTGGTGCGCCGCCGCCACTGCAGAATGGCAGCCGCTATCCGACCTCGACGCGGTGCTGATGCGCAAGGATCCCCCCTTCGACGAGGCCTACCTCAACGCCACTTACCTCTTGGAAATGGCGGAGCGGGAAGGTGCTCACATCTATAATCGGCCGCGGGCGCTGCGCGATTTCAACGAAAAGCTGGCCATCGCCCGCTTCCCGCAATTTGCCCCGCCTACCCTGGTGAGCAGTCTGGGCAGCGAAATCCGCCGTTTTTTGGCGGAGCAAGGCGACATCGTGGTGAAGCCGCTCAATGCCATGGGCGGCAGCGGCATCTTTCGCCTGCGCGACGGCGACGTCAATCTGGGCGTCATCCTGGAGACGGCGACGAGGCTTGGGACGCGCATGGTGATGGCGCAGCGCTACCTGCCCGAGATTGCCGCCGGCGACAAACGCCTGCTGCTCATCGCTGGCGAGCCGGTGCCGTATGTCTTGGCGCGTCTGCCCGCCCCTGGCGAGACGCGCGGCAATCTTGCCGCCGGCGGCACCGGCGTGGCGCGGCCGTTGACGGCGCGCGACCGGGAGATCGCCGCGGCACTGGGACCGGCGCTGTGGGCGGAAGGATTGCTCCTGGTCGGCCTGGATGTGATTGGCGAGCGGCTGACCGAGATCAACGTCACCAGTCCCACCTGCTTTCGCGAGATCGCGGCGCAGACCGGCTTCGACGTGGCGGCCAGGTTCATCGACGCCCTCGAAAAAGAGGCGGCGGCATGAATGGCGCCGGGACGACCGGCCGTCTACTCCTCACACTGTCGCTCGTTGCCCTCATGCTCGTCGGCTGCGGCCGACCGGTACTCTACAAGCAGCAGTCATACGTGTTTGGCACGCTGGTTGAAATCACCATCGAGGGCGAGCCGGAGGACAAGGCCCGCCGAGTGGCCGAGCACGTGTTCGCCGATTTCGATCGTCTGCACGGCCGCTTGCACGCCTGGCAGCCGAGCGAGCTGCAGCGCCTCAATGAGACGATCGCGCAGGCACCGGTGACGGGCACGCTCTCGCCCGAGTTGGCGCGCATCCTGGCCGACGCCGGCCGCTATGCTGAACAAGGGGGGGGGCTCTTCAATCCCGCCATCGGCCAACTCATCCATCTCTGGGGCTTCCATGCCGACGTCTTCACCCCGCGCCGGCCGGACCCGGCCGCGATCGAACGGCTGTTGCGGGCCGATCCCCGCCTGAGCGACGTGGCCATCGACGGCACCCGCTTCAGCGCGCGCAACCCGGCGGTGCGTATCGACCTGGGCGGTTACGCCAAGGGCTACGCCCTCGATCTTGCCGCCGCCTATCTGAAAAGCCAGGGCGTGAAGAACGCGCTCATCAACATCGGCGGCAACATACTCGCCCTGGGCAGCAAGGCCGGCACCCCCTGGAAGGTCGGCATCCAGCACCCACGCCGTGCCGGCGCCATCGCCACGCTGGCACTGCGCGACGGCGAAGCCATTGGCACCTCCGGCGATTACCAGCGCTATTTCGAACTTGACGGCAAGCGCTATTGCCATCTCATCGACCCGCGCAGCGGCCGGCCGGCCGATGGCGCCCAGGCGGTCACGGTATTGGTGCGTGGCGAGGCGGCCGGCACGCGCTCGGACGTCGCCAGCAAGCCGATTTTCATCGCCGGGCCGCGAGAATGGGGCAAAATGGCGGCCAGGATGGGCGTGACGGAAGTGCTGTTTATCGACGCGCAAGGTCGCGCTGCCGCCACCCCAGCCATGGGGGCCAGGCTGGCTTGGCAGGACACGACGCCGCTTGCCGTGGCGAATTAAAAAAGGGGATCGGGACATGTATACATGGAAACGTTATTTCGTGGTGCAGGCGGATTATCAGCATTGGGCCAATGACGTGTTGTTCGAGGCGCTCGGCCGCCTGCGGCCGGAGGCGATCGAACGGGACGAAGGACTCTACTTCCGCAGCATCCACCACACCGTGGAGCACATGCTGACGGCCGGCCAGCTCTGGCTGGCGCGGTTGCAGGGTGTCAACCCGAGTACGGCATACCACGAAATGCGCCATCGCCTCTGGCGCGAATTGCAAGGCGCCATGCGCCAGGAAACCCGCAAACTGCAGGATTGGCTGGAGCGGCAGCCGGACAGCCATTATGAAGGCGAGATCGACTTCGTCAGCAGCGACGGCAAGCCGCGCCGCATGTGGGTGCGCGACGCCCTCAGCCATCTCTTCGCCCACTCTGTGCATCACCGTGGCCAGATCTCCGCCGTGATTACCCGCCTGGGCGGTCCCTGCCCGGAAATGGATTACGTCTATTACCGGCGCAAGATGGAAAAACTTATCGACGCGGCCAGTCAGACGGACCGCTGAACCCGCCGGCGGCAGTCTGGCCGCCTTCCTGAGGACACGCCTTGTCTCCCCCCACCGCCAAGCCACCGCGCAAGACATTGCGTCTGAAGCCTATCGCCGCCGCCGGCCAGCCGCGTGCCAAGCACAAGCCGCTACGCTGGAGCCCCTTGCAAAAAGACCGCTCGCCCGCCCCCAAGACCGCACCGGACGCGACGCCGCCGGCGGCGGTCCCGGCCGCCAAGTCGCCTGCCCGGCCCCCGGCCCGGCCGGGGCCGGAGGCCGCGGCGCAACGGCGCCGGCCGAAACCAAAGCCGCCGGAAGCGGCCAGGCTTTCTCTCTTCTGCCCCTGCCCGCGCGGCCTGGAGGCACAGACTGCGCAGGAACTCGCCGACCTCGGCGCCGCCGAAGTGGAACCAGCCTCAGGGGGCGTCGGTTGCGCGGGCGACCTTGTCCTGGCCTGGAAGATCAACCTATGGAGCCGGCTCGCCATTCGCGTGCTCTGGCGGGTGGCGGCCGGCCCTTACCGACGCGAGGAAGACCTCTACGACGCCGCGCTCGCCCTGCCCTGGAGCGATTGGTTCGGCCACGACAAGACCCTCGCTGTGCGCACGGTCGCCCATGACTGCCCGCTTAAGAGCCTCAACTTCGTTACCCTCAAGATCAAGGATGCTGTCTGCGACC
This sequence comes from Hydrogenophilales bacterium, assembly GCA_037439465.1. GTDB lineage: Bacteria > Pseudomonadota > Gammaproteobacteria > Burkholderiales > Thiobacillaceae > Parasulfuritortus. The sequence goes on along the minus strand of JBBIVX010000003.1, from coordinate 104,597 downwards.
GTTTCCGCCAGGATCATCTGCCCAGGCCCGACGTTGAGCCGCGCGCTCCCGATGTGCCCATACTCATCTATCTGGAGCGCGATCGCTTCAGCCTCTACCTCGACCTGTCCGGCGCCCCGCTCAACCGCCGTGGCTATCGGGTCGAGCCCGCGCCCGCGCCGCTCAATGAAAACCTTGCCGCCGGGCTCTTGATACTGTCCGGCTGGACGCCGCAGAAGCCACTGCTCGACCCCATGATGGGCGGCGGCACGATATTGCTGGAGGCGGCCATGCTGGCGTTGAACATGGCGCCTGGCCTGAAGCGGCACTTCGCTTTCGAGAACCTCGCCGGCTTCGACAAGGTGGAATGGACGCGGCTGCGCAAGGACGCCGAGGCGGCTCAAGGTGAAAAACGTGCCCTGCCACTCTATGGTTGCGACCTCGATCCCAACATGGTCCGTGCCGCCGGCCTCAACTTCAAGGCCGCGGGATTGCTCGATTGTGTCACGCTGCGCGAGGGCGATGTACTGGCAATTCCGGCCCCGGCCGAGGCGGGACTCATCGTCAGCAACCCGCCCTACGGCATCCGCCTCGCCGTCGGCCGGGCCGCCAGTACGCCGCGCGACGGCGAGGTGCGGCCGGCGGATTTCGCCGCCTTCTACCGGGCACTCGGCGATGCCCTGAAACAGCGTTTCACCGGCTGGACCGCGCATCTGCTCTCAGCCGACCCGGATCTGCCCCGCCAGATCGGCCTCAAGGCCACCCGGCGGACGCCGCTCTACAACGGCCCGCTGGAATGCCGGCTCTACGAATACCGGGTCGAGGCCGGATCGTTGCGTGCCCGCTGAAAAGGCGCGCTGCCTTCACTCCACCCGCCGCTCGCGCGGCAGGCGCACGGCGAACTCGCTGCCGCGGCCGACTTCCGAACGTATCGACAGCGTCGCCTGGTGGCGCGCCAGCACATGTTTGACGATGGCGAGGCCAAGGCCGGTGCCGCCGCTGGTGGCCGAGCGCCCCTTGTCGACGCGGTAGAAACGTTCGGTCAGCCGCGGTATGTGCGCCGGCGCAATGCCGATGCCGGTATCCGTCACCGTGAACACCGGACAGCCTGCCGCGTCGAGTTGCCAGCCCAAGGTCACGCGGCCGCCCGCCGGCGTGTAGCGCACCGCATTCGATATCAGGTTGCCGAAGGCGCTCCTGAGCTCGTCGGCGTTGCCGCGCACGCTGCCTGCCGTGACCGCGCCGCATTCGATCTCCAGCCTGCCCGCCGCCAGGGCCTTGGCCTCGGCACACAGCGTGGCCACCAATGCCGGCACGTCGACCGTGTCCTCGCGTAGCGGCGCGCTATCGTTTTCCAGGCGGGAGAGGGTGAGCAGGTCCTCCACCAGACGGCCCATGCGCTCCGCCTGCTCGGCTATCAGGGCCAGGTAGGGTTTGGCGGCGTCGCCAGCGGGCGCCTCGGCGGCCGCCAATTGTTCGCTGAAACCGGCGATGACGGTCAGCGGTGTGCGCAGCTCATGCGACACATTGGCGATGAAGTCGCGGCGCATGGCCTCGGTGCGGGTGATCTCGGTAATGTCGCGCGACAGCAGCAGGAGGCCATCGATGGCGAAAGAGAGTGGCAGCAGCGACAGCACCCGCAGCGGCGCCGTGCTGCCGGCTTCGAGCCTGAAGGACGCCGCCTGCCCGCCAGCGCGAGAGGCGGCCAGCCATTCGTGGAAACCGCTGGCGCGGATCAACGGCTCCACCCTGGCCCCGATGTCACGGTCTGCGTCGAGGCCGAAGTGGCGGCATGCCATGGCATTCAGCCACTCGATGCGCCCCTGGCCGTCAAGCATGATGACGCCATCGGGCAAGGCCTGTGCCGCCAGACGAAAATGCTCCAGGCTGGCGTTGAGCGCGGAGCGCTCCTCTCGGGCTTGTCGCCGCCAACGCCCGAGGCGGGCATAGATATCCTGCCACATTCCGGTCGCCTCCGGCATCGCGCGCTGTTCCGGGTCGTCGAGCCAGTGGCGCAGTCGCTGGCCTTGCCGCCATTGCCGGTGGAGCAGGATGGCCAACACGAGCGCCAGCGCGCCCAGGAGGAGGCTCAACACTCCGCCGTTCATGCCTTCGCCGCCACCAGCTTGTAGCCGAGGCCGCGCACCGTCTCGATCAGCGTCTCGCCGTATGGCCCAAGCCCAAGTCGCAGGCGGCGGACATAGACATCGATCGTGCGCTCGCCGATAAAGCTGTGGTCGCCGCGCAAGGCATCGAGCAGCTGGTCGCGGCTGAATACGCGATTGGGGTGGTGCATCAGAAACTGCAACAGCGTAAATTCGGTCGGCCCCAGATTCCTTGGCTGGCCGCCGCAGGTCACGCTATGGGCGCCGGGGTCAAGGCGGACGGCGCCGATCTCGACGACTTCGCCCGAGTGGTGCGGCGCCCGCCGCCGCAGCACGGCGCGGAGACGGGCCACCAGCTCCTTGGGCGAGAACGGTTTGACGACATAGTCGTCGGCGCCTATCTCCAGGCCCTGCACCCGGTCCTGTTCCTCGGCGCGGGCCGTGACCATGATGATCGGCAGCGTGCGCGTGCGCTCATCGGCGCGCAGACGTTTGGCCAGGGCCAGACCGGATGTGCCGGGCAGCATCAGATCAAGCAACAGCACGGCCGGCAGCTCGCGCCTGATCTCGTTGACGGCCTCTTCGGCGCTGGCGGCCAAGGCGGGTTCGAAGCCGCCCTGGCGCAGCGTGAGAACCAGAAGCTCCCTGATGGCCGCTTCATCCTCGACCACCAGCACGCGCGGAGCGGTGTGGCTCACTCTCCCTTGACCTCGCGTTCGAGGGCGTTGAGGCCGATATGACGGACGTCGCGGCCCTCGGCGACATAGATGATGTCCTCGGCGATGTTCTTGCAGTGGTCGCCGATACGTTCGATCGACTTGGCGATGAAGATGATGTCGAGCGCGGTGGAGATGGTGCGCGCATCCTCCATCATGTAGGTGACCAACTGGCGCACGATGGCACGGAAATGGCGGTCGATCTCCTTGTCCTGGCGGACGACGGCGGCCGCCGCCGTGACGTCGAGGCGGGCAAAGGCATCGAGCACATCATGCAGCATGCCGGCCGTTGCGCCGCCCATGCCGACGATGTCGATCAGCCGGGTCAATTCCTGCCCGAGACCGCGGTCGAGTATCTTGCGCGTCGCCTTGGCGATCTTTTTCGCTTCATCGCCGATGCGTTCGAGGTCGGTGACGGTTTTGCCCACCGCCATAACCATGCGCAGGTCGATGGCGGCCGGCTGCCGCCGGGCGATGAGGTGGGCACAGGCATCATCGATGGCGATTTCCATCTCGTCGATGCTGCGGTCGCGGGCGACGATCCGCTCGGCCTCATCGCGTTCGCTTTCGGTGAACGCCTGTATGGCGCCCTTGACCTGTTCCTCGACCAGACCGCCCATGCGGGCGAGGTGGGCACGGATGGCGTCGAGTTCAGAATCGAATTGCTTGAAAAGATGTGTGTTCATGGCTTATCCAAAACGGCCGGTGATGTAATCCTCGGTGCGCTTGTCGCGTGGCTTGATGAAGATTTCGTCGGTGTAGCCGAACTCGATCAATTCGCCAAGGTACATGTAGGCGGTGAAGTCTGATACCCGCGCCGCCTGCTGCATGTTGTGGGTGACGATGAGTATGGTGACTTGCTCCTTCAGCTCCTGGATGAGCTCCTCGATGCTGGCGGTGGCGATGGGATCGAGGGCCGAGGTCGGCTCGTCGAAGAGCAAGATCTCGGGCTCGGTGGCGAGCGCGCGGGCGATGCACAGGCGCTGCTGTTGACCGCCCGAAAGGGTGAAGGCCATGTCGTGCAGGCGGTGCTTGACCTCGTTCCACAGCGCTGCCTGGGTGAGCGCCTGCTCGACCTTGTCGTCGAGCAGGGAGCGCTTGTTGACGCCGCGCACGCGCTGCCCGTAGATCACGTTCTCATAGATGGATTTTGGGAACGGATTCGGCTTCTGGAACACCATGGACAGGCGCATACGCACCTCGATGGGATCGACGCGCGGATCGAGCAGATTGGTCCGGTCGGGATGGAGCACGATCTCGCCCTCATAGCGATTGCCGCTGTATAGGTCGTGCATGCGGTTGAACGAGCGCAATAGCGTACTCTTGCCGCAGCCCGAGGGGCCGATCAATGCCGTCACCTTCTTGTCGCAGAGCGGCATGTTGACATTTTTGATCGCCTGAAAACTACCGTAGTAGAAGTTGAAATCCTTGACTTCGGCCTTTATCGGCAGCGAGGCGATCCCGCAGGGCGTATCGTTCATAAGATTACCATTTGATGTTTTTGCGCAGACGGTAGCGCAGCCAGATCGCCAGGCCGTTCATGGCCAGGGTCATGGCGATGAGGACGACGCCGGCGGCGGCGGCATTGGCCTGGAAGGCGGCCTCCGGGCGCGAAGTCCAGTTGAATATCTGGATCGGCATCACCGTGAAGGGTGCCTGCAACCACTCGAAGCTGATGAACGGGGCCGCGGCGGTGACTGGCGCCGGCGGCAGGAAAGCGATGAAGGTCAACGCCCCGATGGTGATGATCGGCGCGGTCTCGCCGATGGCGCGTGCCATGCCGATGATGACGCCGGTAAGTATCCCCGGCAGCGAGTAGGGCAGTATGTGGTGCTTCACCGTCTGCCAGCGGGTGGCGCCGAGCGCGTAGGCGCCCTCGCGTATCACCTGTGGAATGGCGCGTATCGCTTCGCGCGTGGCGACGATCACGATAGGCAGGATCAGCAGTCCCAGCGTCAGCCCTGCTGTGCGTATGCTCTGGCCGAGATCGAAGGCATACACGAACAGACCGAGCGCCAGCAGGCCGTAGATGATCGATGGCACGCCAGCGAGATTGTTTATGTTGATCTCGATGACATCGGTAAGCCAATGGTGCGGCGCGTATTCCTCCAGCCAGATGCCGGCGGCCACGCCCAAGGGCACCGCCACGGCGGCGGTCACCAGCATCACCAGCACGCTGCCGACCCAGGCCGAGAGGATGCCGGCCTGTGCCGCGCGTCGCGACGGAAAGTGGGTGAAGAACTCAGGATGCAGGCGTTCCCAGCCATTGATCAGCATGTCTGCGAACAGCACCGCGATGGTCAAGATGCCAATGGCCAGGGCGAGGATGCCGAGGAGAGCGAACAGCAGGTCCCAGAGCTTGCGTCGGGCTATGTTGGTGCGAAGGCGCGCCACCTGGACGGATGTGGTCCCGGTCATCTCAATATCTCTCGCGGTATTTGCGTTGTAGCCAGAAGCCGAGGATGTTGAACACCAGGGTGAACAGCATCAGCGTCAGGCCGGCGGCAAAGATGGTCTGATAGCCGACCGAGCCATGCGGCAGGTCGCCCAGCGCCACCTGGACGATGAAAGCCGTGATGGTGGCGGCCGGCTCGCGCGGGTCCCAGGTCAGGTTGGGCTGCATGCCGGCGGCAATGGCCAGTATCATGGTCTCGCCGACGGCGCGGGCGACACCGAGTATGTAGGCCGCGGCCATGCCGGAAATCGCCGCCGGCACCACGACGCGCAACGCTGTCTGCAGCCGCGTCGCCCCCATCGCGTAGGAGCCCTCGCGCAACGCCATCGGCACCGCGCGCATGGCATCCTCGGAAATGGAGCTGATGATGGGCACGATCATGATGCCCATGACGAGGCCGGCGGAAAGCAGGTTGAATCCTGGCAGTTCCGGCATGAGCCGTTGTAGCAGCGGTGTCACGAACAACAAGGCGAAATAGCCGAACACCACCGTCGGCATGCCGGCGAGCAGCTCGAGTATGGGCTTGGTGAATTCGCGCGTGCGCGGCGTGGCGAACTCGGACAGATAGATGGCGATGGTGGTGCCGAGGGGTATGGCCACGCCGAGTGCGACCAGCGAGCTGACGGCCGTGCCGGACAATAGCACCATGATGCCGAAGTGGGCGTCATCGAACAGCGGTGTCCATTGCGTGTCGGTGAGAAAGTCGATGAGCGACACCTGCCGGAAGAACACCAGCGATTCGCTCACCAGGATGTAGACGATGCCGAGGGTAATGAAGATCGAGGCGGCGGCGGCCAGGAACAGCATGCCTTCCGCCAGCCGCTCGCCTGCGTGGCGGCTGGCCTTGCGGGCCAGCCGAGCGCTGACGTGACCGCTCGGAACGTGCCCGGTCACAGCTTGCCTTCGCGCGCCAGCAGATCATCGATCCTGACGCCGACTTCGGCATCGCCGCCGAATACGGTGCCGAGCCTGCCTTTCCTGAGATGTTCGGCGGCCTGCCGGTAGGCCTTGGCGGGCAGCGGCACGTACTTCACCTCCTTGGCGAGCGTGGCGACGTTGTCGAGGTAATACTCGACGAAGGCCCGCACCTCCGGTTTGCGGTAGCCGGCCTCGCTGACGTAGATGAAGATGGGGCGCGACAGGGGTTGGTAGCTACCGTCGATGACGGTCTTTTCCGAGGGCAGGACCGCCTTGCCGGTCTTGGGATCGACGATGGCCACCGCCTTCAGTCTGGCCTTGTTCTCGGCGTAATAGGCATAACCGAAGTAGCCCAGCGCGCCGACATCGCGCTCTACGCCCTGGACCAGCACGTTGTCGTCCTCCGAGGCGGTGTAGTCGCCGCGCGAGGACTTGGCCTTGCCGATGACGGCCTCGGTGAAATAGTCGAAGGTGCCGGAATCGGCGCCTGGGCCGAACAGCTTCAACGGCATATCGCGGAAGGCCGGCTTGACCTGGTTCCAGCGCATCACCTTGCCCTGTGCCTGCGGCGACCACATCGCTTTCAATTCGGCCACGCCGAGCTGATTGATGGCGTTTTTCGGATTGACGACGACGGTCAGGGCATCGAAGGCCACGGGCAGTTCGTAATAGCGGACGCCGGCTTTGGCGCAGGCCTCCATTTCTTTCTTCAGGATGGGGCGCGAGGCATCGGAGATGTCGGTCTCGCCGCGACAGAACTTCTTGAAGCCTCCGCCCGTGCCGGAAATGCCGACGGTTACCCGTATGGCGTTCTTCCTGGCTTGTTGGAAGTCCTCGGCCACGGCTTCGGTGATCGGATAGACGGTGGAGGAGCCATCGATCTTGACTAACTGTGCCTGTGCGGCGCCCGTAAGTAACAGGCTGGAGAGGGTGATGACGATAGCTGTGCGTGTGCGATTCATGGAGCAGAGCCCTTTGACGTTGACGACGACACGCATACTGCCCGCGGATTGTTACAGGGCTGTGACAGGCCGGCGGTCAACGTATGAAAATTGCGCGCCGTCAGGCCGTCAGCCGCCGCCAGGCCTCCAGATATTTCTCCGCCGTCTGGCGCACCACGTCTTCCGGCAGGACCGGCGCCGGCGGCCGCTTGTTCCAGCCTGAGGCGGTGAGCCAATCGCGTACGTACTGCTTGTCAAAGCTGGGCGGGTTGCTGTCTGCCCGGTATTGGTCCACTGGCCAGAAGCGTGAGGAATCGGGCGTGAGGGCCTCGTCGATCAAGGTCAGGGTGCCGGTCTCGTCGAGGCCGAATTCGAACTTGGTGTCGGCGATGATGATGCCGCGGGTGAGGGCGTAGTCGGCCGCTTCCTTGTACAGGGTGATGGCGGCATCACGCACCCTGGCGGCCAGGTCGGCGCCAAGCTGTTTTTCACACTGGGCAAAGTCGATGTTTTCGTCGTGCATGCCGGCGGCGGCCTTGGTCGAGGGCGTGAACAGCGGCTCTGGCAGTTTGGCGGCTTGTTTGAGACCGGCCGGCAGCCGGATGCCGCAGACCGCGCCGGTCTTCTGGTAATCGGCCCAGCCCGAGCCGGCAAGGTAGCCGCGCACGATGGCCTCAATGGGCAGCGCCCGGAGTCGTTTCACCACCAGGGCGCGGCCGGTCACCTGCGGCTGCTCGGCCGGCAGGACCACGTTCTCCGGGGCCTCGCCGGTAAGCTGGTTGGGCAGGATGTGGGCGAGTTTCTTGAACCAGAAATCGGCCACCGCGGTGAGCACGCGGCCCTTGCCGGGGATAGGCGTCGGCAACACCACGTCGAAGGCGGAGAGGCGATCCGTGGTGACAATCAGCAGGCGGCGGTCGTCTATGGAGTAGATGTCGCGCACCTTGCCTTTGTGAAGTAGAGGCAGTGACTGGATCGAGGTTTCGAACAGGGCGTCGGTCATGGTGAGAGGGATAGGGTCGGGGATGGTGGTGGAAGTTTAGCGTGTTCCCAGGCGACGGAGGCGCTCGTGCAGATCATCGACGAAGGTGTACACCACCGGGATCACCAACAGTGAGAGGAAGGTCGAGGTGATGAGGCCACCGATGACCACGATGGCCATGGGGGCGCGGAAGCTGGGGTCGGTCCCGATCCCGAGGGCGATGGGCATCATGCCGGCACCCATGGCGATGGTGGTCATGACGATGGGCCGCGCGCGCTTGCGCCCGGCGTCCAGCAGGGCTTCCCAACGTGAGAGCCCATGGTCGCGCCGGGCCATGATGGCGTAGTCGATGAGCAGGATGGAGTTCTTGGTGGCGATACCCATCAGCATGATCAAACCGATCATCGAGGGCATGGACAGCGCCGAGCGGGTGATGAACAGGGCGAGAAAGGCGCCCGGCACCGACAGCACCAGGGCGGCCAGGGTGGTTACCGGCTGGACGAAGTCGCGGAACAGCAATACCAGAACGATATAGATGCAAAGCACCCCGGTCAGCATGGCCAGGCCGAAGCTGGCGAACAACTCGCTCATCGCCTCGGCGTCGCCGACCGTGGTGCGGATCACGCCGGGCGGCAGATGCTTCAGGCTGGGCAGGGCCATGGCCGCCGCCTCGACCTCGCCCAGGGGCTGCTCCTTGAGCTCGATCTCGAAGTTGATGTTGCGCAGGCGGTCGTAGCGGTCAATCTCGGCCGGACCGCCGTCGAAGGCCAGTGTGGCGACGTTGCCGATCGCCACCGGGCCGTGTGTGCCCGGCACGGTCATGCGCGCCAGCAGGGCGGGGTCGCGGCGGGCCGCCGGCGGCAGGCTGACGACGATGGGCACCTGGCGCTGGCTGAGATTCAGTTTGGCCAGACCCTGGTCGTAGTCGCCGGTGGTGGCGATGCGCAAGGTGTCGGCGATGGCCGCGGCGGTGACGCCGAGTTCGGCGGCGCGGGCGAAATCGGGCCGCACGCTCAGTTCCGGCCGGACCAGGCTGGCCGTAGTGACCACGTTGCCGATGCCCGGCAGCGTGCGCAGTTCACGCTCGACCTGAAGGGCGTGGGCGCTTAGCAGGGGGCCGTCCTCGCTCGCCAGTACCAGGATGTACTTGTCGTTGGCGCCGCCCAGACCGACGTTGACGCGCACGCCGGGCAGAACCGCCAGGGCCTCACGTAGGGCGCCCTCGATGGCCTGTTTTTTGATGCCGTGGCGAGCCTGGCGTGGGGTCAGGTTGAGCGTCAGGGTGGCCTTGCGCACCTCCGCGGTGCGTACCGCGAACGGGTCGCCACCGGCGTTGCCGCCGCCGATGGCGGTGTAGACCTGCCGCACGTGCGGATTTTGCCGCACGATCGCACGCGCCCGCTCGGCGGCCGCATAGGTTTCAGCGAAGGTGCTGCCGGGCGGCAGCGACAGGTAGACTTGGGTCTGTGACAGGTCGTCGGGCGGGATGAAGCCCTTGGGCAGCAGCGGCACCAGGGCGATGGCGCCAAAGAAAAAGGCCGCGGCGGCGAGGCCGGTGCGCCAGCGGTGTTGCAGGCACCAGGCCGCCCAGCCGCGGTAGAGGCCGAGCCAGCGCGGTTCTGGGTGCGCCTTACTGGGCGGTTTCAGCGTGTAGGCCGCCAGCATCGGCGTCAACAGGCGCGCCACCGCCAGCGAGAAGAACACCGCGATGGCGGCGGTCCAGCCGAACTGCACGAAGAACTTGCCGGCCACGCCGCTCATGAATGCGGTGGGCAGGAACACTGCGATCAGGGTGAAGGAGGTGGCGATCACCGCCAGGCCGATCTCCTGGGCCGCCTCCATGGCCGCCTGGTAGGGTGGCTTGCCCAGGCGCAGATGGCGCATGATGTTCTCGATCTCGACGATGGCGTCGTCCACCAGTATGCCCACCACCAGCGACAGACTGAGCAGGGTGACGACGTTGATGGTGAAGCCGATGAGGTACATGACCACGAAGGCCGGCAGGATGGATAGCGGCAGGGCGGTAGCCGAGACCAGGGTGGCGCGCCAGTCGCGCAGGAACAGCCATACGACGAGCACGGCCAGGAGGGCGCCTTCGATCAACAGCGACATCGAGCCCTCGTAATTCTCCACCACCGGATCGACGAAGTTGAACGCCTCGGTGATGGCGATGTCGGGATGCTCCGCCCTCAGTCGCGCCAGTTCGGCGCGCACGCCGGCGGCCACGGCGGTCTCGCCGGCGCCCTTGGCGCGGGTGATTTCGAAGCCGACCACCGGCCGGCCATCGAGCAGCGCCGCCGCGCGTCTTTCGGCTACGGTGTCGGCGACGCGCGCCACCTGATCGAGACGGACGTGGCGGCCATCGGCCAGGGCGATATCCATGGTGGCCAGTTCCGCCGCCGTGGTCACGGTGGCCAGGGTGCGCACCGCTTGTTCGGCACCGCCGACTTCGGCACGGCCGCCTGCCGCTTCCTGCTGTGTCAGGCGCAATTGGCGCGAGATCTCGGCGGCGGTGACGCCGAGCGCCGCGAGGCGGCCAGGGTCCAGCTCCACCCGTACCTCCCGGCTGACGCCGCCCACCCGCGCCACGGCGCCGACACCGGCGACGCTGAGCAGGCGCTTGCTCACCGTGTTGTCGACGAACCAGGACAGCGCTTCATCGTCCATGCGGGTCGAGGCGACGGTGTATGTGAGTATGGGCATACCGGAGAGATTGACCTTGGCGACGATCGGGTCCGTGAGGTCACCGGGCAGGTCGGAGCGGATGCGCGCGACGGCATCGCGGACGTCGTCGACCGCCTCCTGGGTCGATTTCTCCAGCCGGAATTCGACCGTGACCGTTACCACGCCTTGCTGTGCCTTGGCGTGGATGTGCTTGATGTCGGCCAGGGTGGCGATGGCGTTTTCAAGCTTGCGCGCCACCTCGGTCTCCATCTGCGCCGGCGCTGCGCCCGGCAGCGTCGCCGTCACCGTCACGGTGGGCAGGTCGACGTCCATGAACTGCTGGATCTTCATGGCCCGGAAGGCGAGCACGCCGAGCACTGTGAGCAGCGCGAACAGCAGAATGGCCGGTATCGGGTTTCTGATCGACCAGGCGGAGACGTTGACCATTGCGGCCTATTTCCCGGCCACGACGCGCACGCTGTCGCCATCCGCCAGAAAGGCGGCGCCGGCCCCGACCACCCGCACCGCGGCGCCGAGCCCGGCGACGATCTCGACCCGATCGCCGCGGCGGCGGCCGAGTTCGACCTTGGTCTGGGCGACCTTGGCGAGGCCGGATGGGCCGGCGTCGCCCACCTGATAGACATAGGCGTAGCCCTCACGCAGCACCACTGCCGTTTGCGGCAGGGTCAGCGCCGGCGCTTCGCCCAGGTCGAATTCGCCGCGCGCGAACATGCCCATGCGGGCGACGTCACCTGCCGGCAGGTCGACATAGACGAGGCCGTTGCGGGTCTTCGTCTCGACGCTTGGGGCAACGGCGCGGACGCGGCCGCGCAGCTGCTGGCCGCCGGGCAGAGTCACACTGACGCCACCGCCGGGTTTGAGGCGGCCGAGATCGGCCTCGGCCACCTCGGCGCGCCACTCCAGGCGGCCGCCGCGGATCAGCCGGAATAGTTCCTGCCCCGGCTGGGTCAGCGAACCGGCCGTGGCGGCGCGGGCTGAAATGATGCCATCGTCCGGCGCCAGCACCTGGGTCCGCGCCAGCCGGATCTCGTCGGCGCGCACCTTCGCCCTTGCCGCCGCCAGCCGCGCCCGCGCGGTCTGCTCGCCAGTCTGGAACTGGCTGCCGGTCTGGCGGCTATAGAACCCCGCCTCTTGCAGACGGTGTGCTCGCTCGGCATTGGCGGTGGCCTCGCTCAGGGCGGCCTCGGCCTCGGTCACGGCGGCGCGGGTCTGCGCCAGCTCCGCCGCTACGGTATCGTTGTCGATGCGCGCCAGCACCTGGCCCTGCTTCACCCGCTCGCCGACGTTGGCCCGCACCTCGGTCAGGCGATAGTTGCTCACCTCGGCGCCGATCACCGCCTCCTGCCAGGGGGCGATGTCGCCGTTGGCGGCCAGGGTTAGCGGCCAGGCGGCGCTTGCCGGCATGACCGTTTCGACCGTGAGCGCGGGTTTCGCGGCGGCTGCCGGGGAGGTAACGGCATCGTTCTTGCCGCATCCGGCCAGCAACAAATGGCCAGCGAGCAGCGCGACGAGCAGGGGGAGGCGAAGGGGGGGAGTCTGCAAGGTCATGGTCTTGCGGCGCGGCGGATTGGCCAAGCGGCCCATCGCCGCTACCTCATGGCTTGATTGGTGCACGGCCTAAAGCATACGGCAAAGAGGGGCCGACGCCACAGGGGAAATGGAAATAAGGGACAGACCACTGTTTCCGCGTCGTGCGCGTCTTTCGCATGGTCATTGCACAACCGCCGGAATTCGGCCGCTCTCATGCCGTTGCGCTGCGCTTCGTCCGCTGTGACCGTTTTACGGCGGGACTTACACCCACAGGTGTGCGCTCGTGTCGAGTGCAAAAAAAGGGCGGCTCGCGCCGCCCGGCTAGTGTTAACGCCAAGATTCAGTTGACCTTGGGGTCGAGCTCGCCTTTGTCGTAACGTTTTTGCATCTCTTCCAGCGAATAGACCTTACCGATCTTGCTGGCCATGCCGGCGGAACCGAACGCCTGATAGCGCGCGGTGCAGATGCCGCTCATGGCCTTGGTGGCTTCCTTGAGGAACTTGCGCGGGTCAAAATTGGCGGTGTTCTCGGCCAGGTGTTTGCGGATGGCGCCGGTGGAGGCCATGCGCAGGTCGGTGTCGATGTTGACCTTACGCACGCCGTTCTTGATGCCTTCGACGATTTCTTCGACCGGCACGCCGTAGGTTTGACCCATGGTGCCGCCATAGTTGTTGATGATGGCAAGCCATTCCTCCGGTACCGAGGATGAACCGTGCATGACCAGATGCACGCTGGGGATGCGGGCATGGATTTCCTTGACGCGGTCGATGCGCAGCACCTTGCCAGTGGGCTTCTGGGTGAACTTGTAGGCGCCGTGGCTGGTGCCGATGGCGATGGCCAGGGCGTCGACATGGGTTTTCTTGACGAAATCGGCGGCTTCGTTGGGGTCGGTCAGCAGGGCGGAATGCTCAAGCACGCCCTCGGCGCCGTGGCCGTCCTCTTCGCCCATCTTGCCGGTCTCCAGCGAGCCCAGGCAGCCCAGTTCGCCTTCCACCGAAACACCACAGGCGTGCGCCAGTTCAACCACATGGCGGGTGGTGTTGACATTGTATTCGTAGGTCGACGGTGTCTTGGCGTCGGACATCAGCGAGCCGTCCATCATCACCGAGGAAAAGCCGGACTGGATGGAACGGAAGCAGATGCTGGGGGAGGCGCCGTGGTCTTGGTGCATGCACACCGGGATCTGCGGGTAGGACTCGATGGCGGCCAGGATGAGATGGCGCAGGAAGGGTTCGCCGGCATAGGAGCGGGCGCCGGCGGAACCTTGCAGGATGACCGGGCTGTCGGTGGCGGCAGCGGCCTGCATGATGGCCTGGACCTGTTCCATGTTGTTGACGTTGAAGGCCGGCAGGCCATAGCCATGCTCAGCGGCGTGGTCGAGCAGTTGACGTAGTGAAATCAGTGCCATCTTGGTCTCTCCTTGGTTAAATCAAAACTTCTTGCGCTCGCCGACGCGAACGATCTTCATGGTGTTGGTGCCCCCCGAGCGGCCGATCGGCTCGCCGATGGTGAGCAGGATCAGGTCGCCGTTGCGCACCGCACCGCGCCGCCTGAGTTCATCTTCCGCCTCGGCCAGGAGCTGGTCGCGGTCGTGGCTGGAAGGCTTGAAGTTGACGGGGTAGACGCCACGGTACAGCGTCACCTTGCGGCGGGTATCCACTTCCGGGGTGAGGGCGTAGATCGGCACATGGGTGCTGATGCGCGAGATCCACAGCGCGGTGGAGCCGGACTGGGTCATGGCGGCGATGGCCTTGACGTTGAGGTGCAGGGCGGTGAAGGCGGCGGATTTGGCAATGGCCTCATCCACCCGCAGTATGTCGGCGCCGACCACCTGTTTGCCGGCGAAGATCGGGGTGTCCAGCTCCTTCTCCACCTCGACGCAGACACGATGCATGGCGGCGACGGCCTCGATGGGGAATTTGCCCGCCGCCGTTTCCGCCGACAGCATCACCGCGTCGGTGCCGTCGAGCACGGCATTGGCCACATCGGATACCTCCGCGCGCGTCGGGATCGGGCTGGCGATCATCGATTCCATCATCTGGGTGGCGGTGATGGCCAGTTTGTTTTTCTCCAGGGCAAGGCGAATCATCTTTTTCTGCAGGGCGGGCACGGCGGCATCGCCCACTTCCACACCGAGGTCGCCGCGCGCCACCATGATGGCGTCGGCGGCGTTGATGAGGCCATCCAAGGCCTCGATGGCCTCGGCACGCTCGATCTTGGCGACGATCAGAGCCTTCCCGCCGGCCGCCTGGAGTATCTCGCGGGCCTGCTGGATATCGGCGGCACAACGGGGAAAAGACACCGCCAGATAATCTGCCTTCAACTGCGCGGCGGTCTTGATGTCCTCGATGTCCTTGTCTGTCAGGGCCGACGCAGAAAGGCCGCCGCCCTTGCGGTTGATGCCCTTGTGGTCGGAGAGCACCCCGCCCTGGACGACCTTGCAGGTGACGACACCGTCCTTGACATCCTCGACCCACATTTCGATGCGGCCGTCATCCAGCAGCAAGGTGGCGCCGCGGGAGACATCGTAGACCAGATCTTTGTAGTCGAGGCCGACTTTGGTCTGATCGCCCAGCTCGCAGTTGACGTCGAACAGGAATTTGTCGCCTGTCTTGAGGGTGATTTTTTTATCCTTGAAACAGCCAATACGAATTTTCGGACCTTGCAGATCCACCAGCACGCCGACGGCGCGGCCGCGTGTCTTGGCCAGTGAGCGCACCAGCTCGGCGTTCTGGATATGTTCCTGCGGCGTGCCGTGGGAGAAGTTGAGACGGACGACATCGACGCCGGCCTCGATCATTTTGTTCAATACCTTGGGGTCCGAACTGGCGGGCCCGAGGGTGGCGACGATTTTGGTTCTGCGCTGCATATGTGTATTTCCTGTGTAGGAGCGCCGACAGGCGCGAGCACGCATGTGTATCGGATCAATCGCGGCCGCCGCCGCTCCTACAAATCAGCCTCGCGCCCTTTTTTCGAGTATATCGACGGCGGGCAGCACCTTGCCTTCGAGGTATTCCAGGAAGGCACCGCCGGCGGTGGAGATGTAGGACACCTTATCGTAGATGCCGTACTTCTGGATGGCGGCAATGGTGTCGCCGCCACCGGCCAGGGTGAAGGCCTTGGTGTTGGCGATGGCCATGGCCACGGTCCTGGTGCCGGCGCCGAACTGGTCGAATTCGAATACGCCGACCGGGCCGTTCCAGACCACGGTGCCGGCCTGCATGATGATGTCGGCCAATTGCTGAGCTGACTTCGGGCCGATGTCGAAGATCATGTCGTCGTCGGCCACGGCGCCAGCATCCTTGAGGACGGCGGGCTCGTTGGCGTCGAATTTCTTGCCGCAGACCACATCCACGGCGATGGGAATGGTGGCGCCACGTTTGGACATCTTTTCCATCAATGCCTTGGCGGTCGGCACGAGATCATCCTCGCACAGCGACTTGCCGACGTTCTTGCCGGTGGCCTTGAGGAAGGTGTTGGCGATGCCGCCGCCGACCACCAGTTGCTCGCACTTTTCAGACAACGCCTCCAGAACGGTCAGCTTGGTGGAAACCTTGGAGCCGCCGACGATGGCGACCATCGGCCGGGCCGGGTTGGCCAGGGCCTTGTCGAGCGCTTCCAGTTCCTCCGTCACCAGTTTGCCGGCGCAGGCGACGGGGGCGAACTGGGCGATGCCGTAAGTGGAGGCCTCGGCCCGATGGGCGGTGCCGAAGGCATCCATGACGAAGACGTCGCACAGAGCGGCATACTTCCTGGCCGTTTCTTCGGCGTTCTTCTTCTCGCCCTTGTTGACGCGACAGTTTTCCAGCAGAACGACCTCGCCCTCGGCCACGTCGAAGCCGCCGTTCACCCAGTCCCTGATCAGACGCACGGGCTTGCCAAGTTTTTGCGACATGAGGGCGGCGACCGGGGCCAGGGAGACTTCCTCGCTCCATTCGCCCTCGGTCGGCCGGCCCAGGTGGGAGGTGACCATCACGCGCGCCCCGGCTTTGAGGGCGTGTTCTATGGTGGGCATGGAGGCAGTGATACGGGCGTCTGAGGTGACTTTGCCTTCCTTGACAGGCACGTTGAGATCGGCGCGGATGAAGACGCGCTTAGCCCTAAGGTCAAGGTCGGTCATGCGCAGGAATTTGGCCATTGCGTTACTCCTTGGATTGTTAAGCGGTAAGGGATAAGGGGGCTTATGCCTTACGGCTCACTGGTGAGGAACAAGGTACAAGCAGCAAGGAAAATCTCGACCCTTGTTCCTTGTACCTTGAAGCTGAATTACTTGGCCACGTGCTGCACCAGGCGCAGCATGTTGCAGGTGTAGCCATACTCGTTGTCGTACCAGGCGACGACCTTGACGAAGGTCGGGTCGAGGGCGATACCGGCTTCGGCGTCGAAGGTCGAGGGCGCGCTGTTACCGCGGAAGTCGGTGGAGACCACTTTCTCATCGGTATAGCCGAGCACGCCCTTGAGGGCGCCCTCCGCGGCGGCCTTCATGGCCTTGCAGATGTCTTCATAGTTGGCGGCCTTGTTCAACTCGACGGTCAGGTCGACCACGGAAACGTCGGAAGTCGGTACCCGGAAAGCCATGCCGGTGAGCTTCTTGTTCAGCTCGGGCAGCACTTTGCCGACGGCCTTGGCGGCGCCGGTCGAGGACGGGATGATGTTTTCCAGGATGCCGCGGCCGCCGCGCCAGTCCTTCTTGGACGGGCCATCGACGGTCTTCTGGGTCGCGGTGGCGGCATGCACGGTGGTCATCAGGCCACGCTTGATGCCCCAGTTGTCGTTCAGCACCTTGGCGACGGGCGCCAGGCAGTTGGTGGTGCAGGACGCGGCCGAAACGATGGCCTGGCCGGCGTAACTGGTGTGGTTGACGCCATACACGAACATCGGGGTGTCATCCTTGGCCGGGGCCGATTGCACGACCTTCTTGGCGCCGGCGGCGAGGTGCGCCTGGCAGGACTCGGTGGTCAGGAAGAAACCGGTACAGTCGATGACGACGGTGGCGCCGACCTCTTTCCACTTCAGGTTGGCCGGATCCTTCTCGGCGGTCAGACGGATCTTCTTGCCATTGACCACCATGTTGCTGCCCTCGACCTTGATGTCGCCGTTGAAACGACCATGCACCGAGTCGTACTTCAGCATGTAGGCCAGATAGTCGGGATCGAGCAGGTCATTGATGGCGACCACTTCGATGCCGGGGAAATCCTTGGCAATGGCGCGGAAGGCCATGCGGCCGATACGTCCGAAACCGTTGATGCCGACTTTGATAGTCATGTTCAGCTCCTTTTGTATAAACTCTGTAGCCATAGGGCGGGCCATGCCCGCCACGGCGACCGCAGGCCGCCCTATCGGCAGATGATTAAAGAATACCCTTGACGGTGTTCACCACGTTTTCGACCGTGAAGCCGAATTCCTTGAACAGCAGAGGCGCCGGGGCCGACTCGCCGAAGCGATCCAGGCCGATCACGGCGCCGCGCAGCCCGACATACTTCCACCAGCCGTCGGTCACGCCGGCCTCGATGGCGACCTTGTGCACGGTGGGCAGCAATACGCTGTCCTTGTAGGCCTGGTCCTGTTGGTCGAATACGTTGGTGGAGGGCATGGAGACGACACGGGCGGCGATGCCTTCGGACTTGAGGGCTTCCTGTGCCTTCATGGCCAGTTCGACCTCGGAGCCTGTGGCGATCAGCACCACCTTGGCCTTGCCCTCGCTGTCGGACAGGATATAGCCGCCCTTGCGAATGGCGGCGATCTGCGCGTCGCTGCGCTTGCTGAATGGCAGGTTCTGGCGGGACAGGACGAGGCTGCTGGGACCGTCTTTCTTTTCGACACTGGCCGCCCAGGCGATAAGCGTCTCGGTGCTGTCGCAGGGACGCCAGACGGTCATGTTGGGGATCATGCGCAGCGTAGCCGTCTGCTCCACCGGTTGGTGCGTGGGACCGTCCTCACCCAAACCGATGGAGTCGTGGGTGAACACCCAGACCACGCGCTGCTTCATCAACGCGGCCATCCGGAGGGCGTTGCGGGCGTATTCCGAGAACATCAGGAAGGTGCCGCCGAACGGGAACAGGCCACCGTGCAGGGCCATGCCGTTCATGATGTGGCTCATGCCGAATTCGCGCACGCCGTAGGAGATGTAGTTGCCATACGGATTGCGGTGCAGCGGGTGGCAGCCCGGCCAGTTGGTCAGGTTGGAACCGGTCAGGTCGGCGGAACCTCCGACCCGCTCGGGCAGCGTGGCCACCAGGCGCTCGATGGCCAGGGCGGAGGCCTTGCGGCTGGCTACGGTCTCGGCCTTCTCCAGGGTGGTGGCCAGGGCCTTGGCGACACGGTCGGTCCAGTCGGCAGGCAGGTCGCCGGCCATGCGGCGTTTGAATTCAGCGGCTTCAAGGGGGAAGGCCTTGGCGTATTCGGCGAACTTGTTGTTCCACAGTTTTTCCAGACCTTCGCCCTTGGTCCTGGCGTTCCAGCCGGCGTAGACGTCGGCCGGGATCTCGAACGGGGCATGCGGCCAGCCGATGGTCTCGCGGGCGGCGGCGATCTCCTTGTCGCCCAATGGGGCGCCATGGCAGTCATGGCCGCCCTGCTTGTTGGGGGCGCCCTTGCCGATGATGGTCTTGCACTGGATCAGGGTGGGCTTGTCGGTGTGTTTCTTGGCCTCCTGCACGGCGGCCTCCAGGGCCTCGAAGTTATGGCCATCGACGTTGCGGATGACGTGCCAGCCATAGGCCTCGAAACGCTTCGGGGTGTCGTCGGTGAACCAGCCGTCGGTGTGGCCGTCGATGGAAATGCCGTTGTCGTCCCAGAAGGCGATCAGCTTACCCAGGTTCCAGGTGCCGGCCAAGGCGCAGGCCTCGTGCGAGATACCTTCCATCATGCAGCCATCGCCCATGAAGACATAGGTGTGGTGGTTGACGATGTCGTGGCCGGGCTTGTTGAATTCGTGCGCCAGCAGTTTTTCCGCAAGCGCCATGCCGACGGCGTTGGTGATGCCCTGGCCGAGCGGCCCGGTTGTGGTCTCGACGCCCGCGGTGTAGCCGTATTCCGGGTGGCCTGGGGTCTTGGAGTGCAACTGACGGAAATTCTTGATGTCGCCGATGCTGAGGTCGTAACCGGTCAGATGCAGCAGGGAATAGATCAACATGGAGCCGTGGCCGTTGGACAGCACGAAGCGGTCGCGATCCGCCCACTTGGGGTTGGCCGGGTTGTGCCGCAGATGGTGGTTCCACACTACCTCGGCGATCTCCGCCATGCCCATGGGGGCGCCGGGGTGACCGGACTTGGCCTTTTCTACTGCATCCATGGCCAAGGCGCGGATGGCATTTGCAAGGTCGGTACGGGTTGCCATGTCGTTGTATCCTTGAATAGAGAAAAATGTCGGCGCATAAGCTGCCGCGTGCCCGGCGATTATGTCGTAGGGGGTAAGTCAGGGCAAGACGGGTCGCCCGCTCCAAAGCCGCGCCGGTCGGGGGAATCCGGCCGATTGCCTTGATTGTCGTGGGTTCGCGTCTTTCCGGTCAAAAAATTAAAATGTTTTTATAAATTGCATTGTCTTGTTTATTGCCCCGCTTTTTGCTACCCGCGGGTCACCCGCCCTGCGCCAGCCAGGCGCGCCATTGCGCGTACAGTGCCGGGGTCAGGGCGCAGACGGCGGAGCGGTTCCAGGGCGCACCCAGCCAGAAATCTTCCTGCTGGAGACCGCCCACGCGGCCGCCGGCCTCGGTCAGAATCAATGCGCCGGCGGCATAGTCCCATAGTTTCTGGCCGCCATGCAGGTAGACATGAAAGCGGCCGGCGGCGAGGTAGCACCAATCGAGGGTGCTGGCCCCCAGGTTGCGTTGCGAACTGTAGGGATGCTCGACCGCCAGGCGGCCAGCCAGGGGGCGCGGGATGCGCTTGAAATCGACCCCGGCGATGCAGCGTTCGAGCCGTGCCGGCGGCGTGTTCAGTGGCAGCGGGGCGGCGTCCAGAAAGGCGCCGCCACCGGCCTCGGCATGAAAACATTCGTCGGCCTGAGGGTCATAGACCACGCCAAGAACTGGCCTGCCCTGTTTGAGCAGGGCAACGGACATGGCGAAGAACGGCAGGCCGCAGACGAAATTGGTGGTGCCGTCGATGGGGTCGATGCACCAGAGACCGTCGCTGCCGGCTGACCACAGCCGCTGGTGGGCGGCGTCGGTCATCTCCTCGCCCAACACCGGATAGGGCGCGATGGCCTGGAGCCGTGTCACCATGGCTTGCTGAGCGGCCAGGTCGGCCTCGGTGAACAGGCTGCCATCGACCTTGCGGCTATGCGCCACCTTCAGGTAGCGGGGCATGACCTCGGCCAGGCAAACCTCGCGGACGGCGGTGATGACCTGATCGAGCCGCGTGCTCACTCCCCCCGCCACTTGATCGAACACCCCATGCTGGGTATCTGCCCGGCCGGGCCACGGCCGCTCTTGGCGATCTGTGTCATGGCCTCGAACAGGTCACGACGCACGCCCTCGGGCGCGGTCTCTTTGCGCGATTCGTCGAGGCGCCCCCGGTATTGCAGTTGCAGCGTGTCGTTGAAGCCGAAGAAGTCAGGGGTGCACACGGCGCCATAAGCCTTGGCGACTGCCTGCCTCGCGTCGAGCACATAAGGCATTGGGAACCCGAGTTCCGCCGCCGTCCGCTTCATGTTCTCGAAGCTGTCCTCGGGGTAGTCGGCGGGGTCGTTCGACATGATGGCGATGGCGCCGACGCCCAGCGGCCGGAGGTCGTTGACGTCGCGCACGATACGATGGATGACGGCCTTGACGTAAGGGCAGTGATTGCAGATGAACATGACGAGCAGGCCGCGCGGCCCGGCCACGTCCCGCAGCGAATAACGGCGGCCGTCGACACCGGGCAGGTCGAAATCCGGCGCTTGCCAGCCAAAGTCGCAAACGGGGGTTTCCATGCGTACCATGTGCTAACTCCGAGAATGTTTCTCGACCGATAATACCATCGACCGTTGAGCCTCCCTTAAGCCATGCCCATCCCTCGCTTCTACTGTGCCATGCCCTTGCCGCCCGGCCACCGGATCGCCCTGCCTGACGGGGTCGCGCGTCATGCCGTGGGCGTTTTGCGTCTGCGCGACGGCGACGACGTCATTCTGTTCAACGGTGACGGCTCGGAATGCCTCGGCCAGTTGTGCAAAAGCGGCAAGGGCGCCGAAGTGTTGCTCAAAAGCGTCTGCTCGCCCGAACGCGAATCGCCGCTCGACATCACCCTGGTGCAGGGCATATCGAGCGGCGAACGCATGGACTACACCCTGCAAAAGGCGGTGGAGCTGGGGGTGGCGGCGATCCAGCCGGTGTTGATGAGGCGCACCATCGTCCGTCTGGAAGGAGACAAGCGTGGCAGGCGGCGGCAGCACTGGCAGGGCGTGGCCATTTCAGCCTGCGAGCAGTGTGGCCGCAACCATGTGCCGCCGGTCGGCGGCATCCTGGATTTCCACGAGTGGCTCGCCACCGTGCCGCATCTGGCCGGCCAACTGTTCCTGCTGGATCCGGAGGCGACCTTGACGCTGCGCGCTCTGGCGGCTCCGGCTGGAGCCGCGGTCCTGCTGGCCGGGCCGGAAGGCGGTGTTGACGACTACGAACGGGACGCCGCCCTCCGGGCCGGCTTTACCCGGCTGTCGTTGGGGCCGCGCCTATTGCGCACCGAGACCGCCGCCGTCGCCGCCATCGCCATAATGCAGGGGCTTTGGGGAGATTTGTAAAATGGACAAGAGTGAACGTTGCGCCCTGGAATCCGCCTTTGATGCCCCTGGCTGTGGCTGGAGTGGGGCGGCTTCCCGGTATGATCGCGGTTCCCCCCGTTTTATTTCGCGGATACGGCCCCAGTTTCGTCATAATGCGTCCGGTACCACGGAAATAGGTAGCCCATGACCCCTGCCAAGCCTGCCGATGTCGAGATGTCCGGTTTCGTGGACTGGTTCCGCGCCGCCGCGCCGTACATCCACGCCTTCCGCGGCAAGACCTTCGTCATCGCCTTCGGCGGCGACGCCATGCTGCGTGAAGACTTCGTCGACCTGGTTCACGATGTCAATCTGCTCAATGCCTTGGGCGTGCGCTTGGTGCTGGTGCATGGCGTCCGGCCGCAGGTAGAGGAGCGGCTGAACGCCGGAGGCGGCGAGGCGCAATATGTACAGGGCCGTCGGGTGACCGATGCCGATACCCTGGAGCATGTCAAGGATGCGGTCGGTTCGGTGCGGGTGGACATCGAGAGCATGCTCTCCATCGGCCTGCCCAACACCCCGATGGCCGGGGCGGAGATTCGTGTCGCCTCGGGTAATTACGTCACCGCCCAGCCGGCCGGCGTGGTGGACGGCGTCGATTTGCAGTTCACCGGTGAGGTGCGCAAGGTGGCCGCCGGCGCAATCCGGCATCGGCTGGACGCCGGCGACATCGTGTTGCTTTCACCTATTGGCTATTCCCCTACCGGCGAGGTGTTCAACCTCACCCTGGAGGACGTCGCCACCAGCGCGGCCATTGCCTTGCGTGCCGACAAGCTGATCTTCATCCTGGACTATGGCGATACCGTGGATGCCGAAGGCCGGCCGATCAGCCGGCTGACCGCCAGTCAGGCGCAGAAACTGGTCAAGGACCTGCCGGATGGCGACATGAAGCTTTATCTGCCCAACGCCGCCAAGGCTTGTCGGAACGGTGTGCTGCGCGCGCATCTGATCAGCGCCGACGTCGATGGCGCCTTGTTGATGGAATTGTTCACCCATGAAGGCGTCGGCACCATGGTGTCCCGCCAGTCGGTCGAGTCGCTGCGCAATGCCGGTATCGATGACGTCGGCGCCATCCTGCAATTGATTGAACCGCTGGAGCAGGAGGGCGTTTTGGTGCATCGGCCGCGCGAGTTGCTGGAGCAGGAAATAGACCGCTTTCTCGTTGCCGAACTGGATGGCCGGATCATCGGCTGTGTTGCGCTCTATCCTTTTGCCGAGGCCAAGGCCGGGGAGATGGCGTGTCTTGCCGTTCACCCCGATTTCCGCGGTGGCGGACGGGGTGAGGCGCTGCTCACGGCCATCGAGGACGCCGCCCGGCAGCAGGGGATGAAGCGGCTGTTCGTGCTGACGACGCGCACCGCCCACTGGTTCATCGAGCACGGCTTCGTCGCCGCCACGCCCGATGATCTGCCCGGCCCGCGCAAGGAGATGTACAACTGGCAGCGGCGATCCAAGGTGTTCATCAAGGAACTGACGGGTTCCTAGCCTGCCGCCCCTGCCGGGGGCTTGCGCCGCAGATAGTCGGCCAGACGGGCCACAGCCGCTTCCAGATTGGCCGCCGCGGCCGCGCTCAGACCCTCACCCAAGGCGAAGCGGTAACCGCGTATG
Source organism: Hydrogenophilales bacterium (assembly GCA_037439465.1). Taxonomy (GTDB): domain Bacteria; phylum Pseudomonadota; class Gammaproteobacteria; order Burkholderiales; family Thiobacillaceae; genus Parasulfuritortus. The sequence continues at coordinate 80,942 of JBBIVX010000003.1, read as the reverse complement.
GCCATTTGTCTGGCCTTGGGCGTGACGGCATAGTAGCGCGCGCCGACAGCGAGCACCGCCGCCGGCGACAGGGCATGCGTGCTGAAGCCATGGTCCTTTGCGGCGGCGAGAGCCGTGAAGGCGAAGGGGGCGCTGGCACTGACGCTGGCATCGACGAAGACGACTTCCTCCCTGCCCAGAAGGTCGAGGGCATGATCCACCTGCAACTGAAAATCTACTATCAGCTCGACGCCAGGCGGATTCAGCGCCGCCAGCCGTTCGATGGCCAGCGGTCCCAGGGCATCGTCGCCACGGCTGGGGTTGCCGACGCCGATGACGAGTAACGGTACGCTCATGGCCGCTCCGGCCCGTGGCGGTCGAGGCAGGCGATCGGCCGCCCACCCGCCTCCACGAGCTGTACCTGAAGCGGCATTTTGCCGAGGGCGTGCGTGGCGCAGGACAGGCAGGGATCGAAGGCGCGGATGGCGACCTCGATGTGGTTGAGCAACCCCTCGGTCAGGGTGCGGCCATCGAGATATTTGGCGGCCACAGCGCGGATGGCCGTGTTCATGGCCTGATTGTTGTGGGTGGTGGCGACGATGAGGTTGGCGCGCACCACCAGGTCGTCGTCAGCGACGCGATAGTGGTGGATCAGGGTGCCGCGCGGCGCCTCCAGTACGCCGATGCCGCGGCTCTGGCGCACGCCCGTGGTGAGAAGGTCGTCGCCGAGCAGATCGTCGTCGTGCAGCAGCTCTTTGATGGCCTCGGTGCTGTGCAGCATCTCGATCATGCGCGCCCAGTGAGTGGCCAGCAGGGCGCCGGCGGCGCGGCCATCGTCGTAGGCGAGGAATTCTTGCCGTTCGGCGTCGGCCAGGGGGGTGGGGATGAAGTCGCAGTGGCTGACGCGGGTGAGCGGCCCCACCCGGTACCAGCCGTCCTCCGCTCCGAGGCGGCGCAGGAAGGGGAACTTCATGTACGACCAGGGCTGCACGTCCTCGGCGATGTGCTCCCAGTAACGGGCGGCATCGACGTGGTCAAACAGGACATGGCCGGCACGATCGCGGGCGCGCAGGCCGCCGTGATAAAGGTCCATGGCGCCATCGGCGCGCACCAGGCTGAGGCTGTGCGCCTCGAAACGGCCAAACTCGCGGTACAGGGCTGGGTCCTGGGCATACAGCTGGCGCGCCAGATGCACCGCGTCGCGGCTCCAGGCGATGATTTGATCGAGGCCATCGAGCAAATAGCGGCGCTCGTCCGGCGTCAGGTTCTTGTTGACGCCACCCGGCACGGCGCCGGTACCGTGCACCCGCTTGCCGGCGGTCAAGCGGATCACCTCCTGGCCATAGCGGCGCAACTCGATGCCGCGGCGGGCGATGTCGGGGTATTGCGCCAGCACGCCGGCCAGGTTGCGCCGGGCCGCGTCCGACGCGAAGCCTAACAGCAGGTCGGGCGCGGACAGGTAAAAAAAATGCAGCGCATGTGATTGCAGTATCTGGCCGTAATGCATGAGCCGGCGCAGCTTTTCCGCGCTCGGGGTGAGTCGTGCCGCACCGACGATCTGGTCCATCGCCTTGCATGCGGCCAACTGGTGCGACACCGGGCAGATGCCGCACAGACGTTGCACCATCACCGGGATTTCCCAGTAGGGGCGGCCCTGGACAAACTTTTCGAAACCGCGGAATTCGACGATGTGCAGGCGGGCCTGGCGGACATGGTCGTCGGCGTCTAGCCACAGCGTCACCTTGCCATGCCCCTCGACGCGGGACAGCGGATCGATGGCGACGCGGCGCAGCCCGCTGGCAGGAGAGGCGGCCGCCGTGACCGGGGCCGGGACGTGGCCGGCATCAGTCATATTGAATCAGTCCACGGCCCAGCTTGGGCGTCCGGCCGGCGATCAGATCGGTCATGAACTGCCAGATGGCCTCCGCCGAGGGCGGGCAGCCAGGCAGGAAATAATCCACCTTGACCACCTCATGCAGCGGGTGCACCTTGTCCAGCGGTAGCGGCAGCTCGGGGTCGTCGGGAATGCCTCCATGGTCGAGGCCCGGCTCGGTCAGGTAGACCTCGGTCAGGCAGGCACCGAGATCGAGGTGGTTGCGCTGGGCTGGCAGGCCGCCGGTGATGGCGCAAGAGCCAACCGCCACCAGCACCCGGCAGTGGCGGCGGAATTCGCGCAGTACCTGGACATTTTCCGCGTTGCACACACCGCCCTCGATGAGACCGAGGTCGCACTGGCCGCAGCGCTTGATGTCGGTGAACGGGCTGCGGTCGAACTCCACCTGGGCGAGCAGGTCGATGAGGCGCGCGTCGCCATCGAGCAGAGACATGTGACAGCCGAAACAGCCGGCCAGCGATGTGGTGGCGAGGCGTAGCCTGGCCATGCCTCAGCCCTTCTCGCAGGCGTCACAGGGCGTGCCCGGCGCCTGCGGCCGGGGCGCATCGGCCAGTGCCTGGGCACTGATCGGCGACAGATCGAAGCGGCGACGGCCGATGGGTATGGCGAAGCCGACCCTTTTTTTAAGGATGGCGCCGACCGGACAGACCGCCACCGCCTTGTCGCTCAGGGTGATGTCGGTATCGGCCAGCCGGCCTGACTCGGCGTTGACGATGAGGTGCTTGTCCAGGCCGCGCCCGGACAAAGCGAACACGCATTTGCCGTCCACTTCGCAGGAAGCGCGCACGCAGAGCTCGCACAGTATGCAGCGGTTGAAATCAAGCAAAAGGTCGGGGTGACTCGCGTCCACCGGGCGGGCGGGGAAAAAGTGGCGGAAACCGGCGGTTAGGACGCCGAGATCATAGCCCAGCGCCTGCAGCAGGCAGTCGCCGCTTTTCTCGCAGGACGGGCAAAAGTGGTTGCCTTCGGCGAACAGCATCTGGATCAGGGTACGGCGCAGCGCGTCGAGCTCCGCGCTGGCGCTGGCCACCGCCATCCCCGCCGCCGCCGGCAGGGTGCAGGCGGCGGCGGTGCGGCCGGCCGTCTCTACCGTGCATAGCTTGCAACTGCCATGCGGTTTGAATTCCGGGTGATAGCACAGGTGCGGGATGTAACGCCCCGCCGCCAGGGCGGCTTGCAATACACTCTGCCCAGGTGTGAAGGGGACGAGCCGTCCGTCCAGGTCGAAGGTGGCGTTCATCTCCCCTCCTCGCTCAGGTGTGCCCCGGCATCGTCGCGACCGGTCATGGCGCGGGCGCTGGCCAGCGCGCCATCGAGGTCGAAAGCCGGTTCGAAATCGAGCGACTTCAACCGCCGCTCGAAGGCCGGACGGAAGCGCTCGAGAACATCCAGGGTCGGGTTGCAGGCGGTGCGTCCGAGGCCGCAGTGGGCGGATTGGCGCAGCGCCCGATCGAGTCGGCCGATCTCGTCGATCTCGTGGCGGGTGCCGTGGCCGGCGGCGATCTTGTCCATGACCGCGGCCAGCATGGCTGTGCCGACCCGGCAGGGCGTGCAGAAGCCGCAGGATTCATGGGCGAAGAAATGGGTGTAGGCGCGGGCGATCTCGAACGGGTCGCGGCGGCTATCGAAAACGATGAAGGGTCCGGCCGTGGGGAGGTCCTCGAAGCCGAGCCGGCGCTCGAATCCATCTGCTCCGATACAGGTGCCGGAAGGCCCGCCCACCTGCACGGCGAGAGTGTCGCTGGCGCCGCAGTCGGCCAGCACCTGCCGCACCGTCACGCCGAACGGATATTCGTAGACGCCGGGCCGGGCGCAATCGCCGGCAATAGAGAGCAGCTTGGTGCCGCTGGATTGTTGAGTACCACGTGCCCGCCAGGCCGCCTCGCCGTGCCCAGTGATCCAGGCGGCGGCACACAGCGTTTCGACATTGTCGACCACGGTAGGCTGGCCCAGGTAGCCGTGCGCCACCGGAAAAGGCGGGCGGCTGCGCGGTATGCCGCGTTTGCCTTCCAGCGATTCGAGCAGGGCCGATTCCTCGCCGCAGATGTAGGCGCCGGCGCCGAGGTGGAGGGCGATGTCGAAGCCGTCTCCCAGTTGCCCGGCTGCCCGCTGGCGGGCAAGCACGGTTTCCAGGTGCATTTGCAGATAACGGTATTCGCCGCGCAGGTAAATGAACCCCTGGCGGGCGCCGATGGCGAGGGCGCAAACGCACATTCCTGCGATCAGCAAATCGGCATGGCGGGTGAGCAGTACACGATCCTTGAAGGCGCCCGGCTCACCCTCGTCAGCGTTGCACACCACGACGCGGTTGCCGCTGGCTGCACGGCAGGCCGCCCATTTGCTGGCGGTGGGGAAACCGGCGCCGCCGCGGCCGCGCAGGCCGGCACGCCGTAGCCGTTCGACGATGGCAGCCGCGCCCAGGGCCCGGGCGGTCTCCACGGTCTCGTCGGTCGGGGGTGGTTCGCCAAGCAGCAGATCGCGGCGCTGGATGTTGTCATCCACCCGGAAAAAGTCGGCCGGCCAATCGGCAAGCGACGCCTCCGCGCGGATCAGCTCGGCTATGGTGCGCACCCGTTGGCGATCAAGACGGGTGATGGCGCGACCGTTCACCAGCAGGGCCGGACCTTGGTCGCACAGGCCGATGCAGGAGGTGGTGCCAAAACTGACCAGACCATCTTCGGAGACCTTATCCGGCTCCAGCCACAACCGGCTGCCAAGCTCGCGCATGAGTTCCCGGCTGCCCGCCAGGCGGTCGGTGATGTCATCGGAAAAAAGCAGGCGATAGCGTCCGCAAGGCTCCGCCGACAAAAAGCTGTAAAACCCGATTACCCCGCGCACCCGCGCCAGCGGCAGGTCCAGGGCGGCGGCTACGGCCATGTCGGCGCCGGCCGGGATGTGGTTCCAGGCGGCTTGAATGTCGATCAGCACCTGCAACACGGCCTGCGGCCGCCGCCGGTGACGGTCGAGGATAGCGTCGAGACGGCGGTCTGACGACATGGGCACTCGCGGTAGGAACTGACGCTCTCAGTCTACTATGCCGGTGTGATTTGGCGATGTCGGCCACTGTTCTGGATAAGAGAGCCAGCGCGAAGTCGGCCACGACTGGACTTTTTGGCGCGCGCATCGAATCCACGACAAGCTGGGGTGGGAGCCGGGCATCCTGAACGGCAATGGCCTCAAGACCAGGGGCATGCACTGGCGCACTTTCGAACGGCTGAAGGCCGAGCATGACGCGCTGGTCGGTATATCGCTCGCCGGTATGGTGAAGCGGTTTGGATGGCTGGACAGATTCATGGATTGAATCTGTTTCGCAAAAACCACGAGTTACCCGTCAGTTACCCGTCGCCACACATGAAAAGGGCTTGCATCTCTGCAAGCCCTTGTTTTGCCAGCGTTTGTTCTGGCGTCCCCACGGGGATTCGAACCCCGGTTACCGCCGTGAAAGGGCGATGTCCTAGGCCTCTAGACGATAGGGACTTGACCTAGAAAGCGTAATCTTTTGGTGGAGGTAAGCGGGATCGAACCGCTGACCTCTTGCATGCCATGCAAGCGCTCTCCCAGCTGAGCTATACCCCCGAAAGAGGCGCGAATTCTAACGACAGGTTATTGACCTGTAAAGCGGATTTTGGTGAGTTTTGTTCACTGGACGCAGACCTTTTTAGTAAGATTGGCGTCAAATATAAAAAAACTTTGACCGAAAGGCATCGGGTTTGGACATGAAGACACAGGGTAGACGGCTCTACGCTCTGATCAGCGCGTTGACACTGACTGGGTGCGCCGTCAATGGGGATCCGCGCGATCCACTGGAGCCGATGAACCGTGCCGTTCATTCTTTTAACGACGTGGTCGATCATGTGGCGCTCAAACCGCTGGCGACTGGTTATAGGGCCGCCCTGCCGCGACCGGCGCAGATCGCGGTCAGCAATGCCTTTTCCAATCTGGATGACGTCAGCGTGCTCGCCAACGATCTGCTCCAGTTCAAGGCAGAACAGGCGGCTTCCGATTTCCTGCGGCTTGCCTTCAACACCGGCTTCGGGGTGTTCGGCCTGGTGGATGTGGCGTCGGAGATGGGGCTGAAGAAGCATGACGAGGATTTCGGCCAGACCCTCGGCCGCTGGGGGCTGGGCAGCGGCCCCTACCTGGTGCTGCCGATCTTTGGCCCCAGCAGTTTCCGGGATGGGGCCGGTCTGGTGGTGGACGGCACCTATGCCGACCCGGTTTATCGCAAAGGCGCTGTGGCCAGCCGTAATGCCGGCGTGGCGCTGCGCATCGTGAGCCGTCGGGCCGACCTGATTGAGGCCAAGCAGGCCATCGAGGAGGCGGCGCTGGATAGCTACGAATTCAGCCGCGACTTCTATCTCGACCGCCGCGCGGCCCAGGTTTACGACGGCAGGCCGCCCCGCCTGGAATGAACAAGGCCTTCGTCCGCAATGAGCAGGCGGAGAGTGAGGACGGCAACGAAGCGTCCTCGCCGCTGCCGCCTGGCCTCCGCAATTACATGACTCCCCACGGTCACGCCCGTCTGCTGGCGGAGTTGAACCAGCTCATACGGGTGGAACGGCCGGAGGTGGTGAGCGTGGTGTCCTGGGCGGCCGGCAATGGTGACCGCTCGGAAAATGGTGATTACATCTATGGCAAAAGGCGTCTGCGGGAGATTGACCGGCGCATCCGTTTCCTGTCCAAGCGCCTGGAAAACGCCGTCGTGGTGGACCCGCGTGACCGGGAGGCGACGGACAGGGTGTATTTCGGCGCCACCGTGACGGTACTGGACGCGGTCACTGGCGACACCGCCAGCTACAGCCTGGTGGGCATCGACGAAGCGGACCCCGGTCGCGGCCGCATCTCCTGGATATCGCCACTGGCGCGCGCCCTACTGAAAGCAGAACTGGGCGACAGCGTGCGTTTTCAGGCACCCGGCGGCTGGCGGGAACTGGAAATCGTCGAGGTGGTGTACGAGGCGCTGGATTGAGGCGTGAGATGTCACCGGTGACAAGCAGAGCATGACTCTAACGGCGTGACGGGTGGCGTGGGTTTCGTCACACCTTGTAACCCACGTGCAAGGCGACCACACCGGCGGTCAGGTTATGGTAGTCCACCCGTTTGAAGCCTACCTGTTCCATCAGGCCCTTCAACGTCTCCTGATCGGGGTGCATGCGGATGGATTCGGCCAGGTACTTGTAGCTGGCCGAATCCTTGGCCACCAGTTCGCCCATGCGCGGCAGGACCTGGAAGGAATAGAGGTCATAGAGCGGCGCCAGCGGTTTCCAGACGCGGGAGAATTCCAGCACCATCACTTTGCCGCCGGGCTTCAGCACGCGGCGCATCTCGGCCAGCGCCTGTTCCTTGTGGGTCATGTTGCGCAGGCCGAAGGCCACCGTCACCAGATCGAACCAGTCATCCGGAAAGGGCAGCTTCTCGGCGTCGCACTGGGCTACCGGCAGCATCATGCCCTCGTCGAGCAGACGGTCGCGGCCGACGCCGAGCATGGAGCCGTTGATGTCGGTCAGCCAGACCTGGCCGGAAGGCCCGGCATCCTTGGCCAAAAGACGGGAGACGTCGCCGGTGCCGCCGGCGATGTCCAGGCAACGATAGCCGGGTCGAACATTGGCCTTGAGCTGAAGAAAACGCTTCCACACCCGGTGCAGACCGGCCGACATGAGGTCGTTCATCAGGTCATAACGGCCGGCCACGGAATGGAATACTTCCGCAACCCTGGCGGCCTTCTCGGCCTCGGCCACGGTCTGATAGCCGAAGTGGGTGGTCTTGTCTTCCGCCATGTCAGTGGGCGACATAACCCTGGGGTGCGCCGACGCCCTCGCCGAAGAAATACTTCTCCGCCTGTTCCATCAGGTATTTGCGGTGCTGGGCATCGGCCAGATTGAGCCGGTTTTCGTTGATGATCATGGTCTGCAGCCGGACCCAGCCCTGCCAGGCCTCTTTTGAAACGTTCTCGAAGACGCGCTTGCCGAGTTCGCCGGGATAGGGCGGAAAGTCGAGACCTTCAGCCTCGCGCCCGAGTTTTACGCACTGCACCATACGTGCCATGGGAGACTCCTGATTCCAAATGACGATTGCCGATGGCTGATGTTAGCCCATGGGTGGGGTGACGTCATCCACCCGCCCGTTGTTTTGCAATCCGTTGGGCAAACACCCTCATTTCCTTTGCCGCCTGGACATCCCCCTTTTTCTCCGCCACGGTGATGCCTTCGGTATAGGCGGCCAGGGCCGTGTCGTATTCACCGCTGGCGGTCAGTGCCCGTCCCAGGAGTTTCCAGGCGGCGGAATAGTTTGGGTCTAGCGCCAGCGCGGCGCGCAACTGTGCCGCCGCCTCGGCCACCCGGCCGGCCTTGAGGTATTCGTTGCCTAGGCCATATCGCAACAGCGCCCCATCTTTGCCCTGGGCGAGCAGACGCTCGAGATTATCCAAAGTGCTCATTTCTTCCAGAAGCCTGGCGTCAGCAGGACCAGGAAGGTAAAGAGTTCGAGACGGCCGACCAGCATGGCATAGATGCAGACCCAGGTCTGGAAATCGTTCAGGGAGGCATAGGTGGTGGCCGGCCCGACCTGGTTGAGGCCGGGGCCGGTATTGTTGATGGAGGCGACCACCGCGGTGAAGGAGGTTACGATATCCAGTCCGCTGGCGGTCAGCAGCATGGTCAGCAGCGAGAGGTTGGAGATATAGAGGAAGAAGAAAGCCAGCACGGCATAGATGACCTGGTTTGTGACCACGTTCTGACCGACCTTCACCGGCAACATGGCATGTGGGTGGATCAGTTTGGAGAACTCCCGCAGTGCCTGCATGATGAGCAACTCTGCCCGGATCATCTTGATGCCGCCGCCAGTTGAGCCGGAACTGGAAGCGAAAGAGGACAGGAACAACATCCACAAGGGCGCGAACATCGGCCAAAGGTTATAGTCGGTGTTGGAATAGCCGGTGGAGGTGGCTATGGATACCGTGTTGAACGCCGCATAGCGCAGAGCGGTGATGTAATCCGGATAGACCTGGTGCAACCACAGGAAGAGTGCCAGGCCGACGCAACTGACCAGTGTGACCAGCCAGAACCAGCGTGCCTCCGGGTCATCGCGGTAAGGGGCAAGGGTGAACCGGCGCACGGCCAGAAAGTGGCTGGCGAAGTTGACCCCGGCGATCAGCATGAACAGGATGCTGACCAATTCGATGAGTGTGGAATCGAAATAACCGAACGAGGCATCATGCGAGGAGAAACCGCCCAGTCCCATGGTGCTGAAGGCATGCACGATGGCATCGAAGGCGGTCATGCCGGCCAGCCAATAGGCCAGCCCGCAGGCAATGCTGATGCCGAAGTAAACCAGCCACAGTCCCTTCGCCGTCTCGGTGATGCGCGGTGTGAGCTTGGCGTCCTTCATCGGTCCCGGAGTTTCCGCCTTGTACATCTGCATACCGCCGACACCCAGCAGCGGCAGGATGGCCACAGCCAGCACGATCAGGCCCATGCCGCCCAACCAGACCAGTTCGCAGCGCCACAGGTTGATGGTAGGCGGTAGCGTATCGAGCCCGGAGAGTACAGTGGACCCGGTCGTGGTCAAACCGGAAATGGTCTCGAAATAGGCATCCGTGAAACTCAGGGAGGGCATGGTCTTGAGCAGCGGCAAGGTGGCCACCGCCGCCATGCCTCCCCACAGCAGCACGACCAGGGAGAAGCCGTCGCGCGGCTTGAGCTCGCGCTTATAACGCCGGGTGATGAGCCAAAGGAGCAGCCCCACAAAGAAGCTGAGGCCCATCGATTCGAGGAAGGCGGGCAGAGTGCCGTCAAGGTAATAGAACGCCGTGCCGATGGGCGGCAAATAGGCCAGGCTGAACAGCATCAGCGTCAGCCCCAGCACATGGGCGATAGGAAAAATCTTGTGCACGCTTAAAAGAATCCGAAACCGACCTGCAACAGTTTTTCCACCTTGTGCACCATGTGCTTGTTGGGTACGAAGATGATGAGGTGGTCCTCAGGCTCGATCTGGATGTCGTGATGGGCGATGATGACCCTCTCGCCGCGGGCGATGGCGGCGATGGAGACGCCCTCGGGCAGCTCTATCTCTTCGATGCGGCGGCCGATGAGCTTGGAGGTCTTGGCATCGCCGTGCACCACCACCTCCATCGCTTCGGCGGCACCTCGGCGCAGACTGTGTACCACCGCCATGTCGCCCTGCCGGATGCGGGTGAGCAGTGGGCCGATGGTGGCCTGGGCGGGGGAGAGGGCCACGTCGATCTCGCCACCTTGCAGCAGCTCGACATAACTGCTGCGGTTGATGAGGGCCACCACCTTGCTGGCGCCCATGCGCTTGGCCAATAGCGACGACATGATGTTGTCCTCGTCGTCGTTGGTCAGCGCGCAGAAGACATCCATGTCATCGATGTTTTCTTGCTGCAGCAGTTCTTCGTCGGTGGCATCGCCGACCAGCACCAGGGTGCTTTTCAGCCGTTCAGCCAGGGCCTGGGCATGGTGCTTGTCGTATTCGATCAGCTTGACCTCGTAGTCGCCCTCCAGGTTGGCGGCGAGCCGGCTGCCGATGTTTCCTCCGCCGGCGATCATCACCCGGCGCACCGAATGGTCGCTGCGCCGCATCTCTTTCATGACCGCGCGGATGTGTTCGGTGGCGGCGATGAAAAAGACCTCGTCGCCATCCTGGATGATGGTGTTGCCATCCGGGGTCAGGGCGCGGTCGCGCCGGAAAATGGCGGCGACGCGGGCGTCCACTTCGTGCAGATGATTGTTCTTGGATTCGCGCAGAATCAGCCGCAGGTGATCGCGCATCGATTTCAGTTCGTGACCGACCAGGAAACCGCCGTGCGCCTTGACGGCCACCAGACGGACCCGGCCCTTGGCGAAATCCACAACTTGCAGGGCCTCGGGGTAGTCGATCAGGCGGCGCAGATAGTCGGAGACCTCTTTTTCCGGGCTGATGACATAGTCGACCGCCATGTTCTGCGCGGCGAACAGGGCCTCGTGCTGCATGTAATCGAGGGCGCGGATGCGGGCGATCTTGGCAGGGATGTTGAACAGCGTCGCGGCCAGCTTGCAGGCCACCATGTTGGTCTCGTCGTTGAGGGTCACCGCCACCAACATGTCGGCGTCTTCGGCCCCGGCCTGCCGCAGGATGGAGGGATGGGAGGCATGGCCGCAGACCGTGCGCAGATCGTAGCGGTCCTGCATGGCGGCCAGCTTGGCCTCGTCCACATCCACCATGGTGATGTCGTTGGATTCGGAGACGAGGCTGGCGGCCAGATTGGAGCCGACCTGGCCGGCGCCGAGGATGATGATCTTCAAGATTGTGCGTCAGTTGTCGCTGCGGGAGCCAGATTTTACGCCCAGTTGTTTTAGCTTCCGGTATAGGTGGGTGCGTTCCAGGCCGGAGCGGCCGGCCGCCTTGGACATGCTGCCACACTCCTCGATGACGGCCTGTAGATAGGCGCGCTCGAAGGCGTCCCGCGCCTCCTTCAGGGGCAGGGCGAACAGCTCCGCCAGGGCGCCGCCGTCGGCCTTGGCCTTGCCGCCCAGTATGGCCTCCACGTCGGTCAGGTCGATGACAAGGTTGAGGCTGGTAACGGCCAGGTTGTGGACCTGACTCTGCAACTCCTCCAGGTTGCCCGGCCAGTCGTGGCGGGCCAGCCGCGCCAGCGCCGCCTCGCTGAAGCGGCGTTCCGGCAGCCCCAGCCTGGTTACTGCCTGGCCGAGCGCGGTGGCGGCCAGGGTGGGTATGTCATCGCGATGTTCGCGCAGGGCGGGCACCCGCACCGCGACCTGGGCAAGGGCGTTGTACAAGTCGCGCGAGTAGCCGTTGTTGGCCGATTTTTGCGCCAGGTTCTCGCTGCTGGCGCAGATCAGGCGGACGCCGAACTCGGCGCGGCGGCCAAGAATGAGCATGAGGCCCTTCTGCTGCAGTGGTGTGAGATGGCCGACCTCGCGGACGAACAGCGTCCCGCCCTTGGCCTCGGTCAACCATTGCAGCGGACGCTCGGCCAGTGGAGCGACATCGTCCGGCTCCACCCAGGGCGTACCGGGCACGTGCAAAAAACGGGCGCAGATCTCCACCCCGGCACCGGCTTCGCCGGTCAGCAGGATGGCGGCCTCCGACTTGGCGACCTGATTGAGGCGTTGCGCCAGTAGCCGGATGGGCTCGCTGCGGCCGAGCGGATCGAGACTGCTGGCGGGCGCGGCTTGCGCCGCGTGGCTGTGCAGCGCCTGTTCCAGGGTTTGCAACAGTTTCTTGTAGGGGATGGGTTTTTCCAGGAAATCGCAGGCACCCAGGCGGGTCGCCTCGACGGCGGTATGAATGGTGCCGTGCCCGGACATCATCACCACCGGCATGGTGAGCTGCCCAGCCGCCACCCATTCCTTGAGCAGCGACAGGCCGTCCACATCCGGCATCCAGATATCCAGCAGGATCACGTCGGGTGACTTTGAGCGCAGGGCGGCGCGGGCCTGTTCGCCATTCTCCGCGACACGGACCTCATAGCCTTCGTCCGCGAGGATTTCCTGCAAGAGGTCACGGATACCTGGCTCGTCATCGACAACCAGCACTTCACTCATGCGTCATCTCCATGATCGGCAGGGTGATGCACACACTGGCCCCGCATGGGGTCAGATTGCGTACCTCGATGCTGCCATGATGCTCCTCCACGATCTTCTTCACGATCGCCAGCCCCAGCCCGGTGCCCTTGGTCTTGGTGGTGGCGTAAGGCTCGAACAGCCGGCTCATCAGGGTATCGGGAAAACCGGGGCCGTTGTCCTCGACACACATCGCCACGCCGTTGGCCGCGAGATGGGTGCGCAATAGGATACTCGGCCTGTCGATTTCCGCCAGTGACTCTTCGGCGTTCTTGATGAGGTTCACCATCACCTGCCGAATCTGCGCCGGGTCGGCGGCCACGGCAGGCAAATCCGCCGCCAGGTCGGCAGTGATCGGCAGGTGATGTTCGTACAGCGCCAGCACCTCCGCCAGGAGGACATTGACGTCCACCGCCCTGGGTCTGGGGGCGGGCATCCGCGCGTATTGGGCAAAGGCGTCCACCAATGATTTCAAGGCCGCCACCTGGCCGACGATGGTATCGGTGGCGCGGCCGAGTATGGCGCGGTGCGGGGTGTCGAGGGCGTCGGCCAATTTCAGTTGCAGCCTTTCCGCCGAGAGCTGGATCGGGGTCAGCGGATTTTTTATCTCATGCGCCAGGCGCCGGGCCACCTCGCCCCAGGCCGCATCGCGCTGCGCCTGGACGAGTTGGGTGACGTCGTCGAACACCAGCGCGAAATCGGCGGCCTCGCCTGCCGCCAGCGGCGTCCCCCGTGCCAGCAGGATACGGGAGCCGCGTTCGGAGACGAACTCCACCTGCTCCTGCCAGGGTTGCTGCCCGGCTTCATGGAAATGTTCACTCATGGTGATGGCAAAGTCGTTCAGACCGTTGCCGCGCTCACCCCAGTCATCGAGAGCGCGATCCGTGAGGTTTTCCCGTTCCATGCCGAGGATCGCGCTTGCCGCCGGGTTGACCAGGCGTACGCGCAGATCCTTGTCGAGGGTGATGACAGCGGTATTGACGCTGCTCAACACGCTTTCGAGATAGGCCTTGGCCTCGCTCAGCTTGTCCTGATTTTCCTGGGCGGCGCGGCGCGCCTCGGAGAGCTGGTGAGTCATGCGGTTGAAGGATTGGGTGAGCAGTCCCAGTTCGTCCTGCGAATCGACGCTGTGCACCTGCGAGAAATCGCCGCGGGCGACGGCGCGTGTGCCGCGCGCCAAGACCCGCAGCGGCGCAGCCAGCCGTTCCGAGAGGATGAAGGCGAGCGCCAGCGCGGAGAAAAGGGAGAGGGCCAGGGCCAGGGTCAGGGAAACGCCATAAAGACGTTTCAAGCCGACGCGAGAAATCGAGAGTTCCTGATAGTCGCGGTGCGCCCGCTCGACGCTGAGCGCATCTTGCGACAACTTGGCAGAGGTCGGTTGTGTGACCGCGAGCAAACGCATGTTTTCAGTCAGGCTGACGACATTCACCGGCACCACCGCGCGCACCACCAGGGCATGACTGTCAGCGTCCTGCTCCGTGCGCGACCAGGGCTGCTGCATCCTCGCCTGCCAAATGGCGGCGCGTTCCGGCTGGCGTGGCGCCAGCGCCGCCTTGTCGGCGGTCGCAAAGCTGAGGAGACGACCGTTTTCGTCGAACAGGGCGGCCTCCGTGAGGCCCGCGCTTTCCCTGAATTCATTGAGACGGGCACGTTGCAGGGCAACGGGCTGTTCGGCGAGCAAAAGCGCCATGTTCTCGGCCTTCTTGACGAGATCGGATTCCAACTGGCCGAGTATCGACTGGCCGAGCGACAGTCCGCTTTCCAGGGCCTGTTCCATGCGCACGTTGAACCAGGACTCGATCGACTTGACCAGGAACTGTACCGACACCCCATACACCACCAATCCGGGCAGCAGCGCCATGACGCCGAATATCCAGAACATGCGGCCGGCCAGACGGGCCCCGAAAACGCCGGCCCGCACCCGCCGCCAGAGAATATAGGCCTGATAGGCGATCAGGGCGGCCAGAGCCAGTGCCGCCAGTACCGCCAGTCCAAGCAACAGTGAAAAATTTTCCGCGAGGAAGCCGGAGTTGTCCGCCGACAACGACAGCAGTGTCACCAGGACCGCGCCCAGGCTCAAGCTGCCGATCACTAGATAAAGCATTGGGCGCCGGTTACGGCTTGAATGACCACTCCCGCCAGCCGGAATCCATTTCCCAGCGCTCGGACGCGAAGGCGTTGAGTTGCAGGGGCTTGGGCAGCTGCGAGGTGTCGAGGTACATGCGGACTCTGGCCTGGTAGAGATATTTGCGGCTGAGCGCCTTGCGCTCGATCACCGGCCAGTCGGCAAAGTCGCCCAGCGCGGCGAGGGCGTCGGCGAGCGTGTCCAGGGACTTCAAAGAAACGCCATGCTGCAACTGGTATTGGCGCAACAGGGCGTTGTAGGAGAGGCGCAGGGCGCGCCGTTGTACGGCGATGTCCTCGGCGAACCAGTAATCCCTGGGGCGGTCGGCTTCGAATATCTGCACGAAGGTCATGGTCACCCCTTTGTGCAAGGCCTCTTCCAGGGTCGGGCTGAGTCGTATCGAATAGCCGCCGGCCAGCAGCAGTTGGTCGCCGCGGGGTATCAGCTCGGCGTGGTGCAGGCGCAGCATGTCCTCGGCCCATACCGGTGCCGCCAGCAGCGCCAGTGCCGCCCACAGCATCCAGCGCAGGAAATCACGCCTTGAAGAAACGGGCATAGAAGAAGCCGTCGTGATCCACGTTTGGTAACAATTGGCCGTCACGCGCACCCGGCGGGCGGCATTTCTCCAGGCGGGCATCCGGGTGCCGCCGCAAGAAGGCCTCGACCTGATCCTGGTTCTCCTCGGAGAACAGGCTGCAGGTCGCATAGAGCAATTTACCACCTTGCGCGAGCCGCGGCCAAACGGCATCCAGCAGCCGGGACTGTTGTTTCGCCAGGGTGTGCACATCTTCGCTGCGTTTCAGCCACTTGCCGTCAGGATGGCGGCGGACGACGCCGGAGGCGGTACAGGGGGCGTC
Source organism: Hydrogenophilales bacterium (assembly GCA_037439465.1). Classification (GTDB taxonomy): domain Bacteria; phylum Pseudomonadota; class Gammaproteobacteria; order Burkholderiales; family Thiobacillaceae; genus Parasulfuritortus. The sequence goes on along the minus strand of JBBIVX010000003.1, from coordinate 65,507 downwards.
GAGCAGGATGCGGTCGAAGGGGCGGTCGTCCCACCAGGTCTGCGGCCGTGCCGCATCGGCGGCGCGCAGGGTGGCGGCAAGACCGAGCCGGCCGAGGTTGGCCGCGACCTGATCGAGTCGGCCGGCATCCAGATCCAGCGCCAGGAGGTCTAGCGTGTGCGCTTCCAGCAGATGGGCGGTTTTGCCGCCAGGCGCGGCGCAGGCGTCGAGCGTCCGCATCCCGTCGACGGCGTCGAGCAGACCGGCCGCGTATTGCGCGCCGAGGTCCTGCACCGATACCTGGCCGGTGAGGAATCCGGGGAGTGCCGCCCTCCGCACCGGCTGGCTCAATGTAAGCGCCCACTCTCCGGTAATGCGGTAACCGATACCAGCGGCATCCAGGCTGGCGGCATAGTCGGCCAGGGTTGTGCGGCGGCGGTTGACGCGCAGGGTCATGGGCGGATGGCCGTTCATGCTGGTCAACATGGCCTCCCAGTTTTCCGGGTATTGCTGGCGCAGGCGGGCTGTCCACCAGGATGGAAAGTTCCAGCGGGCTTCCGGTTCGGCGTCCGCCGCCAGTGCGAGCGCCGCGCGGCGGCGCAGGAAGTTGCGCAGCACGCCGTTGACGAAGCCCTTGGAGTGAGGAAAGCGGCGGCCGGCGAGGGTGACGGCCTCGTTGACGGCCGCGTAAGTGGGGGTGGCGCGGTCGGCCAATTCGAACAGCGCCACCAGCAGGATGCCGGTCACCTCGGGTGGCTGAATCGGGCGGCCGGCCAGCCGGCGCAGGAAATAACGCAGGCGGCCGTAGTGGCGCAGTACACCGTAGCTCAGGTCCTGGGCCGTGGCCATGAGGCGGGGGTCGAGGCCGGGCCGGACGGCCTCCAGGGTGGCGGTCAGGCTGCGGCCATGCAACACGACGTCATTGATGATGTCCGCGGCCAGGGCGCGCGCCGAATCGGCCACGTCAACGGCCCGAGCGGGCCATTTCCATGAGGCGGCGGACGCGTTCCTCGGTGGAGGGGTGGGTGCGGAAAAGCCCGGTCAGGTCGCCGCCGGTCAGCGGGTTGATGATCATCATCTGGGCCGTTTCCGGGTGCATCTCGGCGGTATCCATGGGCGTGCCGCGGGCATAGGCTTCGATCTTGCGTAACGCCGACGCTAGCGCCTCGGGGTCGCCGGAGATTTCGCCGCCGCCGCGGTCGGCACCAAACTCGCGGGCGCGGGATATGGCCATCTGAATGAGCATGGCAGCCAGCGGCGCCAGAATCATGATGATGAGCTGGACGATGAAGTTGGGACGCTCGCGATCGCCGCCGCCGAAAAAAAGGCCAAACTGGGCGAGCGAGGAAATGGCGCCGGCCACGGTGGCGGAGATCGTCGAGATCAATATATCGCGGTTCTTCACATGGGTGAGTTCATGCGCCATGACTCCGCGCAGTTCGCGGCTTTCGAGCAGGCGCAGTATGCCCGTGGTGGCGGCGACGGCCGCGTGTTCGGGATTGCGGCCGGTGGCAAAGGCATTGGGCTGCGCCTCGTCGATGATATAGACCTTGGGCATGGGCAGCTCGGCGCGCTTTGCCAGTTCGGCGACCAGATTGTAGAACTCGGGGGCGTCGGCCGGGCCGACTTCCTGGGCCTGGTACATGCGCAGGACCATCTTGTCCGAGTTCCAGTAGGCCCACAGGTTCATCGCGCCCCCCAGCAGCAACGCAATCAGCATCCCCTGGGCGCCGCCCAGCAGCATCCCCACCGTCCCGAACAGGGCGACGATGGCGGCCATGAGTAAGGTGGTCTTGAGCCAGTTGTTCAGCATGTCGATAGCTCCATGTAAATCCGTGAAAATGACGTACGCGCAAGATATGGGCGCGTCGGCGAAACTCAATGTAGAGACGCTTGCGCGGTGCGGAAAGGTATGTTCATGCCAGCCGTTGCCCTGGTGGCAGGGCATGGCCGGCGAGGAAGGCCGCCGCCGGCAGACGCCGGCCTCCGGCCCGCTGCACTTCCATTAGGTCCAGTGCCCCCTCGCCGCAGGCAATGCGCAGGACGTGCCCATCGGCCGCAAGCACTTCTCCAGGGGCGCCACGGCCCTCGCCGGGGGCTGCGCGCCAGACCTTGATGGGCTCGCCGTCAAGCAGACAATAGGCGCCGGGAAAGGGGTTGAAGGCGCGGATGCGACGCGCCAGCACGGCGGCGGGGCGGGTCCAGTCCAGTCGGGCCTCGCCCTTGCCGATCTTGACGGCGTACGTGGCCGCCGCCCCTTCCTGGGGCATGGCCGTCAACCCCGGCAGACGCGGCAGCAAGGCGACGATGGCTTCGGCGCCGAGGCGGGCGAGCTTGTCATGCAGGCTGCCGGCGGTGTCCTCGGGAGCGATCGGCAGCGGGTGCCGGCTGAGTATGGCGCCGGTGTCGAGGCCGGCATCCATCTGCATCAGGGAGATGCCGGTCTCGCTGTCGCCTGCCTCGATGGCCCGCTGGATGGGGGCGGCGCCGCGCCAGCGAGGCAGCAGCGAGGCATGGATGTTGATGCACCCCAGGCGGGGCAGGTCGAGCACCGCCGGCGGCAGGATCAGGCCATAGGCCGCCACGATCATGACATCCGGCGCGGCATCGACGATAGGCTGGCGCGCCTCCGGAGTTTGCAGCCGTTCGGGCTGGGCCACGCTGAGGCCTAGTCTCAGGGCCGCCTGCTTGACCGGACCGGGCAGGAGTTTCAGGCCGCGCCCGGCTGGCCGGTCGGGCTGGGTGAGCACCAGGGCGATGTCGTGCCCCGCCGCGATCAGGGCCGTGAGCGCCTGCGCCGCAAAGGCCGGAGTGCCGGCAAAGACCACCCTCACAGAGTTTCCCGCTGCTGTTTCAGCAATTTGCTGCGTATGCGGCTTTGCTTGAGGTGTGACAGGTATTCGACGAAGACCTTGCCGTTGAGGTGATCGACCTCGTGCTGAATGCAGACGGCCAGCAGGTCATCGGCCTCGAATTCGAGAACCCCGCCGTCGAGATCCTGGGCGCGTACCCGGATGCGCTCGGCGCGTGTGACCTTCTCATAGATGCCGGGCACCGACAGACAGCCTTCCTCATGCACCGCTTCGCCGTCCCGTTCGAGGATTTCCGGGTTGAGGAGCACCATCAGCCGGTTCTTCTCCTCGCTCACGTCCACCAGTATCAGGCGGATATGACGGTCCACCTGGGTGGCGGCCAGGCCCACGCCAGGCGCCGCGTACATGGTCTCGGCCATGTCGGCGGCCAATTGACGCAAGGCGTCGTCCACCTTGTCGATCGGCCGGGCGACCGTGTGCAGGCGTTTGTCCGGATATTGCAGTATTTTCAGCAGGGCCATCTTCGCTTTAGCCAGTTGGGTGCAAAGTTTCACAAATTGGTTTAAGTTAGCGCCGGATTGATTATAACGGGCAAGCGCCTTTTACTCAGAGGTCTAGGACCATGCGCATACTGGCTTTGATCGCTTCACTGTTCCTCGCGTTCACCGCCTGGGCGGATACCGTGCAACTGCGCGAGGACGCGCCCGACCGGCATGTGGTGGTCAAAGGCGATACGCTCTGGGACATCTCCGCCAAGTTTCTCAAGTCGCCCTGGTTGTGGCCCGAGCTTTGGGCCGCAAACAAAGAGGCGATCAAGAATCCGCATCTCATCTACCCGGGCGATGTGGTCTACCTCACCATGACGCCACAGGGCCCACGTCTGGGGAGAATCGAAGGCGCGAGGCTGTCCCCTTCCGTGCATGCCGCGGCCATCCCCAGCGAAGCGGCCATCAGCACCATTCCCTACGGCGTGGTCCAGGCCTTCCTGCAGCGCCCGCTGGTGGCAGGGACCGACACACTGAAGCAGGCCCCCACCCTGGTTGCCTCCGAAGATGGCCGGGTGATGCTGACCACCGGTGACCGGGTCTACGCTACCGGGATGAATCTTGATGCCCGCGACTGGCACATCGTCCGCCTCGGCAAATCGCTGAAGGATCCCGACAGCAGCAGCGAGATCGCCCGCGAAGTGGAATACGTCGGCGATGCCCGTACCGTTACCGCCGGCACACCGGCCGTCCTGAGCATCAGCCATGTGGAAAAAGAGGTGCTGGTCGGCGACCGTCTCCTCCCGGCACTGGCGGCGGGCAGCGTCGATTTCCTGCCGCGTGCGCCTGACCGGCCGGTGGCGGCCAGGATCATCTCCGCCTATGGCGGCGCCCAGGGGGCCGGCAAGTATTCCACCGTGGTCATCAACAAGGGGCGTGCGGATGGCATCGAGATTGGCCATGTCCTGGCGGTTTTCCGCGAGGGCAGGACCCTCGGCAAGGCACCGGGTGAAAGCCGATTGTCCTCTTTCGACCCCAAGAGCGGCTATATCGACGCGGCCAAGGAACGGGAAGGACGCATCGCCTACCAGGGCCCCGGTGAGGAAGCGGTGGACTTGCTCGATCCCTTCGACTTTTTCTTCAAGCCCTACCCGGATGGCCGTCGCGGCTGGCGCTACCTCGATTACAAGTGCCTGCCGGCGGGCAGCGGCGTCAGTGCCGACCAGACTCACGATCCCGCCCAGGCCATGGTGGATTGCCCGGCCGCTGGTGGGGCCGAGACGCGCAAGTGGGCCTACCTCGACATCGGCTGTCTGAAACCGGGCAAGCAGATCAGCTTTGGCGAGTTTTTCGATCCCAGGGATGTCTACGAACCCCATTGCCGTCCGTCCGTGGTCAAGCTACCGGACGTGCGCACCGGGCTCGTCATGGTGTACCGCGTGTTCGATCGTGTGGCCTATGCCTTGGTGATGGAATCCACCAGCCCGCTGTATCTGCTCGACAGCGTCAGGAATCCTTGATCGCGCCCAGCACCGCGCTCCCCTGGCTGGCCTTGGCGGCGATACCCGGACTGGGCGCGGATACGGCGCGCCGGCTGCTGCAACACTTCCCCGACGTCAACGCCATCTTCGCCGCCTCTCGCCAGGAATTGCGGCGCTTGGTCGATGACAGTATCGCCGAGGCGCTGCGCCATCCCCCCGCTGCCGCCGATCATGCCGCCACCCTGGAGTGGCTGGCGGCCCCCGACGCCCACCTCGTCACTTGGCCGGATCCCGCTTACCCGGCGCCGTTGCGTGCCCTGCCCGACCCGCCCATGTGGTTTTATGTCAAGGGCGATGTCGCCGCCTTGCGGCGGCCAATGTTGGCCGTGGTTGGCAGCCGCAATGCCACTCCGCAGGGGCGGCGCGATGCCCAAGCCTTTGCCCAGGCCCTGGCCGAACAGGGCCTGACCATAGTCAGCGGGTTGGCGACGGGCATCGACGCGGCCGCGCATGAGGGTGGGTTGGCCGGCAACGGCAGCGGCGTGGCCGTGGTCGGTACCGGGCTCGATCGGGTCTATCCCGCGCAAAACCGCGATCTGGCGCATCGGCTGGCGGCGGGCGGGGCCGTGGTCTCCGAGTTTCCGCTGGGCACGCCGCCCAGGCCGGGCAACTTTCCCCGCCGCAACCGCCTCATCAGCGGACTCGCCCTCGGCGTGCTGGTCATCGAGGCCGCGCCCCAGTCTGGCTCATTGATTACCGCCCGCCTGGCCGCCGAACAGGGGCGGGAGGTATTCGCCGTTCCGGGCTCGATTCATTCGGCGCTCGCCAAGGGCTGCCACCAGTTGATAAAGCAGGGTGCCAAGCTGGTGGAATCGGCCGCCGACATCCTGGAGGAGCTCAATTTGCCCTGGGCGCGGGAGATGCTGGCAGAACAGCCCGAGACCAGCGCCGACCCTGTGCTCGACCACATGGGGCCCGACCCTATCAGCCTCGACGAGCTGGCCGCGCGCAGCGGCTTGACGGTGGATAGCCTTTCGGCCATGCTGTTTACGCGCGAGCTGGAAGGCCGCGTCGCCACGTTGCCGGGCGGCTTCTATCAACGGATTTATTGAAGGCGATGGCCGACATCCTACTTTATCTGTGCGACAACTATCTGGTCACGAACCGGGTACCCGACCCCGAGTCCCTCAGCCGCAAGTTGAGCGCGGCGGGGTTTGAGGCCGAGGATATCCGCCTCGCCCTGGATTGGTTGTATGGGCTGAAGGCCCTCGCGGCGGGTGCCGGCGAGGGCACCGGCCAGGGGCTGCGTTGTTATACCAGCGAGGAGCGGCAGCGTCTGGACCCGGCCGGCATCGGCTTTCTGATCCACCTGGAAAATCTCGGCCTGCTGTCTGCCGAACTGCGGGAGTCGGTGATCGAAGAGGCGCTGGCTCTGGACGAGGATGAGGACGTGGTCTCGGCCGAGCTCATCAAATCGATCACCATGCTGACCATCTCTTATCATAAGGGGCCAAACGAGGCCATGTGGCTGGAGGACATGGTGCACGATGGCAATTTTGCCCCGACCTATCACTGATTTCCCCATCCCATCATGCGGTTGCTCATCGTTGAGTCGCCTTCCAAGGCGAAAACGCTAAAAAAATATCTGGGCGGCGATTTCGAGGTGCTGGCCAGCTATGGTCACGTCCGCGACCTGACGCCGAAGACCGGCTCGGTCGAGCCCGACAATGGCTTCACCATGAAATACGAGCTGATCGAACGCAATGTTCGACACGTCGAGGCCATTGCCAAAGCGGTGAGAAAGGCCGAGGAAGTGCTGATCGCCACCGACCCGGACCGCGAAGGCGAGGCCATCGCCTGGCATCTGACCGAAATCCTGCGCGGCCGCAAACTGCTCGACAAGAAACCGCTCGGGCGTGTGGCCTTCTATGAGATTACCGAGCGGGCGGTGCGGCAGGCCATCGCGCACCCGCGTCAGGTCGCCATGGACCTGGTCAACGCCCAGCAGGCCAGGCGCGCGCTCGACTACCTGGTCGGCTTCAACCTATCGCCGCTGTTGTGGAAGAAGATCAGCCCCGGCCTTTCCGCCGGCCGGGTACAGAGCCCCGCCCTGCGCCTGATCGTCGAGCGTGAGCAGGAGATCGAGCGCTTCCAGGCGCGCGAATACTGGACGTTGCACCTCGACAGCCACAAGGGCCGGCAGAAATTCGGCGCCAGGTTGATTCAGTTTCAAGGCGAAAAGCTGCAGCAATTCTCCATCGCCGATGCCGCCCGAGCCGAGACTGTCATTGCCGCCCTGGAACAGACGGCCAAGGGTGAAGCGCGGGTGGCCAAGGTGGAGAAAAAACGCCGCCAGCGCCTGCCGGCGGCACCCTTCACCACCTCCACGCTGCAACAGGAGGCTGTGCGCAAACTGGGTTTCACCTCCGAGCGGACCATGCGTGTCGCCCAGCAGCTCTATGAGGGTATCGATATCGGCGGCGGTGCCACCGGCCTCATCACCTATATGCGGACCGACTCGGTGAACCTGTCGCAGGAGGCCGTCACCGACATTCGCGCCTATGTCGCCCAGTCCTTTGCCAAGGATTACCTGCCCAAACAGGCGCCGGTGTACACCAACAAGTCCAAGAACGCCCAGGAGGCGCATGAGGCCATCCGGCCGACGGCCATAGGACGCACCCCGGACAGCCTGCGCGCGCACCTCACGCACGACCAGTCCAGCCTTTACGAGATGATCTGGAAACGTGCCCTGGCAAGCCAGATGGCCGCCGCCGAACTGGACACCGTGGCGGTGGATATCGCCGTCGGCGAGGCCGGCCTGTTTCGCGCCAACGGCCAGACCGTGGCCTTCGATGGTTTTCTGGCTGTCTACCGCGAGGACGAGGACGAGCCCGCCGGCGACGAGGACGAGACCAAACTGCCGCCGCTGGCCGAGGGCGAAACGCTCCCGGTGGACAAGCTGCATGGCGAGCAGCATTTCACCCAGCCGCCGCCGCGCTACTCCGAGGCCAGCCTGGTCAAGACCCTGGAGGAATATGGCATCGGTCGGCCATCCACCTACGCCAGCATCATTTCCACCCTGCTTTATGAACGCGACAACATCGGTGCGTATGTCCTGCTGGAGAAGAAGCGCTTCAAGCCCACTGCCATCGGCCGCCTGGTGAACTGCTTTCTTACCCGCCACTTCCACGATTATGTGGACTATGACTTCACCGCCCACTTCGAAGACGAGCTGGACGACATCTCCAACGGTGCGCGCGAGTGGGTGCCGGTGATGGATGAGTTCTGGGGCCAATTCTCTGTTCAGCTCGAGACCAAGAGCAAGGTGGAGCGCGGCTGTCCGCTGGAAGAGGCGTGTCCGAAGTGCGGCCAGCCATTGTTCCTGCAAGCGAGCAAGCGCGGTTTTTTCATCGGTTGTTCCGGGTACCCGGCGTGCGACTACACCCGTCCCTACGGTGACCAGCCCGCCCCCGGCGAAGACATCGTGCTCGGCGACGACCCCGCCAGCGGGCAGCCGGTCAAACTGCTTAACGGCCGCTTTGGCTGGTATGTGCAAGTGGGCGACATGCCCGCCGACAAGAAGGCGCCGAAACCACGCCGCGCCACCTGGCCCAAGGACAAACCGGTCGAAACCGCCGATCTGGCGACGGCCCTGGTGCTGCTGTCGCTGCCACGTGAAGTCGGCCACCATCCCCAAAGCGGACTGCCCATCGTCGCCAACATTGGCCGTTTTGGCCCCTATCTGCTGCACGACGGCAAGTTCAGATCCATTCCAAAACAGTATGACGTCTACCGCATCGATCTGGGACAGGCCCTGGAAATCCTGGCCGCGCCGCCGTCTGCACGCGGGGCGGGCGGCGCCAGCCGGGAATTGGGCCCCCATCCCGCCGACGGCAAGCCTGTGCTGGTCAAGGAAGGCCGTTACGGTCCCTATGCCACCCACGGCAAGATCAACGCCACCTTGCCCAAAGACAGCAAGTTCGACTCAATTACTCTCGACGAGGCCCTGCAACTCCTCGCCGCCAAAGCCGACAAGGCCGCCACCGATAAACCGGTGCGCGGCAGGAAGAAAAGCTAGTGCTGGCTTGCGGAAGTCTCGCTCCATTCGCTCCGCGTGGCGTCCCCACTCGCTCCGTTGTGAAGGTGGACGGCGGTAAGCAGGCGCCAGGCATTTTTTCCTGGCAAAGGCCAAGTAATTTAGTAAACTAATCACTGTTTCTATAAATACCCGTCGCCCACAAGGGACGTCGGTTTTTTTCAATCAACTGGCTGAAGGAACAAAAATGGCTGTACTCGTAGGCAAACCCGCACCTGATTTCACCGCCGCCGCCGTGCTCGGCAATGGCTCCATCGTCGACAACTACAACCTCAAGCAGGCCACGGCCGGCAAATATGCCGTGGTGTTCTTCTATCCGCTCGATTTCACCTTTGTCTGCCCTTCGGAGCTGCTCGCCTTCGACCACCGTCTGGCCGAATTCAAGGCGCGCAACGTCGAGGTGATCGGCATCTCCATCGACTCGCACTTCACCCACAACGCCTGGCGCAACACGCCAGTCAACCAGGGGGGCATTGGCCCAGTCGGCTACACCCTGGTGGCCGACCTGAATCACGCCATCTGCAAGGCCTATGACGTGGAAACGCCGGATGGCAACGTCGCCTTCCGTGGTTCCTTCCTGATTGACAAGGCGGGCATGGTGCAGCATCAGGTGGTCAACAACCTGCCGCTTGGTCGCAACGTCGATGAGATGCTGCGCATGGTCGATGCCCTGCAGTTCTTCGAGGCGCATGGTGAAGTCTGTCCGGCCGGCTGGAAGAAAGGCGATGCCGGCATGAAGGCCACCACCGAGGGCGTGGCTGAGTACCTGGCCCAGCACGGCAAAGAGCTGTAATCGCCAGTGCCGGTGACGAGGGGGCCGTGGCCCCCTCTGGCCGGATGGACCATGTCCGCCCCCACCCTGCTCGCCGTCGTCGAATTTCTGGCGAACGCCGGCCTGCGCCCTGTCTATGAACGATTAGGCTATCAGGTGCAGAGCGAATTCGCGGTGCGCAAGGCGATCATCTGGTTGCGCCAGCACAGACCGGCGGTAGTGGCGGCGGATTTTTATCATCAACCCGATTTCCGCGACCGGGTCAGCAACCTGGAATCGCTGTTGGCCAGCCTGCAGCCGCTGCACGAGGTAAAAGTGCTGGTGTTTTACGACCCTATCCATCAAGATGCGCTGGACAAGGTGCGACAGCGTTTCCGCATCGATGCCGCCCTGCCGACGCCGGTGTGCGAGGCGGACCTGGAAGCTCAACTGCGCGCCTGGGCTTTACCATCCTGAGCGCGCCCCGCCGGCGCCTTAAACAGCTTCTGCTAGCGCAAACCTCTTTGCTCCATGGGGCATTCGTCTCTTGCCGCGAAGCGGGCGGAGCGGTGCAATGCCGACTCCATTCGTTTTTACGGAGATCGAAGATGTGGCGCACTGCCCTACTCCTGGCGCCGGCCCTGCTGGCGCTCGCCGGCTGCCTCTCCATCAACCGCAGTGAACCCACCGTGCTGGATACGGCCAATTCCTGCAGCGACCGGGAACAGCAATGCCGCAACCTGTGCGGTAACGCTGGTGTTCAGTCCTTCCGCTGCTCCAACCGGCCAGGGGAGGGCTATACCTACCAATGCGACTGTCGGCGAATGGGCACGGCTGGCTGAACGGGGTCAGCGCTTGAGCAGCGGACCCTTGCCCGGCTTGCCGTTCCAGGCGTCGGCGTCGGGCAGCGCCGGTTTTTTCTCGACGATGCTGGGCCACGTCTTGGCCAATTCGGCGTTCAGGGCGATATACTGGCGTTGATCCTCCGGCACGTCGTCCTCGGCAAATATGGCCTCGGCCGGGCATTCGGCCACGCAAAGGGTGCAGTCGATGCACTCCTCCGGGTCGATGACCAGGAAATTGGGACCTTCGTGAAAGCAATCCACAGGGCAGACATCAACGCAATCGCTATATTTGCAGTTGATGCAGTTCTCGGTAACAACGTATGTCATAGGCTTTCCTATCAGCACCTTTTTCGCTAGCATAACGGCGTTTTCCGGTTTGGCCAACCGGCCCCTCCGCCCTCATTGCCTTCTTCTTCTCATAAGAGGTATCACTCATGAGCGAACATATTCATTACGTTACCGACGACACCTTTGAACAGGAGGTCCTGCAATCCGCCACCCCCGTACTGGTGGACTACTGGGCGGATTGGTGCGGTCCCTGCAAGATGATTTCCCCCATCCTCGACGAAGTGGCCAAGGAATATTCCGGCCGTCTCAAGGTCTGCAAACTGAACATCGACGAGAATCAGCAGACCCCGCCCAAGTTCGGCATCCGCGGCATCCCCACCTTGATGGTGTTCAAGAACGGCAACGTCGAAGCGACCAAGGTCGGTGCCCTCTCCAAATCGCAACTCACGGCTTTTGTTGACAGCAATATCTAAGTTTCGTTAGTCTGGCAGCGCCCGGTGGTTCTGCCGGGCGATCCACCGACCTTCCCCCATCCTGATTCCCCCGCCGGCGCCGTTGCCGCCGCATTCCCGCAAATACCAAAACCATGCACTTATCCGAACTCAAGCAACTCCACGTCAGCCAACTCTTGGAGATGGCCGAGGCCAACAACATCGAGAATGCCAACCGCATGCGCAAGCAGGAGCTGATCTTCGCCATGCTCAAGAGCAAGGCCAGGAAGGGGGAGAGCATCTATGGCGATGGGGTGCTGGAGATACTGCCGGACGGTTTCGGCTTCCTGCGTTCGGCCGACACCTCCTATCTCGCCAGCCCGGATGACATCTACATTTCGCCCTCGCAGGTACGGCGCTTCAATCTGCACACCGGCGATACTGTCGAGGGCGAGATCCGTACCCCCAAGGATGGCGAGCGCTACTTTGCCCTGACCAAGCTGGACAAGGTGAACGGCGGGCCGACCGATGACCTCAAGCACAAAATACTGTTCGAGAATCTGACCCCGCTGTTCCCCAACCAGCCTTTCAAACTGGAGCGCGACATCAAGGCCGAGGAGAACATGACCGGTCGGGTCATCGACATCGTCGCCCCCATCGGCAAGGGCTCGCGCGGCCTCATCGTGGCGCCGCCCAAGACCGGCAAGACAGTGATGATGCAGCACATCGCCCACTCCATCACCGCCAACCACCCGGAGGCCGTTCTCATCGTGCTGCTGATCGACGAGCGGCCGGAGGAAGTGACGGAAATGCAGCGCACCGTGCGTGGCGAAGTGGTGGCCTCCACCTTCGACGAGCCGGCCAGCCGCCACGTCCAGGTGGCGGAGATGGTGATCGAGAAGGCCAAGCGCCTGGTCGAGCACAAAAAGGATGTGGTCATCCTGCTCGACTCCATCACTCGTCTGGCGCGCGCCTACAATACCGTGCAGCCGGCCTCAGGCAAGGTGCTCACCGGCGGCGTCGATGCCAACGCCCTGCAAAAGCCCAAGCGCTTCTTCGGCGCGGCGCGCAACATCGAGGAAGGCGGCAGCCTGACCATCATCGCCACCGCTCTCATCGATACCGGCAGCCGCATGGACGACGTCATCTATGAGGAATTCAAGGGCACCGGCAACATGGAGATACACCTCGACCGGCGCATGGCGGAGAAGCGCGTCTATCCGGCCATCAACGTCAACCGCTCCGGTACCCGCAAGGAAGAATTGCTGATCGAGCCGGCCATCCTGCAGAAGATCTGGGTGCTGCGCAAACTGCTCTACCCGATGGACGACATGGAGGCGATGGAATTCCTCTCCGACAAGATCCGCGCCACCAAGACCAACACGGACTTTTTCGACAGCATGCGGCGGGGCTGAGCGGGCCAAGGGCAGGAAGCCCTAGGACTCAAAAGCCCCGGCCCTCCTCCCCATCAAAGTGGGCTTGGCACCCTGTCAAGGCTGTGTCGGCACGAAGCGGAAGCGGCCGCCGTCCTCGGCGAAGGTGCCGAGCTTCTGGCCGAGGTCGGTGGGCGCTGCCGTGAATTTCTGCACCTTGCAGCTTTGTGTGCTGATGGCGTAATGCGCCGCCTCCGCCGCCAGGATGAAAAGCGGCTCGGGGTATTCGTCCGGTGCCCGGTAGAGAGCCATTGCCGCCGTGCGTGGCACGGCCTCGATATTGAGGCCGCCCAGGCAGTCGGGCTGACGCGCGGCGATGACCGCGACCGTGACCCGGCTGTCCCAGAACCACTTTTGCGAGCGGGCCAGGGTGACGGCATGATTGCGGTCGCCCTCGATCAGATAGGAAGCGGTGTCCTGGACACAGCCGGCCAGGACTGGCATGGCGACGAGCAGGATGAGGGCTTTGTGCTGTTTGGGCATGGTCATTCGCCGCGATTGCGATGCCGCCATGATACAAAGCCGCCGCTCAGTCGTCATCCAAGGCCTCCAGCTGCGCCTGCGCCTCCAGCCAGCGTGTTTCCGCCTGCGGCAGACGCTCGGCCAGGTCGGCGCGGCGCCGCGCCAGGGACGCCAGTTCCGCCGTGGCGCCGCCATCATAGAGCGCAGGATCGGCCAGCCGGGTCTCCAGGCCAGCCAGCTCCTCGCTCCAGGCGGCGAGGTCGCGTTCCAGCGCCTCCACCTCCTTGATGAGCGGTCGCCGCCGCGTCAGCCGCGCCTGCCGCTCGGCCTTCTCGTTCAGGCGCGCTTCCCTGCGGGCTGCCTTGTCAGGCGCGCTTTCTGCTTGTGCCGCCTGCCGCCGGCGCGCCGCCAGCCAGGCGGCGTAGTCGTCGAGGTCGCCGTTATAGGGCATGACCCGGCCGTCGGCCACTAGCCGGAAGGCATCCACCGTGGTGCGCAGCAAATGGCGGTCGTGCGACACCAGGAGTACCGCACCCTCGTACTCCTGCAAGGCCAGGGTCAAGGCCTCGCGCATCTCCAGATCGAGGTGGTTGGTAGGCTCGTCGAGCAGCAGCAGGTTGGGCCGCTGGTGGATGAGCAGTGCCAGGGCGAGGCGCGCCTTCTCGCCGCCGGAAAAACGGCCGCAGGGCCCGGTGGCCTCGTCGCCATGAAAATCGAAGGTGCCCAGGTAGTCGCGCAGCGACTGCTCGCTGGCCTTTGGGTCCTGGCGGATGAGTTGTTGCAGGGGCGATTCGTCAGCGCGCAGTTGTTCCAGATGATGCTGCGCAAAATAGCCGATGCGCAGGTTGCGGCCTTCCACCCGCCTGCCGGCGAGCGGTTCGATCAGGCCGGCCAGGCATTTGACCAGGGTGGATTTGCCGGCGCCGTTATGGCCCAACAGGCCGAGGCGATCGCCCGGCCTGAGGCTCAGGCTGACGCCGGTCAGGATGGGATGGCCGGCGTAGCCGAGGTCTGCCTCGGCCAATTGCAGCAGCGGGTCGGACACCGCCGTCGGTGCCGGAATGCGGAAGGTGAACGGCGTATCGACATGGGCGGCGGCCACCGCCTCCATTCGGGCCAGGGCCTTGATCCGGCTCTGCGCCTGGCGTGCCTTGGTGGCTTTGGCCTGGAATCGGTCGATGAAACCGTGCAGATGGGCGATCTCCCGCTGCTGTTTTTCGTACAGCGCCTGTTGCACCGCCAGCCGCTCGGCGCGGCGCTGCTCGAAAGCGGAATAGCCGCCTTTGTAGAGGACCAGCCGGCCACCCTCGAAGCTGAGAATGTGGCCGACCGTGGCGTCGAGAAAATCGCGGTCGTGCGAGACCATGAGCAGCGTGCCGGGATAAGCGCGGATCCAGCTTTCCAGCCAGAATACGGCGTCGAGGTCGAGGTGGTTGGTGGGCTCATCCAGCAGCAAGAGGTCGGAACGGCACATCAGGGCACGGGCGAGATTGAGCCGCGCCCGCCAGCCGCCGGAAAAATCCGCCACCGGACGGCCAAGGTCGGCATCGACAAAACCAAGGCCATGCAGCAATTCCGCGGCGCGGGCCCGTGCCGCATAGCCGCCGATCTCGCTGTAGCGGGCATGCAGGTCGGCGATATGTTCGCCGGCGTGTGCCGCCCCGGTGTCAGCCAGCGCCCGCTCGATACGGCGCAATTCGTTGTCGCCATCGAGCACTAACTCGAGGGCGGGGTCGGGCAGCGCCGGCACGTCCTGGGCAACATGGGCGATGACCCAGTTTGGCGGCAGTTCCAGGTCGCCCGTCTCGGCATGCAACTCACCGCGCAGCAGGGAAAACAGCGACGACTTGCCGCAGCCGTTGGCGCCCACCACTCCGATCTTGTGGCCAGCATGCACTTGCAACGAGGCGCCCTCGACCAACGGCCGTCCGCCTCGCGCCAGGGTCAGGTTGCGCAGCAGCAGCATGGCGTCGGTCTATTCGATACCCTGGCTGGCGAGGTACTCGTCGTAGCTGCCGCGGTAGTCGACGATGTGACCGTCCTGCCTGATTTCGATGAGGCGGTTGGCCAGGGTGGAGACGAACTCGCGGTCGTGCGATACGAACACCAGTGTGCCGGTGTATTTGTCGAGGCCGGTGTTGAGCGACTCGATGGATTCCATGTCGAGGTGGTTGGTGGGCTCGTCCAGGAGCAGGACGTTGGCACGCAACAACATCAGTTTGCCGAACAACATGCGCCCTTGCTCGCCGCCGGAGATGACCCGCACCGCCTTCCTCACCTCATCGCCGGAAAAGAGCAGCCGGCCGAGGGTGCCGCGGATCAGGGTCTCGACATCGCCACCGTCATAACCGCCGGCCCGCACATAAGGGCTGATCCAGTCGGTGAGCGAGACGTCGGCATCGAACTCGGCGGCGTGATCCTGGGCGAAATAGCCGAGGCGCGCCTTTTCTGCCCATTTTACGTAGCCGCCCTGTGCCGTCAGTTCACCGGCCAGCAAGCGCAGCAGCGTGGTCTTGCCGACGCCGTTCTCGCCGATGATGGCGATCTTGTCGCCGGCATCGATATTGGTGCTGAAGCCTCGGATGACAGGAGCGGCCGGGTCATAGCCGAAACGCAGGTCAGCGATCTCGCAGGCCAGGCGATGTAGCTTTTCCTTCTCGTCGTAGTCGAAGCGTATCCACGGATATTGGCGTGACGATGGCTTGACGTCCTCCGGCTTCAGCTTGTCGATGAGCTTGAGGCGGCTGGTGGCCTGCTTGGCCTTGGAGGCGTTGGCCGAAAAGCGGCGGACGAAGTTTTGCAGGTCGGCGATCTTTTCCTTGGCACGGGTGTTGGCCGCCTGCTGGCGTTCTCGGGCCTGGGTGGCGGCCTCCATGTAGTCATCGTAGTTACCTGGATAGACGCGCAGGGTCTGGAAGTCGAGATCAGCCATGTGGGTGCAGACCTGATTCAGGAAGTGGCGGTCGTGCGAGATGATGACCATGGTCGAGTCGCGCGCGTTGAGCACGTCCTCCAGCCAACGGATGGTGTTGATGTCGAGGTTGTTGGTCGGCTCGTCGAGCAGCAATATGTCCGGATTGGCGAACAGCGCCTGCGCCAGCAGCACCCTGAGCTTCCAGCCTGGCGCCACTTCGCGCATCGGGCCTTGGTGCAGGGCAGTCGGGATGTCCACGCCCAGCAACAGTTCCCCGGCGCGCGCCTCGGCATCGTAGCCGCCCATCTCGCCAAACCTGGCCTCCAGTTCGGCGGCATGCATGTAGTCCGCCTCGTTGGCCTCCGGGTTGAGGTAGATGGCGTCCTTTTCCTGCATGCAGCGCCACATCTCTTCGTGTCCCATCAACACCACATCGAGGACCCGCTGGTCCTCATAGGCGAACTGGTCCTGGCGCAGATAGGCCAGCCGCTCGTGCGGATCCTGGGAAACATTGCCGGCGGTAGGCTCCAGCAGCCCGCACAATATTTTCATGAAGGTGGTCTTGCCGCTGCCATTGGCGCCGATCAGGCCATAACGGTTGCCGTCGCCGAACTTGACATTGACGTTCTCGAACAGGGGCTTGGCCCCGAACTGCATGGTGATATTGGACGCGGTGAGCACAGCAACGACCTGGAGGTAAAGGCATTGATTTTACCCGATGGGACAGACCCTGGTTTTGCGCGCTGGCGCACCTGGGTTCAAAGCCGGGGAGATGGGCCAGGCATGTAAGGCTATATATAAAAGGGTGGATCGCCAGCACGAGTCCGGTAAGGCTGGGTTGAGAGTCGAGGAGGAAGGGCAATGACCACACATGACAAACCGCTCGAAGCCGAGCATGTGGCGTGCGAGATATGCTTGAAGGAAGTCCCTGTCAGCGAGGCGGTGGTTCCCGAGGCGGCGGATTATGTCGCGTACTTTTGCAGCCTGGAATGCTATGAAAAGTGGAAAAAGCAGTCCTTGCCGCCCGCCAGCAAAATCCAAACGCCTGGCACATAGGGTGTTTTCCCTATGGCGGCCGGCGAACCGGTAAAATCGCCGGCCTCTCACCTTTGCAAAGTTCGCTATGCCTACTGTCACCCTGCTCTATTTTGGTGACCTCATGGCCCGTCTGCAGATCGGTCGTGAGGCCTTGCGCTTGCCGCCATCGGTCAAGGACATAGCCGGTGTGATGCGGCTCTTGGCCCAACGCGGCGGCGATTGGCAGGCAGCTTTCGGTCAGGCCCGCGCCACCCTCGTCATCAAGGTCAACAAGCGCGATGCGGACCCCGCCACGCCCGTCCAGGGAGGCGACCAGGTGGCCTTTATCGAGTCGGTCAGCCTGTAGCGGCAAGGCGCCGCTATTTTTTCCTTGCCCTGGGGTGGGCGGCGTCGTAGACCTTGGCCAGATGCTGAAAGTCGAGATGGGTATAGACCTGGGTGGTGGACAGGCTGGCGTGCCCCAGCATCTCCTGCACCGCCCTCAGGTCGCCGGAGGATTGCAGCACATGCGAGGCGAAGGAGTGGCGCAAGGCGTGCGGGTGCACCCGCTGACCGATGCCCTGACGCTGGGCCAGGGCCTTGAGACGCACCTGCACTACCCGCGGCGAGATGCGGTCACCGCGGACGCCGACGAACAGGGCGCTGGGGTGGCGGGCGATAGCGGTGCGCACCGCCAGCCAGCGGGCCAGTGCCGCCAGCGCCGGCCCCCCCACCGGGACGATGCGCTCCTTGTTGCCCTTGCCCAGCACCCGCACCTCGCCGCCGGCGGCATCGATACCCCCCAAATCGAGCCCAACCAGTTCGGATAGTCTCAGCCCGGAGGAATACATCAACTCGAACATGGCCAGGTCGCGGATTTCCAGTGGCGTCTCGGCCCCGCCCTCCAGGATATGCGCCATCTCATCCGGTGACAGGGCGTGCGGCAGGTGTCGAGGGCCCTTGGGAGGACGCAGACCGAGACAGGGGTTGGCCGCGATGTGTCCATTCCTGGCCAGGTGGCGGAAGAAGCCGCGCCAGCCGGAGAGGATACGGGCCAGGCTGGTGGCGGCGAAGCCGCGCCCGTGCAGGGTGGCCAGAAAGCGCCGGATGTCATGGCTGGTCAGTTGCGCCGGCGTTGCCGCGCTGGCCAGTGCGGCAAGGTGGCCGAGGTCCTCGGCGTAGGCCGTCAGGGTATGCGGGCTGTAGTGCCGTGCCCTGAGGTGGGTGAGGTAGTCGGCGATGGCGGTGGCCAGTGCGGCCATCACAGAAAGCGCGCGAGTGCCGCGGCGGTGAGCTGGCCCAGCCAGGTGAGATAGAGCGTGCCCATCTCCGGGTAGAAGCGGCTGGCGTCTTCCGAAGCCATGACCAGCAATCCCTCGACCCCCTCGTCCCGCAGCGGCGTTAGGGCGAAGGAAGAAAGGTGCTGGCCGGTCTCGCCGAACCAGCCACGCACTTCGTCGGGCACATCCTGGCCGCAACGGGGCCGCGTGAGCGTCGCCGCCAGGGCACGGGTTTCGTCGCCGACCGGGCCGAACTCGGGCAGGTCAGGGGCCGCGCTCCACACCCGCAGGGTGACATGCGGGATGGCGAAGGGCTCGGTCAGACTGAGATACAGCGATTCCATGACAGCCGGCAGCTGCCGGGCGCGCATGAGGCCGAGGGCGAGCCGATGCATCTTCTCGCCAATGGCATCGTTCTCCTCGGCGAAGGCGATGAACTCCTTGAGCTTGCTTTCCAGGTTGCGGGCCCGATCGCGCAGCAGCAGCACCTGCCGCTCGCCGATGGAAATGGCTTGGTCGCCGTAGGGGTGCGGTATGCGTATCTGCGACAAGAGCTCGGTGTTGGTGCTGAAGAACTCGGGATGGTCCTTGAGAAACTGCGCGACCTGGTCGTGGGTGAGGATGTCGATAGTCATAGCTTGATTTCGCCTTCGAAAACAGTCGCGGCGGGGCCGGTCATGAATACCGCATGCCCCTCTCCCTGCCAGCTTATGTTAAGCCGACCGCCACGGGTTTGCACCTCCACCTGGTGGTCGAGCAGTCCACGGCGGATGCCGGCCACGACCGCGGCGCAGGCGCCGGTGCCGCAGGCCAGAGTCTCGCCGGTGCCGCGTTCATGGACCCGGAGGCGGATGGCGCGGCGATGCATGAGCTGCATGAAACCGACGTTGACCCGCTCGGGGAAGCGCGGGTGGCGCTCGATCAGCGGCCCCCATTCGGCCACCGGAGCGGTATCGACGTTGCAGGTCTCGAGCACGGCGTGCGGGTTGCCCATCGACAACGCCGTGATCTCCACCGGCTGACCGATGTCGAGTACATAGGTGACGGCGGGGGCATCGGCCAGAAATGGAATGTCGGCTGGCGCAAAACGTGGCGGCCCCATGTCCACGGTGACCTGGCCGTCTGCCTCCAGGCGAGGCACGATGATGCCGGCGGCGGTCTCGACGCGGATCTCGCGCTTGTCGGTCAGCCCATGTTCATGCACGAAGCGGACGAAGCAGCGGGCGCCGTTGCCGCACTGCTGCACCTCGCCGCCATCGGCGTTGAATATGCGGTAGCGGAAATCGGCATCCGGCCGGGCAGGGGGCTCCACCAGCAATATCTGGTCGCAGCCGATGCCGAAATGCCGGTCGGCCAGGAAACGGAATTGAGCCGGGCTGAGCTCGACCCGCTGGTTAATGCCATCGATGACCACGAAGTCGTTTCCCAGACCGTGCATCTTGGTGAACAGTAGTTTCATCATCCGCCCATCAACGCCACATAGTCCTTGTACAGGCAACGGTCCATCACCACCATCAGACCGGCGGCGCGGGCCTTCTCGGCGGCGGCAGGGTGGATGATGCCTTCCTGTATCCATATGGCCGGGGCGCTGATGGCCAGGCACTCGTCCACCACCGCCGGGATGTGCTCGGCGGCGCGGAAGACATCGACGAGGTCGATCGGGCACGGCACGTCGGCGAGATTCGGATACGCCTTTTCGCCCAGCACCTCGGCGACGCCCGGCCGCACCGGAATGATGCGATAACCGAAGCGCTGCATCGCCCGCGCCACCACGAAACTGGGGCGGTCAGGTTTGTGCGACAGTCCCACCACGGCAATGGTCCGCACCCGCCCGAGCAGCGCGCGCAGAGCCTCCGGCGCAGGGTTGGCAAAAGTCATTCGGCTTCCTCGGTCAAGACCTGGGTCATTACATAGTCGTCCATCACGAAGCCGCCACCGATATCCTCGACGATGAGTGTGGCCACATGAAAACCATACTTGTGATAGGCGGCAATCGCCTGGGCGTTGTGTCTGTTTACCCGGAGGACGAGGCGATTGCAACCATGGTCGCGGGCGTGCCGCTGCATGCGCGCGAGCAAGGCCGCACCAATGCCGTGCCGCTGCCAGTCGGGGTGCACATAGAGTTTGTCAAGCTTGTAGTCGTCCGCCGAGATCGTATAGCCATGGGCGAAACCGACCAGTGCGCCGCCCGCGCGCGCCACGTCCCAGCGGTCGCCGCGCGCCTGCGTCTGCCGGATGAGGCCGGGCGCATAGCGCTGCGCCAGCATGTAATCGATCTGCGCCGTACCGATGATGGCGGGGTAGTGGGCCAGCCAGATCAAGCGTGCCAGCGCCGCCAGGGTCTCCGCCTCTTCCTGGCGCAGGTTGCCGAATTCAAGCGTTGTCATAGATTGCCCCCTTGCCGCCGTCGGGTTGGGTCTTGAAGCGTTTGTGCAACCAGAAATACTGGGCCGGCTGCTCGCGCACGCGGTCCTCGATGAAGGCGTTCATGCGGCGCGTGTCAGCCACCACGTCGTCGCTGGGAAAATCGCTCCAGGCCGGGTAGAAGCGGGTGACGTAACCGTCACCCTCCTGCCGGGTGACGCAGGGCACGACCACCGCCCCGGTGGCGCGGGCGAGGCGCGGCAGGGCGGTCACGGTGGCCGCCGGCACGCCGAAAAAAGGTATGAAGGCCGCATCCTTGCGGCCGAAATCCATATCCGGCAGGTAATAAAACGGCCGCCCCTTGCGGATCGCCCGGATCACCGGTTTTATGCCGTCGTGGCGAGCATACATCTCGGACTCACCGAAGCGGGTGCGTGCCTTTAGCATCAGCCGGTCGATGAGAGGGTTCTTGATGCGGGCGTACAGCGACACGATGGGCGCGAATTCGGCGGTCACTCGCACGCCGCCTATATTGAGGCCGACGAAATGCGGCGCCAGCCAGATCTGCGGCCGCCCCAGATGCGGCCGCAGATATTCCAGGCCCTCAAAGCGGGTGAGCCGCTCCACCTCGTCGCGGTGGCCCCACCACGACACCGTTTCCTGCAGGGTGGCGCGACCGAGGGCGCGGAAATGCGCGTGGATGAGGTCTCGCCGCTCGGCTGCGGTCAGCGCCGGGAAACAAAGCTGCAGGTTGGTCAGCCCCACCCGGCGCCGCGCCTTGGCGAGATAGTAGAGCAGCCCGCCCAGAGCCTCGCCCAGGCGGCCGAGCAGGCGCGCCGGCAGCAGCCGCCAGAGCAGCCATAGCAGGCCGATGCCGAGATGCCTCATTGCGCCGGCCCTGCCGGCGGGCGGTCGTCGGGCTGCCGGCGATGCAGACGATAGCTCCACAGATACTGCTCCGGGCGGCGCCGTATCATCGTCTCCAGCGCCCCGTTGACGACGCGGATGGCCGTCTCCGTTGCGGTGGGCAGGGCGGGTAGCGGCTCGATCTCCAGGCGATAGCCGCGCCCGGCCGGCAGCCGCTCGCAGTGGAACAGGAGCGGTACCGCGCCGGTGCTCGCGCACAGGCGATAAAACAGGGTCGGCATGTAGGCCCAGCGGCCGAAAAACGGCGCCCATACACCCTCGCCCCGGTTGGCGCGCTGGTCGGGCAGCACCCAGGCGGCCTCATTGCGCTTGAGGGCGATGAGCAGGGCGCGCACCCCGGCGAGGTTGGGTTCCACCGTGCGTCCCTGGCCACGGTTGCGGCCGCGCTGCATCAGTGCATGCACCCAGTCTTGGCGTGGCCGCCGGTAAAGGGCGGTGATGGGCAGGCGGGTAGCGAGATAGAGACCGGCCATTTCCAGACAGCCCAGGTGCGGGCCGAGCACGATGAGGCCGCGGCCAGACTGCAGCGCCGCCTCGACGTGTTCCCAGCCGCTGACGGCGCGCACCCAGCCGGTGACCTCGGCGAGCGGGCGTAGCCAGATGGCTGGCAGTTCGGCGGCGCCCTTGCCCAGCTCCATGGCGACGCGCCCGAGCATGGCCGGGGAATAGAGGCCGGCGGCGCGCAGGTTGTTGGCGATGAGGTGGCGGTGCCTCGTCCGCAGCAATCCGAGCAGTCCCGCCAGCGCGCCCAGTCCGTGCAGGACGGGCAGCGGCAGACGGGCGACGAGGCGGATCAGAAACGGCACAAAGTGTGTATTGACCATTAAAGACTCGAAGGCTAGCATGTCGTCACCGCCGAGTTAACGGACAACTTGCAGGGCGGGCGGCCGAAAGGCTGAAATTCTGCTAAAGCGTCGCCAGCTCTGGGCCCGGAGTCGGTAACGCCGACCAAGACAAGGGCCATGCTGGAGTAGCCATGAATGAATACCTATTTACCTCCGAGTCGGTTTCCGAAGGCCATCCCGACAAGGTTGCCGATCAAGTCTCCGATACCATCCTCGATGCCATTCTCGAGGTGGACAAACATGCCCGTGTCGCCTGTGAAACGCTGGTGACCACCAACCTGTGCGTGCTAGCCGGCGAGATCACCACGCACGCCACGGTCGATTACGGCAGCCTCGCGCGCGAGGCGATCAAACGCATCGGCTACGATGACCCCGCCATCGGTTTCGATTACGAGTCCTGCGCGGTCATGTCGGCCCTGCACCGACAGTCGCCCGATATCGCCCAGGGCGTCAATGAAGGCGAGGGCCTGTTCCTCGACCAGGGCGCCGGCGACCAGGGCCTGATGTTCGGCTACGCCTGCGACGAGACGGCGCAGTTGATGCCGCTGCCCATCCATCTGGCGCACCGTCTGGTGGAGCGCCAGGCCGAACTGAGGAAGGATGGCCGGCTGCCTTGGCTCAGGCCGGATGCCAAGAGCCAGGTCTCGATACGCTATGTCGGCGGCCGGCCGGAACGCATAGACACTGTGGTCCTGTCCACGCAACACCACCCCGAGATCGCGCACGGCCAGCTCGCCGAGGCGGTGATCGAGGAGATCGTCAAGCCGGTATTGCCCAAGGCGCTGGTTAAGGGCGAGATCCGTTATCTCATCAACCCCACCGGCCGCTTCGTCATTGGCGGTCCGCATGGTGACTCCGGCCTCACTGGCCGCAAGATCATCGTTGACACTTACGGCGGCGCGGCCCCACACGGCGGCGGCGCCTTCTCCGGCAAGGACCCCTCCAAGGTGGACCGCTCGGCGGCCTATGCCGCCCGCTACGTGGCCAAGAACATTGTTGCCGCCGGACTGGCCAGCAAGTGCCTGGTGCAGGTGGCCTATGCCATCGGCGTGGCCAGGCCGGTATCGCTCATGGTGGAAACCTACGGCACCGGCAAGATACCCGAAGCGGCCATCGTCGGCCTGGTGGAGAAGCATTTCGACCTGCGTCCCAAGGGCATCATCCAGGCCCTCGACCTGCTCCGCCCCATCTATGCCAAGACCGCCGCCTACGGCCACTTCGGCCGCGACGAGCCGGAGTTCACCTGGGAAAATACCGACAAGGCGGCCGCGCTGCGCGCGGAGGCAGGTCTGTAAAGCCGCGCCGCCGGCGCTTGTCAATGTTTCGGCGCAGGCTAACCGCGCGCCGATCCGCTCGCCAGCCGTCTCGCCAGCCGCGCGTCTCTTAATGAATGATCTGGGTTTATAATCCCGCCCCACCGAGGAGCGCTGCGAGGGTTGTTCCCCAGGCTCGGTTTCAAACCGCGCTCACCTGTCCAACCCGCCGGGCGCGGGGCAGGCAAGTGAGCCTCCCTCCCCGGCCATGGTATTTGAAGGGGTTTACCGTGGCTGAATTCACCGATTACAAAGTGGCCGACATGGCCTTGGCCGATTGGGGCCGCAAGGAGATCCGCATCGCCGAGACGGAGATGCCGGGCCTGATGGCTATCCGTGAAGAATACCGGGCGGCGCAACCGCTCAAGGGCGCGCGCATCGCCGGTTCGCTGCACATGACCATCCAGACCGCGGTGCTGATCGAGACCCTGACCGCCCTCGGCGCGGAGGTGCGCTGGGCCTCGTGCAACATCTATTCGACCCAGGACCACGCCGCCGCCGCCATCGCCGCCGACGGCGTGCCGGTCTACGCCTACAAGGGCGAGTCGCTCGACGAATACTGGGACTACACCCACAGGATCCTCGACTGGCCCAACGAGCCGGCCAACATGGTCCTGGACGACGGCGGCGACGCAACCCTGCTCCTGCACCTGGGCGTCAAGGCCGAGCAGGACCGCGCCGTCATCGGCAAGCCCAGCAACGACGAAGAGCGCTGCCTGTTCGCGGCCATTGGCCGTCACCTGAACACCGACCCCGCCTGGTATTCGAGGCGCATCGTCCACATCAAGGGCGTCACCGAGGAGACCACCACCGGCGTGCACCGCCTCTATCAGATGGCCGAGGAAGGCCGACTGGCGTTCCCGGCGATCAACGTCAACGACTCGGTGACCAAGTCCAAGTTCGACAACCTGTACGGCTGCCGCGAGTCGCTGATGGACGGCATCAAGCGCGCCACCGACGTCATGGTGGCCGGCAAGATCGGCGTGGTGCTGGGCTATGGCGATGTCGGCAAGGGCTGCGCCCAGGCCTTCAAGGGCCTCGGCGCCACCGTCTGGGTGACCGAGATCGACCCCATCTGCGCCCTCCAGGCCGCCATGGAAGGCCACCGCGTGGTGACCATGGACGAGGCCGCCGCCCTGGGCGACATCTTCGTCACCGCCACGGGTAACGTGAACGTGATTACCCACCACCACATGGCCGCCATGAAGGACCAGGCCATCGTCTGCAACATCGGCCACTTCGACAGCGAGATCGACGTCGCCAGCCTGCGCCAGTACCAGTGGGAGAACATCAAGCCCCAGGTCGACCATGTCATCTTCCCCGACGGCAAGCGGATCATCCTGCTGGCCGAGGGTCGCCTCGTGAACCTGGGCTGCGCCACCGGCCACCCCAGCTTCGTGATGTCCAACTCGTTCACCAACCAGACCCTGGCCCAGATCGAGCTGTTCAACCACGCGGCGAAGTATGAGAAAAAGGTCTACGTGCTGCCCAAGCACCTGGACGAGAAGGTGGCCCGCCTGCACCTGAAGAAGATCGGCGCCCACCTGACCGAGCTGACCCCCGAGCAGGCCGCCTACATCGGTGTGCCAGTGAACGGGCCGTACAAGGCGGATCTTTACCGCTACTGAGGCAACATGCCCCGGCCCGCCGGGGGCGGGGCACGCCGCGGCTGGGCTGGGACATCGTAGTCGTATTGGCAAACGCTGAAATTTTCCTCGCTTTACCCGGCCGACCTGGGTATCATCGCCGCCTCGTTGTGCAGTACAGCTTTTTGCTTCCCTCAGGGACTGCTGTCTTCGCAGCCCCATCTGCCCCAACCCCCTGCGTCGCCTTTTCTTTCTTTGGCCGCGTGACTTTCGGTTGGCGCCGATGTTACGCCGCCGCCACCGGTATCCCCCGGTTTGCCGGCTTTATTGCCCATCGTCCGGGTGGGCGCTGTGCTATTGGAAAAGGAAACACAAATGAATTTTTCCGACCTTGGTCTCCACCCCTTCGTGCTCAAGGCCGTAGTCGCCGCTGGCTATACCGAGCCGACCCCGGTC
Organism: Hydrogenophilales bacterium; assembly: GCA_037439465.1. GTDB lineage: Bacteria > Pseudomonadota > Gammaproteobacteria > Burkholderiales > Thiobacillaceae > Parasulfuritortus. Next base: position 39,741 of record JBBIVX010000003.1, on the reverse strand, counting down.
CAGGCCCGCGCCGTGCCGGCCGCACTCACTGGCGCCGACCTGTTGGTCTCCGCCCAGACCGGTTCCGGCAAGACCGCCGCCTTCATGCTGCCCAGCCTGTGCCGTCTGGCCGAGCCGTCGGCCGTGAAGGGCAGTGGCCCCCGTGTACTGGTGCTCACGCCGACGCGTGAGTTGGCCCTGCAGGTGGAAAAGGCCGCCCGCACTTACGGCGGCGAATTGCGCAAGTTGCGCACCGCCAGCCTGGTCGGCGGCGCCCCCTATGGTCCGCAGCTCAAACAACTGTCGCAACCGCTTGATGTCGTGGTGGCCACCCCCGGTCGCCTGATGGACCATATGCAACGCGGCAAGATCGACTTCGCGCGCTTGCAAGTGCTGGTGCTGGACGAGGCCGACCGTATGCTCGACATGGGCTTCATCGACGACATCAAGACCATCGTCGCCCGCACCCCGGCGGGCCGCCAGACCCTGCTGTTTTCCGCCACCCTGGACGGCGTGGTCGGCAAACTGGCACGTGAACTCACCCACGAGGCGCAACGCATCGAGGTCATCGCCGAGCAGAGCGAGCAGCCCCAGATCGAACAACGCCTGCATTACTTCGACGATCCCGGCCACCGTATGCGGCTGCTCGACGCCCTGGTGCGCGACGCCAGCCTGCAACAGGCGCTGGTGTTCACCGCCACCAAGGTGGGGGCGGAACAACTGTCGGAGGCGCTGCGTGAACGCGGTTTCCTGGCCGAGGCTCTGCACGGCGACATGCCTCAGCACAAACGCAACCGCACCCTGCAGCGTCTGCGCGATGGGCGCACGCAGTTTTTGGTGGCCACCGACGTGGCGGCACGCGGTATCGACGTAGCCGGCATCAGCCACGTCATCAACTTCGATCTGCCGCGTCAGGCCGAGGACTACGTCCACCGCATCGGCCGCACCGGCCGGGCCGGACGCAGCGGCGTGGCCGTGACCCTGGCGGGGCAGCGCGAGCGCCATCTGGTACGCACCATCGAGCGCTACACCGGCCAACCCATCGCCGTCACCACGCTGCCCGGCCTGGAGCCGACGGCCCGGCCGCCGCGCCCCCGTCCTGAGGGCGGAAAGTCCTGGGGCGAAAAGCCTGGCTACAAGGGCAAGCGGTCCGGTGGCTGGAAGGAAGGTAGCCGGGGCAAGCCGTGGGCCGACAAGCCCGGCTACAAGGCCGGCGGCAACAAACCGCATCCGGCTGCGGCCGCCGGTCTGCACCCGGCCCACGAGCCTCAAGCCAACGACAAACCTCGACGCGCCGAGCGTTTCTGGTAAGCGGATCGGCTGCCTCGGGTAAACCTCGGCCAGTACGGAGTGTCACCCATTATTCCGGCCTGGGCGCTTTGTCCAGGCCGGAAATTTTCTGCCCCGCGCGGCCGCCATTTTTTGTGAACCAGCCGGCATTCATTTCCAGGGCATAGCCGGCCGCTCCGGCGGAGCAATGTGTCTGCGTGCTCCTCGGGGCCATTTCGGTAATGTTCAATATCCTGCCTTGTTCGTCGAGGAAGGCCACCGAGAGCGGGATGAGGGTGTCCTTCATCCACATGCACTGGCGGTTGGCCTGGGGGAAAACGAACAACATGCCCCGATCCGCCGGCAGGGCGCGCCGCTGCATGAGCCCGCGGGTAAGCTCAGCCGGGGTGCTGGCGACTTCGGCTTGCAGGCGATGCGGGCCGAGGCTCAGGGCGAGGGTGGGCGCTTGCGCCTGGCAGACGCCGGCTGGCGCCAGCCCGAGTAAGAGCGCCGCGGCCGCGCCGCTTTTCGTCATGGGCGTGCGGCCGGCCGTCAGGCGCCGTGGTAGCGCCGGCTTTCCGCCTTCACGGTTTCCACCAGGGCAGCGACGTTTTCCGGCGGCGTGTATTGGGAGACGCCATGGCCCAGATTGAAGATGTGACCGCTGCCTTGGCCGTAGCTGGCCAGGATGCGCTTGGCCTCGGCGGCCACCGCCTCGGGCGTGGTGAGCAGGACGCTCGGGTCCATGTTGCCTTGCAACGCCACCCGGTCGCCAACCCGGCGGCGTGCGTCACCGATCTCGATCGCCCAATCCAGGCCGACGCAGTCGGCGCCGCACTGGGCGATCTGTTCCAGCCACAAGCCGCCGCCTTTGGTAAAGACGATGCTGGGCACGATGCGGCCCGCGTTTTCCCGCTTCAGGCCGGCCATGATGCGGGCCATGTAGGGCAGGGAAAACTCCAGATAGGCGGCCTGGGTCAGCATGCCGCCCCACGAGTCATAAACCATCACCGACTCCGCCCCGGCCTCGATCTGGGCGTTGAGGTAGTCGATCACCGCCTTGGTGGTGACTTCCAGTATGTGGTGCATCAAGTCCGGGCGGGCATACATCAGCTTTTTCACCTTGGCGTAGGTGTCGCTGCCCTCGCCCTCGACCATATAGCAGGCCAGGGTGAACGGGCTGCCGGAGAAGCCGATCAGCGGCACCGAACCATCCAGGGCGCGGTGTATCTCGCTGACCGCGTCGATCACATAGCGCAGCTTGTCGTGCGGGTCCGGCGCGGCCAGGTCGCGAATCTCCCATTCCTCGCGCAGCGGCCGTTCGAACTTCGGCCCCTCGCCCTCGGCGAAATACAGCCCCAGACCCATCGCGTCGGGCACGGTGAGTATGTCGGAGAACAGGATGGCGGCGTCGAAGCCGAAACGGGACAGCGGTTGCAGGGTGACCTCGGTGGCCAGCGCCGGCGACTTGCACAGGTTCAGGAAGCTGCCTGCGCGGGCGCGGGTGGCGCAATACTCGGGCAAATAGCGACCGGCCTGACGCATGATCCAGATGGGCGTGTGGTCGGTCGGCTGGCGCAGCAGGGCGCGCAGGAAGGTGTCGTTTTTCAGTTTGGCCATGAGATCGGTTTCCAGAGTAGGCGAGGGCCGGATTGTAACCGAGCCGGGCCGTGCCGGCGGCCCCCGGCGATCAGCAGGCCAGCCCTTGCAGCGCGCACAGGTAGCGCCTGGCGGCCGCCAGGCCGATCCACAGCCAGAACAGCAGGAAAAAGGTCAGGGCGGGGAGGTGGGCATCGGCGATGGCCCGCGGTGTCATGCAACGCACCGCCCGGATGGCCGGCCGGGTGACGGTCTCAAGTATCTTGTAGAAATGGTTGTCGCGCCGATGCCTGCCCGCCAACAGCGCCAGCGCACCCTGACCCAGGAGGGCGAAGCCGGCCACCTCCACCGCCACCCGCAGGACCGAAAGCAGGATGATTTCCCAGGGCATGGGCAAGCGCGCGTATCAGGGTGAAGGGATGACCTGGTCTTGCCTGTGCCAGCCGGAGAGCGGGCCTTTCATGGCGTCAACGTCGCTCCATGGCGGCGATAGATGAATTTCAGCACGAAGGGTGGCAACAGGGTGGTGAGGGCAATCACGATCACCATGCTAGCGTAGATCTCATTGTCGAAAATGCCGCCGACACGTCCCAGTTCGGCGAAGATCAGCCCCACCTCGCCGCGCGGCACCATGGCGGTGCCGATCAGCCAGCGCTCCGCCCAGGAAGCGCGGATCAGCATGGGGCCGGCCATCTTTCCCAGGACCGCGACCGTCAACAGCGCCCCCGAAAACAGCCAGACATGGGACGAGCCCCAGTCCACTTCGCGCAGATTGAGCGACAGCCCGACCATGACGAAGAAGATGGGCGTGAACAGGTGGACGATGGGCTTCATCTCCGTCTCCACCCGCTGTGCGAACAGAGGATCGGCACGCAGCGCCATGCCCAGGGGGAGTGAAAACCGCCGTGAAAAGGCGAGGCCGGAGGCGAAGCCGCCAAGCAGCTCGGGCGCTCCGACGGCATGTGCCAGCCAGGCGAAGAACAAGACCAGGGATACCATGGCGGTGGGCAGCAGGCCGGGTACCTCGCTGGCGCTATCGTAACGCTTGATGAGGCGGGAGATGAGTTTTGCCGCCGGCGTGGCGAGGATGAAAAAGAGCACGACGAATATCAGCACCTTGCCGGCATTGGCGAGACTGGCGCCGCCGCCCACGGAAAACTCATAGAGCAGGGCGAGCAGCACCACGCCGAGCACGTCGTCGAGCACCGCGGCGCCCAGGACGATGCGGCCCTCGCGGCTGTCCTGGCGTTTCAGATCGGCGAGCACGCGCACGGTGATGCCGATGCTGGTGGCGGTCAGCGTCCCCCCCACGAACAGCGACTGCAATTGCGACAGGCCCAGCCACTGGCTGGCGACGAAATGGCCGAGCAGAAACGGCAGTATGAAGCCGGCGCCGGCCACCAGCATGGAGCGCCCGCCGGTGCGGGCCAGGCTGCGCATGTCGGTTTCCAGGCCGACTTCAAACAACAGCAGGATGATGCCGATCTGCGCCAGCAGCCGCAGGGTCGCGTCCGGCTGCAACCAGCCCAACAGGCTCGGTCCCAGCAGCACTCCGGCCAGCAATTCGCCGATCACTGCCGGTGCCTTCAGGCGCGCGGCCAGCTCGGCAAGGAGGCGTGCGGCCACGAGCATGAGCATCAATTGCAGGAGGAAAATATTGGAGTCCATGGTGGCCATTCTCGATGAGATGGCGGTAAAAAAACAGGTCTGCCGCAGGGGGCGGACTTGCTGGCTCAGAGCGTGGCGCCGCGGTAAGGCGGTGGAGCCCGGTCTACTAGACGGCGGGGTTTTTCAGGCGCGGGTAGCGGACGTGCTCGACCAGCGCCTGGGTCTGGGGGTCCGGGGCGGGAGTGAGCAGGCTGACCAGGACGATGGTCAGAAAGCCGGCCGGGATGCCGAATATCCCGGCGGAGACATCGGCGATATGAAACCACGGCTCCATGCCAAAGAATTTCACCGCGATCAGGTAATACAGGGTCAAACCCAGGCCCACGATCATGCCGGCGACAGCGCCGGCCTGGGTCGCGCGTTTCCAGAAGATGCCCAGCACCAGGGCGGGAAAGAAACAGGCCCCGGCGATGGAAAAGGCCCAGGCCACCATGGACAGGATGGTATCGGGTTTCAGCGAGGCGACATAGGCGGCGATCAGTGCCGCCGCCAACAGTAGCCCCTTGGTGACCGCCAGGCGGCGCGCGGTGGAGGCATTCTGGTTGATGATCTTGTAGTAGATGTCGTGCGACAGGGCGTTGGCGATGGTCAGCAACAAGCCATCGGCCGTGGACAGGGCCGCCGCCAGGCCGCCCGCGGCCACCAGTCCGGCGACCACATAGGGGAGGCCGGCGATCTCCGGCGTGGCCAGCACGATCACGTCCGGGCTGAGGGTCAATTCGGCCAGTTGCAGAATGCCGTCGTGGTTGATGTCTTCCACCTTGACCAGGCCCAGTTTGGCCCACGAATGCACCCAGTTGGGCAACTCGATTATGCTGCTGCCGATGAGATTGGTATAGATCTCGTATTTGGCGAACACCGCGTAGGCTGGCGCGGTGAAATAGAGCAGCGAGATGAACAGCAGCGACCAGAACACCGATTCCCGCGCTTGCTTGACGCTGGGCGTGGTGTAGTAGCGGATGAGGACGTGCGGCAGGGCCGCCGTGCCGACCATCAGGCAGAGGGTCAGGGCGATGAAATTGAGCCGAGCGGCGTCGCGCTCCGCCGCGCTGTCGCCCGGGAACGGCTCGGCGTGGTGGGTCAACGGCCGGGACTTGGCCTCGGCGCTCTCCCGTTCTTTGCTCAACTGCGCGATGCGCGCCTGCCGCAGTTCGGCCGGCAGCGCATTGCCGGGTTGCTGCAGGCCGTCGATTTCCTTTCCTAGGGCCGCCGCGCGCTGGCCATAGGCCGTCCGCGCCGAGACCTGGGCCGGATCGGCCATGATCTCGTTCTCCCTTTGCGTGACCTTTTCCAGCACCGAGCCATAAACCAATTGCGGCACCGGGACATTGGTGACCTTGTAGGACATGAATACGACCGGGATCAGGTAGGCCGTGATGAGGATGATGTATTGCGCCACCTGGGTCCAGGTCACCGCCCGCATCCCGCCCAGGAACGAGCACACCAGGATGCCGCCCAGGCCGACGAAGACTCCGGTCTCAAAATTGATGTCGAGAAAGCGGCTGGTGATGATGCCGACGCCGTAGATCTGCGCCGTGACGTAGGTGAAGGACGCCAGTATGGTGCCGACCACGGCCAGCGAGCGGGCAGCATGACCGCCATAGCGGGCGCCCATGAAATCGGGAATGGTGAACTCGCCGAACTTGCGCAGATAAGGTGCCAGCAGCAGGGCAACCAGGACATAACCGCCGGTCCAGCCCATGACGAAGGCCAGCCCATCATAGCCTTTGGCATACAGGGTACCGGCCATGCCGATGAACGAGGCGGCGCTCATCCAGTCGGCGCCGGTGGCCATGCCGTTGTAGATGGCTGGCACGCGGCGCCCGGCGACGTAGTATTCGACCACGTCGGCGGTGCGGGTCAGGGTGCCGATGCTGGCGTACAGCAACACGGTGGCGGCCATGAAGGTCCAGCCTATCCACTGCTCCGGCATGCCCATGTATTCGGCCACGGCCAGGGTGAGCACGAACATCACGAAACCGCCGGTGAAGAAACTGTAATAGCGCCTGAGGTTCTGGACGAAGGTGCGCATCAGCGCTCCTGCTCCGAGACGTCGTGGTCCTCGTCCAGGCGGTTCATGCGCGCGGCGTAGACGCCGATGATCAGTACATAGACGAACAGTGCGCCCTGGGCCGCGATATAAAAGGGTAACGGGAAACCCAGGAAGGTGTAAACCGCCAAGTCACGGGCGAACCAGGCGGCCACGAAAGTCACAACAAACCAGACTGCAAGCAGGTTGCAAGTCAGCCAGAGATTCTTTCGCCAATAGTCGCGACGCTTGTCCATGAATTGCCCAAGTTGTTCTCGCGGCGGATTCTCTAGCGAGTGGGGTGGGTTGACGCTGTCGTTTTGCGTTCCGCCAGCGCCGTCGCGATCAGTATGCCGCCAACCGCACCGTAGGCCAATCCGGCACCGCCGCCCAACAATAGCAGCAGTGGGCGCGCGCCATAAGCCAGCCCGGTGAAAACGGCGCCACTGATGCCGCCCACCAGACCCAGCGCCACGCCCCCCAGCCACGGGTTGCCGGTGCGCTGGGCCGACCAGCCGCCGACCGCCCACAGCATGATGGCGTAGACGGCGAAACCCGCCAGGTCGATGCGGGCCGAGAAGCTGTCGGTCAGGCCGGCGGCGGCGAGCGCCTCGGGCAGTATGGTGGCGGTCAGACTCAGGCCGGCGAACGCGCCCAGAAAGACAGCGCCGGTGGGGCGCAGACGAATGCCCCAGAGGCGTGAAATGATAAATTTATTGAAACGTTTGATCATGCCGATGTTGCGCTCCAGGGTTGAATCCCACAGATGAAAAAAATGGCGGCTGCCGTTGCCGGCAGCCGCCATTATTCCATGTTACCTCGGATTGCGTTAATCAATGGCCGGTGGGCGCGGCTGTCGTGACCTTACCGGGGTAACGCAAGTGGCCGACCAGGTCCTGGATGTGCTCGGGCGGTGCCGGGGTGAACTTGCTGACCACATAGGTGACCGCGAAGTTGAGCATCGCGCCGACAGTGCCGATGCCTTCAGGAGAGATGCCCATCCACCAACCGTCCGCGTTGTTCGAGGCCGGGTCGCCCCACTTGTACCACCAGATATAGGCGGCGGTGAAGACGATGCCGACGATCATGCCGCTGATGGCGCCTTCCTTGTTGACCTTCTTGCTGAAGATACCCATCAGGATGGCCGGGAAGAAGGAGGCCGCCGCCAAGCCGAAGGCGAACGCCACCACCTGCGCCACAAAGCCGGGCGGGTAGATGCCGAACAGGCCGGCGATGACCACCGCCAACCCGGCCCCACCGCGTGCCCACCAGAGTTCTGCTTTCTCCGACATGTCGGGTTTGACGATCCCCTTCATCAGGTCATGCGAGACCGCCGCCGAGATCACCAGCAGCAAGCCGGCCGCCGTGGACAGCGCGGCGGCCAGACCTCCGGCGCCGATCAGACCCACCGTCCAGTTGGGCAACTTGGCGATCTCGGGGTTGGCCAGCACCATGATGTCCTGGTCGATCTTGACTTCATTGGCACTCTTGGGGTCATCCCACTTGCCTTTGCGCAGTTGCATGATGCCATCGCCGTTTTTGTCTTTCCAGGCGACCAGTTTGGTCTTCTCCCAGTTCTTGAACCAGGAGGGGGCCTGTGCGTATGCCACGTTGTCGACCGACTTGATGAAGTTGGTGCGGGCGAATACGGCAACCGCGGGCGCCGTGGTGTACAGCAAGGCGATGAAGAACAGGGCCCAGCCGGCCGATGCGCGGGCATCGCGAATCTTGGGCACGGTGAAGAAACGGATCAGGATGTGCGGCAGGCCGGCGGTGCCGATCATCAGCGACATGGTGATGAAGAACACGTCGATCATCGGCCGCTGGCCGCTGGTATAGGCGGCAAAGCCCAGATCGGTGTTCAGGGTGTTCAACACATCCAGCAGATATTTGCCCTGCGTCCCCGGATCGTTCAGCAGCGCCGCGCCGTCCGCCGTGATGGTTGAACCATAGCCCAGTTGCGGGATCGGGTTGCCGGTGAACTGCATCGAAATGAAGATGGCCGGAATCAGGTAGGCGGTGATCAGCACGGTGTACTGTGCCACCTGTGTGTAGGTGATGCCTTTCATGCCGCCCAGGGTGGCATAGAAGAACACCAGCGCCATGCCGATGATCACGCCGGTATTGATGCCCACGTCCATGAAGCGCGAGAACACCACGCCGACACCGCGCATCTGGCCCGCCACATACGTGAATGAGACGAAGATCGCGCACAACAGCGCGATGACGCGGGCGGTATTGGAGTAATAGCGGTCGCCCACGAACTGCGGGATGGTGAACTTGCCATACTTGCGCAAGTACGGGCCAAACAGCATGGCGAGCAATACATAACCGCCGGTCCAGCCCATCAGGTAGTACGAACCGTCGCGTCCGAGAAACGAGATCAGCCCGGCCATTGAAATGAACGAGGCCGCCGACATCCAGTCAGCACCGGTCGCCATGCCGTTGAAGTAGGCAGGTATCTGTTTTTCAGCCACATAAAAATCGCCGGTGGTTTTGGCGCGCGCCCAGTAGGCGATGTAGATATACAGGGCAAAACTGCCGCCGGTAAGGATCCAGGTCCAGGTAAGAATACTCATGGTTTGGTCACCTCAAAGTTTGGATGCAAGAGCATGTGTTAGCGCGGGGGCAAGAACGGGATCAGGTTTCGTAGACATCGTATTTCTTGTCCAGGACATTCAGCCGCCACACATAAGTCCAGATCAGGACCACAAAGGTGACCATCGAACCTTGATTGGCAAACCAGAAGCCGAGCGGAAAGCCGCCGAGCCGGTAGGCGTCGAGCTGGTCGGCAAAGACGATGCCGCAAAGATAAGCCACGGTGAACCAGATGGCCAGGTGATACAGAATAATGAAAAGATTTTCCTTCCAGTACGCCTGTAGCGCCGGGGTTGCATGTATCGACATCGCTATGCTCCTTCGTTTAAATGGAATGAACCCAGTCAACCCAACCTACTCATACGACGCCGGTAAGGGTATGGCAGAAAACTTACAGTTAACTGACATTCGCATCCGCAGAGCAGGGACGGCGTCCCGTCACGCCGTCGGCGCAATTCGAGCCGTCATTGTTGTATGGCCGGGTTAGAGGCCAGAGTGTGGCGTGGACGCCCGGTAATGCGTCAGATAGGTGTCGCGCAGGCCACGAAAGTCGGCGATCTTTATTGCCGCCAGGCGCGGCCGCAGGGCCAACAGCAATTCGGCCGTGGCCAGGGCGTCGGCCAGCGCGCTGTGCCGGGCAAAGTTGCCGATGCCGAAGTGATGCATCCACTGGTCCAGCGACCGGCACTGGTGCGTGAGTTCCGGGTAAAGCGCCGGCGCGATGTAGGCCAGGTCGGCCCAGCCGTGATCGAGCTTGAAGCCCAGTGCTTTGCGAATGGTCTTGCTGATCATGGTGTTGTCGAAGGCGACGTGAAAGGCCAGCAACGGGTCCTTGCCGACGTATTCGAGAAAGAGCAGCAGGGCCTCGGCCGGCGGCACGCCGCCGCGTTGGACGTCGTCGGTGATGCCGTGAATCAATATATTGTCCTTGGCGCTGATCGTTTCCTGTTTCAGGACGATCTCCAGGCCATCCGCCAGATCGATGCGGCCGTGGTTTACGGCGATGGCGCCGATGGCGATCAGCCGGTCCCTGTTGACATTGAGGCCGCTGCTTTCCACATCGACAACCACATAGCGCGCCTGGTCGTGAGGCCGGCGGGGGTCGGCGGCTGGCAGCGCCTGCCAGGCCGCCAGCCGCTGCGCCTGTTCGGCGGTGAGCCGTGCTTTTTCGAGGCCGAAGAGGCGGCTCCACCAGTTCATGGCGTCAGACCTGGTAGTCCAGTTCGAGTTTGGTCTGGAGCTTGCGGGCCTGGCGGAAGGCCTCCTTGAGGATGCGCCGGTCAAGCTGATTCAGGCTGTCCGGGTCGGTGTGATTGCTGAGCGGCAGACCCTGGCCGCTTTGTTGGTGATGCAAACGTAGGCGCAACATCTGGATGAACAGGAAGGCATCGATATAGGCATCGGCATCTGCCGCGCGCAGATATTCCATAGCCGCCAACTCGCGCAGCCGGCCGACCGTGTTGGTCTGCCGCCCGCCGTTGGCCAGGCTGAAGATGCGGGCGGCGTCGACGAAGGGGGTGATGCCGTTGAGCTTGAGGTCCAGGGTGTGGTCGTCGCCGGTGACAAAGTCGCGCATCAAGCCGAGCGGCGGCCGGTTTTTCAGGGCGTTGGCGGCCATCTGGTGGAGGAAGCGGGTGTTCTGGCGCACCGCCTCGCGCAACCAGTCGCGCAGCTCGCCGGCCAGGTGTTCGGCGCCGTAGAGCGGGCGAAAGTCGAAGAAGATGGTGGCATGCATCAGGTCCATCGGTGCGCCGTGGTCTATCCAGTCGGCAAAGGTATCCTGCCATTCCGCCTGCGACAGGCACCATTTCGGGTTGGAGGCCATCACCTGGCCATGGCAGAGCGGAAAGCCACATTCGGCCAGGGCCTGGTTGACACGTTTGGCGAAGGGCAGGATGACCTCGCGCAAGGCGCCGGCTTCCTGTCCCGCCTCGACCTGAAAGAGGATGCCATTGTCCTGGTCGGTGTTGAGCGTTTGCTCGAAGCGGCCCTCTGAACCCAGCGCCATCCAGCAGAAGGCGATCTGTCGTACCGGGCTGTCTTTCAGCTCCAGCTCGATGATGCGGCTGGTCAGGAGGTCGTTCAGGGTGGAAATGATCTGCGTCAACTGCTCGGCCGCGATTCCCTGGGCCAGCATGTTGTGGGTCAACTGCCGGATGTCCTGGGCCGAGCGCTTCAGTGCGTCGAGGTTTTCGGCATTACGGATATCGCCGCCGATGTGGCGCAGGCCGACCCGCTGCAACGAGAACAGGTCCTTCTCCGAGATCAGCCCCTTCAATTGGCCGTTTTCCTCGACCAGGATGTGCCGGAAACCGTGTTTGGCCATGACCAGTGCGGCCTCGTAGGCCAGGGCGCTGGGCGGCATGGCAAAGGGGTTCGGGGTCATCACCTCCGATAGCGGCAGGTCGAGACTGGCCCCGGCGAGGGCGACCCGCGAGAGTATGTCGTGCAGCGTCAGTATGCCGATCGCGCGGTGCTCCGCGTCCACGGCGATCATGGAACCGATGCCGTTCTTGTGCATGGCCTCCAGCACCTCGCGCAGCGGCGTGGTGGGCGCGCAGGTGATCGGCTCGCGGCGGATGATCGCCGACAGCGGGCTGGACATCGACTGCTGGTCGCTGCAGGACTTCGAGTACTGCGCCTGGATCACCTGCTTGGACTGCTCCAGCAGGTTGGCGATGCGGCGGGTGCAAAAGTCATAGAAGGCCGGGCTAAGCTGCAGCAGGCGGTGAAAATCGTCGGCGGACAGTTCATAACAGAAGGTGTCGGCCCCGGCCCGGTAGGTGCTGGTGACGCCGCGCTTGGACAGCAGGGCGCCGAGCGGAAAGCATTCGCCCTCGCGCAGTTCCAGCCAGGTGGCGTTTTCCTGTGCCTTGACCACCTCCTGCTCGCCCAGGATGACGCCCTGCTTGACGATGAAAAAGGTGCTGACCGGACTCGCTTGCGGGGCGAGGATGATTTCGTTCTTGGCGTAATAGCTGACCTTGAGCCGCTCTATCATCCACACCAGGTGGTCGCGGTCCATCCGGCTGAAAGGGGAAAAGCGGCTGAGGTGGTCGAGAGTGGCGGCGAGCAGGGCGTAAGGTGTGGTCATGGCGTCAGACAGGGTGGGGTTGGCTTGCCAGCAGGATAATCGCTGGGTGAATGGTTATTCATGGGTTGGTCGCTGCCATGCAGGCGGGAAGCGCAGTGAAGGTCCTGAACCAGGCCGCGAATTCGTTCGCCGGAAGCGGCCGGCTATACCAGTAACCCTGCGCCGCGTCGCAGCCCTCGCCGGCGAGGAAGGCCCGTTGCGCCTCGGTTTCCACTCCCTCGGCAGTGACGGCGAAGCCGAGACTGTGGCCGAGAGCGATGACGGCGCGGGTGATGGCGGCATCGTCGCGATCGGCAGGCAGGTCGCGCACGAATTCGCGGTCGATTTTGAGACGATTGACGCTGAGGTACTTGAGGTAGGCCAGGGAGGAGAAGCCGGTACCGAAGTCGTCGATGGCGACGCCAACGCCGAGCGCGCTCAACTTGTCCACCACGGTACGCGCCTGTTCGGTGTTGCCGAGCAGCGAACTCTCGGTGATCTCCAACTCCAGCCGGCTGGCCGAGAGCCCGGTCTCGGCCAGCACGGCCGCCGCCGTCGCCACCAGGTCGCCGCGCTCGATCTCCGGGCCGGCCACATTGACGGCGATGCGCCCAACATCCATGCCGGCCGCAAGCCAGGCCTGGGCCTGGCGACAGGCCTCGCGCAGCACCCAGTGGCCGATGGGCAGGATGAGGCCGGTCTCTTCCGCCACCGGGATGAATTCGGCCGGCAGCACGATGCCGCGGCCGTCGTCGTGCCAGCGCAGCAGGGCCTCGGCCCCCTTTACCTGGCCGCTGGCCAGGTCCACCTGGGGCTGATACCACAGTTCCAGTTCGTGTCTTTCCAGCGCCTGGCGCAGCCCCTGTTCCAGGGCCAGGCGGCGCTGCGCCGCCTGCGCCATGTCGGCATGATGGAAGCGGTAGGTGCCCCGGCCGGCCTGCTTGCCGGCGTACATGGCGGTATCGGCGGCTTGCAGCAGGGCGGTGGGGGTGGCGCCGTCGTCGGGGTAGAAAGCGATGCCGATGCTGGCGCTGACTCTGGCGCTATGGCCATCGAGGTCCACCGGGCTGCCAATGGTGTCGATGATCTTGCGCGCCAGTATGCCGACGCCTTCGGTATGCGGTGGCGCTTCGGCCACCACGGCGAACTCGTCTCCGCCCAGCCGGGCGACGATGTCGTCGTTGCGCAGGGCCGCCTGCAAGCGTTCGGCGATAAGGCGCAGCAACTGGTCGCCGGCCGGGTGGCCGAGGCTGTCGTTGACCGTCTTGAAACCGTCGAGGTCGAGCATGAGCACGGCCAGGCGCTCGCCATGCCTGACCGCCCGGTCGAGGGCATGGGCGAGATGCGAGGCGAGCAGGGTGCGGTTGGGCAGGCCGGTCAGCGGGTCATAATGGGCGAGCCGCTCCAGCTCGGCCTCGGAGCGTTTGATGTGGGTGATGTCGGAAAACACCCCGACGTAGTTCTGCAACCGTCCACCCGGGCCGCGCACCGCGCTGATGGTCAGCCATTCCGCAAAGACCTCGCCGTTCTTGCGCCGGTTCCAGATCTCGCCCTGCCAGTGGCCGGTGGCCGCCAGCTCCGCCCGGACGCGGCGGTAAAAATCGGCGTCGTGTCGGCCGGAGCTGAGAAATCCCGGCCGCCGTCCCACCACATCCGCCTCGGTATAGCCGGTAATCGTGCTAAAGGCCGGGTTGATCGAGAGTATGACGGTGTCCGGGTCGGTGATCATGATCCCCTCGGCCGTGTTTTCGAATACCGCCACGGCCTGCCGGACATGGGCCTCGTAGCGCCTGCTGCCGCTCAGATCGGTCACCAGGGCAAAGGCGCCGCTGAGGGCGCCGTCCTCGTCATGAACGGGCGTCCAGTTGAATAGACAGGGTACCAGACTGCCATCGCCGCGTGTAAGGCCGATCTCGTAACGGCCTTGCCTCCCCTGGGCGCGTCCCCGCCGCGCGTCGTCGTGCCGGTCGCGGTCCTCCGCTTCCGCTATCAGGTCGCGGACGGCGGTGCCCGCCAGCGGCTCGCGTTGCCGTGCCAGCATGGCGGCGAAGGCGGCATTGACTTCGAGGATGCGGTCATCGTTGTCCACCAGCACGAAACCTTCCTGGGCGGTCTCCAGCAGTCGGCGGATCTTCTGCTCGCCGCGCCGCATCTGGCCGGCCATGTCGAGATAGCGATGGATGACCGTGGCGGCCAGGGCGAGGGCGATCAACAGCCCTGTCACCACGCTCACCAGGGTGGCGAGAAAGGTCGGGTTGAGGGCGGAGTCGGGGATGCTGCTGTCGCCCTCGCTGATGAAATACGCCGCCGCCATGGCGGTGTAGTGCATGCCGGAGATGGCCCCGCCCATGACGAGGGCGCTCAGCAACGCGAGCGGCACGGGGGACAGGCGCGTGCGCAGGCCGAAGCGTATGCGCAGGGCCACCATGGCCAGGACCACGGCGACGACGAGCGACAGAATGAACAGGGCGGGGTCGTAACGCACCAGGCCATCCAGCCGGTAGGCCGCCATGCCGGTGTAATGCATGGTGCCGATGCCGGCCCCCAGCAGCATGCCGCCGGACAGCAGGGCGGTCCATCCCTGCGTCGGTTGGCTGATGCTGTGCAGCGCCACGGCGCAGGCCAGCACGGCGGGGGCCAGGGAGAGGGCGGTGAGTAGGGGGTCGTAACGCACCGAGCAGGGCAGGCTGAAGGCCAACATGCCGATGAAATGCATCGCCCAGATGCCGCAGCCCATTGCCAGCGCGCCAATGCCCAGCCAGGCGAGGCGGATGGGGGGCCGCTTGGCGGCGGCGATGCGGTCGGCGATGCCGAGGGCGGTATACGACGCGAACACCGCGATCAGGACGGAGAGGGCGACCAGCCAGGGGTCGTAGAAGCCCTGGTAGAGCAAACGGCTCTCCGGCGGGACGGGGAGAAACTGTAGATATTCCTTGAATGGCACGAGGTGGCGCCCGACTAGACCACACAGACGGCAATGGTATCAGCAAACCACCTGGCTGGCCCCGCCAATATTCGCATCTGCATGGGGCAGACGCACGATCACGGTGAGGCCGCCGCCCGGCGTGGGCGCCAGATCGATGCGGCCGCCGTGCAGATGCGCGATACTGCGCGCGATGGCCAGGCCGAGCCCGCTGCCCGGTTGGTCGGCGCCGGCGAGGCGGTAGAAACGGTCGAATACCCGCCCCCGCTCGGTGGCCGGGATGCCCGGTCCATGGTCGATCACACTGAGCGTGGCGTAGGCCCCGTCGGCGCGCACCTCTATATCGACCCGCTCACCGCGCTGGCCGTAGCGCAGGGCGTTATCCACCAGGTTGTCGAGCAGCGCCCGCAGGCTGTCGCCGTGGCCGGATAGGGTGAGCGGCTGGCAGCCCGTCACGCCCAGGTCGATACCGCGCGCATCCGCCTGGCTGGAAAAGGCCGATACCACCGCCTTGGCCAGTTCATCCAGACGGATGAGGGCGAAGGGGTATTCCTGGGGGCCATGCTCCAGGCGCGCCATGCGCAGCAATTGCTCCACCAGGTGCGCCGCCCGGTCGACGCCGGCGTCGAGTTGCGCCAGGGCGGCCCGCCGTTCCCCGGCGCTGGCGCCACGATCGGCCAACTGGGCCTGCAGCTTGATGGCGGTCAAGGGGGTGCGTAGCGCATGGGCCGCATCGGCAATGAAGCGGCGCTCGCCGGTGAGGGCGGCATCGAGCCGGCCCAGCAGGGCGTTGAGGGCCTGTACGAGCGGCGCCACCTCCTCCGGCAGGTTCTGCAGCTGGATGGGTGTCAGTTCGCGCGGATCGCGCCGTTCCAACTCGCCGCGGATACCCTCCAACGGGGCCAGGGCACGCCCTACGGCCACCCAGATGAAGGCCCCCAGCGCCGCCACCAACACGCTGAAGGGCAGCAGCAACCAGGGCACGGTGCGGGCGAACAGGGCACGCCGGTAGGTAACGGGGTTGCCCACCTGGATGGTGAGGTTGCCGTCCTTCAGCGTGTAGAGGTTCCAGTCTTCGCCGTTCCAGTGGATGACGTGATAGCCAGCCTTTTGTGGGGGTGGGCCGCCGCTGGCAAGAGAGGAATAGGCCAGGCCGCCGTCAGCGTTCCATATCTGGCTGGCGAACTGGCCGCGATCGGCCTCGTCCACATCCGGGGCGTCCTCGGCCGCCGGCTCGACCCCGTGGCGGACGATGGAGTAGGCAATCTGTTCCAGGTTCTCGTTGCGCAGGCGGTTGAAGCCGCTCCAGGCGACGCTGTAAGTGATGGCGCTGACCAGCAGCGCGGTCAGCGCCAGGGCGGTTATCTGCCAGAACAGCAGGCGCCCGCGGATCGAGTTCACCGTGGTTCCACCACCTTGTAGCCGACGCCGCGTACATTGCGTATCCACTCCGCCCCCAGCTTGCGACGCAGGTTGTGCAGGTGGACTTCCAGGGCGTTGCTGGCCACCTCTTCATCCCAGCCGTACAGGCTTTCTTCCAGGGCCTCGCGCGTGAACACACTGCCGGGCTCGGTCAGCAGGATTTCGAGCAGGGCAAATTCGCGCGGTGACAGCGTCAGGAGCGCATCGTCGAGGCGGACCTCGCGCGTGGCCGGGTTGAGGCACAGGCCGCCCAGCCGCATTTCCATGCGGGCCGGGCCGCGATGCCGGCGTAGTATGGCGTGGACGCGCGCCACCAGCTCGTCCAGGCTGAAGGGCTTGACCAGGTAGTCGTCGGCGCCGAGATTGAGGCCGGTGATCCGGTCCTGCACCGCGTCGCGGGCGGTGACGATCAATATTGGCAGGCTCAGGTCGCGGTGGCGCAGTTTCTTCAGCAAGCTAAGACCATCGAGGCGCGGCAGGCCGAGGTCGAGGAGCAGCAGGTCGTAGACCCCGGTTTGCAGCGCCATGTCCGCCGCGACGCCATCCCGCACCCAGTCGGCGGTGAAGCCCGCCGCCCTGAGGCCGCTTTCCAGGCTGGCGCCGATCATGGGATCATCTTCGGCCAGGAGCAGTTTCATGGGGACGTGTGCAAACTTTGAGCGGGGGTCGTAGGCGGATCAGCATAGCGCGATGATGCCGCTCAAGACAAAAAAACGGGGCCGTAGCCCCGTCCGTAATGCAGGAGAACTCTTACTTCTTGGCGGCGTCGGCCGGAGCGGCAGCGTCGTCGGCCTTCTTCTCTACAGCCGCCTTGGCCTTGGCTTTGTGGTGCTTCTTCTTGGAGACTTTCTTCGTGGTCTTGTCGGCGGCCGGAGCGGCGGCGGTGTCCGTCGTGGCCGTGGCCTTGTCGGCCGTAGCCGCGGCCTTATCGGCCGCGTTGGCGGCACCGAAGGCCAGCAGGGTAAGTGCGGTCAAGAGGGCGGTCAGGGTCTTGCTCATGTAAAACTCCTCAATGGTTGGATGGATGGATCAGGCCTTACGCATCGCGTCAGGCTGACGGCCATTTTCCACAGGAAGAATTAAGAGCGAATTAACATGAATATCTATGCGCCCAACATCTGGATTACCCGTCCCTGAAAAGGGCACCCCCCCGACGAGCGGGGGGGTGCGATGCCCGCCCCGAAGGGCGAGCAGGGGAGGACCAGTACGGGATTAGCGAACCATGGCGCCGGCGACGTGGCGGTGCGTGGTCTTGCCGGCTAACGGCGGCAGATCGGCTTTGATCTTTGCGGTCGCCTCATCCATTTCTGCCATGGCCAGGCCAAATCCTCATAAAATGCACTGTCATCGCAGAGAGGGTTGCGCTGCATGGTAGGCAACAAGACTTACATCCACCTTACGGAAAACCGACATGCGCATCTTGATTGTCGAGGACGATGAGGTCCTTTCTGACAGCCTGATCCGTGCCATGACCGGCAGTGGTTATGCGGCAGACCTGGCCGCCGACGGCGAGCGCGCCCTCGCCATGCTGCTCGACGGCTGCTACGACCTGGCGCTGCTGGACCTCAGCCTGCCCAGGCTGGATGGCCTGGCGGTGCTGAAGCAGGCACGCGCCGCCAAGCGCAATCTGCCGGTCATCATCCTCACCGCCCGCGACACGGTGGATGATCGGGTGCGTGGTCTCGACCTCGGCGCCGACGATTATTTGACCAAACCCTTTTCCGTGGCCGAGCTGGAGGCGCGGGTGCGCGCCCTGCTGCGGCGCGGGCAGGGTGGTGGCGGCACCCTCCTTAGCTGCGGCCACCTGGCCTTCGACAGCGTCGGCCGCCAGGCCACCGTAGACGACCGCGTCATCGAATTGTCGGCGCGGGAACTGGCGGTACTGGAAACCCTGCTGTTTCGGCTGGGCAAGGTGGTGAGCAAGGACAGCCTGATCGAGAGCCTCTGTGGCTGGGACGACGAAGTCAGCCCGAACGCCATCGAGGTCTATATCCATCGACTGCGCAAAAAGCTGGAACCCGGCGGCGTTGCCATTCGCACCGTGCGCGGGCTGGGCTATCTCATGGACAAGGCGTGAAGGGGATGGCGCGAGTGCCGCCGCTCACCGGCCCGGCCCCGCTTCCCGCCAACCCGGCTCAGCCCGCGGCGGGGGCGGCGAATGGCGTGCGGCCGCAATGCCAGGAGCCGGATGACGACGACATCCTGTCTCTGCGCAGTCAGTTGATGAACTGGTTGTTCACGCCGCTCTATCTGCTGCTGCTGTTTTCCACCATTACCGGCTATATCGCCGCCCTGAAGCTTTCCAACCAGCCCTACGACTTGGTGCTGATCGAACGCGCGCGGCTGATGGTCGGCCGCTACGATCTGGCCAGTGGCGCCGGGCCGGGCGCCGCCGAGCTCTTGCCTGCGGGCGCCGAGAATCTCGCCTTCGCCCTTTTTGGCCGCGATGACCGCCCGCTGGTGGCCAATGCCAGTCTGCCGCGGCCGCGCCCGAGCGACTGGGAGTCGCACGAACCGCGTTTGCGCGACACCGCCATCAAGGGCCGCAAGGTACGTCTATTGACCCTGCGTTATCGTTCGCTGCGGCGCTCGCCCGGTGCCGAATACCTCTTGATCCTGGCGGAGCCGGTGAGCGATCGCCTGTCCCTGGGCCGCAACATACTTGGCAACATCGTCATTCCCCAATTCATCTTCATTCTCATCGCCGCCCTGGCGGTGTGGATCGGCCTCAAACGCGGCCTCGGACCACTGGAACAGCTGCGTCTGGCCTTGGCCCGGCGCCGCCCGGACGATCTCGGCGCACTCGACGAAAGCCAGGCGCCAGGGGAGGTTCGTCCCCTCATCCGCGAGGTCAACGCCCTGATCGATCGCCTCAAAGGCATGATGGCGCAGCAGAAGCGCTTCGTCGCCAATGCCGCGCACCAGTTACGCACCCCTTTCGCCGGCCTGCGCGCCCAGGCCGAACTCGGCAAGCGTCAGGGCGCGCCGGCAGACGTGCAAGCGGCCCTGGAGCGGATCAGCGCTGGCGCCGATCGCTGCAGCCACCTCGTCAACCAGCTCCTGACCCTGGCCCGCAACGAGCCGGACGCGCGCGAGAACGACCTGCCGCTGCCGCTCGATCTCGAACGCCTCGTCCAGGAATCGGCCATGCACTGGGTCCCCGAGGCCATGCGCAAGGGCATCGACCTGGGCTTTGCGGGGAGCGGGCGATCGCTGCCGTTGCGGGGCAGCGAGGCCGCGTTGCGCGATCTCATCGACAACCTGGTGGACAACGCCATCCGCTATACCCCGGCCGGCGGCCACATCACCGTCCGCACCGGTTATGACGGCGGGGCGTGGCTGCAGGTCGAGGATAGCGGGCCAGGCATCCCGCCGGCGGAACGGTCACGGGTGTTCGACCGCTTCTACCGGGTGGCCGGCTCGGCGCAACCGGGCAGCGGTCTGGGTCTGGCCATCGTGCGCGAAGTGGCGCAGCGCCACTGTGCCGAGGTCATCATCGCCGACGCGGCCGCCGGTGCCGGCGCCGTGTTCACCGTGCGCTTCCCCCGGCGCGGCGTTTGATTAGAGCGTGGTGCTGAAGGGCAGGGCGAGTCTGCGGCCGTCGATATCGAGGGTCATGACCCAGTCGCGGCGGCCGGTCACGCACACCGGCAGGGTCACGCGCGCGCGGAAGACGCCGGCCGCGTCCGGCCGCAGCGTGTACAGGTTGAAGCCCATGTCCATGCCCTCCATGGTGAAGCTGGCCTGAATCTTGTCGGCCCGTGTCCTGACCACGATCTCGAAGGGCGAGAGCACTTTCAGTTCGCCGACGATCGCCACCGTCACCGGGCGGCCGTCCAGGCGGGTGGCGCAGCCGGCGTGCAGATCGGCGCAGCTCAAGGTGGACGCTGGCGCCATCTCCGGCGTCGACAGACGGTGCCAGGCCACGACGCTGGCGATGCCGAGCAGGATCAGAACGGGGGCCAGCCAGCGGGGTGGCGGTATCAATCTGGCCATGCGGCGCTCTTCAAGGCGATGCCGTGGGCCCCGGCGGCGCGGGCCAACTCCAGATCGGCGCGGGTCAGCCCGCCCAGGGCATAGACCGGCAGCGGATAATCGTCGATCAGACGGCTGAAGGCGGGCCAGCCGAGCCCGGCCGCACCGGGGTGGGAGGCGGTCGGCCGCACCGGCCCCAACACCACGAAGTCCACCCCAAGGGCCGCCGCCTTCGCCAGTTCGGCGGCATCATGGCAGGAAGCCGCCACCCAGGGCAGCGCAGGCCGCGTGTCGGCGGCCATCAATTGCGCGGCGGTGAGGTGCACGCCGGCGCCCAGGCGCGCCGCCAGGGCACTGTCGCCATTGAGCATCAGTTGCGCCTCATGACGGCGACAGAGGGCGGCGACCGACGCGGCCATCGTCGCCGACTGCGCCGCCGGCATGGCCTTTTCGCGCCACTCGACAAGGCCAAGTCCATTGGCCAGGGCCGTTTCCAGCCGGGCCAGGAAGCCGGCGGCACCCAGCTCGCCGGCCGCCGAGAGGGCATAGACCAGCGGCAATCCAAGGGCGCGCAGTATCGGCCCGTTGGCTGGCAGGATGGGCTCGACGGCGGGCGGCGCGGCACGGGTCCAGGCCAGACCGCCCTGTCCTTCGAGTGGCCGCGGCGCGCCCTCCCACCCGGTGACCCGGAAGAAACGCAGATTCACCCGCGCATGTGGGTAATCGAAGGCGCGGTTGAGCCAGGGGTAGGCCATCTCCACGGTGATGCCCAACTCCTCGTGCAACTCGCGGTCAAGCGCCGCGCGGGCGGTCTCGCCTGGCTCCACCTTGCCGCCGGGGAACTCCCACCAGCCGGCATAGGCCTTGCCCCTGGGCCGGCGCGCCATGAGAAAGGCGCCGTCGGGCCGCTCGATCACCGCGGCGGCGACTTCGACGCGACTCAACGCTTCAGCCCCTGCCGCCCTACCCAGTCGGCCGCGAACTGGCGGGCAATGCGACCCGAGCGGCCACCGCGCGCGGTCGCCCATTGCAGCGCCTCCAGCCGCGCCGGCTCGGCCCAGACGCCGCCCAGTTGAGATACCCAGGAGGCGGCGATGGCCAGGTACTGATCCTGATCGAAGGGGTAGAACGACAACCAGAGGCCGAAGCGGTCGGACAGCGACACCTTCTCCTCGGTGCTCTCGCCGGGATGGACCTCGTTGCCGACATAACTCGTCTCCAGGTTCTCGGCCATGTATTCCGGCATCAGGTGGCGGCGGTTGGAGGTGGCGCAGATCAACACATTGGCCGACAGCCCGGCGAGCGAGCCGTCCAGCGCCGCCTTGAGCGGCTTGTAGGCGGACTCGTCGGCCGCGAAGGAGAGGTCGTCGGTGAAGACGACGAAGCGCCAGGGCAGGTCAGCGATACGCGCCACGATGTCGGGCAGGTGGACGAGGTCGTCCTTGTCCACCTCGATCATGCGCAGGCCGCGCCTCGCCAGCCGCGGCAACAGGGCCTTGATCAGTGACGACTTGCCGCAGCCGCGGCTGCCGGTGAGCAGGACATGATTGGCCGGCAGCCCGGTGACGAACTGGCGCAGGTTGCGTTCGACCGCCTTCTTCTGCGCCTCGATGCCCTTCAGCGCCTCCCACGGTGGGCAGTTGAGCTGCGCCAGCGGTTGCAGCCAGCCCAGCACCGGCCCGCGTCGCCAGCGGCAGGCCAGTGTCGTCTTCCAGTCGATGCCAGGCGGCGGTGGCGGCAGCCAGGGTTCCAGCCGCGCCAGCAAATCATTGGCGCGCGCCAGCAGAATGGCCAGCTCGGGGCTGACCTGGTAGGAGATTTCGTCTTCGTCCATTTTTTCAGTACTGGATTCCAGCCTGCGCGGGAATGACGACTGAGTCGTCGCTCCCGCGCAGGCGGGGGCCCAGTCAAATCAGGCTTTCATACAAATCGTTCCAATCCGGATTCGATGCCTCGATCAGTCGAAGTTTCCAATCCCGGTTCCATTTCTTCAACTGCTTCTCGCGGTGGATGGCGCTATCCATGGTTTCGTGCGCTTCGTACCAGACCAGCTGGTCGACGCCATAGTCCTTTGTGAAGCCTTCGACGAAATGCCCCTTGTGTTCCCACACCCGCTTCACCAGGTCCGAAGTGACGCCAGTGTAGAGCGTGCCGTTTCGTTGGCCGGCCAGGATGTAGACGCAGGGGTGTTTCATGCGATTTCGTCGTCCCCGCGAAGGCGGGAATGACGATCCTTATTTTCACTCAGGTTCTGTACTCCGCGTTGATCTTCACATAGTCATAGGAGAAATCGCAGGTCCACACCGTGGCCACGGCATCGCCACGGCCCAGGTCGATGCGCACTTCGATCTCCGCCGCCGCCATGACGCGGGCGCCTTCGGCTTCCTTGTAGTCGGGCGAGCGGCCACCGTTCTCGGCCACCAGCACACCGCCCAGCCAGAGCTTGACCTTGTCGACGTCGAGGTCGGTCACGCCGGCGTAACCCACCGCGGCCAGGATGCGGCCGAGGTTGGGGTCGGAGGCGAAGAAGGCGGTCTTGACCAGCGGCGACTTCGCCACGGCGTAGGCGATCTGCTTGCACTCGGCCTCGTCGCGGCCGCCTTCGACCCGGATCGACATGAACTTGGTGGCGCCCTCGCCGTCGCGGACGATGGCTTGGGCGAGCGCGATCATCACCTCGGTGACGGCATCGCGCAGGCTGCCAAAACGCGGGTCGTGCGCGTCCATGATCGGCGCGGCGGCGGTCGCGCCGGTGGCGATCAGCAGGCAGGAATCGTTGGTCGAGGTATCGCCGTCGACGGTGATTGAGTTGAAGGACCGGTTCACCGCCTGTCTCAAAATCGCTTCCAGCGCCGCACGCGCCACCGGTGCATCGGTGGCGACGTAGCTCAACATGGTCGCCATGTTCGGGTGGATCATGCCCGAGCCCTTGGCGATGCCGGTGACGGTGAAATCCTGGCCGGCGAGCGCGAGCTTGCGCGAGGTGGCCTTGGCCACGGTATCGGTGGTCATGATGGCCTCGGCGGCTGCCGCCCAGTTGGCCGGTTTCAGATCGGCGATGGCGGCGGGCAGGGCGGCCATGATCTTGTCGTGCGGCAGCGGCTCCAGGATCACGCCGGTCGAGAAAGGCAGTATCTGCGCGGGGGCACAGCCGATCCGCCCGGCCAGCGCGGCGCAGGTGGCGCGCGCCCGGTCGATGCCGTCGGCGCCGGTGCCGGCGTTGGCGTTGCCGGTATTTACCAGCAGGGCGCGGATGCCGCCAGCCTGGCCGAGATGTTCCTTGCACACGGTGACCGGCGCGGCGCAGAAACGGTTCTGGGTAAACACGCCGACCACCTCGCTGGCCTGGGCCAGGCGCATGACCAGGACATCCCTGCGGCCTGGCTTCTTGATGCCGGCGCAGGCGACGCCCAGCTCGACGCCGGGAACCGGGAGTAGTGAAGCGGGATCGGGAGCGGCGAGATTGACGGGCATATCAGCGGTCGGCGAGTGGTGTTGCGGGACAGGCATTGTAATCCGCCGGCAGCTCCCGCATGCTGCCGTCGCCGAACAGGAGCGCGGCGCGGACGGTCTTGCCGGGATGGAGGGCGGCCATGGCGCGGCGGTAGTCGGCCAGTTGCAGCCAGTACGCGGGGTCGAAGCCGCCGCTCTTGTAGTCGAGCACCCAGATCTCGTCGTCGAATTCCACCAGGCGGTCGATGCGTCTGAGCTGGCCGTCGGCGCCGACATATTCCAGTTCGTTGCGGGCGCGCCCGGTTTCGAAAAAGCGCCGCGTCTGCCGGCCATGGCGTATCGCCTCGGCCGTCTTGCGCACCACCGCCAGGGCCGGTTCATCGAGATCCAGGGCACGGCGTATCGCGGCGCTGTCCAGCCCCGCGGTGGCTAGTTCCAGATAGCGGTGGACGTAAATGCCGAAGGCTGCCTCCGGGGCTTCCGGCGGGCGACGGCGACCGATGCCCGCGGCAGACGGGGCCATTTCCGCGCCGGCGGAAGTCCGGACGGTTGACTCGGCGACCGCGGCTGTGGAGACGGCGGCCGCCTCGGCCCACGACATCTCCGGCAAAGCCTCCGTCCTGGCCGCGGCCAACGCCGTGCTCAGCCGCGCCAGCCAGGTGCCGTCCTTGGCGTCCGCGCGGCCGCTGACGAACAGCGCCTGCCGCGCCCGCGTCATCGCCACATAGAGCAGGTTCAGATCCTCACGCGCGGCCTCTCTTGCCTCTGCCTCGAACAGAGGCTGCCGGGCCTGGCCGCGCCAGGCCGCCGGGCCATGGAGGGAAAAATGCGCCGGCTTTTCCGCCGCCGGCGGCCAGTCGAGCAGGGCGCCATAGTGGTCGCCGTCGCGGCGCTCCTCGTCGGCCTTGATGAGAAACACGATGGGCGCTTCCAGGCCCTTGGCGGCGTGGATGGTGAGCATCCGCAGCGCCTCGCCGGCGGCGGCCGGCGGCTCGTCCGGGGCCTCGTCGCCGGCATCGCGGCGCAGGGTCTGTAATTCATCGAGAAAACGCGGCAGGCTGGGGAAGCGGCCGCTGCCCAGGCTCAGGCTATGTTCCAGGAGACCGCGCAGATTGGCCTGCACCGAGGCGCGCAGACGCGCCGGCACGGCAGCGGCATAGCGGGCCTCGACCTCGCCCTCGTGGAAGAGGCGGTCGATGAGGTCGTGCGGCGGCAGCCGGCCGGCCAACTGCCGCCAGGCATCCAGCAGGGCGAGGGCGCGGCGCACGTGCGCGGGGGCGTCGGGATACGCCGCCCAGGCACGCAAGCGGGCGTACCATGGCCCCGCGCCGGCGGCGCTGAGGGCGGCGAGGTCGGGGTCGGAAAAGCCGAACAAGGGGCTTTTCAGTGCCTGGGCCAGTTTGAGATCGTCATGCGGCATGACCAGAAAGCCGAGCAGGGCGGTGAGATCGGTCACCTCCAGGGCATCGAGCAGGCCGCCGCGGCGGTCGCCGAGGTAGGGCAGGCCGGCGCGTTTGAAGGCGTCTTCGAAGACCGCGAGCCCGGTGCGTCTGGCGAACAACACCAGGATGTCGTCCAAGCGCGCCGGCCGGCCGCCGTCTTCCGCCACCCGCAAGCGGCCGACGATTTCCCGGATGCGCGCCACCACGCGCGCCGCCTCTTCGGCGCGTGGCTCGGCGGGCGCCGGCGGCGGCTCGGTCAGGGGGTCGCGCAGCCGCTCTTCCGCGGCTGCCGGCGGCGCCGGCGGGGGGGCGGGGACGGCGATCAGTTCGCACCAGCCCGGCAGCGCGGCGTTGTGCGCGCGATGAGGTTTGAATCCCGGATATTCCTCGCCCAGGCCGCCGAAGACCGTATTCACCCAGGCGACCACCCTGGGGGCGCAGCGCCGGGTTTCATCCTGCCGCCAGGTGGTAGCGGCGAATTCGCTTTCGAGCCAGGCGCGCGCCGTGGTGAAGACGCGCGGCTCGGCGCGGCGGAAACGGTAGATGGACTGTTTCGGGTCGCCCACCACGAACACCGTCGGCCGCTCGGGATCGGCGCCGTAGGCCGCGAGCCAGGCGGTCAGTATCTGCCATTGCAAGGCGTTGGCATCCTGGAATTCGTCCAGCAGCAGGTGTTTCCAGCGGGCGTCGAGCTTGGCCAGCAGGGCGGCGGATTCCTCCGGATCGGACAACAGCCGCCAGGCCAGCCACTCGGCATCGGTGAAATCGAGGCCGTCGCGTTTTTGCTTCATGGCCTGGAAATGGGCGATCAGGTCGATGCCGGCGGTCAACGCCAGGCGGTTGAGGCGCAGCGCCGATTGTTCCGCCAGCGCCCGTCTGGTCTCGGCCAACCGCCCTGCCAGGACGGCATGAAGCTCAATAAACCGCGCCGCCCGCGCGCTGCCGAGGCGCTTGTCGAGCGTGGCGCCGGCTTTGCGCGCCAGCGGTTCGCCGTGGGCGGTAAGAAATACGGTTTGCAATGCGTCAAACAGCCCTGGGACCGCCCCGCTGCCATATTGCAACAGCCGGGCAAGCGTTTCCGCCCGCTCTGCGTCTGCCCTGACGCCCGCCGCGTTGTCCGTCAGCAATGGCAAAAATTCGGCCAACGAATGCCGGAACCCCGGCTCTGCCCACAGCCCGGCGGTCACGTCACGCGCTTCGTCCACCCCGGCCAGTGCCTGCAATTCGGCCATCGCCTCGGCCAGCGGGTTGCCCCGGCCGGCGGCCCAGGCCCACCACTCCGCCCGTTTTTCCAGCAGGGCGAAGAGCAGCGCGCGCACACTATCGAGCGGCAGCTCGCGCATCAGCCCGGTCAGCGCCTCGGCCTGAGCCGCCTTTTCCGGCCGGCGCAGGGTCTCCGCCCAGGTCTGCCAGGCCTCGTTCTTGAGCGTCGCCAGCGTTTCGATCAGATTGGCCGGCGCCCACCGGGTGAGCGGCGCGCGTGACAGCAAGTGCAGGAACCAGCCATGAAAGGTGGTGATAGTGGGGCCGGGAACGCTGTCGAGCACCGCCTCGAACAGGCCCCTGGCGCGCGCCAGGGCGGCGTGCGCCGCCGCCGGGTCGAGGCCGCGTTCGGTCAGGAATTCGACCACGGCGTCGGCGTCGGCGGTCGCCAACAGCGCCAGCCACTCGAACAGGCGTGCGCGCATCTCCTCGGCCGCCTTGCGCGTGAAGGTGATGGCCAGCAACTCGGAGGGAGCGGCCCCGGCCAGCAGCAGCCGGATCATGCGCGACACCAAGAGCCAGGTCTTGCCGCTGCCGGCGCAGGCCTCGACGATGGCGCTGCGCGCGGGAGAAATGGCGGTCAGCACTTTAGCTATGGCCCTCCTGGAAACGATCCGGGTTGAAATGATAATCCCGGAGAATCGCCGTCTCCGGCTTTGCCCGTTCCCGCCTGCCGACAGGGCTGTTCTGTTCGGATCGAGTGCCGTAAAAGGTCATCCGGCGACATTTTACGGCCATTTTACACTGGCCAATCGAAGCGCATGCACGGGCTCCGATGATTGCGCCAGGATCGGTATCGTCATAAAAGTCATGTTTCAACAACAGGTTAGCGTTACATGGTAGACATTCACCACCTCAGGGAAACGCGCCTGGCATGCAAATCGCTCCGCTTCCACCGTACCGCCGCGTTGGCGGGATTTTTTGGGAGATTCACCATGCAAAGCATCAAGCGCTCCGGCCAGGCCGGTTTCACCCTGATCGAACTGATGATCGTCGTGGCCATCATCGGCATCCTGGCGGCCGTCGCTCTGCCGGCGTATCAGGACTACACGGTTCGCGCCAAGGTGTCAGAAGGCATACTGGCGGCATCTGCCGCGCGTACGGCGGTGTCTGAAGTGTATGCCAATCAGGGCAAGATGCTGCCCAGCGCCGCGTCCATGGGTGTGCAGAGTCAAGCCTCGAAATATGTGGCCAGTGTAGGCTGGACTCAGAGTGGCAATGACGCTGGCGATATCGTGGTGACGTTGTCTGCCGATACCGGGCTCTCTGCCGCCGCCAGCAAGACACTTATCTTGCGCGCCACCGGCACGGCTGGGACAGGGACTGTTGCGTGGACCTGTGGTAAAGGGACGGCCAATCCGATCGACGTGAAATATCTGCCTGGCTCCTGTAAAGATTTCTGATCCACTGTTGTCTTTGACACACCCTCTGGGCGAAGTCCAGAGGGTGTGTCTATATGTGCCTGTTTGGCTGTGTGTCATGATTCGTTAGTGTTTCATAGCAAGAACGACAGTTTTGCCCGTATTCCATACGTTATCCTGCCGATTGATCCTGCCTGCTCTATGGCTGTGTCTGCTTGGTCTTACTCTGGCTGTGTATTGGCCGGCAGCATCCGGCGGTTTCTTGTTCGACGATTTCGGCAATATCCTCGATAACGCATCGATTCGTATCACCCATCTAAGCCTAGATTCGCTTGAATCAAGCCTCAAGGGCCCGGCGGCGGGGCCATTGGGCCGTCCGGTCAGTGTCCTCAGTCTGGCGCTGACCTATTATTTTTTCGGTCTTGATCCCTTTGCCTTCAAGGCTGTCAATTTGGCCATACACCTACTCAATGGCGTGTGGGTGGCGTGGCTCACAGTGTTGCTGTTGCGCGCCCATCCCGATGCAAATATTTCCCCAGGCATGGCTAGATGGTTGCCGATCTGGGTGGCCGCCATCTGGCTTTTGCACCCCATCCATCACGTCGCCATCATTCTGTCAGTGCAACGCATGGCGCTGTTGTCGACTATGTTCATGCAGCTGGCGCTGATCAGCCATCTGCAGGCGACGGCACCGACAGCCGGAAAAATGGAGGCACGGCTTTGGCTCATGGCGGGCTGGCTGGTGTTCTGGCCGCTGGCCGTCTTCAGCAAGGAGACCGGACTGCTTTTCCCATTGTTTGTGTTGCTCATTGAGATATGGCAGCACGGACGGACAGGGCGGCAAGCGTTACGCCGAGGCTACCTGGCGGCCTTGATACTGCTGTTGATGATGTTGGCCATTGTTGGCGCCATGCTGAGTTATCTCGGCGTGTCGTGGCTCGATCAGGCCTATGCCATGCGCGATTTTTCATTGGCGGAGCGGCTCATGACCGAGGCGCGTGTGCTCTGGTTTTATATAGGCCAGATCGTCACGCCTGCATATACAAAATTTGGTTTTTATCTTGATGATTTTCCGCTTTCGACCGGGTGGTTGAGTCCTTCGTCCACACTGTTTGCCGTGCTCGGCTGGATATTGGTCGTCCTTGGCCTGGCCTATGGCTGGCGGCGCTGGCCCATGCCCTGTTTTGCGATGACCTGGTATCTGCTTGGCCACTCCCTGGAATCCACATTCCTGCCGCTCGAGCTCGCCCAGGAGTATAGAAATTACCTTCCTTCGATCGGTCTTATTCTGGGTGTCGGTTATACAGTGGCTGGCTGGTTGCAGAAATTCAGGCTTGACCATCGTGCTTATACCTTCGCAATAGTCGCTGTCCTGCCCGTGATCGTCCTGGCCTTGTTTACCTGGTTGCGATCCAACCAATGGGGCGATACGTTACGCGGCACACAGTTGGAGGCCGCACACCACCCCCACTCCGCGCGTGCCAACTACAGTGCGGCGCAGGCCTTGTTCGCGGCCGGCCATGGTGATGCCGCTGACCCGATAGGCGGACAAATGATCCGCTACCATTTCACTCAGGCTACGGCGGCCAGCCCAAGCAACAAATTGTCCTTGCTTGGCGCGCTCGTCTGGGCTTGCGCTTCCGGCAGACCCATTGATGAGTCATGGATCAGGGAATTATCGCGGCGTCTGGAATATACAGCCTTCGCGCCCAAAGACCTGGAGCTTCCTTCAGATTTACTCAGGCCATTGATCAAGATGCCGGATTGTTTGCCCACTGAAGAGGTGATCGCGCTCTTTGAGGCGGGGAGCCGAAATTCGAGAATACCCATTTCCCTACGGGCCGCTTTTCTCGATGCGGAAGCGGATTATCTATTGCTCGTAGCGGTGGATCCCAATTCGGCTAAGACACGGTTGGATGCGGCGGTGAGGTTAAGCCCGGAGAATTTTGCCTTGAGACGAAAGCAAGAGAGTTTCGCTATCATCCTGGGGCGTCTGCCACAATAAACCTGTCGTCGACGTTAACTTGATTTGCATGAAGAGGGCAGAAGGATGCACATGAATGGTAGAGACGTTTCGATCATTCTCCCGGCACGCAACGAAGCGCAGGGCCTCTCCACAATCCTCCCGAATTTGCGCCTATTGATGCCAGCAGCGGAAATCATTGTGGTGGATGACGGTTCAACCGATGCCTCCGCGGAAATCTGTAAATTACATCAAGTTAAACGTATTGCTCACCTGTATTCGATTGGCAATGGAGCGTCGGTCAAAACTGGTGCGCGCGCAGCCAGTGGCGGAATTCTGGTTTTCATGGATGCCGATGCCCAACATGACCCGGCCGACATACCCCGGTTGCTGGCGAGGCTGGGCGAGGGTTATGACATGGTCGTAGGCGCTCGTGAAGCTGGCACCCACGCTGGCAAACAGCGGGCTTTGGGTAATATCCTTTTCAACAGGCTGGCCAGTTGGATGGTCAACCATAAGGTGGATGACCTGACTTCGGGTTTTCGTGCCGTACGGGCGGAAAAGTTTCGCAAGTTCCTACATCTATTGCCTAACGGGTTCTCCTACCCAACCACTATAACAATGAGTTTCTTTCGGTCTGGGTTTGCTGTCGGCTATTTGCCGATTAGGGCTAAGCAGCGCTTGGGGGCAAGCCACCTCCATCCATTGCGCGATGGTATGCGTTTTCTGCTTATCATCATTCGTATCGGGACCTTGTATTCTCCCTTCAAACTTTTTTTACCGGTGAGCCTAGCGTTTTTTCTCGTCGGGCTTGGGTATTACAGCTACACCTACTTTACTTATGGCCGGTTCACCAACATGAGCGCTTTGATGTTCACGACAGCCGTACTCACATTTCTGATTGGTGTCATCTCCGAGCAGATCACAGCGTTGCATTACAAGGATACCGAGAGGTGATGGCGTGGGCGTGGATCGCGTTCGATTCCCCCCCATCCTCCGTCATGGAATTGGCGTCATGCCGCGGCAGCCATGATGACCCGCCTGCTTTTTGTCGGCACGTCTTATCCCGCCGACGCGCAAGATTGGCAGGGCCGCTTCATTGCCGACATGGCTACGGCATTGGCCAGCCGACCTGACTTGGAGCTGGCGGCATGGACCCCGGCGGGCATATTGCCGCCGCGAGTACGGAACGCAGCTACCCCCGGTGAGCAGGCCTGGCTAGAGCGCTTACTCGCCGATGGGGGCATCGCCGCGCGGCTCCGCAAGGGCAAGGTGGCCGGCCTCACCTCGGCGGCCGGGCTATTGGTGCGCCTTTACCGAGTTTATCGGCGCGAAATACATGACATCGCGCATGTGAACTGGCTGCAGAACGCATTGCCGCTGTGGGGGACCCACACGCCAGCGCTGGTGACGGTCCTAGGCAGTGATTACGGCCTGCTCGACAAACCTGGCATGGTCACCGCGTTGCGCTCGGTATTCGCGCAGCGTCCCACCATCCTGGCCCCCAATGCTGCATGGATGACATCAAGGCTTGAGGCCGATTTCGGTGCTGTGGCGCGCATCAGACCAGTTCCCTTCGGCGTCGCCAAGGCCTGGTTCGATGTTGTGCGTGACCGTATCGAGCCGACCTGTTGGATCGCCGTTACGCGCCTCACCCGGAACAAGATAGGCAACTTGTTCGACTGGGGTGAGGGCCTTTTCCATGGCGAGCGGCAACTGCACCTGTTCGGCCCTATGCAGGAATCGCTTCCCCTCCCGAACTGGGTGATTTGGCATGGTCCTACCCACCCAGCCGAACTGCGGGCCGCCTGGTTCCCCAAAGCCGCCGGCCTGATCTCCCTAAGCCGTCATGACGAAGGCCGGCCGCAGGTGATGCTGGAAGCGATGGCGGCCGGCCTGCCAATTGTCGCTTCCGACCTGCCGGCGCACCGCGACCTTATCCGTCATGCGGCCACTGGCTGGCTTGTGGGGCGCCAGGAAGACTTGCTGCCGGCCTTGCTGCGGCTTGAATCACCCGAGGTCAATGAGCGCATCGGGCTGGCCGCGCGCCGCTGGGTCAAGGAAGCCATTGGCGACTGGGACGACTGCGCCGCGCGCTATCTCGCCGGCTATGAAGATTTGTTGAGGGGTAAAGGATGAACCGCAACGCTGTTCTTCTTGCAGGGTGTGGCTTCATCGGCACGGCATTGATGCGCCAGCTCATGGCCGCTGACCGTGAAGTCCATGTCTTAACACACCATCCCGCCGGGACTGACTTTCCCATGGGCGCGTACTGGCATCCTGGCGATCTGCAAGATTCCGGAATTCTGCGCCAATTGCTGCCATTTTGCGGCACAGTGGTGCATCTAGCCTCCACCACCACACCAGGCGTTTCCGCTCGCCGGCCGCTGCTCGAAGCGGACAATCTGCTGCCAACTCTCACGTTGCTCGATGTCTTGCAGGAGTTCCCCGATCGCCACCTGATCTATTTTTCCTCCGGCGGCACTATATACGGCAACCGGATCCAGATGCCGGTAGCCGAGGATGCCACCATACAGCCGCTTTCTTACCATGGGGCTGGCAAGGCAGCCCAGGAAATGTTTCTGCAAGCCCTCCGCACCCAAGGGAGGGCTGTGACGATCCTGCGCCCGGCCAATGCTTATGGCCCTGGCCAGCGGCTCAAAACAGGTTTCGGGTTGGTGCGCACCGTACTAGAAAACATCCGATTCGGCCAGCCGATTGAAGTTTGGGGTGATGGGGCGGCAGTGCGCGACTTCGTGTATGTGGATGATGTAGTAGCTGCGGCGGCGCTATTTGTAGATCGTCCCATGGATAGCGGCACCTACAACGTCGGCAGCGGGATGGGATGCAGCATCAACGGCTTGATTCGTTTGGCGGGTGAGCTTGTTGGGCAAACGCCACATGTGGTTTACCGTTCCGCCCGCCGCAGCGATGTCCAGCGGGTGGTGCTAGACGTTTCCCGCTTGCGGGCCGCCGGCTGGGCGCCACGTGTCAGGCTCGAGGAGGGGGTGCGGCGAACCTGGCAGTGGTTGCAAGGGCAAGCGTGAAGCCGCTTATCTCCGTCTGCATCGCCCACTACAACGGCATCGAACTGATCGACGCCAGTATCGCTTCCGTGCATGCACAGCTAATCGATGCACCTGTCGAAATCATCGTGCATGACGACGCATCCCCAGATGGCTCAGCGGCGCATCTCCGGGCGCTGCATCCGGACGTGAGGCTGATCGAGAGCGCCACTAACGTCGGTTTCTGCATCGCCAACAACCGTATGGCGGCAGCAGCGCAAGGCGAATACTTGCTGCTGCTCAATAACGACGCAGAACTCTTGCCTGAAGCGCTGACGACGCTGCTACTGGAATCGCAGCGCTTAGCCCGGCCGGCTATTCTGACGCTGCCGCAATACGATGCGGAAACCGGTCAATTACTCGACATCGGCAGCCTTCTCGACCCGTTCCTCAATCCAGTGCCTAACCTCGACCCAGGCCGAGGCGAAGTCGGCACGATGCATGGTGCTTGCCTGTGGATCGACAAGGTGTTGTGGGACGAGCTTGGCGGCTTCCCGGAATGGTTCGGCTCGGTCGCCGAAGATCTCTATCTCTGTTGCCGGGCGCGGCTCGCCGGCTACCCGGTGCGAGCGCTCAATACCTCGGGCTACCGCCACCGCGTCGGTGCGAGCTTCGGCGGTGGCAAGGCGGCAGAGGGTCGGCTGGCCACCACCTGCCGCCGGCGGTCACTCAGCGAGCGCAACAAGACCTTCGTCATGACAATCTGTTACCCACTGCCTTGGCTGGCGCTGCTGCTGCCGCTGCACCTGCTGCTGTTGCTCGCAGAGGGCGCGCTGCTTTCCTTGCTGAAAGGACGCAGCGCCTTTCTCCGCGACATCTATCTGCCGGTATTCGCTGCGCTTTGGCGTGAACGCGGTAGGTTATGCGCCCTGCGCCGGCTGGCCATGCAGCAGCGCGATGTTGCGGTGTCTGACTTTTTCGCCGTTTTCGACTGGTGGCCCTACAAACTAAGGATGTTGTTGCGGCATGGATTGCCAGACGTGAAATGGTGACTGGGTTTAATGCCGCGGATCCCTAGCAGCCGCTCTACTTTTCCTGTCTTACGCATGGATAACCTTCGATTGGCTATTGGCATTCTCGGGAAAATCACCGTGGGCCCCAGGGTTATCCCAACGTCGAATCGTTATTTCATCTGTCCAGTTTGCGGTGGAATCGGTGTTCAGTTTGGTGCGGAATACGCAGAGGATCGAGAAGACGCACTGATTACATCGTAGTGCCGGCACCATGCCTCCGCTGCTTCGCTAGCCTCGCGTATGGCGCCGTCGAGTTTCTGCTGGCGGGAAAGTCGGGCCTCGCTTTCTGTTGGGAGGCGAAAGAGTGAGGTCACTTTGGGCAGATAGGCAAAGCGATTGCGATAGGCATAACGTAGCCAAAGGTTCCAGTCCTCGAGAAATTCCAGTTCCTCGTTGAATCCACCTCGTTCCACGAAGAGGGACCGCGGAAACAATATAGCCTGGATGGGAATATAGTTGTGATTGTGCAGAATGTCGTAACTAAAAGGCTGTTCGAGATAACTGGGCAACGAAATAAACACATCTTCGCTGTCGTTCTCGCTGCGGTATCTTGTATGCACGGCGAAACTAAGCGCATAGGCGGCGACGCAGCCGCTATCTTGTTCGAGCGTGGCCCAGAGGCTCTCGATGTGATCGGCATAAAGTAAATCGTCATCATCCAGGAATATGCAGTGCGTTCCCTGCGCACAGCGCAAGCCTTCGTTTCCCGCGGCCGACCGGCCCAGCCGCGGCAATGGCAGATAGCGCACTGGCCGTGGTGTACGATCCGCGAAATCTTGAATGATGGCTTTCATTCGCTCGCCGCCATCTTCGATGACAAGCCACTCAATATTAGGATAGCTCTGGTTCATCACGGACCTGCCAGCCTCAAGCAGTAGTTTTGGACGTGTTCCGAGTGTGCGCGTGATGACGGAAATGAGAGGGCAATTTAAGCGAATCTTTCGCTGTGCCACAAATGCGCCTTCCCGCCTTAGTTCGTAATCGAATCCCCAGAACCCGAGGTGGACCTTGGCTGACAACTCGCCAACTGGCAATAGTGGCATGCTTTTGCCAGGTCTCAGGGACCTGATCAACATTTTCAGTAAACGACGTCGACCATGTGGTATGGGCTGGGTGGCGAGCACGCGAAAACAAAGTAGGACAAAGCCGGCCACTTTGTTGATCCTGCTGCCATAACGCAGACGCAATATCAAGTTGCCGACGATACTGCCAACATATTGTGTGGGCTTGATTTCACTCGGTTGCGCATAGCTGAAATGCCAAACTACAGCCTTCGGGCAGTAGCGCAGATGGTACCCGGCACGACGTAACCGGTATGACAGATCTACGTCCTCAGCATAGAGGAATATACGCTCATCATAACCGCCTACGGCTTGCCAGGCGGATCGGCGCAGCAAGATGCTGGCATGCGATGACCAATTTGTTTCCCATGTAACCGGGTCATAGTGCTTGGGATGTTCGTAAGGTTTTTGCCTGAGTTCCCAGCTCGCAATGAACGGCAGGTCGGCTGCCGCCAAGGAAACGACCGCAGTCAGAGCATCGGCCTCGAACTTGATGTCGGGGTTGACTACAAGAACGAAGTCGGAGGTGCCGCGTGCGATGGCAAAATTTTGCCCGGCGCCAAAACCCAAATTGTCACGAGCATAAATATCGAAGGAGGCAAGCAAGCCGACAAGCCTTGTGCTCCAGTCACGGAGCCGGACCAGGGTGTCGTCGTCAGAGTCGTGATCAACGACGTACAGTGCGATGCATGAGAGAGGATAGTCCTGACTACTTAGGGTCTCGAAAAATCCATCCAGCCATTTTGCACTGTTGAAGGTGACCAAGGTGATATCGAGCCGTGGGGTAACCCTAGGGGTGGAAAAGGGAAGAGCCAACAAGGCTCGATTTGAAGACAGTGCGTTCAGTGCCAGCTGGTTTTCCTTGGAGAGGAATAACTTGAATTGGTAGGCAATCATCATCGATGCGCTACGTAGCCGGCTCCTTAACCAGATGGGCAAGCAGCGATATATCGCTCTTAGCGGCCGTAAGATACGCGGCAGTGTATCAATGTCGGTGCTTTTCACTTCTAAGGGGGAGGCGGTGATTAGTTTGTTTGGACCCATGCAGGCCCAATCTGCCGAGGATTGGATACAGCACCAGGTTCCAGCTTGCACGCAGGGGGGCCGTAATCCGCCAGGAAATAGATGATTTGATGCGGGCGATTTCTTTTTCGTATTGGAGTTTATGTAAGGCCGTTTCCGCCCTGGCCTGAGTTTCTCGGTAACGCAGGGTGTTTATCGCGTCGCTCCATGGGTTGACGAGCCGTACCAGCCGTTCATATTCGGGGCGGGAGTCATCCATCGCCAGGATGATCTCTTCTTCTGAGTGGCTGGCTTCAAGTCGTGTGAAACAGTCGATGGCAGCGGTGATGGCCGGGTGGTCATGGTCGGGAAAAAACAAATTGTGATGCCGTAAAGAGGGATCGATGAAGGCATCGATTGTTGCAGGGTTATCCTTGCCAAGATCCAGTCCGAGTTCATCGGTGATTTTGGCTATTTCTTTCCGCCAATCGCACACCAGCCTATCGTAGGAGACAAAGCTGCGTTGCTCCTGACGTGTGTATCGCTCTGACTCCATCATGTAGGCCAACCAGAGTAGACAGCCGTGCGCCATTGGAATTTCATCCCGTTTTTCTAGCGAAGCCGCCACGGCCAGAGGGTGGCGCAGGGTGATGAGGTAGCGTGTCTTGATCGCCAGATTAGCGAGGATAACCTGCCATAGCGGCAGGATGCGGCAGATTCGCGGGTCCTTGACTACCCAGCGAGATTGGCTGACGAAGTCCCGTTCCAAAATAGCTTCGATTTCGGCTCTAAAGGGGGCGACATCATCGGCTAGCCACCAGCCGGCTCGCATCGGCTTTACGTCGTGCCAGGACGATCCCAATGACTCCAACAAACGATCATGTACGTCAACGATCCCTGGGTGTTCCCAGAATCCCTTGGCGTTGACGTCTTTAATGCCGGGAATCAGCGAGGGGCCAGGGTATAAGCCCATCTGCCCTAGCGTACCCGTAAGTGCGGATGTGCCGCTGCGATGTACCCCTAGCACGATGACAGCTTCGGAGGTGATTGCAGTGGCGGTGTTCATAACAGCGCATCCAATAGCCGAAAAGCAGGGTTCATATCGACGTCTCCTGCAACCGTGCGCGGCTTCTCGATATGCAGCTTGATGGAGTCAAAACGTCGATCATGAGGAATGATATGGCCATCCTGTTCGCTGGCGATGCCTATCGACATGGTGTAGTCACCACAATCCAGTAAGGGCGAGAAAACAAAACTTGGATAGACGACATCGCCCAGTCGTTGTCGCGGTGCAGGTCGGGATGCCAGTAATTCTCTGGAATTGGTCGAAAACACAATAGTTCCATCTCTGGACTTCAGAGCCAGGCCATAAATAGGTCGCTCGATGTCGGCGTGATACTCCACACGAAAGCGTATTTGCATCGCTCTTCCAGGAATAAGATTTACCGGGTCACTGCGATCATCCTGAGTGATCGCTATGTCGGTGATCGAGGCCAATCTGTCGCCCCAGCGGATTTCCTGGGGGTTGTAAGCAGGGTGGCGACTAAATGCGTCGGCTGCAGCCGGGGCCGCAATGGCTGTGGCAGCCGTGGGTTCTGTGGGGGTTTGCTGTAAGAGAGCGAGATAGCGAGCCAAGGTGCGCGCAGTGTCGCCGATCGCTTTCAGATGGCCAGCATCGAGCAGTAGCGCGCGGTCGCAATAATGCGCGACCTGTTCGAGCGCATGGGTGACCAAGAGGATACAGCCGCCTCGGGCGCGTATGTCGTGAATACGGGCAAAACATTTTTGCTGGAAGGCAGCGTCCCCAACCGCCAGGGCCTCATCAACGACGAGAATCTCCGGGTCGACATGGATCGCCACGGCGAAGGCTAATCTCACGAACATTCCGCTCGAATACATGCGCACTGGCTGGTCGATGAATTGGCCGATGTCGGCGAAGGCGGCGATCTCATCGAACTTCTCTTCCATCTGTGCGCGTGTGAAGCCCATCAGCGCCCCTTGGAAATACACGTTCTCCCGCCCGGTGAATTCCGCATTGAACCCAGCGCCCAGCTCCAGCAGTGCCGACACGCGGCCATTGACCTGCACGGTGCCAGTGGTGGGTTTCAGGATGCCGCAGACGAGTTGCAGCAGCGTGCTCTTGCCCGAGCCGTTTCTACCGATGATGCCAACGGTTTCGCCTTTTTTGATGTCGAAGGAGACATCCTTCAGCGCGGTGAATTCGCGATGATATTTTTTGAGGCCTAGGCTGAGGAACTGCTTGACGCGATCGCCCGGGTGAGCGAACAAGCGATAGGACTTAGTGAGATCCTTCGCCGAGATGACGATGTCGTCAGAGCGCATCGGCGAACTCGTCGCGGGCATGAGTGAAGAACATCATGCCGAGCAGCGCGGCGGCGAGGCCGGCGGTCAGTGCCCCGAGCCAGCCTGACCAGACGACTGGTTGGCCAAGCAAGGTGGCGCGCGCCGCCTCGACGACTACGCCGAGCGGGTTGAGCGCGTAGAGCGGCCGCAGGGCGGCCGGCACGGCGCTCGCCGGATAGAACACCGGTGAGAGGAACAGCAGCATCTGCACGAACAGCGGCACGATCTGGCTCATGTCCTTGATGAATACGCCCCAGGCGGCAAGGAACCAGGCGCAGCCCATCGCCAGCAACAGCACCGGTACTATGAGTGGTGGCAGGAGCAGGATGCGGCTCTCGAGGTGGCCGACCCAGGCCAGCGCCGCACAAAGGATCAGGAAGTTGAAAGCGGCATGGACGAGCGCGTTGCCTAACGGCACCAGCGGCAGGATCTCAACCGGGAAGATGATTTTTTTGACGTAGGCGGGGTAACCGCGCACTGTAGTCGGCGCGCGGCCGACGGTTTC
This sequence comes from Hydrogenophilales bacterium, assembly GCA_037439465.1. GTDB lineage: Bacteria > Pseudomonadota > Gammaproteobacteria > Burkholderiales > Thiobacillaceae > Parasulfuritortus. The sequence goes on along the minus strand of JBBIVX010000003.1, from coordinate 714 downwards.
GCCGAAGAGGTTGAAGACGATAAGGCCGGCGTAGAGCATGAGCCAAAAAGGCATGCCATCCGGCTGTTGCGGCCAGCGGGCCTGGAATATCTGACCAAAGACGAAAGCGAAGATGGCCAACTGAATGAGTGGATTGAGAAAGGCCCACAGCACCCCAAAAAAGGCGCCTCGATATTTAAGCAATACGTCCCGCTTGATTAACTGCGTCAGCAGATAGCGGTTCCTTAACAAGGAATGCAATACGAGGACGGGGTTGAGATGATCAATATTCACTTTAACCGGGGGTTCATGTAGTCGCTTGCTTCTGACGATCATATTGCCACACCCTAAGCGACGGCCGCGTAATCGTTAGTCGACTCAGCTATATAAGTTCACGCGGATGCAAATTCGAAGTGCAATTTTGAGCAACGCTGGTCAGGTGGGCAAGCTGCGGTCGCATCCTGGCCTCTTTGGCCAGCCAGGCGAAATTGCAAAGATGGCCTACACACCTCGCCCGAGAAGAACGATGCCAGATTTACGCCTTGGCGGGCCCGCTCTAGCCTGGTCGAGCCAGACGTCCAGCGTCCCCTCGCCGGCCCGCGTGCCTGGGCGTCGTCGCCCGGTATTTCAGCCATACACGCAGGCGGCGGAAGGTGTCACGGTCCAGGCTGTCGGGCAGAATGAGGCGAGTTTCGCTGGCGCGCCCGCCCGGTTCACGGTAGCGCAGCAGCGCAC
>JBBIVX010000002.1:0-197204 GCA_037439465.1 Hydrogenophilales bacterium | reverse complement strand
CGTTGCCAGGGCCGCGCCACCGCGCTCTTGGCCGCGTTCACGGTCAGTTTCAGGCGCTCCGCGAGGAACGCCGTCATCCCGGCCATGATCCGCTGCCCGGCGCGTTCGCTGGACACGTAGATGTTGCAGTCGTCGGCGTACCGGCAGAAGGCCGGTCCGCGCCGCTCCAGTTCGCGATCCAGATCGGTCAGCAGGATGTTCGACAGCAGCGGCGACAGCGGCCCGCCTTGCGGCGTGCCCTGCGCCCGGGCCGTCTCGACCCCGTCGGCCATCATTCCCGCTTGCAGGAAGCGGCGGATCAGGGTCAGGGCGCGCCTGTCCTCGATCCTCCTGGCGACCCGGTGCATCAGCACGTCGTGGTTCACACGGTCGAAGAATTTCTCCAGATCCATGTCCACCACCCAGCGCCTGCCTTCCCGGATGTACCCCGCCGCCCGGCGTACAGCCTGCCCCGCGATTCCTCATGACCTGGCTGTACGCCTTTTGCATGTTGCTGCCCTCAACCACCAACTCCATGAGCCGGTGGCCCTCCGATTTCGTTCCCCCGTTCGCCGCTGCTCCCATCTCCGCCCCGACGCGCGCACTCCCCGGATTCCGTCCGGCTGCTTCCCGCTCGGCCCGCCTCGCGGCGGCTTCTGCTTCACCAATGGGCTTCAAGGTCGATCGTCCTGCTCTCGGTTCTACTCGTTCGGCCCTTCGGTCCATGCGGGCACCTACTATGGCCCCGGCTGACTCCTGACCGCGCATCCCGTCGCCTCTCGACGCCGGTAGCCCTCTCGGGCACACGGTCAGGTCTCCCCGGGTATTGCGCACCCACCTTCACGCTTATGCCTGTCGGACCTACGCCGCACCGTTCCGTGCAAGTACCGGGCTTCACAGAATGTGGCCTCCTTACCCCGGTGCGTCGCCTCGTATCCGCTTCCTGTTCGTCAGGCCAGCGCTTTGCCATCCGGCTTCCTTCAGACTCGCGGTCGCCCGCGAAACCCTTGCCTTCGGCTAGCCGTTCCCCTTGCCGGGCCAGAGGGGACTTCCACCCCCAAGTAGGTGCGCCCTGCCGGGCGCACCACATAAAAAAACCCGCCGCGGCGGGTTTTTTCTCGGAATAACAATAGCGTTACTTCAGCTTGGTTTCCTTGTAATCCACGTGCTTGCGGGCGACCGGATCGAACTTCTTGATCAACATCTTCTCCGGCATGGTCCGCTTGTTCTTGGTGGTGGTATAGAAATGGCCAGTGCCCGCGGTGGACTCCAGCTTGATCTTTTCACGTCCGCCTTTTGCCATGATGCGTTCCTTATAGCTTCTCGCCGCGGGCGCGCATGTCGGCCAGGACGACGTCGATGCCGTTCTTGTCGATGGTGCGCAGAGCGGCGTTGGTCAGGCGCAGACGCACCCAGCGGTTTTCACTCTCGACCCAGAAACGACGGTTCTGCAGGTTGGGCAGAAAACGGCGCTTGGTCTTGTTGTTGGCGTGGGACACGTTGTTCCCCACCATCGGCTTTTTGCCGGTAACTTGGCATACACGGGCCATGTTGAACACCCTATTAAAAACGGTTCGGTTCGAAGAAAGACGCGCTTTATATCACAGATGCCTTTTCCGGGTCAAAGCCAACCTCGCTCGGCGAAGGAAAGGCACTGGCCGCCAGCCACCACGAAATGATCGAGCACCTTCACGTCCACCACGGCCAGCGCCGCCTTGAGCTGGTCGGTGAGCCAGCGGTCGGCCTGCGACGGCTCCGCCACGCCGGAGGGGTGGTTGTGGGCAAGAATGACCGCGCCGGCATTGTGGGCGAGCGCCCGCTTCACCACCTCGCGCGGGTAGACCGAGGTCTGGGTGAGGCTGCCGCGGAACAGTTCCTCGGCCTCCAGCACCCGGTTCTGGGCATCGAGGAACACGGCCATGAATACCTCATGCGGCAGGCCCGCCAATTTCAGACGCAGGTAGTCGCGCACGGCCTGGGGCGAGGCCAGTGCATCGCGCTGTCGCATCCCCTCGGCGAGAGCGCGCCGAGCCATCTCCAGCACGGCCTGAAGCTGGGCATACTTGGCGTCGCCCAGGCCCTTGACCTCGGTGCAGGCGGCGCGGCTGGCGGCGAACAGTCCGTTGAGGCTGCCGAAGCGGCCCATCATCTCGCGCGCCAGGTCCACGGCGCTCTTGCCGCGCACTCCGACCCGCAAGAAGATGGCCAGCAATTCGGCGTCAGACAGTGCCTGGGCCCCCTCCCTTAGCAGTCTTTCCCTGGGGCGCTCGCCCGCCGGCCAATCGGTAATCGCCATCAAGAGCCCCCTTGTTTGTAGAATGTGGCTCCCATTATCGAACGGGCATGGCCATGGAACCCTCGCTCAAACGTACCATTCTGGGAATCACCGGCGGCGTGGCGGCCTACAAGTCGGCGGAACTCGCCCGCCTGCTGGTCAGTAGCGGTGTCGAGGTGCAGGTGGTGATGAGCGCCGCCGCCACCCGTTTCGTCGGTCCGGCCACCTTTCAGGCAATCACCGGCCGGCCGGTATACACCGACCTGTGGGATGCCCGCGCCCCCAACGGCATGGCCCACATCGACCTCGCCCGCGAGGCCGACCTCATCCTCGTCGCCCCCGCTGTCGCCGATTTCCTCGCCAAACTGGCCCAGGGGCGCGCCGACGATCTGCTCTCCACCCTCTGCCTGGCGCGCGACTGCCCCTTGCTGACGGCGCCGGCCATGAATCGACAGATGTGGGAAAACCCCGCTACCCGGCGCAACGTCGAGCAGCTGAGCGACGATGGCGTCGTCCTGCTTGGCCCCGCCTGCGGCGCGCAGGCCTGCGGCGAGACCGGCTACGGCCGCATGCTGGAGCCAGCCGCGATCATCGCAGCGGTCATGGCCTTTCTCCAGCCCAAGATATTGCGCGGCCTCAAGCTGCTCGTCACCGCCGGTCCGACCTATGAGGCCATCGATGCCGTGCGCGGCATCACCAACCGCTCCTCAGGCAAAATGGGTTACGCCGTGGCCCGCGCCGCCAGCGAGGCGGGCGCTACCGTGACGCTGGTGTCCGGCCCAACCGCACTCCCCCCGCCCGACGGCGTCAAGTTCATCCCCGTCACCAGCGCCCAACAGATGCTGGAAGGGGTAGAGACCCATGTCGCAGAGACCGACATCTTCATCGCCGTCGCCGCCGTGGCCGACTACTACGTGCTCAACCCCTCGGAAAACAAGATCAAGAAGGACGCCCACATCCTCACCCTGGAACTGGCGCCCAACCCAGACATCCTGGCCAACATCAGCAGCCGGGAAGAGGCGCCTTTCTGCGTCGGCTTCGCCGCCGAGAGTGAGAACCTGGAGGAATATGCCGAGCTGAAACGCCAGCGCAAACATCTGCCGCTGATCGTCGCCAACGACGCCAACGCCAGCATCGGCAGTAATGAAACGGAACTGCTGCTGCTCGACGACGACGGCCGCCACAGACTGGCCAAGGCCGACAAGCTGACCCAGGCGCGCCGGCTGATCGCCCACATCGCCAAACTCTATAACGCGAGACATCCCTAACCATGCACGTCGACCTGAAGATACTGGACGAACGCGTCCGCGACCAACTTCCCCAGTACGCCACCCCCGGCAGCGCCGGCCTCGACCTGCGCGCCTGCCTGGATGGCGCCATGCGGCTCAGTCCCGGCGAGACGCAACTGATCCCCACCGGCCTGGCCATGCATCTGGCCGACCCTGGCTATGCAGCGCTGATCCTGCCCCGCTCGGGACTGGGGCACAAGCACGGCGTGGTGCTCGGCAACCTGGTCGGACTGATCGATTCCGACTACCAGGGGCAGCTCATGGTTTCGGTTTGGAACCGGGGCAAGGAAGTCTTCACCATCCAGCCGCTTGAGCGCATCGCCCAGATGGTCATCGTGCCGGTGGTGCAGGCGCGGTTCCGCATCGTCACGGAATTCAGCGACAGCAAGCGTGGCGAGGGCGGCTTCGGCAGCACCGGCAAGCACTGATGCGCACAACGGGCACCGTCATGATCGTGCTCGGCTGGCTCATGCTGGCCGGGCTGATCTTTTGGGGTTTCGCGGGTTTTCTCGCGCCCAACCGGCATCTCGACAGCGACGTCAGCGTGGCCGGGCCGACCCTGCTCAAACGCGGTCCGGACGGACACTATCGGGCGCCCGGCCGCATCAACGGCCAGCCGGTGGATTTCCTGGTGGACACGGGGGCCACGGTCGTAGCCATTCCCGAAGCCATGGCCAAGCGTCTCGGCCTCAAAACCGGCCTGGCCGAGCGGGTGCGCACCGCCAATGGCGAGGCCGTGGCCTATGCCAGCCGGCTGGACAGCCTCGTCCTGGGCAACGCCACGGCCACCACTGTCGCGGCCCACATCGTCCCTGGCATGGCGGGTGACGAGGCGTTGCTGGGCATGAGTTTTCTCGGCCGTTTCCAGATCAGCCTCAGCAACGACGAGATGCGTATCGAGACGCGCTGAACGGCGGGCTGGCGTTCTTATCAGCACTGCTCCCAGGGCAGCCCGTCGAAGCGCCAGCCGTTCTCGGTGGAACGGTGGTGCTGGTCATCCAGTTCGCCCTCGAAGCCGTATTTCACGTTATAGACGTCGGTGAAGCCATGCTTTTCCAGAAACTCGCCCGCCTCCTTCGAGCGGTTGCCTGAACGGCAGATCAGCACCACCGGCCGGTTCATGCTGGCGGCAACCCGCACCTCGCCAAGAAAGCGCGGGTTGAGGTCCCAGTTTTCACCTTCGTACCAGGGAATCAAAAGACTGTCCTTGGCGTGGCCGACAAACAGGTATTCCCATTCAGAGCGGCAATCGATGAACACCGCCTCGGGGTGCTCGGCCAGAAAGGCATAGGTTTCTTTGGGTGTCAGGTGTTGCATGGTCTTCTCCTCTCCTCCAGGAAACCTCATTGTATGTCGCCGGCGCCGCCATGCCACGGTGTTACAATCGCCGCCCTTTCCCAAGCCGTTGATTTCCATGGCCGACCGCCACGCCGAACTCCTGTCGATAGCCGCAAAACGCCTACTGATCCTGGATGGCGCCATGGGCACCATGATCCAGCGCCATGGGCTGGCCGAGGCGGACTATCGCGGCGCTCGCTTCGCCGACTGGACTCGCGACCTGCGCGGCAACAACGACTTGTTGACCTTGACCCGGCCCGAGGTGATCCGGGAGATTCACAGCCAATATCTGGCCGCCGGCGCCGACATACTGGAGACCAACACCTTCAACGCCAACAGCCTTTCCATGGCCGATTACGGCATGGAAGCGCTGGTATACGAGTTGAACTTCGAGGGCGCCCGCCTGGCCCGCGCGGTCGCCGACCGATACTCGACGCCGGACAAGCCGCGCTTCGTCGCCGGTGTGCTGGGGCCGACTTCGCGCACCCTGTCGCTCTCGCCCGACGTCAACGATCCCGGCTTCCGCAACGTCAGCTGGGACGCGCTGGTGGCCACCTATTACAACGCCACCGACGGCCTGGTGAAGGGCGGCGCCGACCTGATCCTGATCGAGACGGTGTTCGATACCCTCAACGCCAAGGCCGCCGTATTCGCGGTCAAGAAGTACTTCATTGATGCCGGCCTGACCAGGCCGATCATGATCTCCGGCACCATCACCGACGCCTCCGGCCGCACCCTCTCCGGCCAGACGGCTGAAGCCTTCTGGAATTCGCTGCGCCATGCCGAGCCGCTCTCCTTCGGTTTCAACTGCGCGCTCGGGGCCAGGGAATTGCGCCAGCACATCGCCGAGATCGCCGCCAAGGCGGATTGTCTGGTATCGGCTCACCCCAACGCGGGCCTGCCCAACGCCTTCGGCGGCTACGACGAGAGCGCCGAGGCGATGGCCGGCGAGATTCGCGAGTGGGCGCAAAGCGGTCTCATCAACATCGTCGGCGGCTGCTGCGGCACCACCCCGGAACACATCCGGGCCATCGCCGAGGCAGTGGCCGACTGCGCCCCACGCGCCGTTCCGGTCATCGAACCGAAACTGCGTGTCTCCGGCCTGGAGCCCTACAACCTCGGCGCCGGCGACCTGTTTTGCAACGTCGGCGAGCGCGCCAACGTCACCGGCTCGGCCAAGTTCAAGCGCCTGATCATCGACGGCAACTACGACGAGGCCCTGGCCATCGCCCGCCAGCAGGTGGAGAACGGCGCCCAGGTGATCGACATCAACATGGACGAGGCCATGCTTGACGGCGTCGCCGCCATGACCCGCTTCCTCAACCTGATCGCCTCCGAGCCGGACATCGCCAAGGCGCCGATCATGCTCGACTCGTCCAAGTGGGAGATCATCGAGGCCGGGCTGAAGTGCGTGCAGGGCAAGCCCATCATCAACTCCATCTCCATGAAGGAAGGCGAGGCCGCCTTCATCGAGAAGGCGAAGCTGGCCCGCCGCTACGGCGCCGCCGTGATCGTCATGGCCTTCGACGAGCAGGGCCAGGCCGACACCTACGCCCGCAAGACCGAGATCTGCGGCCACGCCTATAAGCTGCTGACAGAGCAGGTCGGCTTCCCGCCCGAAGACATAATCTTCGACCCCAACATCTTCGCTATCGCCACCGGCATCGAGGAGCACGCCAACTACGCCGTGGACTTCATCGAAGCGACGCGCTGGATCCGCAACAACCTGCCGCACGCCCACGTCTCCGGCGGCGTGTCGAACGTGTCCTTCTCCTTCCGCGGCAACGAGCCGGTGCGCGCGGCCATCCATACCGTGTTCCTGTACCACGCCATCCAGGCCGGCATGGACATGGGCATCGTCAACGCCGGGCAACTGGGTGTCTACGACGAGATCGAGCCGGAGTTGCGTGCCCGGGTCGAGGACGTGGTCCTGAACCGCCGCCCCGACGCCGGCGACAGATTGGTGGAATTCGCCAACACGGTGAGGGGTTCGGCCAAGGAGCAAGTGGAGGACCTGGCCTGGCGCGAGCTGCCAGTCGGCGAACGGCTGACGCACGCGCTGGTGAAGGGCATCACCCAATACATCGAGATCGACACCGAGGAAGCGCGTGCCGTCGTCGATCACCCGGTCAAGGTAATCGAAGGGCCGCTGATGGACGGCATGAACGTGGTCGGCGACCTGTTCGGCGCCGGCAAGATGTTCCTGCCCCAGGTGGTGAAATCGGCGCGCGTGATGAAGCAGGCGGTGGCCTACCTGACGCCGTTCATCGAGGCGACCAAGACCGCCGCCTCGAAGCCCAAGGGCCGCATCCTGATGGCCACGGTGAAGGGCGACGTGCACGACATCGGCAAGAACATCGTCGGCGTGGTGCTGGGCTGCAACGCCTATGAGGTCATCGACCTCGGCGTCATGGTGCCGGCCGACAAGATATTGCGCACGGCCCAGGAACAAAACGTCGACATCATCGGCCTGTCGGGCCTCATCACCCCCTCACTGGAGGAGATGAGCCACCTCGCCAGGGAGATGCAGCGGCTGGGGCTCAAGCAGCCCCTGCTGATCGGCGGCGCCACCACCAGCCTCGCCCACACGGCCGTGAAGATCGACCCGCATTATGCCGGCCCGGTAGTCTATGTGAAGGACGCCAGCCGCGCCGTCGGCGTTTGCACCCAGCTGCTCTCACCCGATCTCCGAGCCGGCTTCATCGCCAAAACCAAGGCCGATTATGTCGAGGTGCGAGTGCGCCACGCCGCCCAGCGCGGCGAGAGCAAGCGGGTGACGCTGGAAGCAGCGCGAGCGAACGCCTTCAAGACCGACTGGACGGCCTATACCCCGCCTGCGCCCAAGGCCCTGGGCATCCAGGTCTTCAAGGACTATGACCTGGCAGAACTGGCCGGTCTCATCGACTGGACCCCCTTCTTCCAGGCCTGGGAGCTGCATGGCCGCTATCCGAAGATACTCGAAGACAGCGAGGTCGGCGAGGAGGCGAAGAAGCTGTTCGCCGACGCCCAGGCCATGCTGGCCAAGATCATCGCCGAGCGCTGGGTCGAGGCGCGCGCCGTGGTCGGCCTGTTCCCGGCCAACCAGGTAAACGACGACGACATCGCGATCTACGCCGACGAGCAGCGCCAGCAGCCGCTCATGACCTGGCACAACCTGCGCCAGCAGATGGCCAAGCCGGCCGGCCAGCCGAACTGGTGCCTGGCCGACTTCGTTGCCCCCGCCCCGGTCAGGGACTATATCGGCGCCTTCGTGGTCACCGCCGGCATCAACGAGGCCGAGAAGGTGAAGACCTTCGAGGCCGCCCACGACGACTACTCGGCGATCCTGTTCAAGGCCCTCTGCGACCGCCTCGCCGAGGCCTGCGCCGAACGTCTGCACCAGCGCGTGCGCACCGATTTCTGGGGCTATGCCAGCGAGGAGGCACTCACCAACGAGCAGCTCATCGGCGAGAAATACCGCGGCATCCGCCCCGCCCCCGGCTACCCGGCCTGCCCGGAACACAGCGAGAAAGGGCCACTGTTCGCCCTCTTGCAGGCACCGGAGCGCATCGGCGTCAGCCTCACCGAACACTATGCCATGCTGCCCATGGCCTCGGTTTCAGGTTTCTATTTCAGTCACCCGGAGGCCCGTTATTTCGCCGTTGCCAAAATCGGCCGCGACCAGGTCGAGGACTACGCCCGGCGCAAGGGATGGGACCCCGCCACGGCAGAGCGGTGGCTGGCGCCCAACCTCGGCTATTCGGCCGATTAACAGGCCAGGCGCGACCGAACTTTACCGGCCGGCGCCGGTCCAGCCTACACCCCTTTCATTCATCGATCCGGCGTGGCATTGTTGCCATATGCGCCCTCCCCGCAGGCCTAACCCGACCGGCTCTGCTCCATGAAGCGATTTTTCGGACTCTTACTTCACTACACCACCTACCTGCTGGGCGGACTGCTGATTCTGCTTTCGGCCATCGCGCTGGTGCTGCGTTTCGCCATCATGCCCGATATCGCTCGCTACAAGGCGAGCATCGAGGCTTCGGCCAGCCGGGCGGTGGGCGTGCCGGTCGAGATCAGCGCCATCAGCGCAGACTGGTGGCGGCTCAATCCCCGCTTCAGTCTGCACCAGGTCTATCTCAAGCCCAGCGGACAACCCGCGCCGCTGCGGCTGGAGAAAGTCGACGCCACCCTCTCCTGGTTGAGCCTGGCACTGCTCGAACCACATATGGTCAGCCTGGACCTCATCCACCCGACCCTGGAGATACGCCGCGACAAGGCGGGCGTCATCCATGTGGCCGGCATCCCGGTGAACCTGCCTGGCGCCCCCAGCCCCTTCCCCGATTGGCTGCTGCGGCAGCGTACCGTCTCCGTCTCGGGCGGGCGTGTGATCTGGCTGGATGAGGCCCTGAACGCACCGCCGCTCACCCTCGATCGGGTCAACCTCCGCCTCATCAGTCATTTCAGCCGCCATCGCTTCGGACTGACCGCCGTGCCGCCGGCCGGCGCCGGCCGTTTCTTGGACCTGCGCGGCGACCTCAGCGGCCAGTCGATAGAGCGGCCGCAGGACTGGGGAGGGCGCCTCTATGCCCGCGCCGACGGCGCTTCCGCCAGAGCCCTTCATGCCTGGGCGCCCTGGGCGCAACAGGCAGTGAAGCGCAGCACCGGCAACCTGCGTTTCTGGTTGACCATCGAGCACGGCCGGCCACAGGCGCTGAGCGGCGATGTCAGCCTGGCGGACGTTGCCATCTCCCTCGACCCCGCCCTGCCGGACATGGTGTTCCGCCAGGTCATGGGGCGGCTGGGCTGGCAACGGGGCAAGACCGACCACACCTTTTTCGTGGATAAGCTGCGCTTCACCACCGCCGACGGTTACAGCGCCGAGCCGGCCACCGCCCGCGCCGTGGTCAAGCCAAATGCCGCCGGCAAGGTCGTCGAGGCCAACCTCACCATCGACCGCCTGCGGCTGGAGACCCTCACCGCCCTCTCCGGCGCCCTGCCGCTGCCACGCCCTTGGCATGACTGGCTGATGACCTTCAATCCGCGCGGCTACATCGAACACGCCCAGATATCCTGGCTCGGCAAGGCCCGTTTCCAGGTCAAGAGTCGCTTCCGCCAGGTCGGTTTCAACCCTTCCGTCCGCCTGCCGGGAGCAAGCGGACTCACTGGCATGATCGAGGCCGACGAGAACCAGGGCCGGCTCAGTCTCGACTCGACCCAACTGCGTTTCCAGTTCGATCGGGTCTTCCGTCATCCGCTCGACTTCGACCGGGCGCAGGCCGAGCTCACCTGGCGGCCGCTCGCCGGCAACGGCTACCGCTTCGAACTGAGCCGCTGTCTGCTCGCCAACGCCGATCTCGACGGACAGGCCGAGGGCAGCCTCACCTGGCGGGGCGGCGCTGCCCCGGTGCTGGACCTGCACGCACACCTGACACGCGGCAACGGCACCGCCGTATGGCGCTACCTGCCGCATCAGGTATCCGACAATGCTTACGCCTGGCTCAAGGCGAGCCTGCAGGGCGGCGTTTCGCCCGACACCCGGCTGGTGTTGCGCGGTCCCATGGACCGCTTCCCTTTCGACCGGGGCGGCGGCGAGTTTCAGGTGGACGTGGCGATGCGTGACGCCGTTTTGGCCTATGCCCCCGACTGGCCGCGCATCACCGGCATCGAGGGCTTGCTCACCTTCAAGGGCAAGGCCATGACCATCGCCGTCGAACGCGGCGAATGCCTGGGGACGCGACTCAGCCAGGTGCGTGCGGTACTTCCCGATCTCCATTCCGCCATACCGGAAATCCTGACGGTCGATGGCCGCGCCAACGGCCCCGGCTCCGCCTTCCTGGCGTTCATCCGGCAAAGCCCGGTCTACGACTATACCTCGCGTTTCACCGAGACGATGCGCACCGAGGGCGACGGCGACCTGCAACTGCGCCTCGTCCTGCCGCTCAGGCACATCGAGGAAGGCAAGGTGGCCGGACGCTTCCACCTGGCAGGCAACCGGGTCGCACTGGGCCCCGGCTACCCCGATCTGGAGCAGGTCAGCGGCAACCTCGAGTTCACCGAGGCCTGGCTGAAAGGCAGCGACATCAGCGCCCGGCTCTATGGCCAGCCGGTCGGCCTCAGCCTCGCCAGTGAGAACGGCGGCCGCCTGCGCGCCAACCTGCGCGGCACTCTCGCCGCCACTACCCTGGCCAACTGGCTACCCGCTGCCCTGGCCCCGCGGCTGACCGGCCGCGCCGCCTTCCAGGCCGAGCTCGGCCTGCGCCAGCACCAGCCCAGTCTCAAGGTCACCTCCGACCTGGCCGGACTTGCCATCGACCTGCCCGCCCCCCTCGGCAAGAAGGCCGAGCAACCGGTGACCGCCCAGGTCAGCCTGCGCGAGGCCGGCGGCGGCACGCAGGTATCGCTGCAATTTGGCGGTCTGCTGTCGGCGGCGCTGCTGCGCGACGACAAGGGCAAGGACCGCGTCGCCATCCAACTGGGCGGCATGGCCGCGCCCTTGCCGAAAGCCAATGGCGTGGTGGTGCGCGGCAACCTGCGCCACCTCGACCTCGATGCCTGGCGGCGCTTTGACCTAATGGCCGGAGGAGCGGGCCAAACCACCCCCGGTCTGATCGATCTCAACCTGACCTTCAACACCCTGCAGGTCATGGATCGCCGCCTGAACGACATCAACGTCCAGGCGACACCGCTCAACCCCGGCTGGCGGGTAAAACTGGCCGGCCGGGAGGTGCAAGGCACACTCGACTATGCCCCCATTCCCAACCTGCCAGGTCAACGCCTGGTGGGCCGCTTCGACAAACTGGTCATACCGCGGCCGGTGCCGACGACGCCGGCCCGCTCCGTGGCCGACAGCGCCGCCGAGTGGCCGGGCGAGGTGCAGATCGCCGCCAAGTCGCTGGTCGTGCGCGACCAGGAGATCGGCGGGCTCGACCTCAGGCTGACGCAGGAACGCGCCGGTCTCAGGGTGGACAGGCTCAGCCTCGACAATCAGTTCGGACGGCTGGAGGGCGGCGGCTGGCTGTCGCTCTCGCCGCTGCGCACCTCCGAGATCAACCTCCGGCTCGACACCGACAATCTCGGCAAACTGATGCGCCGCCTGGGGTATCCCGAGGGTGTCCGCGGCGGCGAGCTGGCCGTCTTCGGCCAGCTCAACTGGACCGGTACGGGCGACGGCATCAGCCTGGACAAGCTGAACGGCAAACTGAATCTCACCCTCAAGAAAGGCCGCTTCACCCAACTGGACCCAGGCGCCGGGCGCCTGCTCGCCATCCTCAGCTTGCAGGCACTGCCCCGGCACATCGCCCTGGACTTCCGCGACGTCTTTTCCGAAGGCTTCACCTTCGACGAAATCCACGGCGATGTGCATATCGACCACGGCATCGGCTACCTTCCCGACCTGCGCATCAACGGGCCGGCCGCCAAGATACGCATGAACGGCAAGATCGATCTGGCGCACGAAAACCAGACACTGCGGCTGCGCGTCGAGCCGAGGCTGGACGAAGGCGTGGCCCTGGCCGGCGCCATCCTGGGCGGACCGGCGGTGGGCGTAGGGGCATTGGTGGCCAGCAAGATACTGCGCGACCCCATTGCCAAGGCGGCCGGTTACGAATACCTCGTCAGCGGCACCTGGGATAGTCCCACGGTGCGCAAACTCGCCCGACCTGTGGCGGAAACGGCGGCACCCGCCCCCTGAGCCGGCGCCATCGCCTCGTGGGGCTTGCCCGAGGCGGCTGTCATTGTGTACTTTGCACTAATAGCCACCCGATCCGGAATCCGCCGTGACCCGCAAACCCAGCTCCAGTTTCGCCAAACCCCGTGGCCGCTCCACCCCCAAACCCGAGAAGGAGAGCGGCGGCGTCATCCGCGTCGCCGCCATACAGATGGCCTCCGGCTCGAACGTCCATGCCAATCTCGCCGAGGCGGAACGTCTCATCCAGGCGGCCGTCGCAGCCGGCGCCAAGCTGGTGGCCCTGCCCGAGTACTTCGCCATCATGGGGCAGAAGGACAGCGACAAGGTGGCGGTGCGCGAGCAGCCGGGCAAGGGCCCGATCCAAAAGTTTCTCGCCAGCCAGGCGAAGAAACACGGCATCTGGCTGGTGGGCGGCTCGGTGCCGCTGGAATGCGACGACCCGAAAAAGGTCTTCAACAGTTGCCTGGTATACAACGATCAGGGCAAGCTGGTGGCCCGTTATGACAAAATCCACCTGTTCGGTCTCAACCTCGGCGACGAGCATTACCGCGAGGAAACCACCATCCAGCCGGGCGATACCGTCGTGGTCGTGGACACGCCCTTCGGCCGCCTGGGGCTGTCCGTTTGTTATGACCTGCGCTTCCCCGAGCTCTACCGTGCCATGCCCGACGTGGACATCATTCTGGTACCGGCGGCCTTCACCGCCACTACCGGCAGGGCTCACTTCGAGACTCTCATCCGCGCCCGTGCCATCGAGAACCTGGCCTACGTCATCGCCCCGGCCCAGGGCGGCTACCACGTGTCCGGCCGCGAGACACACGGCGACACCATGATTGTCGATCCCTGGGGCAACATACTCGACCGCCTGCCGCGCGGCTCCGGCATCGTCATGGCCGGCATCAATCGCACCTATCAGGCCAGCCTGCGCAAGAGCCTGCCGGCGCTGAAGCACCGCGCGCTCGACTGCAAGAAGGCCATCAAGATCGACGTGGTCCGGGCATGAGTGCCCCAACCGTTGACAGCCAGCCCTTGCTGGCCACCGCCGCCGCCACCCTGCTGGCGCCCAACGACCTCGACGCGCAGCGCCTGGAAACGGTGTTCGGTCTGCTCGCCGCCCACCGCCTGGACGACGCCGACCTCTATTTCCAATACACCCGCTCCGAGGCCTGGAATCTGGAAGAGGGCCAAGTCAAGTCCGGCAGCTTCGACATCGACCAAGGGGTGGGCGTGCGCGCCGTCAGCGGCGAAAAGACCGCCTTCGCCTATTCAGATGACATCACCCTGCCGGCATTGGAGCAGGCCGCCAGGACGGCACGTTCGATCGCCGCCAGCGGCGGCTGCGGCGTCGTCCGCAGCGGCATGGCGGTGGCGGGGCACAGGCTGTATGCCGCCATGGACCCGCTTGCCACCCTGGCCGAGTCCGACAAGGTCGGACTGCTGCACCGGCTGGAAGAGTATGCCCGCGGCCTCGATCCCCGTGTCACCCAGGTCATGGCCAGTCTGGCCGGCGAATATGAGGTGATCCACATCGCCCGCCTGGACGGCCGCATGGCGGCCGACGTGCGCCCCCTGACGCGGGTGTCGTTGCAGGTCATCGTCGAGTCGGACGGCCGGCGCGAGCAGGGTTCGGCGGGCGGCGGCGGCCGTTTCGGCTATGCCTATTTCAGCGATGCCGTGCTCCGGGACTACGCCGAAAAGGCGGTACATCAGGCCCTCACCAATCTCGCCGCCAGACCGGCCCCGGCCGGCACCATGACGGTGGTGCTCGGCCCCGGCTGGCCAGGCATACTGCTGCATGAGGCCATCGGCCACGGCCTGGAGGGCGACTTCAACCGCAAGGGCTCCTCCGCCTTCGCCGGCCGCATCGGCCAGAGGGTCGCCGCCAAGGGCGTGACCGTGGTGGACGATGGCACGCTCGCCAATCGGCGCGGCTCACTCAACATCGACGACGAAGGCACGCCCACCCAGTGCACCACACTGATCGAGGACGGCATTCTTCAAGGCTACATGCAGGACAGCCTCAACGCCCGCCTTATGGGCATGGCGCCCACCGGCAACGCCCGCCGCGAATCCTTCGCCCACCTGCCCATGCCGCGCATGACCAACACCTACATGCTGGCCGGCGACACCGGCCATGACGAAATCATCGCCTCGGTAAAACACGGCCTTTACGCCGCCAATTTCGGCGGCGGCCAGGTCGACATCACCAGCGGCAAATTCGTCTTCTCCGCCGCCGAGGCGTGGATGATCGAAGACGGCCGGCTCACCTACCCGGTGAAAGGCGCCACCCTGATCGGCAACGGACCCGATGCGCTGACCCGCGTGGCCATGATCGGCAACGATCTGGCGCTCGACCCCGGTGTCGGCACCTGCGGCAAGGAAGGCCAGAGCGTACCGGTCGGCGTCGGCCAGCCGACCTTGCGGATCGACGGCCTGACGGTGGGCGGGACACAATGAGTTTTGTTCCCGGACTGCAATCACCCACCCTGCGTCAGAATGGGGCGGCGACCTGAGTTACTTCTCTTTCACCAGCCTGACCCTTTCTATCACCACCGCCGTCAAAGGCACATCCGCAGCAAACGGCCCGGCCGCCCCGGTCCTGACCTTGGCGATCCTGGCCGCCACCTCCTGGCCTTTGCTCACCTTGGCGAACACGGCATAGCCATAACCGCGCATGTCGGGCGAGCGGTAGTTTAGGAAGGCATTGTCCTGGACGTTGATAAAAAATTGCGCCGTTGCCGAGTGAGGCTCGCCGGTGCGCGCCATGGCCACTGTGTAGATCTCGTTCTTCAGGCCGTTGGCGGCTTCGTTGCGGATCGGCTTGCGGGTCGGCTTCTGATTGAAGGCGGTATCGAAGCCGCCCCCCTGGATCATGAAGCCATCGATGACACGGTGGAACACGGTGCCGTCATAAAAGCCGGCACGGACATAGTCGAGAAAGTTCCGCACGGTTTCCGGTGCCTTGTCCGGGTAAAGCTCCAGGGTCATGTCGCCCTGACTGGTCTTGATCTCGACCATGGGGTTGGCGGCGTGGGCAGCGGCGCCCAGCAGAAAGACGATGAGGCCGAAGAGCGCTTTGATCATGTTGCGTTTTCCTTGAGTGATGGGCGGAAGATTATCGCCGAAATGGCGATTGGCTTGTGGCCCGCGGCCAGCTTCTGTTAGCATCCCAGCATCATGTTGCTCGGCCACGCCTGCTTTTTTTCGTTCAGCTTTTTTCCCACGCCCTTGGCGGTTGGGAGAGGCTGACGCAAGCCGGTTACACGCGAGCCCCGAAAACCGCCAGCCCCCTGGCGGTTTTTTCGTTCAGGGGCGGCCTCACCCGAAGGAGTAATCGATCATGACTGGTTTCCGTACCGACGACACCCGTATCGAGCAGAGCGATGAGCTGCTTGCGCCCATGCAGATCATGCGCGAGCTGAAGTCCAGCGAGGCCGCGCTCAGAACCACTTTCATGGCGCGCGGCCAGATCCATGACGTGTTGCGCGGCGCCGATGACCGGCTGGTGGCGGTAGTCGGCCCTTGTTCCATTCACGATCCGGCCGCCGCCCTCGACTATGCCGGCAAACTCAAGTCCCTGGCCGACGAGTTGCGGCAGGACCTGGTGATGGTGATGCGAGTCTATTTCGAGAAACCGCGCACCACCGTCGGCTGGAAGGGCCTGATCAACGACCCCCATCTTAACGACAGTTTCGACATCAACGAGGGCCTGCGCCTGGCGCGCAAGCTGCTGCTCGAACTGAACGAGTCGGGGCTGCCCTGCGGCACCGAATTCCTCGACCTGATCTCGCCCCAGTACATCGCCGACCTGGTGTCGTGGGGGGCCATCGGCGCCCGCACCACCGAGTCGCAGTCGCATCGTCAGCTGGCCTCGGGACTATCCTGTCCGGTGGGGTTCAAGAACGGCACCGACGGCAACATCAAGATCGCGGTGGACGCCATCAAGGCGGCCGCCGCCCGCCATCATTTCGTCTCCATCACCAAATCCGGCCACGTAGCGGTGTTCAAGACCGCCGGCAACGAGGATTGCCACGTCATACTGCGCGGCGGCAAGGCGCCCAACTACGACGCGGCCAGCGTCGCTGCCGCCTGCCGCGACCTGGCGGCAGCCGGACTGCGAGCGCAGGTGATGATCGATTTCTCCCATGCCAATTCGAGCAAACAATACCAGCGTCAGATCGAGGTGGGCCGCGATGTGGCGCAACAGATCGCCGGCGGCGACAGACGCATCATCGGCGTGATGATCGAGAGCCACCTCAATCCTGGCCGGCAGGAGCTCAGCCTGAGCAAGTCGCTGGCTTATGGGGTGTCGGTCACTGACGCCTGCCTCGGCTGGTCCGACACCGAACCCTTGTTGCGGGAACTGGCCGCGGCAGTACGGATACGCCGTCTGGCCGGCCCGAGCGACGAGCAGTAACGGAAAACGCCGCGCCATCATCGTGCGTTCTAATGGACAATCTGGGTTAAAATGCGCCGTGGCGGGTCTCCCCGCATGGTTAAGCCGTGAATCTGGTCAGGTCCGGAAGGAAGCAGCCACAGCGGTCGATACCAGTGCCGGGGGTCAGGCTCGCCACCTTCACAGTGGGGGTGCACACATGGACAGATTCGCCCTGATGCTGCTGGGAACCTTGGCGTTTTGCCCGCCGGCCCAGGCCATCGACAGTCTGGCCGTCAGTTTTGGCCACACCAGGGACGCCGATCTGACCAGTGTCAGCGCCACCTGGCAGTGGGACAAACAATGGTTTGGCGAAGGCCACTGGCACCTGACCGGCTACTGGGAAGCCGGCCTTGCCTACTGGGAGGATGCCGGCCCGAGCGGCGACCCCATCTGGGCGGCGGGCTTCACCCCGGTCTTGCGGCTGCGTCCCAATGCCTCGGGAGGCGTGCAACCCTACCTGGAGGCGGCCGTCGGCGCCCAACTGCTGTCACGCACCAAATTCGACTCCGGCCGCGACCTGGGCTCGGCCATGCAGTTTGCCGAGCACATCGGCACCGGCGTCACCTTCGGCGACAAAAGCCGCTGTGACCTGAGCTATCGTCTACAGCACCTGTCCAACGCTGGTACGGTGGTTCCCAATTGGGGCATCGCCTTCCATCAGGTGCGTCTTTCCTACCTCTTCTGATCCCCCGTCGCATCGGCGGCGAGGGTAAAATCCGGCCATGAGCTATCAAGTCCTGGCGCGCAAGTGGCGCCCCCAATCCTTTGCCGAACTGGTCGGGCAGGAACACGTGGTACGCGCCCTCGGCAATGCCCTGGAACAGGGGCGGTTGCATCATGCCTATCTTTTTACCGGCACCCGCGGCGTCGGCAAGACCACTCTCGCCCGCATACTGGCCAAATGCCTCAATTGCGAGGCTGGCGTGTCTGCCGCGCCCTGCGGCCAATGCTCGGCCTGCCAGCAGATCGAGGCCGGCCGCTTCGTCGATCTGATCGAGCTCGACGCCGCCTCCTACACCGGCGTCGACAACATGCGCGAGATACTGGACAACGCCCAGTACGCGCCCACCAGCGGCCGCTACAAGGTGTACATCATCGACGAAGTGCATATGCTCTCCAGGAATGCCTTCAACGCCATGCTGAAGACACTGGAAGAGCCGCCCGCGCATGTGATCTTCATCCTCGCCACCACCGATCCGCAGAAAGTGCCGGTCACGGTGTTGTCGCGCTGCCTGCAATTCAACCTCAAGCAGATGCCGCCCGCGCGCGTGGTCGAGCACCTCGGCCGGGTACTGGGGAGCGAGCAGGTGCCGTTCGAGGCCGGCGCCCTCAACCTGCTGGCCAGGGCGGCGGCCGGCAGCATGCGCGACGCCCTCAGCCTGACCGACCAGGCGGTCGCGTTTGGCGGCGGCCGCGTGCAGGAGCGGGAAACCCGCGACATGCTGGGCAGTGTCGATCAGGGCTATCTCTTTCCTTTGCTGGAGGCCCTGGCCGAAGCGGACGGCCCGCGCCTGCTACGCGAGACCGGGGCCATCGCCGAGCGCAGCCTGTCGTTCGATACCGCGCTCCAGGATCTGGCCCTGCTGCTGCAACAGATGGCGCTGGCGCAGACCGTGCCCGAGGCCGTGGCGGAAGACGTCGCGGAACGCGCCCGGCTGTTCGCGCTGGCCGGCCGCATCGATCCCGAGACGGTGCAGCTTTATTACCAGATCGCCAGCCTGGGCCGTCGCGACCTGGAGTGGGCGCCCGATGAATATGCCGGGTTCTCGATGACCCTGCTCAGGATGCTGGCTTTCGCGCCCGCGGACGAGAGGCGTCCCGCCGCTGCAAAACCCGATGTCGGCGCGGTCGCAGCCGCGATGCCCGCCAAGGTTCACCACAGCACCGCCGCCACCGCCGCGCCTGCAATCCCCGCCTTCGACGGCGACTGGCTGGCCTTGAGCCGCCGCTTGACGGGCGGCGTCAAGCAACTGGCGGCCTTGTGCGAGTTGGCCGGATACGACACCAACGTCCTGCGGCTGAGGCTGCCCGACGACAAGAAGGGCCTGCTCGACAGCCTCGGCGATAAACTCAGGGCGGCGCTGCGCGAGCGGCTGGGTCCAGCCCTGCGCGTCGAATTCGAATTGGGCGCCACCTCCGGCGCCTCCCCGGCCGAGATCGCCGCCCAACAAAAAGCCGTGCGTCAGGCCGAGGCCGAGGCGGCCATCCACGACGACCCCTTCGTCCAAGCCTTGGTGCGCGACTTCGACGCGACCGTGACCCACATCAAACCCATTGGAGAATAAACCCCATGATCAAAGGCGGAATCGGCAACCTCATGAAACAGGCGCAATTGATGCAGGCGAATCTGCAAAAGGCGCAGGCCCAGATCGCCGAGCTCGAAGTGGAAGGCGTCGCCGGCGCCGGTCTGGTGAAAGTGACCATGAACGGCAAGCACGACGTCCGCCGGGTCTTGATCGACGCCAGCCTGATGGGCGACGACAAAGAGATGCTGGAAGACCTGATCGCCGCCGCGGTCAATGACGCCGTGCGCCGGGTGGAGACCGTCACCCAGGAAAAGATGGCCTCGGTCACTGCCGGGATGCCGCTGCCACCAGGAATGAAGCTGCCTTTCTAAATTCAGGAGACGCGATACTTGGTTCAACTCCTCGTGTCTTGCATCCTGAACCTTGTCTCTGATGACCCCTGTCTCCCTCGCCAACCTCATCGACGCGCTCACCGTGCTGCCAGGCGTCGGCCCCAAATCGGCGGCACGCATGGCCTACCACCTGCTGCAACGCGAGCGCCCCGGCGCGGCGCGCCTGGTGGCCTGCCTGAATGCGGCGCTGGAGAGGCTCAACCCCTGCAGCCGCTGCAACAATTACAGCGAGACCGAGGTGTGCGACCTCTGCGCCAACCCGCGCCGCGACCCTCGCCAACTGTGTGTAGTGGAGATGCCGGCGGACCTCAATCGCCTGGAGGAGACGCATGCCTACAAGGGCCTCTATTTCGTGTTGATGGGAAGACTGAGTCCGTTGGACGGCATCGGTCCGCGAGAGATCGGTCTCGACAGGCTGCTCGCGCGCGCCCTGGACGGCGTCGCCGAGGAGGTCATACTCGCCACCAATTTCACCGTCGAAGGCGAGGCCACCGCCCATTACCTGGGCGAGTCGCTCAAAGCCAGGGGCCTCAAGGTCACGCGCATGGCGCGCGGCCTGCCGGCCGGCGGCGAACTGGAACACGTGGACGCCATGACCGTCGCCCAGGCCCTCCTGGACCGCAAGGCGATATGACCGGCCACAGCACAATCGCTCTGCAAAGGAAGCCGCATGGAACTTGACCCCCTTACCGCCCTCTCCCCCCTCGACGGCCGCTACCGTCGCGGCGGCGCCCGGCTCGCGCCCTATTTCAGCGAGTTCGGCCTCATCCGCTATCGGGTCAAGGTCGAAATCGAATGGCTCAAGGCCCTGGCCGCCGAGCCGCGGATCAAGGAAGTTCCTGTCTTTTCGGCCAGGACCCTGGCCGCGCTGGATGCCGTCGCCGCCGGTTTTTCGCTGACCGACGCCGCGGCGGTGAAGGCGCACGAGCGGGTCACCAACCACGACGTCAAGGCGGTGGAATATTTCCTCAAGGACAAGCTGGCCGGTAACGGCGAGGTCATGCGGGCCAAGGAATTCATCCACTTCGCCTGCACCTCCGAGGACATCAACAACCTCGCCCATGCCCTGATGCTGCGCGACGCCCGCGCCGACGTGCTACTGCCGACGCTCGAGCAGGTCGAACGCCGGCTCAGTCAACTGGCACGCGATCTCGCCGATCTACCGATGCTGGCGCGCACCCACGGCCAGCCGGCGACGCCAACCACCCTCGGCAAGGAGATCGCCAATGTGGTTTGGCGCTTGCGCCGGGCCATGCAGCGCATGGCCGAAGTCGAATGCCTGGGCAAGATCAATGGCGCAGTTGGCAATTACAACGCCCACCTGGCTGCCTATCCCAAGCTCGACTGGGAAGCCTTCGCCGAACGTTTCGTGACCGGACTGGGCCTCGCCTTCAATCCCTACACCACCCAGATCGAGCCGCATGACTACATGGCCGAGCTGTACGACGCCTGCGCCCGCCTCAACACGTTGCTCATCGACCTCGACCGTGACCTCTGGACCTACATCTCGCTCGGTTACTTCAAACAGAAACTGAAGGAAGGCGAAGTCGGCTCCTCGACCATGCCGCACAAGGTCAATCCCATCGACTTCGAGAACTCCGAGGGCAACCTCGGCCTGGCCAACGCCCTCTTGCGCCACCTGGCGGAAAAGCTGCCGATCTCGCGGATGCAGCGCGACCTCACCGACTCGACGGTGCTCAGAAACATGGGCAGCGCCCTCGGCTATGCCCTGCTGGGTTACGACAGCCTGCTGCGCGGTCTCGGCAAACTGGAGGCGAATCCCCAACGTCTGGCCCAGGACCTGGACGCCAACTGGGAAGTTCTGGCCGAGCCGATCCAGACCGTGATGCGCCGCTATGGCCTGGACAAACCCTATGAACAATTGAAGAAGCTGACCCGTGGCAAACGCATCACCGCCACCCGTCTGGCCAGGTTCATCGACGGCCTGGCCATCCCGGATGCCGCCAGGAAGGACCTGCTGGCCCTGACCCCGGCCAACTATACCGGCAAGGCCGCCAAGCTGGCACGCCGTATCGCCAGGGGTTGAACATGAGTGAGTTCGCGCTCGACGTCGACGCCACCAACTTTGAGGCCGTCGTCATCGACGGCTCGATGCATGCCCCCGTGGTCGTCGACTTCTGGGCCGAATGGTGCGGCCCCTGCCAGACATTGAAACCGGTCCTGGAGAAGCTGGCACAGGAATATCAGGGCCGCTTCACCCTGGCCAAGGTCAATGCCGACCGCAACCCGGCGCTGGCCAGCCAGTTCGGCGTGCGTGGCATCCCGGCCGTCAAGGCCGTGTATCGCGGCGAGATCGTCGACGAGTTCTCCGGCGCCCTGCCCGAGTCGGCAGTGCGCGAGTTTATCGATCGCGTCATCCCCTCGCCGGCGACCGAGCGTCGCCTGGCCGCGGCCGCCCAACGCGATGCCGGCGACCTGGACGGTGCCCTGGAAACACTGCGGCAAGCCGCGCAGATGGATCCGCAGGATGAAGAGGTCCGCCTCGACAGCGCCGCAATCCTGGTGCAACAGAACCGTCTGGACGCGGCCAGGCCGCTGCTCGACAGCCTCTCGCCGGCATTGCGCTCACAAGACCGGGCCGCCCGACTGCTGGCCAGGCTTGATTTTTCCCAAGTCGGCGAGGCGGGCAGCGACGAGGCCACCTTGCGGGCCAACCTCGCCAACCGGCCAGAGGACATGGATAGCCGCCTCAAGCTGGCCAACCTGCTGATCGCCGCCGGGCGCCATGCCCAGGGCATGGATGAACTATTGGAGCTGGTGCGCCGAGACCGCGACTGGAACGGGGCGGCGGCGCGCCGGACCCTGCTCAAGGTATTCGACCTGCTGGGCGACGACCCGCTGGTCGGCCACTATCGGCGCAAGCTGGCCAGCGTGTTGCACTGATCCTTACCCGATAAAACGGCAAAGGCCCGTGGATCGCTCCACGGGCCTTTGCTTTTTCAAGGCGACGTTGCCGTCACCCCATGGGTTCAGTCACCCGACGGGCCATTGTGGCAGTCGTAGCAGCTGAATTGATGCCCCGCCGCGAAGCTCTTGGTCGTATGCTCGACGGTGAGGGTGCGCGCCACCTTGGTGGCGGACAACGGCGTACCGCGGTAGTCGGCGCCATGGCAGTAGGCGCAGGCCGCCTGGTTGCCCTTGGCGGCAGACTCGTGGCTGCTCACCCAGGCCTGGCCAGGGGTGTGCATGCCATGCGGGCCGCCATTCGCCGTGGTCGGGACCGTCTTGTGGCAGGCCGTGCACTCACCGATGCTGCCTTCACGCCCTTGTACGTCCAGCGACAGCACGTTGTCGTTGCGATGCGAGCTCGGGTACTCGGCGTGGGTGGCCCCGTGACAGGCCTCGCACTGCAGGCCGCCGTGACCCTTGCTCATGCGGAACAGCGAGAAGCCGGCCAGAGGCGTGTCCGGATTGGTGGCATAGCGGGTGTCCAGCCACTGCTTGAGGATACCCGTCGCGCTGACCGCTGCCGTCTCCCGCTTGCCATCATGGTGACAGGCCTGGCAATTGGGCTGATCGAGCCAGCCGACGCGACCGGCGCGGCCGACGTTGGACATGGAGCCGTGGCAGCTCTGGCAATCCATGGTGGCCTTGCCGGTGGCGTCCACCGCATTACCCATGACACCGCGCAGGCACTTGGTTTCCGAGCCGGGGTGGCACTGGTAGCAGGCGCTGCGGTTGGTGATGCTGTCGAGCAGGTTGCCCGTGGCGGCATCCCTGACCATGGCGTGGTGGCCGTGGATGGCCTCGGTCAGCGGCTTGACGCCAGTGATGCCGGTGCCAGGCAAGGCATTGGAGGCATGGCAGCCGGCGCAGAGGACGGACTTGCCGCTCTCGGCCGTGGCCAACAGACCGCTCGGCTGGTAACCCTTGGCGGCCAGGGCACTGGTGAAGGCACTGTTGCCAGCCTGCTTCTCGTCATGCAGACGCAGTATGTTCTTCTTCCACTCGATCTCCTTGTTGGGGTCGGTCAACCAACCGGCGGCCGGTTTGGCGGCGGCGCTGGCATTGGCGGCATGACAGGAAGAACAACTCATTTCGTCGGATACCGGCAGCACCACGCGCGCCTGGGCGAGCTGGGCGCCGCTGCCATCCCTGGCCACGACCTTGACCATGGGATAGGGGTTCTTGCGGAAGGCATCGTCATAGGGTGTGATGGGGATGCCCTCGGCCTCGAACTGGCTCTTCGCGGCATTGAAGGCCATGGCGTGCGGCATCATCGCAGGCGCGTGATTGCCGGCCAGGCCGACGTCGGCGGCGGGCGCGACCCCAAACAGGGCGAGCGCGTTCTGCCAGAAGTTGGTCTTGGTCGAGGAAATGCTGTTGATGGAGCCATCGGCATCCGCCATGGCCTCGTAGGTCAGCGTCACGCCGCTGGTAACCACCTTGTTGGAGGTGCTGTCCACCAGTTGCGCATGCAGGTTGTTGTAGGGCGGCAGGATGGAGAAGACGGAGAAATCGCCGTCCATGCAGTGCATGCCGAGGTCGTTCCAGGCCAGCAGTGTGTAGGTGCCCCCCGCGGTCGGCGGCGTACCGGGCGCCGGCGGCGTGCCGGGAGGCGTGCCGGCAGCGCCGACGGCCACGCCGATCACCACGGCATAACGGCGGTCACGCACGGTGATGGTGGTGGTGCCGGTGGCGCGGCCCTTCACCTTCAGGGTGGTACCGGACAGTTCGGCCTTGGCGATGTCGCGATCCTGCACCGAGGCGGACAAGCGTCCCGAGGCATTGGCGAGCTGCACATACCCCTGCTGTCCGATCGCCAGAGCGAGCGAAGTCGGATTGGCCGTCAAGCCCGTGGCGGGCGTGGGCGTAGGGGCTGGCGTGGCGGTGACGGTCACCGCCACGGTCACGCTGGAGCGGTTGTCACGCACCGTCACCACGGTCGAACCGGCCGCCTTGGCCTCGACCTTGATGGCTGCGTCGGAGCGCCCTGCCTTGGCCACCAGGCTGTTGGCGCTGCTTACCCTGACCTTGCCGCTGGCGTTATAAAACTGCACCGTCGCTTTCTGCCCGACCTGCAGGTTGAGCGACGTCACGTTGGTGGATAGCCTGGCCGAATCAGCATCGGCCAGGGCCATGAAGAATGGCAAGATCAATAGTGACAGCCACCCCCATATTCGCATCTTGTTCATGTAGATTCTCCTGTTTGCATTTGCAAAAAGCCGCCGAGGCGGCACGGGCTCCGACACCATCACGCTTTCCTGGTGTTGGAGACGATAATTACCCTCTCGCCTTAACAGGGCCTTAAGGAAACCTTAAGAAGCACTTAAGACAATCCGCCCATGCGTTTATTGATCGTGGAAGATGACCCCCAGTTGGGCGACGGCCTGGAAAGTGGCCTGCGCTCACTCGGCTTCAGCCCGGATTGGGTACGGGATGCCGCCTCCGCCCGCCATGCCCTGGCCAGCGAGGAATACGGCATCATGATCCTCGACCTCGGCCTGCCGGACGCCGATGGTGTCAGCCTGCTGACTCACCTGCGCCGTGACGGCAACCCGCTGCCCGTGCTCATACTGAGCGCCCGCGACGGCAAGGCCTACAAGCTGGACAGCTTTGGCGCCGGGGCCGACGATTATGTGGTCAAGCCCGTGGACATCGAGGAGCTGGCGGCGCGCCTCTACGCCCTGCTGCGCCGGGCACGCGGCCAGACGGAGGATCGTCTGGTCTGCGCCAGCGTCGAGCTCGACCCGCAGGCGCGGCGCGTCTGGCAGGCCGGCCAGCCGGTGCAACTGTCGGCGCGGGAATACGCACTGCTGGAAAAACTCATGACCAACATGGGACGAGTGGTCTCCAAATCGCAGTTGGAGGCGACGCTGTATGGCTGGGGAGAGGGTGTCGAAAGCAACGCGGTGGAGGTGCACGTGCATCACCTGCGGCGCAAGCTGGGCAACAACTTCATCCGCACCCTGCGCGGCATCGGCTACCTGATCGAGCCGGAGGGATGAGATCACTCCAGGCACGCTTCATCGCCATGTCGTTGACCATCCTGCTGCTCAGCGGCCTGGTGGCCGGCTGGGGGGCCTACCAGACGGCCAAGATCGAGGCCGACGAAATCGTCGACACTCAATTGGCGCAAATCATCCAGACACTGTTGTTCATCGGCCAAACGGATGAACTCGACGCCGTCGGCGACATCGGCCTGCCACCGCGGCTCCATCACGGCCAGACCGTTTTCCAGGTCTGGCGGCTCAAGCCCGCCCACCCGCCCCCCGGCTCCATCGCCTGGTCACGCCAGGCGCTGCCCGATGATCGGGAACGTCCTTATCCGCGCCTGATGCTGCGCTCGGGCGGCATAGACTGGGGACGAGCCAATGTTGCGGAAGACGGCTACCGCACCCTCGTCCTCGCCGACAAGGCCTTCCGTTTTCTCGCCGCCACCTCGGCCGATGGCGAGATCCGCGCCGTCGCCGGTCAGGACCTGGTCGACCGGGAAGAGATGGTACGGTTGATCGCCTGGAACAATACCTGGCCCTACCTCTTGGCCCTGCCGCTGGGCGGCATCGCCCTGGTCTGGTCCATACGCCGCAACCTGGCCCCTCTGCGCCACCTCACCTCCGACCTGGAAAACCGCGACCCGACACACCTCCAACACCTGCGCGTCGCCGATGCCCCCTTGGAATTGCGCCCCTTGCTGAACGCCCTCAACACCCTGCTCGACCGTCTAAACCTGGCCATGGACAGCGAACGCCGCTTCACCGGCGACGCCGCCCATGAGCTGCGCACGCCGATGGCCGCCCTGCGCGCCCAACTCGACGCCCTGCGTCTGGCCAACAACAAGGAAACGCGCATGCAGGCGCAGCAACAGGCCACCGCCTCGCTCGAGCGCATGTCCCGCCTGATCGGCCAGTTACTCACCCTGGCCCGGCTGGATTGCGCCAATCCCGACGACGTCCGGCAATTGGAGGCGGCCCCGTTGGTCGAGGAAATCTGCGGCGAGATCGCCCCCCGCGCCGTGTCCAAGGACATCGATCTATCGCTGCGCGCCGAACCGGTAAAACTGCGTTGCGAGGAGGACGCCCTGCGCATCCTGCTGCGCAACCTGCTCGACAACGCTCTGCGTTACTGCCCGCGCGGCAGCCGCATCGAAGTGCAGCTTGGTGCGACGGCGGAGCGGGCGCGACTGGCTGTGGCCGACAACGGCCCAGGCGTCGCCGCCGCGCGGCGCCAGGAGCTGGGGCAGCGTTTCCATCGTCTGGACAGGACCGACACCGAAGGCGTCGGCCTCGGGCTCTCCATCGTGCTACGCATTGCCGAGCGCTATGGCGCCGCCGTCAGCTTCGGCGAAGGTCTGGACGGGCGCGGCCTGACGGTTACCCTCGACTTCCCGGCCGGCGCACCCCAGCGCGTCAGTGCCCCTGCGACACTTGCACATACAAGCGGGCCAGATGCAGCTTGACCCGCTCCGAAGCCCGCACGTAATCGCCCGAATGTAACTTCTGCATGGCCCCCTCGCCGTCGCCCGCCTGCGCGCAGGCGAGAACGTCGCCGGCGCACAAATGGAAGCGGGCATGTTCCATCTTCATCTCCTGGAATTCGCGCAGGCCACCGAAGCGCTCGCTGCCGACGCTCTGTATCCACTTGCCGAGCAGGCACTGGTCGTCGCGCGACACGGCCTCCACCTTCAGGTCCTCCTCGCTTTGCCCCTGCACATATTGCTGCAGGCGTATCTTCCATTTCATATGCGCATCGATGGCGGTCTTGAAGTTGAGGCCGGCCACCACCCCATCCTCTTCCTTCGCCGCCGCGGCCGAGGTGGCCGTTGCCGCCACCGGACCCGCGCTCGGCGCCACCGTTGCCGGGTTTTCCTCAGCCTTACCCGCCGCCAGACTCTTGAACCAAGCCATCAGTCCCATCTTGCTCTCCTCCAATAAACACGACTCACACACGGAATAAAGGATAGGAAATTCAGAAATTCAACGCGACGAGCCGGAGTATCTTCGACGCTGGCCGCACCCGTCAAACGCTGAATTCGCCTTCGGGAAGTCCCCGTATCGCTCCCAAGCGCCGCCTGTCGCCGTGAACTGCTGGTGATGACCCGCTGGGTAGTGGGCATCTTCACCGGACTGGTGACGCTCTATTCCCTACGGGCCCTGCAGCAGGAGACCGGCATCCACACGATGGTGGAGAACGCCTACACGGTCACCCTGGTGCTGGCCCTCGTGCCGCTGGTGGCAGGCCTCTACTGGAAGCGGGCCACCACCCTGGGTGCCTACCTCGCCATCGGCCTTGGCCTGCTCACCTGGATCCCGCTGGAATTCATCGCGCCCGAGGGCGAGGGCTTCATGCTGCCCCAGTTCGCTGGCTTCCTGGCTGCCATCGTGGGCATGTTGGCTACCCTGCACGGAAGACATCTGCATTAAGCTAGCCGGGGGATGAGGAAGCCCGGACCTCTCCGAATTCTTTTACAGGACTGGCCAAGCATCCACCAGGTGGATACGCCATCAGTCCCTCGCATACAGGTCCACCTATCCCATTCAGACAAATGAATGCTGGCCTACCGTGTGTCGGATTTTTTTACACACATGTCGCCTTGGTTTACAGAAAACATGTATATGTACATGTAACTAAAAGAGAAATGCATCCATGGCATTGAAATTGCTAAATACGAGCTGCAACGCCAACTTCTGCATGAGTGAATGAAAATGAAAAAACTGAACGCTCTTCTTATCGCCGCCGGACTATTCGCCGCCCTGCCGGCCGCCGCCGCAGTCATCGTGCTGGACTTTGAAGGCGCGGGTAACCAGGCCAACCTGCTGAACTTCTACAACGGTGGCACCGATAGCCTGGGCAACACGGGCACCAACTACACCATCCAGTTTGGCTCCAACGCCCTCAGCATCATTGACGCCGATGCAGGCGGCACCGGCAACATCGCCAATGAGCCCTCGCCCGACACTGTCATGTTCTTCCTGACGGGCACGGCCATCCTCAACTACGCCCCGGGGTTCGACACCGGCTTTTCTTTCTACTACTCTTCCTCCACGGACGCCACTATCAACATCTATAACGGCTTGGATGCCACCGGCACTCTGCTCGGCTCTATCAATCTGACCGCCCAATACAACGACAACTGCACAGGCGATCCGAACGGCACGTTCTGCAACTGGACCCCAATCGGTGTGAGCTTCAGCGGTATAGCGCAATCCATCGACTTCGGTGGCACGGTGAACCAAACCGCGTATGACGACATCACCCTGGGTTCTGCCAACCCCGGTAACCCTGTCCCTGAGCCCGCCACCATTGCCCTCTTGGGCCTGGGCCTGGCCGGATTGGGATTCATGCGGCGCAAGCCCTGAGCACCAGCCCGGTGGCATGCCACCGGCTGCCATCACAAAAAAGCCCGGCTTGTTGTCGGGTTTTTTTACATTGGCAATACCCAGGGCGAGGTGCGTTCCCTCTCCCCCCCCATACAAGCCCTTCACTTTCGTCTAGACCAGTAACGTGTGCCGGTGCAGGGGACCGTGTCCGAAGCCACCGATACTCAGCTGACGCCTTCAATCCCGCCTTCACGAAATTCCCTCCCGGAGTGGGTCACCCGGGAGGGCTTCTCGGCCAGAAGTTGACTGAGAGGGGGCTCTACTAGAAAAGGGGGCTGGCCCCCTGAAGGCCCGCCTGCTGTCGCCCGGGGCTGTTCAGCTGGATCAGGCTGCCACTCTCGGCCTCATGGGAGTGGACTTGGCCGGCCTGGGAACCATGCATCGCCGCAGAGCATGAGCGGGTGTAAGAATTTATTGACAACGCACGGCGGCCGGTTGGCCACCGTGTTTCATATCAACATTCCCACATTCAACACCCGGTTCAACCCGGGTAGGCGGCAAAGAAAGCCGCCACGAACTCCTCCAGCCGCACCTCCGGCAATATATTGATCTCCGCTGCCGACTTCCGGCCAGCCCCGGCCTAGAAGCGGCGGCACAGCTCGTCGGCGCCGCTGCGGGTGGTGAGCGGCGCCCGCACGCTGACGGTGTAATGTGCCCCTGAGGGGAGCGGGTCAGGATGGCATGGGCCGCGGCCGGATGGCCCTGGGCCAGTTCGTTGGCGAAAACGCCGGAAACGCGGCGCGCCCAGGCGGTACCCGGCAGGATGTAGACCGCCCCCGAGTTGCGGGCCTCGGTGGCGGCAAGCGCCCGGGCCCGTGCCATGTCGGCGGCGTCATCAGGCCGGGTGCGGCGGCGTTGCCGAGGCTCGCCTAGGCCACACAGAGGGTACGGAAAGGATCGGGCAGGCCGGAGCCGGGCTGCGTCTGGTGGCTCGCCGCGTGGGCGAACGCCCCGCTCTGACTCGGCAGCAGAGCCAGCGCGCAAAGGCGAAGGATCAGCCGACGCTGCAACATGGGTCGACATAAACACAAACACGAGGGCGGCTCAATTCCGACTGGCCACTTGGCATCGGCAGGCTGGCTCTGCGCTCGCTGGAAATAGGCGAAAGCGCCCCAAGTATAATGCCGACTGACTTTAGACCTCGGATACCCATGAATCCCTTGCTCGATTTCAGCGGCCTGCCCCGCTTCACCGACATCCAGCCGGAGCATGTCGGCCCCGCCATCGACCATCTGCTGGAGGAGAACCGTGCCTTGGTGAAGCGGCTCGTGGCGGCCGGCACGCCGCCCACCTGGGACGATTTCGTCGCCCCG
The DNA here is from genome assembly GCA_037439465.1 of Hydrogenophilales bacterium. Lineage (GTDB taxonomy): Bacteria > Pseudomonadota > Gammaproteobacteria > Burkholderiales > Thiobacillaceae > Parasulfuritortus. The sequence goes on along the minus strand of JBBIVX010000002.1, from coordinate 166,924 downwards.
CTGGAAGACGCCAACGAACGCCTGGGGCGGGCCTGGGGCCAGGTCTCGCACCTGCACGCGGTACTCGACAGCCCCCAACTGCGCACCGCCTACAATGAAAACCTGCCCAAGATCACCCAGTATTACGCCGAGCTGGGCCAGCATTCCGGGCTGTTCGCCCGCTTCAGGGCCTTGCGCGCCCAGCGCGATTTTCCGGCGCTCGCCCCTGAGCGGCGCCGGGTGGTGGAAAACGAGTTGCGCGATTTCAGATTGGGCGGCGCCGACCTGCCGGCCGAGCAAAAGGCCCGGTTCATGGCGATCCAGGAGGCGCTGGCCAAGTTGTCGGCCAAGTTCGAGGAAAACCTGCTCGACGCCACCAATGCCTGGAGCAAGTTCATCGAGGACGAAACCGAACTGGCCGGGGTGCCCGACGATGCCAAGGCGATGTTCAGGGAAATGGCCGAGGCCGACGGCAAGCCCGGGTTCAAGCTGAACCTGCAGGCGCCCTCGTTCATCCCGATCCTGAGTTTCTGCGCCAACCGCGCCCTGCGCGAGGAAATGTACCGCGCCTACGTGACCCGCGCGTCCGAGTTCGGCCCCGCCGAGCTGGACAATACCCCGCTCATCGACCGGATCGTCGCCCTGCGCGCCGAGGCCGCCCGCCTGCTCGGCTTCACCAGCTATGCCGAGCTATCTTTGGAACCGAAGATGGCGCGCAGCCCGGCCGAGGTGCTCGACTTCCTCGACACCCTGGCCCAGCGCGCCAAACCCTATGCCGAGCGCGACATGGCCGAGCTGCGCGATTTCGCGGCCCAGGAACTCGGCCTGCCCGACCTCCAAGCCTGGGATGTCGGCTACGCCTCGGAAAAACTGCGCGAGGCCCGCTACGCCTTCTCCGAACAGGAGGTGAAGCCGTACTTCCCCGGGCCGGTGGTTCTGGCCGGCCTGTTCCGGGTCATCGAGACCCTGTATGGCCTGGAGATCCGCCCCGACCAGGCGCCGGTCTGGCACGACACGGTCAAGTTCTTCGCGATCCGCGACCGCGCCGGCCAGTTGGTCGGCCAGTTCTACCTCGACCTCTATGCCCGCGACAGCAAGCGCGGCGGCGCCTGGATGGACGACGCCATCACCCGGCGCCGGAAAGGGGACGGCATCCAGACGCCGGTCGCCTACCTGACCTGCAACTTCACCCGCCCGATCGGCGACAAGCCGGCCGTGTTCACCCATGACGAAGTCATCACCCTGTTCCACGAATTCGGCCACGGCCTGCACCACCTGCTCACCCGGGTCGAGGAACTCGGCGTGTCGGGCATCAACGGCGTCGAGTGGGACGCGGTCGAGCTGCCGTCGCAATTCATGGAAAATTTCTGCTGGGAATGGGACGTGCTCAAGCACATGACCGCCCACGTCGAGACCGGCGCGCCGCTGCCGCACGCACTGTTCGACAAGATGCTGGCGGCCAAGAACTTCCAGGCCGGGATGCAAATGGTGCGGCAGATCGAATTCAGCCTGTTCGACATGCATCTGCACAGCGACTTCGACCCGGCCGCGCTGACCCCGCTCGGCCTGCTCAACGAAGTCCGCCGCCGGGTAGCGGTGGTGATTCCGCCCGACTACAACCGCTTCCCGAACAACTTCTCGCACATCTTCGCCGGCGGCTATGGGGCGGGCTATTACAGCTACAAATGGGCGGAAGTGTTGTCGGCCGACGTCTACGCCCTGTTCGAGGAAAACGGCGTGTTGAACCCGGCGATCGGCGAACGCTTCTGGAGCGAGATACTTGGGGTCGGCGGCAGCCGCGACGCTATCGATTCGTTCAAGGCCTTCCGTGGCCGAGAACCTACCATCGACGCGCTGCTCAGGCATAATGGCATGGTCTGACCCTTGTTTGGGAGGAACCTCATGAAACGCCTTGCGCTCTCCTTGCTGGCCCTGGGCCTCGCCTTGCCCGCCAGCGCCGCCGAGTTTTACCGCTGGGTCGATGCCGACGGCCGGGTGCACTACTCCGACCAGCCGCCACCGGCCAAGGTAAAGCAAATGAAGCGCCTCAACGCCGCGGGCCCGGGCAGCGGCCAGACCAAGTCCGGGCCGCCGGTCACGCTTTACAGCGGCAACTGCGGCGCCACCTGCGAGCAGGCGGCCGATTTCCTGCGCCAGCGCGGCGTGCCCTTCAGCGTGAAGATGGCGGACAAGAGCGCCAAGCTGGCGCAGGAATTGAAACAGCGCACCGGGGCCATGGAGGTGCCGGTCCTGTTCATCGGCGAATCGATGCAGCGCGGCTACTCGCCTTCGGTCTGGGACAAGATGCTGGAAGTGGCCGGCTATCCCGGCCCGGCGAAAAAGCCCGGCGAAAAAGACCATCGAGCCGGAAGGCGCCGCGGCCGAGTCAGCGAAAGACTGATGGCCATCGCCACCCTGCCCGAGTTGGCGGCGGCCGTGCGCGCCTTCGGCCGCGCGCGCGACTGGCAGCGCTACCATACACCCAAGAATCTGGCCTCCGCCCTCATCGTCGAGGCCGCGGAGCTGCTGGAGCCCTTCCAGTGGCTGAGCGGCGAGGAGAGCCTGGCCCTGCCCGCCGCCAAAAGGGAGGCGGTGCGCCAGGAAATGGCCGACGTGCTGATCTACCTCGTCAGCCTGGCCAACTGTCTCGACATCGACCTGCTGCGGGCGGCGGAAGACAAGCTGGCCCTCAACGCCGCCAAGTACCCGGTCGAGAAGGCCCGCGGCAACGCCATGAAATACGACGAGCTATGAGTTATTACCGACACCACCTGTTTTTCTGTCTCAACGTGCGCGAGGACGGCGCCGCCTGCTGCAGCGACCACAATGCCGAGGCAATGTTCGAATATGCCAAGAAGAAGGCCAAGCAGCTCGGCCTGCATGGCAAGGGCGGCGATTGCCGGGTCAATCGCGCCGGCTGCTTCGACCGCTGCGCCCACGGGCCGGTGTGCGTGGTCTATCCCGATGCCGTCTGGTACACCTATGTGGACGCGGCCGACATCGACGAGATCATCGAATCCCACCTGCGCGACAACAAGGTCGTCGCGCGGCTGAAGATCGATTGACCCGCCTCGAACTCAGCATCGACACAGCCGCCGCCCGTATCGACACGCTGGTCGAGACGCCGGCGGACGAACCCCGCGGCCTGGCCCTGATCGCCCATCCGCATCCCCTGCACGGCGGCACGCGCGACAACAAGGTCGTCCATATCCTGGCCCGCGCCGCCCTGGCTCGCGGTCTCGTTGCGGTGCGTCCAAACTTTCGCGGCGTCGGCGGCAGCCGCGGCGAACATGACCATGGCATCGGCGAGACCGACGATATGCTGGCGGTGGCGGCCCATGTCGGAGCGCGGTTCGGCGACCTGCCCTGGACACTGCTCGGCTTTTCCTTCGGCAGCTATGTCCAGCACCGCGTCGCCCGGCGGCTGGCCGCCCGCCAACTGATCATGGTGGGCCCGGCCGTCACCCTCTATGTCTACGGCCCGCCCGTCATCCCCACCGTCATCATCCACGGCGAGCTGGATGAACTGATCCCGCTCGCCGCCGTGCGCGACCATGCCGGGCGCCATCACATCCCGCTCGACGTGGTGGCCGGCGCCAGCCACTTTTTCCACGGCAAGTTGATCGAGCTCAGAGGGCTCGTCACCGCCCGCCTGGCCGCATGAGCGCGGCGCCGCTACGCCTCGACGGCCTTTGCAAACGCTACGGCGGTCAGGCCGTGGTCGACGGTATCGATCTCGCCATCGCCCCCGGCCGCTGCCACGGTCTTTTGGGCCCCAACGGCGCCGGCAAGACCACCACCCTGCGCCTGGCGCTGGGTCTCATCGCGGCCGACGCCGGCCGCATCGAATTGCTCGGCCAGATCATGCCGGGCGGGGCCAGCGCGGCCCGCGCCCACGTCGGCGTGGTGCCCCAGGTGGACAGTCTGGACCCGGACTTTTCGGTGCGCGAAAACCTGCTCATCTATGGCCGTTATTTCGGCCTGAGCCGCCAGGAGGCGGCGGCGCGTCTGCCACGCTTGCTCGAGTTCGCCGGCCTCGCGGGCAAGGAAGAGGTGCGCGTGCCGGCACTGTCCGGCGGAATGAAGCGCCGCCTCACCCTGGCCCGCGCCCTCATCAACGATCCTGACCTGGTGATACTGGACGAGCCCACCACCGGCCTCGATCCCCAGGCCCGGCACTTGGTCTGGCAGGGACTGCGCCGGCTGATCGGCCAGGGCAAGACCCTGCTGCTCACCACCCATTTCATGGACGAGGCGGAACGCCTGTGCGACACCCTCAGCATCATCGACCGCGGGCGCATCATCGCCGAGGGCTCGCCGCGCGACCTGATACGCGCCCATATCGAACCGCAGGTGGTGGAGGTCTATGGCGACTCCCTGGCCGACTGGCAGGTCTGTGCGCGCCGCCTGTGCCAACGCTGCGAGTCGGCCGGCGAAACCCTTTTCTGCTACACCGCCGACCCCGAGCCGGTGATCGCCGAACTCGACAAACAGCCGATGCTGCGCTACCTGCACCGGCCGGCCAATCTGGAGGACGTGTTCCTCAAACTGACCGGGCGGGATTTGCGTGATTAACGCCTTCGGTAATTACTCATGAACTTCTTCCCCGTCTGGCAACGCAATTTCCTGGTCTGGAAGAAACTGGCCGCGCCCTCCATCCTCGGCAACCTGGCCGATCCGCTGCTGTACATGCTTGGACTTGGCTATGGCCTCGGCCAGTTTCTCGGCAAGGTCGGGGGTGTGCCTTACCTGCATTTCCTTGCCGCCGGTTCGCTGGCCTACAGCGTGATGAACAGCGCCACCTTCGAGACCCTGTATTCCTCCTTCTCGCGCATGCATGTGCAGAAGACCTGGGACGCCATCCTCAACACGCCGCTGACACTGACCGACGTGCTGCTTGGCGAGTGGCTGTGGGCGTCAAGCAAGAGCCTGCTGTCCGGCCTGGCCATCCTGGCGGTGATCTGGGCGTTGGGGCTTTATGCCGATTTCGCCCTGACGCTGTGGCTGCTGCCGGTGATTGCCCTGACCGGGCTGTGCTTCGCCGGGCTGGGCCTGATGGTCAACTCGGTGGCGCCCAACTACGACTTCTTCATGTATTACTTCACCCTGGCGATCACCCCCATGGTGCTGCTGTCCGGCGTGTTTTATCCCACCGACGCCCTCCCCGGCTGGCTCGCCGGACTGGCCGCCGTCCTGCCGCTGACCCATGCCATCGACCTGGCACGGCCGCTGGTGCTGGGAAACTCGCCAGCCCTGCCGCTGCTGCACGCCGCAGTCCTGCTGGCCTATGGCGGCGCCGGTTTTGCCGCCGGCCTGGCCCTAACCCGGCGCCGGCTGCTGCGTTGATGGGGCCGGGGGTTAGGCCCCCACTGCAGCCAGCGCCGTTGCCGCCTTACAGGGCCGCGCTGCGGAAGGTATTGCACGCGGCCATGCGGCCTTCATCGAGGCCGCGGCGGAACCAGCGCACCCGCTGCTCTGAGCTGCCATGGGTGAAGCTGTCCGGCACCACGTAGCCCTGCGTCTGTTTCTGCAGGTGGTCGTCGCCGATGGCGGTGGCGGCGGCGATGGCCTCCTCGACATCGCCCGACTCAAGCACCTGGCGTGCCTTGTCGGCATGGTGGGCCCACACCCCGGCCAGGCAGTCGGCCTGCAATTCCATACGCACTGACAACTGGTTGGCCTCCACCGCATCCGCCCGCTGCCGCGCCGCCTGCACCTTTTCGGCGATGCCCAACAGGTTTTGCACGTGGTGGCCGATCTCATGAGCGATGACATAGGCCTGGGCGAAATCGCCTGGAGCCTGGAAACGGGTCTTCATTTCCTGGTAAAAGGCCAGGTCGATATAGACCTTCTGGTCGCCCGGGCAGTAGAAGGGGCCCATGGCCGTCTGGCCCATGCCGCAGGCGGTGGGCGTGCTGCCGCCGAACAGCACCAGCTTGGGTTCGACATAGGTCTTGCCGTCGGCCTGGAACAAGGCATGCCAGGTATCCTCGGTGTCCGCCAGCACCAGCGACACGAAACGCGCCATCTCGTCATCGGCGGGCGGTGGCGGCGCCGCCTGCTCGCTGGCGGGCGGGCCGCCGACCAATCCGGAGTTGAGGACGATGCTCGGGTCCACCCCGAAATACCAGGCCACCAGGGCCAATACGACCGTGCCAAGACCTAGGCTCTTCCCGCCCAGCGGCAGGCCGCCGCGGCGGTCCTCCACATTCTCGCTCTCGCGCCGGTTACCGAATCGCATCGTTGCGTCCTCCGTTATCCGCCTGTCCCGGCCCTGAAGTCGATATGGCCATCGATCACCGTATAGCGCACCCGCCCCTGCATCTCATAACCCAGAAACGGGCTGTTCTTGCCCAGGCTGGCGAGGTTGGCGGGGCTCACCCGCCAGGTCGCCGCGGGGTCGAACAGGCACAGGTCGGCCGGCGCGCCAACGCCGATGTGGCCGGCATTCACCCCCATGATGGCCGCTGGTTTGTGGGTAAGGTAGGCCAGCGCCTGGGAAAGCGACAGGCCGGCCTCGCGCGCCCATTTCAGGGTCAGCGGCAACAACAGTTCCACCCCGGTGGCCCCCGGCTCGGCCTCCTGGAAGGGCAGTTCCTTGGCGTCCTCGTCCACCGGCGCGTGGTCGGAACAGATCGCGTCGATCACCCCCTCGGCCAGGGCCTGGCGCAGGGCATCGCGGTCGCGCTGGCTTCTGAGCGGCGGCACCAGATGGCAATTGGCGTCGAAGTCGGCGGTGTCCATTTCGCAAAGGTGAACGTGGTGGATACCCACGTCGCAGGTCACCCGCAGGCCGTCCTTCTTGGCCTGCCGCACCATCTCCACGCCGGCGCGGCTGGACAGCCGGGCGAGGTGCACGCGCGCACCGGACTCCCGCGCCAACAGCAATATGGTGGCCAGCGCCACGGTCTCCGCCGGAACCGGGATGGCGGGCAGGCCGAGACGCGCCGCCACCACGCCGTCGTGGGCGACCCCGTTTTTTGTCAGATGCGCATCCTGCGGCCGCAGCCACACCGGCAGATCGAAGGTGGCGGCATATTCCAGGGCGCGCAGCAGCACCTGGGTGTCGATGAGCGGCGCATCTGCCTGGCTGAAGGCGATGCAGCCCGCCTCGGTCAGTTCCGCCATCTCCGTCAGGCGCTCGCCCTTGAGTTGCCGCGTCAGCGCCCCAACCGGGTAGACGCGCGGCCCCGGCATGGTGCGGGCGCGGAACTTGAGCATCTCCACCAGCCCCGGCTCGTCGAGGGGCGGGTCGGTGTCTGGCGGGCAGGCCAGCGAAGTGACCCCACCCACGGCGGCGGCGCGCATTTCCGATTCCAGCCCGGCGATATATTCGAGCCCTGGTTCACGCAGCCGCAGGGCCATATCCACCAGGCCGGGGCAGACGATGAGCCCGGTAGCGTCTATCACCTGGTTGGCATGAAAGTCCGCCGGGGGCGGCCCCAGGGCGAGGATGCGCCCGGCGGCGACAAACACATCCAGAATCGCATCCGACCCGCTGGCGGGATCGATGACGCGGCCGTTCTTGATGTGGATCTTCATGGTTCAGTTCCCCGCCAACAAACTCATCACCGCCATGCGTACGGCGATGCCGAAGGTCACCTGCGGCAGGATCACTGCCTGTGGACCGTCGGCGACTTCGGAGTCGATCTCGACGCCGCGGTTCATCGGGCCAGGGTGCATGACGATGGCATCCGGCCTGGCGTGGCGCAGTTTTTCGGCAGTCAGCCCCCAGTATTTGTAGAACTCGCCGGCAGAGGGCAGGCGCGGTCCCTTCATGCGCTCGTTCTGCAGACGCAGCATCATCACCACGTCCACCTCCTTCAGCCCCTCTTCCATGCGGTGATAGACGTGCACGCCGAGATTGCCGACGTCGCGCGGCAGCAGGGTCTTGGGACCGATCACCCGCACTTCGGGACAGCCCAGGGTGGTGAGGGCGTGGATTTGCGAGCGGGCCACACGCGAATGCAGCACGTCGCCGACGATGGCCACGGTGAGGTTATGAAACCCCCCCTTGTAGTGGCGGATGGTGAACATGTCCAAGAGGCCCTGGGTGGGGTGGGCGCTGCGGCCGTCGCCGGCATTCACCACATGAATGTGCGGCGCCACATGGCGGGCGATCAGGTGGGCGGCGCCGGCGGCGGCGTGGCGCACCACGAACATGTCGGCGTGCATGGCGGAAAGGTTGGCCACGGTGTCGAGCAGGGTCTCGCCCTTGCTCTGCGAGGAGGCGCCGACATTGAGGTTGACCACGTCGGCCGACAGCCTTTTCGCGGCGATCTCGAAGGTGGTGCGGGTGCGTGTGGAGTTCTCGAAGAAGATGTTGAACACCGCCTTGCCGCGCAGCAAGGGCACCGATTTCACCTCACGCTCGCCGACCGCGACGAAAGAGGCGGCGGCATCGAGGATTTGCGTCAGGATGCGCGCCGGCAGACCGTCCAGGGTGAGCAGATGGCGCAGCCGGCCGTCCGGCGTGAGTTGCGTGTTGGCGATCATCCTCCGCTCCTCCCCAGCACGAATTTGAGACTGGCCTCGTCGTCCCGGACCAACGACACCTGTTGGTCGCTGGCCAACTCCAGACGCGCGCCGACGCAGTCCGGGCAGATGGGCAGCTCGCGCCCGCCGCGGTCGACCAGCACGGCCAGGCGGATGCTGGCCGGGCGGCCGTAATCGAATATCAGATTCATGGCCGCGCGTATGGTTCGCCCGGTGTACAGCACGTCGTCGATGAGCACCACATGGCGCCCCTCGATGTCGAAGGGTATGCGCGAGGGCTTGACCTCGGGATGCAGGCCGATGCGGGAAAAATCGTCACGGTAGAAGGCGATGTCGAGCACTCCGCGCGGGATGTCGTCGCCGAGTCGTTGCACCAGCGCCTCCATCACCCAGACCCCGCCGGTGTGTATGCCCAGCAGCGCCGAGTCGGCCTGTATCGACGGCCGCAACTGTGCCGCCAGGAGATCGATGAGTCGCTGGGGATCGGGAAGCGTCATGGTCAAGATCGAGTACTCGAAAAATAATCCTGCAAGATTTCCTGCGCGGCCAGACTATCCACCGCCGCCTTGTGCGTCCGTGCCGACACACCGGCGTCGCGCAGCCGCGCTTCCGCCGCCACCGAGGTCAGGCGCTCGTCGACGAGATGCACCGGCAGACCGAAACGACCGTGAAGTTGCTGCGCAAAGCGGTGGCAGCGCCGCGACAGCGCATGCTCCGCGCCATCCAGGGTGAGCGGCAGGCCCACCACCAGTTCCACCGGCCGCCATTCCTCGATGAGCGCGCCGATGTGGGCGAAACGCAGGGCCTTGGCCTCACCGCAGAAGGTCTCCAGGGGATGCGCCAGCCGCGTTTCCCATTCCCCCGTGGCCACGCCGATGCGTTTCTCGCCGAAGTCGAAGGCCAGCACCGCGCCCTTCATCGGGGTCCCGCGGCAGGCAGCGCTGGCGACATGAATGTCAAGCGTGGCCGACCCCCTCCGCGAGCATGCCGGCGTCGATGCCCAGCAGGCGCATGGCGGCCGGCAGACGCTCTTCGGGAGACAACTGGAAGATCAGCTCGGCGGCGGCCGGCACCGTCAACCAGGCATTCTGTTTGATCTCGGACTCGAGTTGACCGGGACCCCAGCCGGCGTAACCGAGGGCGACCATGATCTGCGCCGGCCCTTCGCCATGGCCGACCGCTTCGAGGATATCCTTGGAAGTGGTCAGACCGACCCGGTCGTTCACCGTTAGCGTCGAGCTCCAGTCCCCCACCGGCTGATGCAGCACGAAACCGCGCTCGACCTGTACCGGGCCGCCGAAATAGGCCGGCATTCTTTTCAACTCGTCATTGTCCAATTTGATGCCGATCTGCTCGAACAGCTTTTCCAGCGACAGCTCGATCGGGCGGTTCACCACCACCCCCAGTGCCCCGTCTGGATTGTGATCGCAGATATAGGTCAGCGTCCCCGCAAAATTGGGGTCCGTCATATTGGGCATGGCAATCAGAAAATGGTCGGTGAAGTTACTGGCTTCCATGCGGCGAATTGTACCCCTCGCCGGGCGGCCGCAAAAAGCACCGGCTGTGGCGCTACAATGGGGCGCCCGCCATCCCTTGCCGCCATGTCCCACTGTCTCGTCTGGTTCCGCCGCGACCTGCGCCTTCATGACCACGCCGCGCTCTGCCACGCGCTGGAATCGGGGGGCCCGACCCATTGCGCCTTCATTTTCGACAACGACATCCTGGATGCCCTGCCCGACAAGGCCGACCGGCGGGTGGCGTTCATCCACGGCCAGGTGACCCGGCTCAAGGCCGAGCTGGAAAAGCGCGGCGGCGGTCTGCATGTATTGCACGGCGCGGCCCGCGAGTTGATTCCGCAATTGGCTGCCAAACTCGGCGTCAGCGTCGTCCACGCCAACCGCGATTACGAGCCTTACGCCCGTCGGCGCGATACGGCGGTCGCCGCTGCACTGGCCCGGCAAGGGCGCCGCCTCGCGCTCCACAAGGACCAGGTCATATTCGATAGCGACGAACTGCTCAACCTCGCCGGCCGGCCTTACCATGTCTTCACGCCCTATAAACGCGCCTGGCTGGCGCAGCTCGATCCTGGCCGGCTCGCGGCTTACCCGGTCGAGCGCCATCTGGACCGCCTCGCCGCCGACGCCACCGGCGCCATGCCGGCGCTGGTCGAGCTCGGTTTCCAGCCCATCGCGCTCGACCTGCCGCCGGCTGGCGCCCAGTGGCAGTCATTCCAGCAACGCATCGACCGTTATCATGAAACCCGCGACACCCCGGCGCTGGACGCCACCTCCCGGCTATCCGTGCACCTGCGTTTCGGCACCCTGTCGATCCGCACGCTGGCCCGTTACGCGCATGAACACGGCGGCGAGGGCGCGCAAATCTGGCTGTCCGAACTGATCTGGCGCGAGTTCTACCAGATGCTGCTGTGGCATTACCCACATACCGTGGAACATGCCTTCCAGGACAAATTCGACATGATCGAATGGCCCAACCCACCGGGTCACTTCGAGGCCTGGGCCGAGGCCCGCACCGGCTACCCCATCGTCGACGCCGCCATGCGCCAGCTCGAGCAGGGCGGCTTCATGCACAACCGCCTGCGTATGCTCGCCGCCTCGTTTCTGGTGAAAGACCTGCACTGCGACTGGCGCCTGGGCGAACGCTGGTTCGCGCAAACGCTGCTCGATTACGACCAGGCCGCCAATATCGGCGGCTGGCAGTGGTGCGCCTCGGTCGGCACCGACGCCCAACCCTGGTTCCGCATTTTCAATCCGGTGATGCAATCGGCAAGGTTCGACCCGGAGGGGCGCTTCATCCGCCGCTATCTGCCTGAACTGGCCCCGGTGCCCGATAAATACATACATGCCCCCTGGAAAATGGCAACGGATGTGCAAACGGCCTGTGGCGTAATGATCGGACGCGACTACCCGCCCCCCATCGTCGACCACGGCCAAGCTCGCGCCGTCACGCTGGCGCTTTTCAAAGGACCGTCCTGAACCATGCGTCACGCCAGACTCTTCCCGCACCCGGATACACCTTGCCTCCGCGTCGAAAGCATCGACGTCAGCATCGAGGTGCAAGCTGGCGTCGATCTGCGCCTGACCTACACCGTCTCGGGCGACATTGCCAGCCTCCTCATTCCACCGGCCGCGCCGCCGCAGCGCAGCGACGGTCTCTGGCAACACACCTGTTTCGAAGCCTTTGTCCTGGCGGGAAACGGGCCGGGCTACCGCGAATTCAACTTCTCGCCTTCGGGCGAATGGGCAGCCTATATCTTCTGCAATTACCGTGACGGCTGCGCGCCCGGCGCCATGCCGGCGCCAGCAATCGCCTGCAGGACCAGCGCCAATGCACTCGAACTGACGGCCATGCTGCCCCGATTGGCATTACCTGACGGCCGGCGATGGACTCTCGGACTGACCGCCGTCATCGAGAGCGTGGACGAAAAACTGAGTTACTGGGCACTGCGCCACCCTGTCGACAAGCCCGACTTCCATCATACTGGCGGCTTCGCACTGGAAGTCGAACGCGCATGAAATTCGGCATCGACCGCCTGCTTGACGACCCATTGCTGCGCGCCCCGCTCAAGGGCCGGCGGCTTGCCCTGTTGGCGCACCCGGCGTCGGTGACCGCCGACCTGACTCACGCCCTGGACGCGCTGGCGGCGCGGCCCGATCTCCGCCTGACCGCCGCCTTCGGCCCGCAACATGGCCTGCGCGGGGACAAGCAGGACAACATGGTGGAGTCGCCCGACTTCCTCGATCCGGTGCATGGCATCCCGGTGTTCAGTCTCTATGGCGCGGTGCGCCGGCCGACCGCCGCCATGCTGGACACCTTCGACGTGCTGCTGGTCGACCTGCAGGACCTGGGCTGCCGCATCTACACCTTCATCACCACCCTGCGCTACGTGCTGGAAGCCGCCGCCCGACATGGCAAGGCTGTCTGGGCGCTGGACCGCCCCAATCCCGCCGGCCGGCCAATCGAAGGGCTCACCCTGCGCCCCGGCTGGGAGAGCTTCGTCGGCGCGGGCCCCATGCCCATGCGCCACGGCCTGACCCTGGGCGAGGTGGGCCGCTGGTTCATCCGCGAATCCAAACTCGACCTGGACTACCGGGTGATCGAGATGCAGGGCTGGCGGCCCGAGGCCACGCCTGGCTACGGTTGGCCGCTGGGTGAACGCGACTGGATCAACCCCAGCCCGAACGCGCCGAATCTGTCTATGGCGCGCTGCTATGCCGGTACCGTCATGCTGGAAGGCACCACGTTGTCCGAAGGCCGCGGCACCACCCGTCCGCTGGAGTTGTTCGGCGCGCCCGACATCGACGCTGGCGCCGTCATGGCGCGGATGCGCAAGCTCGCGCCGCACTGGCTGCACGGCTGCAAACTGCGCGCATGCTGGTTCGAACCGACCTTCCACAAGCACGCCGGCCAGCTTTGCTCGGGCGTGCAAATCCACGTCGAGACCGGCTACGATCACCACAAATTCAAACCCTGGCGGCTGCTGGCCCTGGCCTTCAAGGCGCTGCGCAGCTTGCAACCGGACTACCCCCTGTGGCGCGACTTTCCCTACGAATACGAGCGCGACCGCCTGGCCATCGACCTCATCAACGGCAGCCCGCTGCTGCGGACATGGGTGGACGATCCGGCAGCGCAGCCGGGCGACCTCGACGCCCTGGCCGCAGCCGACGAAGCCGCCTGGCGCGAAGTGCAGGCCTCGCTACGGCTTTACCCATAGGGCGGGCATGGGCCGCACCATGGCGTTTCATGATTCGGGGCGGCGATGCGCCGTGAGCGTCAGCCCTTCCCGCACCGTCGGATATTTCAACCGGTAGCGCAACTCGCGCTTGCTGCGGTCGTTGGTGAGGCGCCTGGATTCACTCAGGAACGAACGCATGGCCGGCGTCACGGCGGCCATCACCTGATCCTTTGGCAGTCGCGGCGGTCGCGCCACGCCGATATGATCGGCCACGACGTCAAACCAGTCGCCCATCTTCAGACCGCTGTCGTCGACGCTGTGGTAGAGACGGTTGCGACGGCCGCGGAACACGGCGGCGATGGCCAGGCCGGCCAGGTCGTCGGCGTGGATATGGTTGGTGTAGATGTCATCGGCCGGCAACAGCGCGGGCAGCCCCTTCTTCACCCGTTCCTCGGGCAGACGGTCGCCGGCGTAGATGCCGGGCACGCGCAGGATGGCGAGGCCGACGCCGGTCGCGGCGGCCCAGCGCCGCAACTGCCGTTCAGCGTCCAGGCGGCGCTTGGCGCGGGCGTTCTTGGGCTGGGCCGGCCGGGTCTCCGGTACCACCGCGCCGGCGCAGTCGCCGTAGACGCCGCTGGTGCTGACGTAGATCAAGGTCCGGGGTAAACTCGCCGCGCCCGGCCTCCCCGGGTTGGATAACGCGGCGATGAGGCGGCGGGTGCGCGGGTCGCTCTCACCCTCCAGCGGCGGCGGCGCGAAGTGGAACACGGCATCGGCCAGGCCGGCGAGGCGACGCAGGTGGCGGCGGTCGTCGAGGTCGCCGATGACCGGGGCCACGCCGGCGGCGCGCAGTTCGGCCGCCCGTTCCGGCGAGCGCAGCAGGCCATAGACGCGGGCCTTGCCGCGCAGTTGCCGGGCGGCCCTGAGGCCAATGTCACCACAACCCACGATCAGTATTCGTAACATGCTCTGTCTTCAAAATTAAGGGGAATTCACGATGTCTCACCAGGTCACCCTTCAACCCAGCGGCCATCAGTTTACCGTGCAGGATGACGAAACCGTGCTGGAGGCGGCGCTGCGCGAAAACATCGCCTTGCCCTATGGCTGCCGCAACGGCGCCTGCGGGGCCTGCAAGGGACGAGTGCTCGCCGGCCGGGTGGACTATGGCACGCACCAGCCGGAAACGCTGACCGACATGGACAAGGCCGAGGGACTGGCACTGTTCTGCACCGCCAAGCCGGATACCGATCTGGTGATCGAGGCCAGGGAGATCGGCGCGGCCCGGGACATCCCGGTCAAGACCCTGCCCTGCCGGGTGGAGAGAATGGAGAAGCTGGCCGACGACGTCATGGCGCTGTGGTTGAAACTGCCGAGCGGCGAGCGCCTACAATTTCTGCCCGGCCAGTACATCGACTTTCTGCTCCAGGACGGCAAGCGCCGCAGCTTCTCGCTGGCCAACGCGCCGGAGGACGACGCGCTCCTGGAACTGCATATCCGCCACGTCCCCGGCGGCCACTTCACCGACCAGGTGTTCGGCGGCATGAAGCCGAAGACCATACTGCGCCTCAAGGGCCCGCTCGGCAGCTTCTTTCTGCGCGAGTCTGACAAGCCGATCATCTTCCTCGCCGGCGGCACCGGCTTCGCGCCGATCAAGAGCCTGCTCAGCCACGCCTTCCACCACGGCATCACGCGGAGCATGGTGTTGTACTGGGGCGCCAAGACACGGTCGGGGCTGTACCTCGCCGACCTGCCGGCGCAATGGCAGCGCGAGCACGGCAATTTCCGCTTCATCCCGGTGCTGTCCGAGCCGGGGCCGGACGACCCATGGAGCGGCCGCACCGGTCTTGCTCATCAGGCGGTGCTGGCCGATTTCGCCGATCTGTCGGGGTACGAGGTGTATGCCTGCGGCGCGCCGCCGATGATCGAGGCGGCCAAGCGCGACTTCATGGCCAGTGGATTGCCGGAAGAGGCGTTCCATTCGGACGCGTTTGCCTTCCAGTAGACACGGCGCGCCGCCTCTATGGCATGACCGTTGGCGCCGTCTCCGCCAGTTTCCTTGCCAATGCCTGGCGCGCCTCGCTGAGCTCGCCGACCTCAGTCTGCAAACCATCGAGATAAGTCTGCGCCCCCTGCGGGTCCCCCGCCGCCAGAGCGGCATGGGCGGCCAGCAGGGCGGATAAGGGCGCCTCTTCATGTCTGAGCGCGCTGTCGGCCAGGCGGCGGGCCTCGGCCATGCGGCCGGCGAGGTAGGCGGCGACAGCGCGCGACAGATCGTCCTCAGCCTTGTCGCTGCGTCGCCGCCGCCGCCAGGCGCGCACGTCCGCCGGCAAGCGTACGGCCAGCCGCAGCAGGCGCACGGCGAAGTAGCCGAGCGCGAATGACGCCACGGCCAATGTCAGGGCCAGGGTGAACGACATCTCGGCCCGCCAGGGCGGATAGACGAACAGCACATAGCCCTGATCAAAGCGTGCCATCAGGGTGACGGCCACCGCCAGGGCAAACAGCGCCAGCACCCAGAGTACGACACGCATCAGTCGCGCCTTCCGCCCAGGCTGCGCAGTACCCGCAGGCTCTCGCCGATGCCGGCATCGGCGAGCGCGATGGGCATGGCTTCCAGCGTCTTCATGCCCTGGGCCATGGCCTGGGTGAGTGCGTCCTGGCGATTGAAGTACCGCTCCAGCCATTGCCTTGCCGCCGCCATGTCGCGGCGATAGGTGGCCTCATCGCGTTGCAGGGCGGCCAGACGGGCAGACAACAGGCGCAATTTGAGGTTTTGCCGCAGGAAGTAGACCTGGGACGGCGTGAGCAGAACCGCCTCGGGGTTATCCAGGCGGCGGACATGAATGAGTTGCTTGATCTCTTCCCAGGTGTCGCGCCCAAGGCGCCCCATCCAGTCGATGGCACCGGCCGGACGTGCCGGCGCGGGCCTGGCCACGGCCTCGGCTTCGAATTCCGGCTTCAGTTTATCCACATTCTGCGCCAGCGCGTCGAGGCGGGCGTTGAGGCCCACCACATCGGCGGCGGGCAGCAGCCGCAACCGGGCGGCGTCGCGGGCGACGGCCTCGCGCAAGCGCTCGAACTGCGGCTTTTTCATGCGCAACAGCCTGGCTTCCGCCGCCTCCAGCCCGAGCACGGCGGCGCGGACATTGCCGGCCAAGTGGAGTTGCTGGTCGACCAGGAGCAGGGTCTGCTCGACGTCGGCCAGCGAACGCTCGTCCTGGCTGCGGGCGAGTTCCTGGTACATGGCGGCCAGGGCCAGTTGCTGGTTCTGCGCCTCCAGCGCCTTGGCCTCCAGACCGGCGAGGCGCGCCCCCAGGTCGTCGAGGGTGGTGCGCGCCTCCTTGGCGGCGGCGCGGGCCTCGCGGCTGGAGGCATCGAAATCGCCGATGCGGCGCGCCAGTTGCACCTCCAGGTCCTGCATCCGCGTCTGGAAATACCAGAAGAGGCCACCGGTGGTGACCAAGGCCAGCACGGCCAGGATCAGCGCCAGGGGCAGCACCCAGTCGCGCCGCGGCGGCACGGCAGTGGCGGGAGAGGAAACGGGCGTGTCAGTCATGTCGGGCGGCCCAGTCTACCAGTCCGGCGATCAGGCCTTCCTCGCCCGGAGCGGTGGTGATGACGCGCGTCAAGCCAGCCGCCCTGGCCGCTTCGGCAATGCGTTCATGGAGCACGAACAGCGGTGTCGCGGCGAGCCGCTCGCGCCCTGCGGGGCCCAGCATGTCGATGAGATTGGCGAGCAATTCGGCGCTGGTCACCGTCACCGCATCGATGCCACCTTGCCGCCATCTCGCCAACAGTGGGGCCGCATCGGCCACCGGCCGCCGTCGCCGGTAGCACTCGGCGTAATCGACCTCCGCACCACGCCGGCGCAGGGTATCGGCCAATTCATCGCGGCCGCCCTCGCCGCGCACCACCAGCACGCGCCGGCCATTCATGGCCTGCAGTGCCGGCAGACGCAGCAGGCTGGCGCTGTCAGCGCCGTCCGCCGGCACGAGCACATCCTGGGCGCCGAAACGGGCCAGGGCCCGCGCGCTGCCCTGCCCCACGGCGGCGAGCCGGAAGCCTTGCGGCCAGTCGGGGTGACGGGCAAGGAGGAGGGGCCAGGCCCGCTCCACCGCCGTCGGGCTGACGAAGAAAATGACAGAGTACAGGCGCAGGCGATCGATGCTCGCCGCCAGTTTTTCCGGCGCGCTGGGCGGCGCAATCTCCACTGCCGGGAATGACACGGGGGTGCCGCCCAGGGCGGCGATGCGCGCGGCCAGACCACCGGCCTGCTCGATAGGCCGGGTCACCAGTATGGCGCGGCCGGTCAGCGGCTTGGCGCTGGCGTTCATGCGCCCCGGTGGATGATTTCCGCCAGCAGACGGTCGGCCCCCTGCTCGATCAGGGCCTCGGCGACGCGGTGTCCCAAGGCCTCGGGATCGGCCATGTCGCCTTCCGCCTCGGCCTGGAAGAAACGGATGCCCTCCAGGTCGGAAACGAAACCGCGCAGGTGCAGGCGCTGGCCGCGCACCTGCGCGTAACCGCCGATAGGCGCCTGGCAGCCGCCCTGCAACAGCCGGCTCATGGCCCGTTCGGCGCGCACACGGGCGGCCGTCTCGGCATCGTTGAGCGGGGCGAGCAGGGCGGCGATAGCCGGCTCGCCGGTGCGGATCTCGATGCCGAGGGCGCCCTGGCCCACCGCCGGCAGACTCTCCTCGGGCGACAGTATGGCGGTGATGCGCGCGGCGAAACCGAGCCGCTTGAGGCCCGCCGAGGCCAGTATGATGGCGTCGTACTGGCCCTCGTCCAGCTTGCGCAGACGCGTGTTGACGTTGCCGCGCAGGGTATCCACTTCCAGATGCGGCAGGCGGGCGCGCAGTTGGGCCTGGCGGCGCAGGCTGGAAGTGCCGACGCGGGCCCCTGCCGGCAGCGCTTCCAGGCTGGCATAGTGATTGGAAACAAAGGCGTCGCGCGGGTCCTCGCGGCCGGGAATGGCCGCCAACTCGAAACCCTGCGGCAGGTCCATGGGCACGTCCTTGAGCGAATGCACCGCGAGATGGGCGCGTCCTTCCAGCATCGCCTGTTCCAGTTCCTTGACGAACAGGCCCTTGCCGCCGATGCGGGAGAGCGGTGAATCCAGAATCTGGTCGCCCTGGGTGGTCATCCCCAGCAGTTCGACCACGAGCCCCTGGTGCAGGGCCTGGAGACGGTCGCGGATGTGGTGTGCCTGCCAGAGGGCAAGCTGGCTTTCGCGGGTGGCAATGATCAATTTGCTTGGCATGATGGACATGGCTGTGGACTGGCTGCAATCCCGGTAGATAAGGGGCGACGACGGCAATGAAACCCTGCGCTTGCAAGGTCTGCGCCGATTGTAGCATTGGCCGCGGCGACTTGGCCGACGACAGCCATTGTGTCACCGGTATACATCGCCGCTTTGGCATAATAGGATTTTCGCCGCAACGATTCCATCATGGCCACCCCCGATAAAACCTGGTCCGAGCGTTTCTCCGAACCCGTCTCCGAACTGGTGCAGCGCTACACCGCCTCGGTGCCTTTCGATCAGCGCCTGGCCCGGCACGACATCCATGGCTCGCTCGCCCACGCCAGGATGCTGGCCCGGCAGGGCATCATCCCGGCCGACGACCTCGCCGCCATCGAAGACGGCATGGCCACCATCCTGGCCGAGATCGAGCGCGGCGAGTTCGTCTGGAACCTGGACGACGAGGACGTCCACCTCAACATCGAGAAGCGCCTCACCGCCCTCGTCGGCGATGCCGGCAAGCGGCTGCACACCGGCCGCTCGCGCAACGACCAGGTGGCCACCGACATCCGCCTCTGGCTGCGCGACGAGATCGACCGCATCATTGGCCTGGTCGGCGACTTCCAAAGCGCCCTGCTCGATCTGGCAGAGCGGCACGCCGCCACACCCATGCCCGGCTTCACCCATTTGCAGGTGGCCCAGCCGGTCACCCTCGGCCATCATCTGATGGCCTATGTCGAGATGAGCCAGCGCGACAAGGAACGCCTGCTCGATGCCCGCAAGCGGGTCAATCGCCTGCCGCTCGGCGCCGCGGCGCTGGCCGGCACCAGCTACCCGATAGACCGCGAATCCGTCGCCGCCGAACTGGGCTTCGAGGGGGTGTGCGAGAACTCGCTCGACGCCGTCTCCGACCGCGACTTCGCCATCGAATTCACGGCCGCCTGCGCGCTCCTGATGGTTCACCTGTCGCGCCTGTCGGAAGAACTGATCCTGTGGATGAGTCCGCGCTTCGGCTTCATCGACCTGCCCGACCGCTACTGCACCGGCTCGTCGATCATGCCGCAGAAGAAGAACCCCGACGTGCCCGAACTGGTGCGCGGCAAGACCGGCCGGGTCAACGGCCATCTGGTCGCCCTGCTCACCCTGATGAAGTCGCAGCCGCTGGCCTACAACAAGGACAACCAGGAGGACAAGGAACCCGTGTTCGACACGGTCGACACCGTGGTCGACAGCCTGCGCCTCTATGCCGACATGCTGGCCGGACTGGGCCAGAAGGAGAATGGCGTACGGGTGGATAACATGCGCGCCGCGCTGGCTCAGGGCTACGCCACCGCCACCGACCTGGCCGACTATCTGGTGAAGAAAGGCCTGCCCTTCCGCGACGCCCATGGCGCCGTGGCCAAGGCCGTGCGCGTGGCGGAAGCCACCGGCCGCGACCTGCCCCAGTTCTCGCTCGACGAGCTGCGCGAATTCTCGCCGCTGATCGAGGCGGACGTGTTCGAAGTGCTCACCATCGAAGGTTCGCTCGCCAGCCGCGACCACGTCGGTGGCACCGCTCCGGCGCAGGTGCGAGCGGCGATCGAGCGGGCGCGGGCACGACTATAGCGATACGCCGCAGATCGCCGCGCAGGACGGGAAACGAAGTCTCGACGTGGCCGAAAGCGAAACGCCTTCCACCGACAAGGGACAGCCATCCGACAGTCGATGCCGGCGGCGCATCCGCTCTAAGCCTGCTTGCGTCGCAAGGCGAATACTGAAAGCCCCAGGGCTGCCGCCAGGACGATCAGACCCGCGGGCGACAGCGCGGGCACGGACGCGGGCGCCGGATCGCCGGCAACCGTCATGAACACGTTGGCGCTTGAAGGAGGATCGCCCAACGCCGCCGTGGCGGGCGGATAAGCGGCCGGCGCGAGGCCGGAGGTCGAGCCGATTTCGGTCACGCCTGGCGCCAGGGTCTTGATCGGCGTGGAGGTGCCCTCCATGGAGTTCGACAGACTGCCGGTCTGGGTGGATACGAAGACGACGTAGTAATTGCCCGCCGGCAAATCGAGCCCGGAAAAGACCACATGCGTCGTGAAGGTCGCGGTCAGCCCGCTGATCGGCACGGGGGTGGCGACTTCGTTGGCGGTGGGGCGGCGACTTCGTTGGCGGTGGTCGTGCCCGGCCCGACCCGGTTCATCAGGTAGATCGTGCCCTCGGCCCCACCGATCGGCCCGCCCGCCACCAGGTCCGCCAGCGGGATCGAGATGCTGACGTTCCGATACTCGGTGGCCTGGGACCAGCCGATCGCCACCGGGTTCTGGTTTGCGAAGCCGAATGGGGATGGCCCCGTAACGCCATAGATCGTGGCCGCCTGGGCCGATGCACCCAGCGAGATCCCCACTATTAACGCAAACGCTCGCAGGCCCCAAAACCAAGCTTCCATGACACACCCCCTTAAATAGAGATAGGCAGCAGCCGCCGCCTATCGATCCCTGGTTGATACAATTCAACCTAGGCTCCTCCACGGCCACTTGTCAAGCCGAGCCTACCAAGGGGCCGGGCCAGCGCGTGCCGGATCACGGACGGGTAATGGGCATGGGGCGATGCCTGTTTTTCTTCCATGGCCGGAGACTCCCTCGGTTTGCTCGACGGCGCACACTTGCCACAGGATAGCCTGATCCGGCCCGGTAATCGGCGTGGCCATTCGTTTGTTTCGCTTATTGAATTGCGGAAATCCAAGGCATTCTTGTAGGAGCGGCCTTGGCCGCGAGGGAGGCGTGGCCGCAAGGCCGCTCCCACACTAGATCTTGACCGAGGCTTCTCCGATCGTGCCATCGTCGCAATAAGCTCCAAACAGAATGAAGCTCTACACTAGCTTGAGTATTGCCAGCTCCGAAAAGGAATGCAGATGAAATACCTCCACACCATGGTACGGGTCCGCAATCTCGACCAGTCGATCCATTTCTACCGGCTTCTCGGTCTCCACGAAGTCAGACGTTCGGAACACCCGGGAGGCCGTTACACGCTGGTCTTCCTCGCCGCGCCCGGCGATGAAAGCGCGCAATTGGAACTGACCTACAACTGGGATCAGGAGGACTATGGCTCGGCGCGCAACTTCGGCCACATCGCCTATGCGGTCGACGACATCTATGCCACCTGCAAGCGCCTCCGGGAGGCGGGCATCGCCATCAACCGGCCGCCCCGGGACGGCAGGATGGCCTTCGTCCGTTCACCGGATCTGATCTCGATCGAGTTGCTGCAGAACGGGCCTGCCCTGCCCCCTGCGGAGCCATGGCTCTCCATGCCGAACACTGGGGTCTGGTAGGGCTGAAGCCCGAACCCGGGCGAACCCTTCGCACCGGGACACAGGGCCTCGGCACGGGCGGCGGACGGGTCATGAAACACGAGGCACACGCCGGCCGGGCCGGCGAGAATTTTCGATCTGGGATATCTGGGATATCTGCGCGCCGCTCTCGCGCCATCGAGCCTATTGCGGCAGCAGCCAGCTCCATTCACATGTGGCGGCCGTCCCATTTGATGACGGTTAGTGGAAGAACTTGCGCAATAGCGCCCCCAGAAAACCGCCATGCGCCTTTTCGTCGGGCGGCGCCAACGCCCCGGCCTGGCCTTGTTGGGACAACATGCGCAGCACGACCTTCGCGTAGTCGCGGTCCTCGTTGGCGATGTGATTGATGAGCCATTTACAGAGCATCAGGTGCAACTCGTCGACGACATCCTCGCCTTTGGCCGCACGCAGCGTAAAGTCGTTGACGCGCCGGATAAACAACTCATGCACCTTCTGGTGTGGCTTTAGAAACGGATAGCCGGCCTGCTCCATCATCGCCTCTTCGAAACCGAAGTGCGACTGAGTGTAATCGACCGTCTGCTCGATCACCTCACCGATGGCGGCCTTGTCGTTACTCTGTTTGGCAACCTCCAACTGATTGATGTAAGCGCACAATGCGCTGATGTTGATGGTCGATGACCTCTATGCCCGTATCGAGTTTTGGATCCCATAGGATGGCCATGATCACGCTCCTTACTCAACCCTACCCTGTTGATTCTAGACCACACCCGATTTATGGATCCGCCGGCAAACCGCCGAAATTTTGCCCGGCTGTATACAGTGAAGCGTTCAGGCCGCGGGCGGATAGATGCGTTCCAGCAACTCGCGCAAGGTCACATGGCGGGCCTTCAGATCTTCCGCCAGATGGGTGGCGATGACATGCTGAAAATGACAGCCTATGGCTGAATTCGGCGAGTACAACAAGAGGAAAGCGGACAGCGGCATGGCGGCCACCTTGACCGCTCCCGCGGCGGCATAGTTGGCCATGGCCGGCTTGCCGTCCACCAGGGAGAGGGCGCCGAACAGGTCGCCGGGTCGCAGCGTCCGGGCGGAGTAGGAACGACCGGATCGACCGTAATAGCTGACCGTCACCGTGCCCTCCAACAAAAGGTGAAAGGCGTGCGCCGGTTTCTCCTGATAGATGAAAACGTGACCGTCCGGATAATCGTCCACCCGCATGGCGTCGGCCACGTGTTCGACGTCCTCGCCGGACATGAAGGCAAAACCGGGAAAAGTACGCAAGTATTGTCTGAGCAGCATCAGCGCATCCCCAGCAGGTTCCTGAAAAAATCGGCCACTCCGGCATGGTGATGCGTTTGCTGACCGAGCGGAATGGAAAAGTCGCCCAGCATCAGCAGGTTGCCTTCCGGATCGAGCACCGGGTCATTCACCGTGGCCCGCAGACGCTGCGCCAGCATGGCGATGAGCACGTGGCTCAGGCGGCAGGCGACCTCCGCCTGATCCTTGAGCAATGCCGTGAAATCGTCGAAGCGCAAGCGCAGCAGCCTGCAGTGGACCATGGCGGCCACGGTCGAGCAGGCGGTTCCACAGCGGGTGTAGTAGGCCACCTCGCCCACCCAGTTGCCCGCTTCGATCTCGCCCAAACGAATGCTGTGCCCAGACGTCTCCACATGCACCTCGAGACGTCCATCGAGGAGCAGGTACAGGGAGTCGGTCGGCGCCATGTCGCGCAACAATATCTCATCAGTCGCCAGCTCGATGAGCGAAGCCCGCTGCAGCAAGGCCTGGAGGTCATCGGTGCCGAGACAGTCCGCCAACAGCGCGCGCGTATCCGCCCAAGGATCGGTCGGCATCATTGCCCCCTCAGATTAGTGTGATGGCACGGCCGGACTGCGCCGACAACAGGCCCGCAAGCGCTGGCAGCAGTGCCTCGCCGGAGCGGGTATCGCGCCACTCGCCGTCGCTCCAGCGATAGTGAAAGCCACCGCTCTTTGCCGCCACCCAAATTTCCCGCAGCGGCGTCTGCCGGTTGACGATGATCTTCGAGCCATCCTCGAACTCGATCTCCAGCAGGCCGCCGGACGCCAGAGCGTAATCCAGATCGGCCGCCTCCAAGGCGTGGTCGAGTCGCCGGAACAGCGCCTCGCTTGCCTGCATGTATTCGCCTTCGGTCATTCGCCATCCTCGCGCGTGTTAGACTTCAACGGTCCTCATTGTAGCCAGAACCAACCTCATCATGCGCCCGATCATGGCATTCATCCTCGCCGTACTGATGCTTGCCGCCTGTGGCAAGAAGGGCCCGCTGTACCTTCCCGAGCCGCCCATAAAGACTCCCAGCGAACACACCCATCCATGAATCATTTCCCCCGCCGCGATGGTGTGCTCCACTGCGAGGACACCGCCCTCGACCGTATCGCCGACGAGTTCGGCACACCCTGTTACGTCTATTCCAAGGCCGCCCTGAACGAGGCCTTCTGCGCCTACGATGAGGCCTTCGCCAACTGCGATCACCTGATCTGCTACGCGGTGAAGGCCAACTCCAACCTGGCCATACTCAATCTGTTCGCCAAACGCGGCGCCGGTTTCGACATCGTCTCCGGCGGCGAGCTGGCGCGCGTGCTGGCCGCCGGAGGCGACCCTGGCAAGGTTGTGTTCTCCGGTGTCGGCAAGACCGCGGCGGAGATGGCGGCGGCACTGAACGCCGGCATACTCTGCTTCAACGTCGAATCGGAAAGCGAACTCACGCGTCTCAACCAGGTCGCCGCTCGACTGCAAAAGATCGCGCCGGTGAGCCTGCGGGTCAACCCTGATGTCGATGCCAGAACACACCCCTACATCGCCACCGGACTCAAGGGAAACAAGTTCGGCATCGCTTATGCCGATGCCCCCCGCCTGTATAGAAAGGCCATGCAATTAGCGCATCTGAAGGTGGTCGGCATCGACTGCCACATCGGCTCGCAACTCACAGAATCGGCCCCTTTCGCCGAAGCGCTCGACAAGGTGCTCGACCTGGTGGACCGCCTCGCCGCCGAGGGCATCGCGCTGACGCATATCGATCTCGGCGGCGGACTTGGCGTGCGCTATCGCGACGAGACACCGCCGGCGCTGACCGACTATGCCGGCATGTTGTTGTCGCGCCTCGCCGGCCGGTCGCACAGGCTCATCATCGAACCTGGCCGATCCCTCGTCGCCAATGCCGGCCTGCTGCTCACCAAAGTGGAATATCTCAAGCACGGCGAAGTGAAAGACTTCGCCATCGTCGATGCGGCGATGAACGACCTCATGCGTCCGGCGCTCTACGATGCCTGGCACGATGTGCAACCGGTGCGCCTGCGCGCGGGCGAAAAACGCCGTTACGAAATCGTCGGGCCGGTATGCGAAAGCGGCGATATCCTGGCGCATGAGCGGGACTTGTCACTGGCCGAAAACGACCGCCTGGCCTTGTTCTCGGCGGGAGCCTATGGCATGAGCATGAGCTCCAATTACAACACGCGGCCGCGCGCCGCCGAGGTGCTCGTCGATGCTGCGCGGTCATGGTTGATACGTCGGCGCGAAGATGTCGACGCCCTCTTCGCAAATGAAATCGTTCCGCAATAGCAACAAGCACGGGGCCCTGGCAAAAAATATCCATGCGCCGCTTGCGGCCGCACAGTTTTTTTGCTCTAGAATTACGCCCAACACGCGAGTGCTGCTATTGCGTGGAAATTGTTTAGGCGTAAGGCTTCCAGGCCTTCCAACCAAAGGAGTGTGACATGCCCGCAGAAAAACCCGCTGCTAAGTCCGCAACTGCCAAACCCGCCGCCCCCAAGGCCGCGGCCAAACCTGCCGTGAAGAAGGCTGCCCCCAAGGCCGCCGCCAAGCCCGCCGTGAAGAAGGCCGCCCCCAAGGCCGCCGCCAAACCCGCCGCGAAGAAGGCCGCCGCCAAGCCCGCTGTGAAAAAGGCCGCCGCCAAACCCGCCGCGAAAAAGACTGCCGCCAAACCCGCCGCGAAAAAGGCGGCGCCCAAAGCCGCTGCCAAACCCGCGAAGGCAGTGACTGCGGCAAAGAAGGCCTGAGCGCGAACGACTCTGCGCATCAAGTCAGGGGCTGCCATGCAGCCCCTTTTTTATTGCCCACGAATCTCACCGCGTCGGCCTTCGCCAAACCACGCGCGCCAGCAATAACAGCGCCAGGGCGAGGGCGT
The DNA here is from genome assembly GCA_037439465.1 of Hydrogenophilales bacterium. Taxonomy (GTDB): domain Bacteria; phylum Pseudomonadota; class Gammaproteobacteria; order Burkholderiales; family Thiobacillaceae; genus Parasulfuritortus. The sequence continues at coordinate 141,042 of JBBIVX010000002.1, read as the reverse complement.
AAAGCATGGGCAGTGTCGTGTCCTTCTTGACCAGCCAGTAGTAATGCGTAACCGCAGCGATCGCCGCCGGATAGACGAGTCGATGCAGGCGTTGCCAGTTGCGTTTGAGGGCACGCATGCTACGGTCGTTGGACGTCGCCGCCAGCGGTATCAGGAGGGTGAAGGCAAAGACGCCGACAGTGATGAAGGGCCGCTTTGCAATGTCGCGAAGAATCTCGCCCAAGGCAAAGAACTGGTCGAACCAGAGATAACTGAAAACGTGCAGGACGGCGTAGAAAAAGACAAACAAGCCCAGCATGCGACGATAGCGCAGCAACTGCCCATAGCCGCTGAGGCGGCGCAGCGGAGTGACCGCAAGGGTCAGCAATAACAGGGTTAGCGTCCAGGTGCCGAGCGAGCGGGTGATGAATTCGATGGGATTCACACCCAGGCCGCCGGTGAAGGCAAGCGCGAACAACCGCAGCAGCGGCAGCAGGCAGAGCAGAAAAATCACATGGCGGTAAAAACGTGACAAGCGCGGTGTGACAAGCGCCGCACAACGAAAACCCGGCGCGTTTCCGCCCGTCACGCCATTATCGTCACGCCTTTGCGTCACGCCGTTCAAAAATATTTCTGCAAATCCATCCCGGCATACATCGCCGCGACCTGATCGCCGTAACCATTGAACATCTCGGTGCGACGCTTGAAGAACTCGCCGATGCGGCGCTCACGCGCCTGGCTCCAGCGCGGGTGATCGACACCGGGGTTTACATTGGCAAAGAAGCCGTATTCCTTGGGTGCCGCTTCCATCCAGGCGGTGGTAGGCGCCCTCTCCACGAAGCGGATGCGCACGATGGATTTGGCACTCTTGAAGCCATATTTCCAGGGCACCACCAGTCGTATCGGCGCGCCATTCTGATTCGGCAACTGCTGGCCATACAGTCCCACCGCAAGCAGGGTCAGGGGATGCTGCGCCTCGTCCAGACGCAGGCCCTCAAGGTAGGGCCAGTCAAGCACGCGCCAGCCTTGACCGGGCATCTGTTTGGCGTCGTGCAGGGTATGGAATTCCACGAACTTTGCCTTACCCGTAGGCCGCGCCTGGCGGACAAGCGCGGCGAGCGGAAACCCCAGCCAGGGGATGACCATGGACCAGCCCTCGACACAACGCAGGCGGTAGATACGTTCCTCCAGCGGAAACGCCCGGATCAGGGCGTCGATGTCCCACACCCGCGGCTGCAGGCATTCGCCCTCGACGCTCACCGTCCACGGCCGTGTCTTAAGGGTATGGGCGCGCTTCGCCGGTGCTGCCTTGTCGGTACCGAATTCGTAGAAGTTGTTATAAGTGGTGATCTCCTCCCAACTGTTGGGCGACTCGTCACGGCCGTAAGTGGTTTTCTTCCACGCCGGCAGCGCGGCCCCGGCCGGCAGGGCGGAGGCGAGGGCCAGCGCCAGGGCACCCTGCATGAACTCGCGGCGCCGCTGGTAAATATCCTCCGCGGTGATCTCGGAAGGCAGAAGGCTGGGGATCAAACGTTTCGGCATAGTGGCGCTCCCGCAAAAACGATGGCCGGTTACGGCAATGCTGTCGTGCGGCTTTGGTAGGGCACGGCGACTACGGAAAGACCGGCGGCGCTTGAAATAATTCCATTCAACACAGGCGGTGGGCGCTCGGGGTGCTGACGCCGCCGCTTGTTGTGACCGACGACCTCTACAAAACTCTGAGCAGAAGCCCGGCCGGCGCGGTTGTTTGCATTCGCCTTCGTCGGCGACCGCGGCAGCACAGGCGACGGCAACCACTATCAGGAACGGTTGGCCCCAAGCCATGCCGGCATGGTAAGGTGACGCCGCAAACTTTTTGGAGCGTCAAATGCCTGTCATCGATCTCAACGAAGAAAACTTCGAACCCACCATCCTCGGCAATGACTTCGTCGTCATCGATTTCTGGGCCCCCTGGTGCGGCCCCTGCCGCGGCTTCGCGCCGGTCTTCGAGGCCGCCGCCGAAAAGCATCCCGACATCGTCTTCGCCAAGGTCAATACCGAAGAGCAACAGGGCATCGCCGGTCACTTCCAGATCCGCTCCATCCCCACCCTGATGATCTTCCGCGAGAAGGTCATCATCTACGCCCAGCCCGGCGCCCTGCCGGCCGGCGGTTTCGACGACCTCATCACCCGCGCCAGGGAAGTCGATATGGCCAAGGTCCATGCCGAGCTTGCCACCGGGGAACAAGGAGGCGAGGCCTGACTGGCCGCGTGTCACGCCTTCCCCGCCAGCCATTCGCGCACCAGCGGCACACTGAGCGGACGCTTCAGGCTGAGCGAATAGGCATCGAGGGCATCGACGCCGGCGAGTAGTGACGGCAGATCCCGCCGGCCGTGCCGGAGCAGATAACACACCACGTCGTCCGGCAGGTTGAGGCCACGGGCGGCGGCGCGTTCGCGCACGGCGGTGGCCCGGTCGGCCTCGTTCAAAGGGCGCAAACCAAATACCAGGCCCCAGGACAGGCGGGTGGCAAGGTCGGCGCGCAGCGTCAGTTGCGCCGGTGCCACCGTCCCCGCCGCCAGCACGCTGCCATGGCCTTCGCGGGCCTGGTTGATGAGCGAGAACAGGCGAATCTGGTCTTCGGCGGCCAGCGCGTCCACGTCATCCACCGCCAACAGGCCGGACAGATCTTCCGGCAGCGGGCCGGCCGCGGCATAGGTGGCAGCGCCGCCAAATTGGCGCGCCTCGCCCACGGTCGCCGCGAGCAGGTGGCTGCGGCCGCTGCCGGGCGCGCCCCAAACATAGATCAAGGACTCATCGAGCTCGCCGCGCGCCAGGGTATCCAGGGCCAGCAGCAATTCCAGGTTTTCGCCCGGCAAAAAGTTGTCGAAGCGCGGCTCGGCCTCGGGCTGGATATTGAGGATGAGCTGACGGCTGGCGCGCATCAGGCCCGTTCCGGATACAGGCCCAATAGCCCCGCGCGGCTCGCCGGGCAAACGCCACGCTCGGTGATGAGGGCGCTGATGAGGCGGGCGGGGGTGACATCGAAGGCCGGATTTTCGGCCGGGCTGCCCGCCGGCGTGAGGCGCACCCTGACCACCTCGCCGGCGTCGTTCTCTCCCTGGATATGGCTGACCTCCTCGGCGCGGCGCTGTTCGATGGGAATGGCATGGCCGCCGTTCAGGCTCCAATCGATACTCGGTCCGGGCAGGGCAACATAGAACGGCACGCCGTTGTCATGCGCGGCGAGGGCCTTGAGGTAGGTGCCGATCTTGTTGGCGACGTCGCCGTTGGCCGCCGTGCGGTCGGTACCGACGAGGCATACATCGACGCGGCCTTGCTGCATCAGATGGCCGCCGGCGTTGTCGGCGACGATCGTGTGCGGCACGCCATGCTGCGCGAGTTCCCAGGCAGTGAGGCTGGCGCCCTGGTTGCGCGGCCGCGTCTCGTCCACCCAGACGTGGATCGGCACGCCGGCGGCGCTGGCGGCATAGACCGGCGCCAGCGCGGTGCCCCAATCCACGGTCGCCAGCCAGCCGGCATTGCAGTGGGTGAGTATGTTGACCGTGCCAGCCTTGCGTTCCGCCAGCGCCCGGATCAGTCCCAGGCCATGCCCGCCTATGGACCGGTTGAGCGCCACGTCCTCGTCACAGAGGATCGCCGCCTCGGCCCAGGCCGCGGCACGGCGCGCGGACGGCGGCAACGGCAGGAGCCGCGAGCGCATGCGCGCCAGGGCCCAGGCGAGGTTGACCGCCGTTGGCCGGGTCGCCGCCAGGGTGGCGCAGGCCTGGTCGAGATCCGCTCCAGCGTTCATCGCCAGGGCAACACCATAGGCCGCCGTCGCGCCGATCAGCGGTGCGCCACGCACCCGCATCACGGCGATGGCCTCGGCCGCCTCGTCCAGGGTACGCAAGGTGAGCCGTTCATAGCGAAACGGCAGGAGGGTCTGATCGATGATGACGACGCCGCTCGCATCGGACAGAGGGGCGATGGTGCGGGTGGGTTGGCCGTTGACGTTCATGAGCCGGGATTATCGCCGTTGCCGTAGAATGCCGCCATGCCCGCCGATCTACTGCGTTCCGCCCTGTTTTCCGCCATCGATCCGGTCCTGGCCAATCAGCCGGGGGTACGTGCCAGCCTGGCGCGCCAAGCCGGCAAACAGGCACGTCTACGTCTGCCGCTTTTCTCCCTGGTCGTCCGGGTGACGGAGGCTGGCGGTCTGGCGGCGGCCGACCCCGAGGCCGACATCGCCGCCGAGATCACCCTGACACCGGCCAATCTGTTCACCCTGATCCTGGGTGACGGCACCGCCCTGAGCCGCGCCACGGTGAATGGCGACGGTGCGCTGGCAACGGATATCGCCGCTGCGCTGGCGCGTTTCGACTGGGCGCTCGCCTTGCGCCCCTATGTCGGCGACATCGCCGCCGCCCGCGCCGCCGCGGCCATAGCCGGTCTCAGTCACTGGCGCGGTGAGGCGTCACTGGCGGTCGGCCGGGGGCTGGCCGAATATTTGAGTTTCGAGACCGACGTGCTGGCCGACAAGACCGCCGTGCGCGGCTTTATCACCGATGTAGATGCGCTGCGTGATGACGTCGCCCGTTTCGAGGCCCGCCTCGCCTACCTTGAGCAGGAGCACCGATGAGGATATTGCGCCTCGCTCGCATCGGTTTCACCGCCGCCCGCTACGGCCTCGATGAATTTTTCCTCGGTCATGAAAAGGTCAGACTGATCCGCTGGTTCATGCATGCCTTGTTCTTCTGGCGCCGCTTCAACGCAGCGCGCGCCGTGCGCCTGCGGCTGGCGCTGGAATCGCTCGGGCCGATCTTCGTGAAATTCGGCCAGGTATTGTCCACCCGCCGCGACCTCATGCCCGCCGACATCGCCGACGAACTGGCCAAGTTGCAAGACCGGGTGCCGCCTTTCCCCTCCGAGCTGGCCATGGCGGCATTACGCCGCGCCTATGGCCGCGATCCCCACGAGGTCTTTGCCGAGCTCTGCCCTGATCCGGTGGCCTCCGCTTCCATCGCGCAAGTGCACTGGGCGCGCCTGAAGTCCGGCGAGGCGGTGGCGGTGAAAATACTGCGGCCTGGCATCAAGCCTGTCATCGACGGCGACCTCGACCTGCTCGATACCCTGGCGGCGCTGTTGGAGGCGGTCTGGTCCGACGGCAAGCGGCTCAAGCCACGGGAGGTGGTGGCGGAATTCGCCAAGCATCTGGCCGACGAACTGGATATGGTGCGGGAAGCGGCCAACTGCTCGCAACTGCGCCGCAACTTCGATCATTCGCCCCTGCTCGCCGTGCCCGAGGTGTACTGGGACTACTGCACCACCGAGGTGATGGTAATGAGCTGGATGGAGGGCACGCCCATCTCCCAGATCAACACCTTGCGCCAGCGCGGCATCGACATCCCCAAGCTGGCCCGCGCCGGCGTCGAGATCTTCTTCACGCAGGTGTTCCGCGATGGTTATTTCCATGCTGACATGCATCCGGGAAACATACTGGTGACCGACGCCGGTCAGTACGTGGCCCTCGACTTCGGCATCATGGGGACCCTCAACGACACCGACAAGAACTTCCTCGCGCAGAACTTCCTCGCCTTTTTCCGCCGCGACTACCGCCGCGTCGCCCAGGCCCACTGGGATGCCGGGTGGGTACCCAAGGAGACCCGCGTGGATGAATTCGAATCGGCCATCCGCGCCGTCTGCGAGCCGGTGTTCGATCGGCCGCTGAAAGAGATTTCCTTCGGCAAGGTGTTGCTGCGGCTGTTCCAGACCTCGCGCCGCTTCGGCATGGAGGTGCAGCCGCAACTGGTCATGCTGCAAAAGACCCTGCTCAACATCGAGGGGCTGGGCCGGCAGCTCGATCCCGATCTCGATCTCTGGGCTACTGCCAAGCCCTACCTGGAACGCTGGATGAGCGAACAGGTCGGCTGGCGTGGCTGGATGCGCACCTTCAAGGAAGAAATCCCCTTCTGGGGCGCCCTCGTTCCACAGTTGCCGCGCCTCGCGCACCAGGCCATGAAGGAAAATCGCCTGGAGAAACTGGAAGCCGGGCTCGCCCTGCTGCTCGCCGAGCAGCGCCAGCGCAACCGCTGGCTGGCGGTGATCGCCATCCTGCTGGCGCTCATGGCGCTGCTGCGCCTGACGGCATGAAGGCCTGAGTGGTTTGCCAGGGGAGAAGGCCATGCAACATGACACCCTCGACCGACTGCACCGCCTCGCCAACTTTCTCGAAAGCGAAGGCAGCCTCGACGACAACCTGGCGCAAATGGCCACGCTCGCCGCCTCGGTTTTCGATGCCGAACGCTGCTCCATCATGTTGTTTGCCGAGGGCGAAGGGGCAGCGCTGCGCCTGCGCGTCTGTGCCTGTCATGGCGAACTGCCGGCGGCGGCCTACACCGAGTTGGTAGCCAAGGGAGAGGGCATCGCCGGCCGGGTCGCGGCCAGCGGTGAGGCGCTCTTGGTCGAGGATATCCTGGCCTCGCCCTTCGCCGGCCTGGCGCGCCGCGCCGGGGAGGCGCGACGCAGCCTGATGGCGGCGCCCGTCAGCGTCAACGGCAAGGTCATCGGGGTGATCAATCTGTCCTCTCCGCGCCGGGCCACGGCCTTCTCGCCGTCCGACCTGGCGGCGCTAAAGATCGTGGCGGGTTTCACCGGCAAGACCATCCAGGTGATCCAGTTGCAAAACCTGCTCAACTCCCGCTTTGCCCAGATCGCCCTGGCGCAAACCGCCGAACGGGCCATCGGCGGCGCCATGCTCGCCACCGCCTATGAGCCAGACAAAATGGCGAAGATCGTGGCGAAATCATTTTTCCGTGAGATGACGCGGGCCGGGTTTGCCCCCCAGCACATCATTCAGGCCGCCTCGGAGATCATTTCCCAGTTGAGCGGCCGCCTCCACCAGCACAGCAAGCGTCTGGAAAAATCTTAACGTCAAACTACGCGAAGCCTTGGGCCTGGCCGACTCCACCGCCGCGCACCGGGCAAACGGCGGCCATGGCCATGACAAATTTAGGCGCTGCCTTGGCGGCCCGCTCAGGGCTTGCGCGCCTCTTGCACCAGGGCGTCGGAGTCCCGTTGCAGCGCCTCCAATTGCTGCCGCAGCGCCGCCTTGCGCTGCGCCTGCCGGGCCGACTCCTCGCCCGCCGCCGCACCTTCGGCCTCGATTTTGCGCATGGCCTCCACCTCTTTTTTCAGGGCGGCCTTGCGCCGTTCCAGTTCGCCGAGGCGGGCGAGCACTGACTTGTCCAGCTTGCCGGCGCCCTCACGCAGGGCCTTGTAGGCACCGCCCAGTTTCTCCAGGGCGTCATCGTATTTACCGGCATTGAACCTGTCTTTTTCCGACACGGCCAGTTCGCCGACGGAAACGGCAACCTCCTTCACCTGGCCGAATACCTTGCTGGACTGCGCCTTCTCCTCGGCCGAGCCAAAGAAGTAGTTGTAGGCCAGGACGGCGACCACCAGCAGCAGGCCGATCTTGATAAGAAAGCCAAACATGTCGAACCTCGCATCAACGTGAAAGGCGCAAAGCGCCGCCGCCATCTTTGCCCAGCCCGGCCACCGACGCAAGCGGCACCGCAGCGGCCGGCAAATCGCCGATAATCGCGCCGATTCAATTGCCGTGGCGGCACCGGCCTGGTCCGCCCGCGGACCGGTGTCGAGATACGCTGAAAGGAGCCGCCCATGCTTGTCTGGTTCGTCATCCTCTATCTGCTGGCGTCCATGCTGATCGGTGTCTATGCCGCGACGCGGGTGAAGAACTCGCGCGACTACGTCGTGGCCGGACGTTCGCTGCCCATCTATATCGTCACCGCCACGGTGTTCGCCACCTGGTTCGGCTCGGAGACGGTGCTGGGTATCTCCGCCACCTTCCTGCAAGAGGGGATGCGCGGCATTGTCGCCGATCCGTTCGGTTCCAGTCTGTGCCTCATCCTGGTCGGGGTGTTTTTTGCGCGGCCCTTGTACCGCATGAAGCTGCTCACCATCGGCGACTATTACAGGCGGCGCTACAACCACGTAGTCGAGATCGCCACCAGCCTTTGCATCATCCTCTCCTACCTGGGCTGGGTGTCGGCGCAGATGAGCGCGCTGGGGCTGGTGTTCAATATCCTGTCCGGCGGCCAGATCGACAGCCAGACGGGCATCGTCATCGGCGCCGGCATCGTCCTGCTCTACACGCTGTTCGGCGGCATGTGGTCGGTGGCGCTGACCGACTTCTTCCAGATGAGCATCATCATCGTCGGCATCACTTATGTCGCCTGGCTGGTGGGCGACATGGCCGGCGGCCCGGCGGCGGTCATCGCCCATGCGGCGGCGCATGGCAAATTCAATCTGCTGCCGGCGGCGGAGGCGCGCGACATCGTCGCCTTCGTCGCCGCCTGGACCACCATGATGCTCGGCTCCATCCCGCAACAGGACGTGTTTCAGCGGGTGATGTCGGCCAAGGACGAAAGCACCGCCATGCATGGCTCGATACTGGGCGGCAGCCTCTATTTCCTGTTCGCCTTTCTGCCCATCTTCATCGCCTATTCCGCCTTCGTCCTCATGCCGGACACAGTGGACACCCTGCTCCGGGACGATGCCCAGCGCATCCTGCCCACCCTCATCCTGGAACGCACCCCGCTTATCGCCCAGGTGCTGTTCTTCGGCGCGCTGCTCTCCGCCATCATGTCCACCGCCAGCGGCACCATTCTGGCGCCCTCGGCCACCTTCACCGAGAACATCCTCAAGGTGTTCGTGAAGTTCAAAAGCGACCGCCATCAGCTCTGGACCATGCGCGCCGTAGTGCTGATCTTCACCATCGGCATCGTCGCCTTCGCCCGCAACAGCCAGCTGAGCATCTACCAGATGGTGGAGAACGCCTACCAGGTCACCCTGGTGGCCGCCTTCGTGCCGCTGGCGGCCGGCGTGTACTGGCGGCCGGCGACGACGCAGGGGGCGCTGCTCGCCATGCTGCTCGGCCTCGTCACCTGGCTTGGGCTGGCTTATGCCGATCCGGACGGCTTCTGGCCGCCGCAGTTCGCCGGCCTGATGATGAGCCTGCTGGGCATGCTTCTGGGCTCGCTGTCGCCGTGGCAACTGGTGCACCGCGGCCGCCACACGCCGCAACATCAGGGGGCCGGTCAATCCGGATAGGCGCAATAGAAGGCCCGGGCGAAGTCGTCGAGCGCATCCAGCGGCAGGACGTTGATCCCCGCCGCCGCCTTGCGGCCACCCCCGGTCTCGAAGCGGCGGCACAGCTCGTCGGCGCCGGTGCGGTTGTTCAGCGGGGCGCGCACGCTGACCACGTAATGCCCGCGCGGCGAGCGGGTGACGAGGGCATGGGCGCGGCCGGGATGGCGTCGCACCAGGTCGTTGGCATAGACCCCGGACACCCGCCGCGCCCAGGCGGCATCGGGCAGAAGGTAGATGGCGCCGGCGGGCCGCTCCAGGTAAGGAATGAGGGCGCCGGCCCTGGCCATGTCGGCGGCGTAACCGGCCTTGAGCACCCGGAATTCGGCCGCCTCGGCGATAAAGGTGAAGGGATCGGCATAGCCGCTCAGGCGCCGGTACAGCGCGTCGGGATGGAAGTGCAGATCGTCGAGGCTGTCGCCATAGCCGTTGTAGTTGAGGCATTCGCCCAACTCCCTGAGCGCCGCCAGCGCCTCCTCCGCCAGGCCCAAGGGTTGGGCGGCAAGGCGGGCGGCGGCGGCGAGGTTGTCGCCGAAGGCCGCCACCACCGCCCAGGCGCGATAGCGACCGCCCAGGTAGCGGTCCACCAGCAGGGCCGTGCAGACATCGGCGGCGGTATCGATATGCGCCTCGAAATTGGCATGTGCCGGCAGCTCGCCAGGGTGATGGTGGTCGAACCAGCGCACCTTGGCCCCCTGTTGCAGCAGCGCGGCGAGCGGGCCGGCGTTTTTCTCCACGGCGATGTCAAGTACGTTGACCGCATCGCCGGCGCCCGCCGCCACCCGCGCCAGCAGGGCAATGTCACGTTTCACGCCGGTGACGAGCTTGCTTGCGGCCGGCTCTGCCAGACGCAGTTGGTGCAGGGCGCAAAGGCCGTCGGCATCGCCGTTGAACACATCGAAAATCATTGAGCTTTCCCTTTATTCAAGGCAGTCTCGCGACTGGTATTTTCACACTAACGCCTGCAGCCGACATGTTGCCCCAGAGAACGCCCTTCATCGACCTGATCCTGGCGCTCTGCCTCGTCGTCATCGTCGTCGGCAGCCTCTACCCCTTTTCCGGCTGGCAACCGCTGCCGTCAGGCGCCCCGGCCTTTCTGTTCGCCGCCCTGCCGCGCTACGTCACGCGCAACGACGTCAGCACCAATCTCATCGCCTACCTGCCACTCGGCTATCTGCTCGCCCTGCGCGGCTTCCGGCCAGGTCACCGGGCGCTGCCCATGCTCTTCGCCTGTCTGGCCGGAAGCGGCCTCAGCATCGGTCTGGAGGGCCTGCAGCAAATGCTGCCGGGCCGCATCGCCTCCAACCTCGACGTTCTGCTCAACAGTCTGGGGGCGCTGACCGGCGCCCTGCTCGCCCTGCACCATGCCCGCTGGCGGCGGGCCCTGGCAGTGTTGCGGCGCTGGCAGCTGTTTTGGTTCCGGGCCGACGCCCAGACCCGCCCTGGTCTCTGGCTGCTGCTGCTCTGGGGCTTCACCCAGTTCGCCCTGCTGCCCCAGCCGGGGGTGGGCTGGCTGGATCTGCACCTGCGCCCCATAGACATGCCGCCCGCAGACCTGCAACAGCTCAACGTCCCCTGGTTCCTCGCCGTCTTGCTGGAGATGACGACATTGGGCGCCTTTGCCGCCTGCCTGCTGCGGCCGGGGCGTTATGCCAGCGCCATGCTGCTGCTGTTCATCTCCGCCTTCGCCCTCAAATTGCTGGTGGCGGCGGTGTTGCTGCGGCTCAAAGTGATGGGCGGCATCCTCTCGCTGGAAACGCTGGCCGCCTTGGTGCTGGCCCTGTGGCTATTGCTGCTGCCGAGCGTCTCGCGGCGGCGGCGGGGGGTCGCCATCGGCCTTCTGACCCTGGTAGCCGCCAGCCGCCTGCTGTTCGCCCCGGCCCCGCTCTGGCCGTCCGGCAGCCTGCTCAACCTGGTCGGCCTGGCCCGCCACCTCGCCGCCGTCTGGCCCTGGCTGGCCCTGATCTACCTGCTTTATCACGCCGCCAGGACACGGCGACACTGACGCCACGGTTACCTCCGGCCCACTGTCGCCGCCCCGCTCCGGGCCGAGCACGTCTTCCAGCTTGCGCACCAGGCAGTGGATGCTTTGCCGTCCGGTATCGAGCACGACGTCGGCGGTCTGCATATAGAGGGGGTGACGCTGGCGGTACAGGGCCTGCAATTTGGCCAGCGGGTCGTCGGTCTGCAGGAGCGGCCGGTTGCGGTCGTGGTGGGTGCGCAGATACAGCTCCTGCGGATGGCAGCGGAGGTAGACCACGGTGCCGCGCGCCTTCAGCCGCTCCCGGTTGAGGGGGTCGAGCACGGCGCCACCGCCAGTGCCAAGGACGATGCCGCGGCGTTGGGAGAGCTCGTCGATGATGCAGACCTCGCGCTTGCGGAAACCCGCTTCTCCCTCGATTTCGAAGATAGTGGGTATGGAGACCCCGCAACGGGCCTCGATCGCATGGTCCGAATCGGCGAATTCGAGGCCGCGGCGGCGCGCCAGCAGGCGGCCGATGGTCGTCTTGCCGGCGCCCATCAGGCCGATGAGAAAAATATTGGGGCTGGGAACCATGGCTGGATTGTAGGGGATTAACGTAAAACCCGCGCCATCCCGGCGCGGGCACGGCGGCGATGGGCCACCCTGTAGCGTTTCATGACGTGCGCCGGCGCCTAGCCATGACCATTAGCCATGACGGCGCTGATGCCTCAGCAGGCGTTCCACGGCGGCCTTGAGTTCGCTTTCGGGCAACTGACTGTCCAGCGCCTGCCAGGCCGCCAGCCCGGCGGCGGCCATGCCCGCCTTCGGCGGCCGCTCGGGCAGGCTCCAATCGGCACGCACCTTTATCTTCAGCCGTGCCACCGGCAGTTCCGGCGTGGACAGCGCGCGGGCCAAGGTGTCCGCCAGACTGCGCAGGCGCGCGGCGGCAGCGCCGTTGCCGCAATGGACCTGGACTTCGCCCTCGGTCATGGCCACCACCCGGCAGACGCGTGCCAGGGGGGGCGGCACGGCCCCAGCCAGGCGCCTGTCGAGGGCGGCAAGACGCTCGGCCTCGGGCAGCAGCACCGCCAGAGCGCGATCCTGACGTAGCAGACCGCGCACGCGCTGGAATTGGAAGGGCTTGGCCATCGAAACGATAAAAGTCTGCTTGGGGCACTATGGTAACATTCGCCGATTTCCCTATTAACTGGCGGGTTCCGGTCCATGTTCGTCGATTTACTCAAGAAAGTGTTTGGCAGCCGCAATGAGCGGCTGCTGAAGCAATACCGTGGCACGGTCACCAAGATCAATGCCCTGGAGCCCGCCTTCGAGCAGCTCTCCTATGACGCCCTGCGCGCCAAGACGGCCGAGTTCCGGCAACGTCTCGAAAAGGGCGAAACTCTGGACCAGTTGTTGCCGGAGGCCTTTGCCACCGTGCGCGAGGCCTCCAGACGGACACTGGGACTGCGCCACTATGATGTCCAGTTGATCGGCGGCATCACCCTGCATCAAGGCAAGATCGCCGAGATGCGCACCGGCGAAGGCAAAACCCTGATGGCCACCCTGGCCGTCTACCTCAACGCCCTGCCGGGCAAGGGCGTGCACGTGGTGACGGTGAACGACTACCTGGCCAGCCGCGACGCCGCCTGGATGGGCAAGATCTACAATTTCCTGGGCATGACGGTGGGTGTCATCTACTCGCAGCAGCCGAACGAAGAGAAGCAGGCCGCCTACGCCGCTGACATCACCTACGGCACCAACAACGAATACGGCTTCGACTACCTGCGCGACAACATGGTATTCCACCCCAGCCAGCGGGTGCAGCGGCCGCTGAATTACGCCATCGTCGATGAAGTGGACTCGATCCTCATCGACGAGGCGCGCACCCCGCTCATCATCTCCGGCCAGGCCGACGACAACGTCGCCATGTACCAGCAGATGAATGTCGTGCCGCCGCGCCTGACGCGCCAGGAAAAGGAGTACAAGGAGGGCGAGACCGGCCCACTGGGCGATTATGTGGTCGATGAGAAGGCCCATACCGTGCTGCTCACCGAGCAGGGACACGAAAAGGTCGAGCAGATACTGACCGAGATGGGGCTGCTGCCGGAGGGCGGCAGTCTCTATGACGCCGCCAACATCACCCTGGTGCACCACGTCTACGCCGCCCTGCGCGCCCATGTGCTCTACCACCGCGACCAGCATTACGTGGTGCAGAACAACGAGGTGGTCATCGTCGACGAGTTCACCGGCCGTCTGATGACCGGCCGGCGCTGGTCGGAAGGCCTGCACCAGGCGGTCGAAGCCAAAGAAGGCGTGGAGATCCAGCGCGAGAACCAGACACTGGCCTCGATCACCTTCCAGAACTACTTCCGCATGTACCAAAAGCTCGCCGGCATGACCGGCACGGCGGATACCGAGGCCTACGAATTCCAGCAGATCTACAGTTTGGAAACGGTGGTCATCCCCACCAACCAGCCGATGATCCGCAAGGACATGAACGACCTGGTCTACCGCACCGCCGACGAAAAATGGAAGGCGGTGATCGACGACATTACCGACTGTCACAAGCGCGGCCAGCCGGTGCTGGTGGGCACCACCTCGATCGAGGTCAACGAATTTTTGTCAGAGCGTCTGAAAAAGATCGGCCTGCCGCACCAGGTGCTGAACGCCAAGCAGCACGCCCAGGAGGCCCAGGTGGTGGCCGATGCAGGCTTGCCGGGGGCCATCACCATCGCCACCAACATGGCCGGCCGCGGCACTGACATCGTATTGGGCGGCAGCCTCGGCAAGAAGATCGACGCCATCGAGACGGACACGGCCCTGTCCGAGGCCGAGCGCGACAGCCGCATCGCCGCCCTCAAGGCCCAGTGGCAGCCGCTGCATGCCCAGGTGTTGGCGGCCGGGGGGCTGCACATCATCGGCACCGAGCGGCACGAGTCGCGCCGGGTGGACAACCAGTTGCGCGGTCGCTCCGGCCGCCAGGGCGACCCCGGCTCCAGCCGCTTCTACCTGTCGCTGGAAGACCCGCTGCTGCGCATCTTCGGCGGCGACCGTCTGAAGATAATCATGGACAAGCTGAAGATGCCCGAGGGCGAGGCCATCGAGCACCCCATGGTCAATCGCTCGCTGGAATCGGCGCAACGCAAGGTCGAGCAGCGCAACTTCGACATCCGCAAGCAATTGCTGGAATACGACGACGTCGCCAACGACCAGCGCAAGGTCATCTACAGCCAACGCAACGAACTGCTGGAAACCGAGGACGTGGCCGAGGGCATACTCGGCATGCACGCCCAGGTGCTCAACGACGTCATCAGCGAATTCGTGCCGCCGGGCAGCATGGCGGAGCAGTGGGACGTGGCCGGCCTGGAGCAGCACCTCGCCGCCGAATACCTGCTCGCCTGCCCGATCAAGCACTGGCTGGACGCGGACGCGAAGCTCGACGAGCACGGCCTGCGCGACCAGGTGGTCGCCGCCGCGCGCGCCGCCTACGCCGAAAAAGAGGCGCTGGCCGGCGCCAACCTTCGCCAGTTCGAGCACGCCATTCTGCTGCAAAGCCTGGACAGCCACTGGCGCGAACACCTGGCCGCCATGGACCATCTGCGCCAGGGCATCCACCTGCGTGGCTACGCCGCCAAGAACCCCAAGCAGGAATACAAGCGCGAGGCCTTCGAGCTGTTCGAGTCGCTGCTCGGCGCCATCGCCCGCGAAGTCACCAAAATCACCCTTACCGTGCAGATCCGCACCGAGGCCGACGTCGAGGCGGTGGAGGCGCAGGAGCCGGCCCTCACCAACGTCCAGTACCAACACGCCGACCTCGACGAGGCCCTGGCCGACGAGGCCGCTGCCGCGCCCGCCGCCCCCGCGCCGCAGCAACCCATACAACGCCAGTTCCCCAAGGTCGGCCGCAACGACCCGTGCCCCTGCGGGTCGGGCAAGAAATACAAGCATTGCCACGGTCAGTTGAATTAGCGGGAAGCCGCGCCGCGAGACTTCATCCATCACGGAAGCACGGGCCGCCGCCAAACTTTTTCTTGCCGGCGGCCCGCTTTTATCCGACAATTTTAGTCAACATTTAAGTCGGAGTGCCCCATGCCGTATTACCTATACAAGATCGGCCCCCTGAACATCCTGGAAAAGCTTGGCCAGGAAGACAGTTTCAAGGCGGCCAAGGCGGCGGCCAGCCAATTGCGCAAGGCCCTGGACCCCAACACCGGGACACGGATCAAAATGGTCTTCGCCGATAACGAATTGCAGGCCGAGGACACCCTCTTAGAGCCGCGGGAACTGGACCCATCCCTGGCCGGCGACGATTATTGAGGAGCCCATCTTGAGCGCAATGTTCTGTGACCTGGCCAAGGGCAAGTGCCAACCCTGCGAAGGCGGCGTCCCGCCCCTTTCCGCGACCGAAATTGAAACGCGGCTGAAAGCCCTGAAAGGCTGGCAAATAATCGACGGCAAACTGCGCCGGGACTTCAAGTTCCCTGACCACTACGTGACGATGACCTTCGTCAACGCGGTGGCCTGGATATCCCATCAGCAGGGGCACCACCCCGATCTGGCGGTGGGCTATGACACCTGCCGGGTGGACTACATCACCCACGCCATCGGCGGCCTGTCGCAAAGCGATTTCATCTGCGCCGCCAAGATCGACGTCCTGTTCGATCTATAGGGGCGGAGCCGACCCGTGTCCGGCTACGACGAGGAGGCCTATCGGGAAGCGCGGGAATCGGCCATCGCCCTGTCCTGCCCCTTCGAGCGGGCCCTGCTGTCCCGTTGCGTCAACTGTTACAAGGCCCGCCGCCTGCTGCTGGCGGAGCGGGAGGCCATCAGTTGCACCGAGCAGGCCGCCTGCGAACTCTGTCAGGCCTTCCATGCCGGGCTGCACGACAATGCCCGGTTTGCCCTGCACATGGCGCCCGACCAGCCTTGGCCTTTCGGCAAGGAGATCCGGGTGCAGTGCGGTGGCGTGCTCGGGCTGCGGGAAATACTGGCGTCGACCGGAGAGACGGATGTGGCCGGACTGCTCGCGGCGGCGCTGGCACGCCATGGCGGCGCCGAGCGACTCCCTTACTCGGAGATCATGCGCACGGTGGCGCACTACGAGCCACGCAGGAAACGTTCATAAACGGTGGCGCCGGTCGCCGCTGGCAAAGCCGAGCAGCGGTGTATCGACGTGCCTGCCGAGGGCCATGACCTTGAACAACTCCCCCATTTCGCTGGGTTGAATCAGCGTATGCACCGCCGCGGCCTGCTTCAGGTAGGCCACGGAGCCGGTCGCCTCGCCCCCCAGCCATTCCAGTATCCCGGCGTTCACCAGGAAATGGGCCTGACTGACATAGCCCAGCACATCCAGGCCGGCTTCCAGGGCCGCATCGGCGACCGCCGTGAAATCGACATGGGCGGTGATGTCAGTAAGCCCCGGCAGATGAAAGGGGTCGTCGAAGGCGCGGTGACGATGATGGCACATCAGGGTGCCGCGAGCGCGGTCAGGGTGGTAATACTCGGCACGCGGAAACCCATAATCGAAGAACAGCATGACGCCGCGTTCCAGGCCATCCGCCAGGCTACGCACCAGGGCGGGCGCAGCCAGGCAGATCTCGCTGAGATACTCCTCGCCGCTCACGGGCAGGCGGCTGGCCTCCTCAAGCAGCAGGCCCTGGATCAGCGGCCTGTCTTCCCAGGCGAAACCCTCCGCCGCGTTGGCCACCCCGCGCTCCAGGATCCGGCCTGCCCGCCAGTGCAGCAAATGGACCGGCAGCGCATCCAGCACCTCATTGGCCAGCACCACGCCATTGAAACGTTGCGGCAGCGCATCCAGCCACAAGACGCGCCCCAAACACTGCGGCAGGTGCCGGGCGATGAGCTCCCGTTGCCGCTGGCGCAGCTCCGCGCTGACCTCGAGTATGCGGTACTGCGCGGGCAAGCCGCCGAGCCTTTCCAGCTCCGCCAGCAGAGTGACCGCCAGCCGGCCGGTGCCCGCCCCCAGCTCCAGTATGTCGCCTCCCACTTCCGCCAACACCGGCGCGACCTGGCGGGCCAGCGTGCGGCCAAACAGGGGCGTCAGCTCCGGCGCGGTGACGAAATCGCCGGCCGCGCCGAATTTGCGCGCCCCGGCGGCGTAGTAACCGAGGCCAGGGGCGTATAGCGCCAGGTGCATGTATTCTGCGAACGGCAGCCAGCCGCCGGCCGCCGCGATGCGCTCGCGTATCAGCCGGCTCAATCCGGCGCTCTGCGCCCGTGCCTGGGCGGATGGGTCCGCCCCATCCTTGAGAGTCACGGCAGGCGTTTGTTGAGCCCAATCACCCATTCGAGCATCCTCGGCAAGAAGTGGCTGCCGCATCTTGGCAAACGCGGCTCGGTTCGTCATTCCAGCGCAGGCGGAAATCCGCCCACTGATTCCACGGCCTCACTTGCGGGAACGACCAACGAAAGTGTGTCGATGTGTGCACACAATAAATGGATCAGCGTTTACCCGACTGGCCGGTGCGGCGGCCGTCGTCCGGTATACTAACCAAGTTCGCGATGCTTGCCCCGGCCTTTGTGCCTCACGAGAGGGCAACCAGGAATAAGCCGAGAGGAACCCCATCGATGCAACACTTCAGCGCCTCCCCCCGTGAAATGTTCGCCAGCGCCTGGCGCAACCGCGAACTCATCCTGCAGATGACCAAACGCGATGTCATCGGCCGTTACCGCGGCTCGGTACTCGGCATCGTCTGGTCGCTCTTCAACCCCATCCTGATGCTGGCGGTATACACCTTCGTTTTCAGCGTGGTCTTCAAGGCGCGCTGGCATAGCGGCTCCGACAGCAAGACCGAATTCGCCATCGTGCTGTTTGCCGGCATGATCGTCTTCGGCCTTTTCAGCGAATGCATCAACCGCGCGCCGAATCTGGTGCTGGCCAACCCGAACTATGTGAAGAAGGTGGTCTTCCCGCTGGAGATCATGCCCTGGGTCACCCTCGGGGCGGCGCTCTTTCATGCGCTGGTTAGCCTGGCCGTGCTGTTGCTCTTCGTGCTGGCCGTCAATCATGCACTGCCTGCAACCCTCTTGCTGACACCCCTCGTGGTGCTGCCCTTGTTTCTGCTGATCCTGGGCCTGAGCTGGTTCCTGAGTTCATTGGGGGTTTTCCTGCGCGACGTGGGTCAGAGCATAACCATCCTCACCACCGTTCTCATGTTTCTGTCCCCCGTGTTTTACCCGGTCTCCAACCTGCCGACGGAGTATCAGAGCCTCGTCATGCTCAACCCTATCGCCATCATCCTCGAGCAGACGCGTGGCGCCGTACTCTGGAACACGATGCCTGATCTGCCCACATATGGCCTCTCGCTGCTGGCCTCCGCGGCCATCGCCTGGCTGGGGTTCGCCTGGTTTCAGAAGACACGGAAGGGGTTCGCGGATGTGCTGTGAACACGACCGCGCGCCGCGGCAGCCACACCGGGAAACACGGCGGGCGCCGCGAAAACAATCCGGTCTCAGGCGGGGCCATGATAAATACGCCCTAAACAAAGGATAATTGCGGACGTTTTGCCGGTCAGGCAGTACTCGCCTCGACTCGATGCAATAAATATCAGAGAAAACCGTAAATGTCAGACTTGGCCCTCCAAGTTACCCAGCTCGGCAAGTGCTATCAAATCTATGACACCCCGGGCCATCGTTTGCGTCAGTTCTTCATGCCGCAATTCGATCGCTGGCTGGGGCGGAACAAGCACGCCTACTACAGGGAATTCTGGGCACTGAAAGATGTTTCATTCCAAGTGGCCAAGGGCGAAACGGTTGGCATCATCGGCCGTAACGGCTCCGGCAAATCGACCTTGTTGCAAATCATCTGCGGCATCCTGACGCCCACCGCCGGCAAAGCGGAGGCCTACGGCCGCGTGGCGGCCCTGCTTGAACTCGGGTCCGGTTTCAACCCTGAATTCAGCGGCCGTGAAAACGTTATATTGAAGGCGACCATCCTAGGATTGACCCGGCAACAAATCCGCGCACGCTTCGATGAAATTGCCGCCTTTGCGGATATTGGCGACTTCATGGATCAACCGGTCAAGACCTACTCCTCAGGCATGGCCGTGCGCCTCGCCTTTGCGACGGCCATCCATGTTGCGCCCGATATACTGGTAGTCGATGAAGCCCTGGCCGTCGGCGATACCGCGTTTCAATCCAAGTGCCTCGCCCGCATACGCAAGATGCAGGAGGATGGGGTCAGCATCCTGCTGGTCACGCATTCGACCAATACCATCATCGAATACTGCGACCGGGCCATTTATTTGAAGCGCGGCCAGATGATGGCCGATGGTTTTTGCAAAACAGTGGTGGAGGCTTACGCCGCCGACCTGGTGCGCGAGGAAAGAGGCACGGCATCGCCTCTCGTGGCCGAGGCCCCGCCCGAACCGCAGAGCAAGATACTGCGTGTCTGGGTGGAAGACGCACGCGGGAACGAGACCACGCTCATACGCAAAGGCGAACGGTTCCAGGTGAGGCTTTACGTCAAATATCTCCAGAATGTGGTCAAACCGGCCTTGGGCATACAAATCAAAAGCATCACCGACATCGAGCTGTGGACGGGCACGACGCTCAACTTGGGTATTTCACTTGGCCAGGCGGGCGCCGGCGACGCCAGGACCTATTCATGGTCGCTGGATGCGGCCATGGGGGCTGGACGATATGTGGTGGCGCTGGGGGTGGGTGATATGGAATCCGGCATCTACCGGCGTCATTTCCGGCTCCACTATGCCTTGCATTTCGATGTCATCGAAGACCGCCCTGGCGGACGTGGCTGGCTATCACCCAACCCGGCGGTGACCGAGAGCCCGTTGCTGGAGCGCAGCGATGCCTAAGGACTCCACCGTCAGAGTGCTGGCTGTCGGGAACTATGCCTGCGCCAATATTGGCGACGAGTTGTTGCTGGCGACCTTGCGGCAGTGGGTCGAGGCGGAAGGCGGGGCGCTGACCGCGATCACCCTCAACCCGGCGCATACCAAGGCACTGCATGGGCTTGACGCCGTCAGCTACTATGATTTACCGGCCATCGCCGCCGAGGCCAGGGAAGCGGACATCATGGTGCTGGGCGGGGGAGGCATTTTTACCGACCGGTTCAAATTCACCTTGCCCCAGCTCTATACCTACCCGGCCTTCACCCTGGCCCAGTTTGCCTCGGTCTGTTACCTGGCCAAGCAGTTCGACCTGCTGCTGGCGCTCTGGGGACAAGGAGTGGGTCCGTTGACGACGGCCGATGCGCGGCAGATCGTCGCCGACGTTTTCAAAGTCGCGGATCATGTCACGGTACGCGACAGCGGATCGGCCAGCCTGCTGCGCGCGCTGGGCGTTACCCGCGACGTGGCGGTGGCCCCCGACCCGGTCTGGGCCATGACCCTGCCCGATCGCCGCGTCGATTTGCGGGCGCGCTTTCCGGACTTGGCCGGCAAGAAGATACTTATCGTCAATCCGCTGGTTTTCGAACGCTCCGCCGAGATGTCGGAAAAGCTGTCGGCCGCTTTGCGGACGGTTGTGGATGATGACTGGGCATGCTTGTGGGTCGCCTTCCAGAAATCCGCGCTGAATTACGACGATTATCACTTTTCCATGCCCAGCGACCGGCCGCTGATCGAGAAAATGGTGGCGCAGGTCGGGCCCTGCTGTCCCCATGTCATTTGGGACGCGCCGCACATCGAGGAACTCCTGCCAGCCTTCGGCCAAGCCGACGCGGCGGTCATGGCCCGCTTTCACGGCACTATCCTTGGGTTGCGGGCGCGCCTTCCCATCGTCGTCATCGAATACGACGACAAGGTTAGCCAGGCCGCGGAGATGGCGGACGTGCCGGCCAGTCAGCGTCTCAAGGTCGCAGATACCATCGACGCCTATGTGACGGCCCTGCGCCGGTTGCTGGGCAAACAACCGGACACCCCGCCATGGCGTCCCGAGGCCGGAAGGCTGGATGCACTGGCGAAGGCGGCCGAGGCGCACCGCCGGCCAATCACCGAGGCCATCGCCGCAGCCAGGAGGCGGACCCGTTCGGGTTGGCAATCCGGGCGATATGATTGGCTATTGGCCTGGAGCACACAAAGCGAGGCGAAGCGCTGGGACGCGGAACGCAGGCTGCGGAAACTGACGGATGAATTCACGCTCGTCAGCCAACGGCTGGAAGAGCAACTGCGCCTGAACGCGGCACTGGATCAGCCTCAGAACAGCGCGCGCAGGCAGGCTGAAGGTTCTGATTCGATGACCGCGACAGCCAGCGTAGCCGACGCCACTAAAATAAAGCCGCCTGTCACGAAGATAAGCGCCTGGCTCAGCCGATTGGGCGTGAAATTGTTTAGGGGGAAGTATTAAAAATGTTCGAAGTACTGGTGATCTATCGTTGGGCGAGTCTGGGCGGCGTCGAGCGCATGTTGCTGAACCGCGCCCTGGCCTTTAAGGAACATGGCCGCCAGGTGCGCCTCAACGTGTTCTTTCTGGAGGATGTCGCGGGCGGGAAACAGGCCCTGCTCGAATACGTTCGCCGCCACGAACTCGAACAGCAATTGCGCCTGATCGACAACATCCAGGCGATTTCGCCGGACTTGACCCTTGCCATCGACACCCCCGAGGCGTTCTCGCTGATTCCGGCGGGCTGGCCGTTGATCCTGGAGTGCCATACGGCCTACGAAAAAAACCGGCAATACCTGACGGAACTCTCCTCTGCCGCGCGCGACATTCTTGCGCTTTGGGTACCGGCCGCAACGTTCGCGCGACGTCTGGCCATGGAGTTTCCAAATCTGCGCGCATTGATCGATGTGGTCCCGAATACCCTGGCGGCGCCGGCGCCCGATTTGCCGCAGGAGGCGCATCACTATCCGGGCATCCCCGTTCTTTATCTTGGCCGGGTCGATACGCTGAAGAATGTCGCCGATGTCGTGCGCCTCGTGGCGCGTGCCCGGGCTATCCGTGGACAGGACTATCGTCTGTTGATCATCGGCGATGTCTATGACGATCGCCTGACGTCCACGATCAACGAGGAGGACATGGACCACTTCGTGGTCACGCTCCCGGCGGTCGCGTTTCATCAAACCACGTTCATCCTGCAGCAGGTACGCAGACAGCAAGGGGTTTTCGTTTCCGCCTCCAGCGGCGAAAGTTTTGGCCTGGCCGCGGCTGAGGCCATGTCACATCGGCTTCCAGTGTTGCTCAGTGACATTCCGGAACACCGTACCCTCGTCCGCGGCAACGAGCAGTTGTTGTTCGAACAAGGCGACCTGCAGGCGGCGGCGGAAAAATTGTGCTGGCTGGCTGGCGACAACTGGCTGGCCGCATCGGCCTGGGTTGAGGCCTGTGCCGGCGAAATAACGAGTGAGGCATTCATCGACGCCTGGGACCGCGCCCTGAAGATAGCGGGTTTCGAGGCCAGTCTCCCTGTGGTTCAGAAAAGCCCCGCCGCCCAAACCGCGCTGCTGAATTTATGGTCGCTGCTGACGCGCCAAACCCAGGAAATTCATACACTCCGACAACAACGCGATGCGCTCACCCGGCAACGCGATGAGGCGGTGTCACAGCGCGCCGGCTATGCCACCGCGCTTGAGCAAACGCTGGCACGGCTGGAGGTCAGCCGCCGCCTCAACGCCGACATCGCGGCCAGCTATTCCTGGCGGGTCACGGCGCCGATCCGTTTTGCGCTTCGTTTTGTCAGGCATGGCCTTCTCGCCGACGATAGGCGCTGGTTCGAGGCCGCCTTGCGGTCGGCATTCCACCGCCTGCCCTTGAGTTTCGCCCAGAAGGGGAAGCTGTTTCACTGGTACGGCCGCCATTTCGGCTACCCTGCCACCCCGCCGGCACAGAATACCCAATCCAGAGTCGATGACGCGGCCGGGGCCCTGCCATTGCCGGAGGGCGCCAGCCGGCCCGGCTACGATTTTATCGTCCCGGATCGATGGGATCACCGCCACACGCCCTACGGCGTGCTTTGTCTGCCTATCATCGACTGGAATTTCCGCTTTCAGCGGCCGCAACAACTCGCCCGGCGCTTTGCCATAACGGGGCACCCGGTGTCATACGCCAGCCTTGGCTTCGGCCCCGCTCTGGCCGTCACCGCCCTGGAAACCGGAGTACAAGGACTCACGCTTCCTGGAAGCGCAAGCACCAATGTCTACAAGGAAATGCCGGCCGAGGCCGACGTCGATCGCCTGGCTGAAACGCTGCGGCGGCACATGACGGCCCAGCCCGGCCATCCCTGGGTGTGCGTTGTGCAACTGCCCTATTGGGGGCCGGTGGCTGAACGCCTGCGGCAGCAAACGGGTTGTTATGTCGTCTACGACTGCATGGACGACCACTCCGGCTTTTCCACCAACGGCGAGGCCATGCTCGCCGCCGAGAACCACCTGCTGCGCAGTGCCGACCTGGTGGTCGCCTCCTCGCAAACCCTCTTCGACAAGGTCGCGCCGCACGCCAGGCGTGCGCTCATGATACGCAATGCCGTCGATTATCCGCACTTCGCCACGGTCCCGGAAACCCGCCACGCCTCGTTGTCCACACTGACGGTCGGATATTACGGCGCCATTGCCGACTGGTTCGACAGCGCGCTGGTGGCGGCGTTGGCGCAGTCGCGTCCGGCCTGGCGCTTCGTGTTGATCGGCAGCACATTCAGCGCGGACCTGGGGCCCCTCGAAGCCTGCCCGAACATCGTGCTCACCGGTGAAAAACCCTATGCGGAGCTTCCCGCGCTAATCGCGGCTTGGGATTGCTGCCTCATTCCCTTCAAACGTCTCCCCCTCACCGAAGCCACCAATCCGGTAAAGGTCTACGAAATGCTGGCCGCCGGCAAGCCGGTGGTGGCGGTCGCCTTGCCGGAATTGCGGTCCATCGCCGCCGCCGGGCACATCGCCCTGGCGGATACGGCAACCGCCTTTGCCCGCGAGATCGAACAGATGGTGGCCGCGGATGACGGCGGGCGGCAGGCGGCGCGGCGCCGCTACGCCGCGGAAAACACCTGGGAGATCCGGCAGGAGGCGCTCGATCAGGCCATACGCGAACTTTACCCGTTGGTCTCCATCGTGATCGTGACCTACAACAACTTGGCGCTGAACCGCCTGTGCCTGGAAAGTGTTTTCAACGACACGGACTATCCGAATTACGAAATCATCGTCGTCGACAACGCCTCGACCGATGGCACCCCGGAGTATCTGCGGGGATTGCAGCACCCTCGCCTCCGGGTACTGCTCAATGAGGAGAACCGCGGCTTCTCGGCCGCGAACAATCAGGGTCTGGCCCTGGCGAACGGCGAGTATTTCTGCCTGCTCAACAACGATACGATCGTCACCGGGAGTTGGCTATCCACCCTGGTGGGCCATCTGCGGGCGAACACCGGTCTGGGCCTGGTCGGCCCAGTGACCAATGCGATCGGCAACGAGGCCCGCATCCCCGTTGGCTACCGCAACCTGCTGGATATGCCGGCCTGGGCGGGCGCGTATTGCAAGGCCAACCGCGGCCGGCTCGAAGACATTTCCATGCTGGCCTTCTTCTGCGTCGTGATGCCGCGCGCGGCGTTCGAAGCCGTCGGGCCGCTGGACGAACGCTTCGGCCTCGGCATGTTCGAGGACGACGATTACAACCGCCGCCTGCGGGCAACGGGGTTCCAGATCAAACTGGCGCGCGATACCTATATCCACCACTGGCAGTGCGCCTCATTCAAGATATTGGGCGAGGAGGCCTACTTCGCCACCTATTACGAGAATGAAAAGAAATACCGGGCCAAGTGGGCCGTGAACGCCCTCGCTGGCGCGGAGGCGCGGAAACTCGCGGGGCTGGTGGAAGCCTCGAAAGCGGCGCCAGGCACGATCATCTTCGCACCGTCGATCGGTTGGGATATTCACCTGTTCCAACGCCCCCATCACCTCGCCAAGGTGATGGCCCAGGATGGCTACACGGTCGTGTTCGATTGCAGCAACAGCCTGGATGACATCGCCCTGCTGCAGGAAGTCGAGCCCCGCCTGTTTCTGTTCAAGGGCGAACCCGAGCTGCTCTGGGAGTTGCATAACCCCGTGCTCTGGACGTTCCCCTACAACT
The DNA here is from genome assembly GCA_037439465.1 of Hydrogenophilales bacterium. Lineage (GTDB taxonomy): Bacteria > Pseudomonadota > Gammaproteobacteria > Burkholderiales > Thiobacillaceae > Parasulfuritortus. Next base: position 115,918 of record JBBIVX010000002.1, on the reverse strand, counting down.
ACGATCACCGGGACCGTTTCCCAGCCGGCATCGCCGTCATCTACGATTGGATCGACGATCTCTCGGTCTTTCCGCACGACCAGGAAATGCTGGCAAAACTGCACGCGCGCGCCATGCGGGAGGCCACGCTGGTCGCGGCCGTCGCGCGCAGGCTGCACGAGAGGGCGCTGACGGAACGCCCGGATGCGCTCTACCTGCCGAATGCGGTCGAAGAAGGACGCTTCGACCATCCGCCGACGCCGGATCCGGCCTTGAGTGACAAGGCATTCGCCCGCCTCGTCGCGTCCGGGAAACCCATCGCCGGCTATTATGGCGCCTTGGCACGCTGGTTCGATTACGAGTTGCTGGCGCAGGTGGCAAAACTCCGTCCCGATTGGCATTTCGTGCTGATCGGGCCGGACCATGACGGCACGATCGGCCAGTCGGCCATAGCCGGCCATGACAACATCACCTGGCTTGGACCGCGCGATTATCAGGCGCTGCCTGGTTATCTGCGCCTGTTCGACGTGGCCATGATCCCGTTCAAGATCAATGACATCACCCTGGCGACCTCGCCCCTGAAACTGTTCGAGTACTTCGCCGGCGGCAGGCCGGTGGTCACCACGGCCATGCCGGAGTGCATGGCCTTCCCTGAAGTCCGCATCGGCAACAACGCCGACGAATTTTCCGCCGCGCTGGATTTGGCCAGAAACGACGGCGAATCGTCCGAGTTCCAGTCCCGGCTGGTGGCCCTGTCACATGAAAACACCTGGCGGGCCAGGGCGCGGGTTGCGTTAGCAGAATTGACCAGAGAAAAAACCGCCGTTTCAAACAACGAACAACAGGCCATGGCCCAGCCAGACCATCCGGTTCCAGCCGTCTTCAACGGCTGGAAGCACATCGTCGGCGAGTGCAACATCTGCGGCCAGCAGACCCGATTCTTCTATCAGGATCCGGCGCTCTACCGTGAGTCCCTGACCTGCGAGCATTGCCGGAGCACAAGCCGCTACCGGTCCATTGCCCGTGGCCTGCTCGAGGCAATCAAGGCGGTCGCGGGAATCGAGGCGCCGTCCTTGTCGCAATTGCCGCGCAGTGGCGTAAACACGCGTATCCGCCTCTATGACACGCAGCCCCCGTTTCATTATGAGCCGTGCGCCTATCCCATCCCTGAATACCTGCGGCTGTGCGACTGGATCGAACTGCACCTGTCTTCCTATAAGCCGGAGTTGCCTTTGGGGACGAGGCTTTCCAAAACCATTGCCAATCAGAATCTCGAACGCTTGACCTACCCGGACGCCTATTTCGATGTCGTGATCACCAGTGATGTCATGGAACATGTTCGGCTGGACGGCCTGGCGCACGGCGAAATCGCGCGCGTTCTCAAGCCCGGCGGGGTTTACCTGTTTACCGTGCCGCACAACTGGGCATGGGAGCGGAATCTGACCCGTGTCCGGGTGGACGACCCCGGCCGGCCGGAAACCGATGTCCATGTTCTGGAGCCGGAGTATCACGGCGACGCCAATGGCGACGGCACCGGCATCCTCGCCTTCCGCGCCTATGGGCGCGAGCTGCGCGGGCAGTTGTCGGCGGCCGGATTAGACCTTGCCTACGATAAAACCAACCGGCCCGCTCAGGGGATCGTGAATACCGAGCTGTTTTATTGCCGCAAGGCCGTGGTTGCGCCAGCCTCCGACAGACCAAGAGTGATCATTCATGCCGGCGCGCCCAAGACGGGGACCACCCTGATCCAGGTCTATCTGCTCAATTATTTCCAGCACGACGAGTATTTCTATCTGAACCCCGACATCATCAATGACAGCGGCTTCCTGGAACGGGTGCACGGCCTGCATGATCGCCCCGTCGACTTGCTCGGATTGGCTAGAGACGCGGGCTGGAAGATGGGGCAGACCCTGCTGATATCGCATGAAGCCTTGCTGGGTTACGGCGAAATGCGGTCGATCGGGGATAAGAACTATTTCTATGGCTCCATGCGTGACAATGCGCGGCGCTTGAAAGCCCTGCTGGCCGCTTGCGACCTCGAAGTGGTCTACTACGTTCGCCGCCAGGACGAGTTCATCGTTTCCTTTTACCTGGAACACCTCGGCTACTGTTACCGTGACATGACCATTGATTTCGATGCTTTCCTCTCGGTGCAGGAGCCGGAAAAGATGTCCTGGCTCAGAAGACTGGATGATCTGGCAGAGGTCTTTGGCAGGGAGCACGTCCGCTTTGGATTGTTCGATGAAATAAAGGCCGGCCCCAGCGCTTATGTGGCCAATTTCATGCGCCGCCTCGGCGTGTCTGTCGCCGCGGAGGACATCCCGGAGTTAGGGCGGGAACGGCCGTCGTTGTCGGCGGAAGCCTATGAATTGGCAATGACCGCAATGAAGTTGTCGTTGGATGAGGCGGCGGCGGACAAATTATTCGAGTTTCTGCGCACCCATTTTTCCAACCGCACGCATCGTAAGGCCAAGCTGCTCTCCGCCGAAAAGCGGGAATGGCTGATGTCGCTGTGCGCCGCCGATAACGTGGCGATGTTCGAGAAATATTTCCCTGAGCAGCCGTCCGGGCTCTGGCATGCCGCCAGAACGACACCCGCCGCTCACCCCCTGGAGAACTAGTCAGACCGCCCCTATGAAAACACTCTGCGTCATTGGCACCCGCCCCGAGGCCATCAAGATGGCCCCCGTGGTCAAGGCACTGCAAGCTTCGGACCGGTTTACCGTGCGGGTGCTGGCGACGGCGCAACATCGCCATATGCTCGACCAGGTGCTCAAGGTGTTCGATATCCAGCCCGATGTCGACCTCGACATCATGCGGCCCAACCAGGCCTTGACGGAGTTGACCTCGCGGTTGTTGCTCAAGCTGGATGGCGTGCTTCGGTCCGAGAAACCGGCGGTCGTATTGGCGCAGGGCGACACCACCACGGTCATGACCGTGGCCTTGGCCTGCTTTTATCAGCGGATACCGTTCGGCCATGTCGAGGCCGGCTTGCGCACCGGCGACATGGCCAATCCCTTTCCGGAAGAGATGAACCGGGTGATTGCCGGGCGTCTGTCGCGCTGGCATTTCGCGCCGACCGAAAGCGCGCGCCGGAACTTGTTGCGCGAGGGCGTGGCAGAGGCCCGGATCTGGGTGACCGGGAACACGGTGATCGATGCCTTGAAATCAGTCGCCGGGCGCAACCCGGAGTTGGGCATGGCCGTGGATGACTCGAAACGGCTGGTGCTGGTGACGGCGCATCGCCGGGAAAACTTTGGAGAGCCGTTCCGGGAAATCTGCCGGGCCGTGCGCACACTGGCCGACCGCAACGAGGACATTCAGATACTCTACCCGGTGCATCCCAATCCCAACGTGCAAACGGCGGCGCACGAAATTCTTGGCGCTCACCCCCGTATCGTGCTGTGCCCGCCGCTGGATTACTTGCCATTCGTGGCCGCGATGCAGCGCGCCTATCTGATCCTCAGCGATTCGGGGGGGGTGCAGGAAGAGGCCCCGGCGCTGGGCAAGCCGGTACTGGTGTTGCGGCGTGAGACCGAACGCCCCGAGGCGGTGGAGGCTGGCGTGGTCAAACTGGTCGGCCCGGATTTCGTCCGCATCGTCGACGCGGCCCAGCGTTTGCTGGACGACGAGGCGGCCTACGCGCAAATGGCGCGCGGCGTTTCGCCTTATGGCGACGGACTGGCGGCCGGACGCATCGCCTCGATATTGGCGAAAACGCTGCCCGGGTAAGCCGTTGCGCATCCTCCTCATCGCGTATGAATACCCACCGGTGGTGGCCGCGCAGTCTTTGCGCTGGTTCTATCTGAGCAACGAATTGGCCGGGTTGGGGGTGGAAATACAGGTGTTGTGTCCGTCCTTCACCGCGTTGCCCGCCTTTCCCGTCCCCCTTCATGCCGGAATCGTCGAGCACCGGGTATGGCCGGGCCCCTTCATCGGGCTGACGCAATGGCTGGCCAGGCGGCGGGGTGACGCTCAGGAAACGGCCCCTTCGTTGTTGCGGCATGCCGACCGGTCTTTGGCGTTTCGCCTTTATCGTGCCATCCGGCAGTGGCTCGACCGGGTGCTCTACCCTGATGTCCGCAGCGAGTGGTATCCCTTCGCACGGCGGCGTCTCAAGCAACTACTGGCCGGCAATGCCTACGATGCGATCATCAGCTCGCATGAGCCTGGGGTCGATCTGCTGCTTGGGTTATGGGCGAAAAAGCGGCATGGAATCAACTGGATCGTCGATCTGGCCGATCCGCTGTGCGCGCCATACACCCCGGCCTGGCGGCGCTGGCTGGATACGTGGGTCGAGGCGCTGGTCATTCGCCGCGCGGACAGGGTCGTGGTCACGACAGAGCCGTTGATCGATCTGTTAAAGACACGCCACGGCCTGGCCGATGGCGATAAATTCGCCTGCCTCCCTCAGGCGGCTCCGGCCCTTGCGGCGACAGGGTCGCCGCCGCCACTCTCGCCAGGGAAGATGAGCCTCGTGTTTACCGGGAACTTTTACGAACAATTCCGCAGTCCAGGCGCCTTCGCCGCGGCACTGAAAGAACTGTCATGCGCCGACATCACGTTCACCGTGGCGGGTGACAACGACCGTTTTCTGCCCCTGTTTGCCGGCGTCGACAATGTCCGCTTTCTTGGTCGCCTCGGGCATTTCGCATGCCTCGATCTGCAGCGGCGGGCCGACGTGCTGTTGAATATCGGCAATGCGCAGCCCTATCAAATGCCCGGCAAGCTCTATGAGTACCTCGGCGCCGGAAAACCGATCCTGCACCTCAGCCTGACGGCGGACGATCCCGGGGCGGCCTTGCTGCGCGGGATCGGCGCCGGCATCGTGGTGGATAACGATCCGCCGGCCATCGCCCGCGCCCTGCGCCAACTGCTCGCCGCCTGGCGGCAGGATGTCTCAACCATGCCGGGCTCGCCCGATGCCGCACGCCTCGCGCCGCATACCTGGCGGGCGCGGGCGGAACAATGGTTGGCCTTGATCGCCGACAGCCGGCGCTGACCGCGGATGCGCCCAAAAAACTACCTGCTCTATGACTTCCTGCAAGTGCCCGGCGGCGCGGAGCGGTTGATGCTGACCCTGGCCGAGGCCATGCCGCAGAGCCGGCTGGTCGTTTCCCGCCGCTATCCGGAGGCGGCGGCACTGGGCGCCGCGACCGCCGAGGCGAAGGCACTGGCCGATGCCTGGACCGCCCCGTTGGGGCGAATAGCGGAGGCCATAACGGTTTTCACCCTGCGCACGGCCTTCCTCAAAGAGGCCGAAGCGGTGATTTATAGCGGCCATTACGCCCCCCTCGCCGTCCGCCAGCAGGCAACCGGCCGCAAGCTCTATTACTGCCATACGCCACCGCGCTTCGCCTACGATTGGCAGGCAGACTACATGGCAAAACTGGCGCCGCCCGCCCGTCCCCTGTTTTCCATGGCCGTCGCCCGCTACCGGAAAAGTTATGAGCGCGCCATACGGGCCATGGACACGGTGATCGCCAACTCGGTCAATGTCCAGGGGCGGCTGCAACGCTATCTCGGCCTGGAGTCGGTGGTCGTCTACCCCCCCGTCGAGACCGAAACCTTCAAGTGGCTGGGCGCCGGCGACTATTTCGTGTCCACGGCCAGACTGACCCCGCCCAAACGCGTGGCATCGATCGTCCGGGCCTTTCTGGACATGCCGGACGAGCAGCTCGTCGTGCTCTCCGGCGGGCCGGAGCTCGAACCCTTGCGCCGTTTGGCCGCCGGCGCCGGCAACATCCGCTTCACCGGCTGGCAGGATGAAACGCAACTGCGGCAATGGCTCGGCCAGGCCCGCGCCGCCATCTATATCCCACGCGATGAGGACTTCGGCATCTCGCCGGTCGAGGCGATGGCGGCCGGCAAGCCGGTCATCGGCGTCGCCGAGGGCGGCTTGCTGGAAACCGTGATCGATGGCCAAACCGGCCTGTTGCTGGCGCCGCCTCCCACCCCTGCGTCCATAGTCGAGGCCGTCAAGCGACTGGACCGGCAACGCGCCACGGCCATGCGGCCGGCGTGCGAACGACAGGCGGCACGCTTTGGCCGCACTGCCTTTATTGATAAAATGAACCAATTCAATACCCGCCCGCTCTGACCCAGGGTAACTTTTTTCTGACGCCTTTCGCCGAACCAAAGGGGTTTTCATGTCCATAATCCACCGCAAGCCGCTCAGCCTCCCTATCCTTCTTGCCAGTTTGGCAGCGGCCCCCTTCGCCTGGAGCGGGCAGCACGCCGGCACCGCCACCGACCAATGGGCGGTGCGCCTGGCGCCGGGGGTCGATCCCGCCGGCATGGCCGGCACCCTGGGGGCCAGCGGCTACCGTCCGGTGGGACAGCTCAAGGATGTGTATGTCTTCGACATCCCCAGCAGCCGCCTGGGACCCAAGAACAGCACCACGGCCCAGAGCCTGCGGGGCGACCCGCGCGTACACTGGGCCGAGCAGCAGTTCGCCCGGCAACAGCAGAAACGGGTCCCCTCCGACCCGCTTTTCGTCAACCAGTGGCATCTGGACAACTACGGCCAGGGGGGCGGAACGGCAGGTGAGGATGCCAACGTGGCCTACGCCTGGACGCAAGGCTACACCGGGGCTGGGACCGTCATCGGTATTGTGGATGACGGGCTCCAACATGCCCATCCCGACCTATCCCTGAATTATCTCGCCGGCGCCAGTTGGGATTTCAATGACAACGATGCCGATCCCGCGCCGAATGTCACCAGCGATTTTCATGGCACTTCGGCCGCCGGGGTGGCGGCGGCACGTGACGACGGCAGCAGTTGCGGCGTCGGCGTCGCCTACCGCTCCCAGTTGGCGGGGCTCAGATTGATCGCCGCGCCCACCACCGACGCGCAGGAAGCTTCGGCCTTGACGCACGCCCCTGACTCCATCCACATCTACAGCAACAGCTGGGGGCCGGCCGATGATGGCGCCAGACTGGAAGAACCGGGCCCGCTCACCAAACAGGCCGTGGCGGAGGCCGTGGTCAATGGCCGCGGCGGGCTGGGTTCCATCTATGTCTGGGCCGGCGGCAACGGTCTGGCGAGTAACGACAACGTCAACTACGACGGCTACGCCAACTCCCGCTATGTCATCGCCGTGGGGGCCAGTGACAACACCGGTGTCCAATCGTGGTACAGCGAGCCGGGCGCACCGTTGTTGGTCAACGCCCCCAGTAACGGCGGCACTCTCGGGATCACCACCACCGATCTGCTCGGCGCCAATGGCTACAACACGGCCGCCGGCGGCGACTGCACCGGCGACTTCGGCGGCACCTCGTCGGCCGCGCCGCTGGTCGCGGGCACCGTGGCCTTGGCGCTGCAGGCCAATCCCGCTCTCGGCTGGCGCGACGTCAGGCACATACTTCTGGCCACGGCCGCCCAGAACGATCCAGGCAATACGGACTGGACCACCAACGGTGCCGGCCGCCATGTCAATCACGCCTACGGCTATGGCCGAGTCGATGCCGGCGCGGCGGTGACGGCGGCGCAGCAGCGTGTCCACAACCTGCTGCCCGAGACATCGGTCGATTCCGGCACGCTCAGCGTGAATGTGCCCATACCGGACAATGACCCCACCGGCGTGACACAAAGTTACTTGGTCAGCCAGAACATCATCGTGGAAAGCGTTGAGGTGGTGTTCAGCGCGACCCATGGTTATCGCGGCGATCTGCGCGTGCTGCTGACCTCGCCCGCCGGCACGCAGAGCGTCCTGGCGGAGACACATATCGACGGCAACATCGACTACACCGCCTGGACGTTCAGGTCGGCGCGGCATTGGGGCGAACTGTCGGCGGGCACCTGGCAGCTCAAGGTGTCGGACGGTGCCCAGCTCGACACCGGCACCTTCGGCAGTTGGCGCCTCGTCCTCCACGGCCGGCCCCTGACCTTCACCGACGCCGGCGCCGGCAATACCTTCTGGCGCGGTATCGAGGCCATCTACCAGGCGGGCATCACCGGCGGTTGCGGCGTGGCCGGCCAGTACTGCCCCACCAACCCGGTGACCCGCGCCCAGATGGCGGTGTTCCTGGAGCGCAGCAAGAATGGCGGCAGCTACAACCCGGCCGCCTGCCAGGGCAATCCGTTCAGCGACGTCAGCCCGCAGACGTTCGCCTGCAACTACATCAATGCGCTCAAGCTCGACGGCATCACCACCGGCTGCGGCGGTGGCGCCTATTGTCCGAATAACGCGGTGACCCGCGCGCAGATGGCGATCTTTCTGCTCCGCACCAAACACGGCTCGGCCTATACGCCGCCGACCTGTACTGGCAATATGTTCAGCGATGTGCCTAGTGGCAGCTTCGCCTGCGACTGGATCGAACAACTGGCGGCGGAGAATATCACCACCGGCTGCGGCGGCGGGAAATACTGCCCAGGCCAGTCGGTGAACCGCGGACAGATGGCCGCCTTCCTCACCCGGACATTCGGCTTCGTGCAGCCCTGATTCTGTCTTGGCAGAGCCAAGTGGGCGCGGCCGGCGGTACGCGCCCACGCTCACGCATGTCCTGAAGTCCCGCTGCGCGAGTTTCGACCCAACCGGCTTTTCAACCCCCCGTTAATGCGGGAAATGCAGGCCCAATGCACGGGCCAGGAACGCCGCCATCTGCGCTCGGGTTATGTAGCCATTGGGGTTGAAGGTGGTCGGCGTCGTGCCAGTGGTGATGCCCGACGCCGCCAAGGCCTCGATCTGCTGAAAGAAGTAATGTGATGTCGGCACATCGTCAAACGTCGCCGTGACCGGTGCCGGGCTGATTTGACGGTGCCACCAGATATCGACCCCGCTGAAGGAGGTCGAAGCACTGGGAAAGTAGGCTTCGAGTATGTATTTGCCGCCCTCGGCGCTGAAACGCGCGTCGTTGTTGATGGTGTGGTTCAGCGCCGCAGTGTAGTAACCATAGCCGCCAGAACCGCTGGAAGATACGGATGCAATCTCGGTCATGCCTGGGTTGATGGGGTCCGTGGCGCTGTCCTCGCCGTGTGTTTTTAGCAGATGCACGGTCATGTTCGAACCGGCGTCGGTGTCGTGGGCATAAAGACCGAGCGAATCCAGCACCACGCCGGAGGGCAGTATCAACGGCGCCCAGGCCCACCCGCTTACAGAAGCCGGTCCCCAATACATGACGCCTTTATAAGAAAAACTTTCGCTTGAATACTCCGGGTGAAAGGCCGCGGCGTGAATCTGCATGATATTCTGGTTCACGCCAAACTCCCCCCGGCTGTGTAGTCGGGCTGCCTGCTGACCGGCTGTCGCCGTGTTGTTGGAATCCGGCGGGTTGGGCGGGACGCGCACGTCCCGCGGGTCAGCCGCACCGGCGGAGAAAACAAAGGCAGAAGAAAGGGCCAGGCCCAGTATTGCGGGTATGTATGACATATGCACCTCCTGGCGAACTGAATGGCAGTGGGCCGCCACCTCGTCGAGCGACCGGCCTCGCGACCACACCTGACTTTAGTTATTATCGCTTAGTCTGATCTCACCCGAAATCTGAGCGAATGATACTCCTTTCCCGGGCGCTGCTGGTCGCCCTCTGCCTTCTTGCCATGCCCGCTGACGCCGGCGCCGCCAGCAAGCCTTTGGCCGCAGGCGTGGCCGCTTACGAAGCGCAGGACTACGCCAAGGCACTGCGCCTCTGGCGGCCGTTGGCCGAGAAAGGCAATGCTGAGGCGCAATATTACCTTGGCGTTTTATATGCCCACGGCGAAGGGGTGGCCACCGATGCCGTGGCCGCCGTTGCCTGGTACCGCAAGGCCGCCGGCAAGGGGCATGGCCGGGCGCAGTTCAATCTCGGCATAGCCTACCGTAATGGGCAGGGCGTGGAAAAGCGCGAGACCGAGGCCGCCGCCTGGTTCAAACGCTCCGCCGAAAGCGGTTATGCCGAGGGCCAATATGCCTATGGGCTTTCCCTGCTGGGAGGGGCAGGCGTCGAGCGGGATGAAAAAGGCGGGGTGAAATGGCTGCGCATGGCCGCCGAGGCGGGTCACGCCCCGGCGCAATTTGTATTGGGCGAGGCCTATCAGACGGGGCAGGCCGGCCTGGTCAAGGATCTGCGCCAGGCGATACGCTGGTACCGCCTGGCCGCCAAACAGGGCGATCTGGAGTCGATCTATCGGCTGGGCGTGCTCAACCCGGCGCGCCAACGCCATCCCGATGACCCCGCTGCGGCCAGGTGGATACAGGAAGCCGCCGAATTGGGTTATGCCCAGGCCCAGTACGATCTTGGCTTCATGTATGCCAACGGCCGGAATGTCGCCAAGGACATGAGCCGCGCCCTCGACTGGTATCGCAAGGCGGCGGAGCAGGGGCACGCCGAGGCGGCGTATGCCCTGGGCTATGTCTTCGAGAATGGCGTGGAAGTCGACAAAAGTTATCCCGACGCGGCGGCTTGGTATGAAAGAGCCGCGGCCCAGGGCCATGCCGCCGCCCAGGCGCAGCTTGGACTGTTCTACAGCGGCGGTTTGGGAGTGCCGCTCGATATGGCCAAGGCGGCCGGTTGGTATGAAAAGGCCGCCGAGCAAGGACACAGTTTTGCCCAATACCGGGTCGGCGGCTTCTACCTGAGCGGTCAGGGCGTGGCCAGGGACGAAGCGAAGGCGGCCGCCTGGTACTGCAAAGCGGCAGAAGGGGGGGAGCATGCCGCGCAATTCGCCTGCGCGGAAATGCTGAGAAACGGCCGGGGTGTGGCCAGGGACATCGAGGCGGCGTTGAAATGGTACCGGTTGCTAGCGAAGTCGACGGCCCCTCAGGCGGAACAAGCCAAAAAGGCCATGGCCGCACTGACGGGCGTCTCGAACTAGTCGTGGCGCCGCGCGGGTTTCAACTCCCGTCGTCGCGGCGGTCCCTGGCCCCGGCCTCGTACAGGGCGAGCCTCTGATTCAGCCGGCGCAAGTCCCGCCGCGTCCTGGCAAGAGCCATATCCGTGAGCAGCAACCGTAGCAGCAGGACGATGATGGCGAGGAGAAAGAGCAATGCCGGCGGATAGGCGATCCCGACCACAGCGGCGATCCTATCGATGAGGCGGGGCCAACTCCCCAACAGGATGGAGAGCGCGGCCACCGCGAACCAGAAGAAGCCCTCCCTGAGATGTATCCGGTCGCGGCGTATCAGATACAAGATGGTCAAGGCCAGGCCGACGCCAAGCGCGGCGGCGACGGTGCGCATCTCAAGCATGGCGCCCCCGTCCAACCTGCCACTTGGCAAAACACAGCAATGTCGTTTCGATCATGTAGCGGGCCACGACCCACCATGAGGAGAAGACACGGGAGGCGCCGCTGCTGCGGCTATTCATGACCACCGGTATCTCGGCGATGCTCAACTCCGCTTGCTGCAACAGCAGCAGAACGCCGATGTCCTGATACTCCAACAGGGTGGCGTCCTCCCCGGCCAGCAGCCGGCAGGCCGCCGGACCATAGTAGCGCAGCCCCGAGGTCAGATCTTCGAAATTGAACCCCGTGAGTACCCTGAAATAGCGCCAGGCCATGCGCCGCAAGCGGCTGCCGCGTTGCGGGCAGGCGCCAATGACGACCTCGGCTGTCCGGCCGGCGGCAAACAAATGGCCGAGGTACGCCGCCTCGTGCTGGCCGTCGGCGTCCATGGTAATCACGCCGGCATAGCCGTGCTTGATGGCGTAGCGTATGCCCGTCTGCATCGCCCCCCAGGCCCCCTGCTTCAGAATGGGGCGCAAAACGCTGGCGCCATGCTCGGCGGCGATGCGCGCGGTTTCATCCCGGCTGCCGTCATCGACCACCAGCACATCCCGCCACCCCGCGGCCTGCACACTGTCGATGACCACACCGATACTGGCCGCCTCGTTCAGCGCCGGGATGACGATCAACGGGGCATCGTGGCCCATAGGCGGCGCCATGGCCACTTCGAGGTCGGCCGCATACAGGTGCGCCAGGCTGGCGGCGCCGCGCGCAATAGCGAATTCGCGCCAGTAGCGCCGCCGGCCCGCTGCTCCCAAGGCCGATCTATAAGCGGGCTCTTGCGCCAGCCTTTGCAACGCCTCCCTCCAGGCCGGCACGGCGTCGGGCCCCGCCAGCAAACCGTTGACACCGTCCTCGACCACCCAGGTGACGCCGCTGCCGGACAGGTCGCTGGCCACGACGGGCCTGCCGTAACGCATGGCCTCCATGAGCACGATGCCAAAGGCTTCGGTACGCTCCCGCGACGGCAGGCAGAACACATCACAGGAGGCCAGCAGTCGATTGCGGCTGGCGTCGTCCACCTCGCCCATGAAACGTATCCGCCCGGGTTGTCCCGCCTCCCGCCAAACCCGCTCCAGGTACGGGCGCTCTTCGCCCTCTCCGACCAATAGCAGTTGCGCGCCGGGGAGGCCGGCAACCGCCCGGATCAGAGTGTCGAAGCCTTTGTAGTAGGTCAGTCGGCCCACGGCCAGCACCCGCAGACCCTGCCCCGGCCAAAGGCCGCGGGTCTCTTCCGGCGGGACATCCGGCAGGCGGACCGGGTCCACACCCAGCGGGACGACCCGGCATTTTTCCCGCCATGGCCGCAGCGGCTCACTGGCCAGCAGGTAGTTGCGCGAGGTCACGACGATCAGCGCCGCCCGGGCCAAGAGGGCGCGCTCAAAAACACGGTAAAAGGCATAGGCCAGCCGCATGGACCAGGGGAAGCGTCCGGTCTCGACATCGGCATGCCAGTGCACGACCCAGCCTTTCTCCCTGGCAGCCGGCAACAGCAAGGCCCAGAAGGCGCTCAGGTTGGGCATGTGGAAGTGGAGCAGGTCCGGCCGGTATCGCTCTATTGCCCGCCCCAACCAGAAAGGAAAGCGTGGGCTGATCGGCGCGAACAGCAGGCGCCGCCACACCGGGCAGCGCATCAGCCAAGGCGGATCGTCGGCGTGGCGTTTGCCCGGTTCGGCATGGACCAACGCCGCCGCCTCGATACCGGCATCCCGCTGGGCGGCAACGAGGTCGCCAAGATAACGTTCCATGCCGCCGGGTACGGGCGGGTAATATTTGCCGATGTGCAGGATATGCATGAATAAACGGATTCTCCATCCCCCTCGCCGGGGGTCTCCAACGCTCAGGGCATGGCCACGATCTTGCCGCGCCAGGCGTGCAGATTGGGATTGTCGGGCCCCAGCCGGATGGCGTTGTCGATATCGCTCAGGGCCTCTTGCTTGCGCTTCAGGCCATAATTGGCCAGCGCCCGGCCATAGTATACGGGCCCGAGCCCCTTCTTCTCCAGCAGGACGGTGAACAGCCCGTGGGCGCGCTCGAACTGGCCCTGCAAGACGTAAGCCATGCCCAGGGTTTGCCTGGCCTCATCCAGTTGCGCATCCAGCGACAGCGCCCGCTCCAGCAATTGTATGCCCTCGCCGCCGTGGCCGAGTTCCACGGCCACCGCCCCCTTGGCCGCCAGTATCCTGGCCTGCACCGGCACGGGCGGATTCCTGGCCAGGGCCGCTTCATATTCGCGATAGGCCGCCGGCAACTGCCGCAAGCGGTGATAAATCTGCGCCCGCTGATAGTGCAGGCTGAACAGGTCATACCCCTGTTTTTCTGCTGCATTCAGTGCCAGCAGGGCCTCGCCGGGTTTACCCGCCTCAAGCAGCAGAACGCCGATGTTGTGCATGCCCAGGCCACGGTCGCCCAGGTTGGACGAGGCCGTGAAATCATTGATGGCCTCCGCGTAACAGCGGTCATCCAGATAAACCAGGCCCCGGTTCAGATAAGGGAACCAGCGCCCCACCGAACGCGGGTTGTCGGGCAGTCTGGCGATGGCGTCCGACCAGACGCGCTCGGGTGTAGAGAACGAGTAGATCCGGTCCAGCGCCTGCCACAGGAACAAGGCCGCGACGACCAGCCCCACCGGCAGCAATAGCCGCCCTGGCAGGCCATGCGCCAGAAAGAGGATCAGCCCCGGCACACCGATCGCCCAGAGATAGCTGCGATACAGCACGAATGGGTCCTGCACCCAGACGGTGGAGAACTCCGTGGCGAACAGCAGGGCCGGCAGCAACAGGGCCAGCCCGAGCAGGGCGCGGCCGTCCCGATGGCGGATCAGCAGAAACAGGCCGCTGCCGATCACGCCCGCATAACCGGCCGCGCCCAACAACTGCGGGAACGTCGTCCAGGCCACCGGGAAAGGCGGCCGCATGTCGATGGACATGGTTGCGGCAAGAGGGAACAGCCAGCGTAGACCGTACTCGAAAAAGAGATACGCCTGGTTAAGCAGGCTCAATCCAAAGGCATTCTTTTCGACATCCGGGCCGAGGTCGTGCAATTGCGCCAGAAATATCCGCGAATACTCGTCGAAAGGCTTGCCGATGATCTCGCCATAACGCAGGGCGAGCAGCAGGCCGGCCGCGGCCACCAGGCCGACGCCGACGACCCCGCCCAAAACCAGCCGGCGGCCCGGCGGCCTGGCCACCAGGATATACACCGGCACGGCCGCCAGGGGGGCCATGATGGCATGTTCCTTTGAAGCCACCGCCAGCACGTAGCACAGCAGCGCCAGGCCATGCAGCCACCAGCGCCCACCCGCCAGGCCGCGGGCGAACGACCACAGCGCCAGCACCACGAACAGCGTCGCCAGCAGAATGGAACGCTGGATCAGATAGGCGACGCCATATACGGCGACGGGGTTCAAAGCAAAAAAACCGATGGCCAGGCCGAGGGCGGGTGACGGCTCCAGCGAGGCCATCTGCGCCGGGTCGGCCGCCTCGACATGGCGCAGCATCTCCCGGTAGAAGCCCCAGAGCGCCAGCGCCACCCCGACGTGCAGGGACAGATTGGCGAGCCGCTGCTTCCACCAGCCATCGCCGAAGGCCTCCCGCAGCCAGACGAAACTGCCGTAGGAAAACAGACGGGGCTTGAGCGGCAACAGCGGGCCATAGCTGGAGAAGAGGGTGCCGTCGGTCAGCAGCTTGTCATCGAAGAGCGGCGGATTACCGAGTCCGGGCAGGTAGATACCCAGCACGCCGAGCAACACAATCGGCAACCAGATCAATGTGTTTTTCGGCAACGACACGCCAGCCCTTCCCTATTCTCGACACAATAGCGCCGCCTGCGGCACGCGGCGATAGTCTCGCGTCATCGGGGTATCATGGCCCCCGGAGTCAACGAGATTATACGCTCTTCGCCATGCACGCCGTCATCCTCGGCGCCGGTCCCGCCGGCATGTCCTGTGCCAATGCACTACTCTCCTTCGGCCTGGAGCCGGTGGTGATCGAACGCGCCGCACGGGTGGGCGGCATCCAGCGCGGCAACTTCCATCCCAATCTGTGGATGCTGGGCATGCCCGGCGAGACCGGCCGCGAGATCACCGAGCGCCTGGCCGGGCACTACCAGGATTTGCCGCTCACCACCCATCTCGGCGCCGAGGTCGTCGCCGTCACGCCGACCGGCGACGGTTTCGGGCTGCGCCTGGAAACACCCGCCGGCCCGGCCGCTCTGCAAACCCCGGCCCTGGTCCTGGCCACGGGCATGCGGCCACGCAGCACACCCGAGCTGGAACGGCTGCGAAACACCTCACCGCGCGTTATCGTCGGTCCCCTCTCCGACGCCATCCGCGACAGCGTGCGCGACAGCCGGGTGCTGATCCTGGGCGGCGGCGACAATGCCCTCGACCACGCCCTCTTTCTCGCCGAGCGCGGCAACCGCGTCACCGTCTGCGCCCGCGGCGTCCTCTCCGCGCGCCGCCAGTTCGTGGAGTCGTGCGCGAACCGGCCCGGAATCGACCTGCGAATGGCCTGTGTCCCCACCGGGCTGATCGCCACGGCCGATGGCATCAGCGCCGTCTGGCCGCAGGTCAGCGAGGCGTATGACTGGCTGCTGGCGATGTATGGCTATCTTCCCAATACCGACGTACTTAAGGCCTTCTCGCCGGAAATCCGGCCGCGCCTGACCGAAAGCGGTCACGTATGGGTGGACAGCCGCCATCACACCAGCGTTGCCGGTCTTTATGCCGCCGGCGACATCACCGAATGCCTGCAACCCAGCGTGCCCACCGCCATCGCCCAGGGACTGGCCACGGCCCGCTCCATTGAACGGGACCAGCATTCGCCTTCAGCCTGACAGGCGTCCGCGCCAGCGGCGCAGCCGTCTTTTGACCGCCAGCGCCTTGAGAAACAGGCGCAGGCTGCGGCGCAGGGCCGGATCAACCTCGGGGCAGGCAAGCAGCCCCGGTACCCAGCCGTTTTCGCGCAGAAAGCGATGCAGCCGCTCGCGGGCGCGCCGCGACACCAGGGCCCGCCACACTTCCGCCACCCTCGGCAAACGCCGCTTGTCGGAGAAGCCGCCCATACCGAAGGTCTCGTTATGGTTCAAGCGGAAGTAGGCACTGGCGAGAAAAGGCGGCGGCGCGCCGATGAGGCCCGACCATATTTCGAGGGCCAGCGGCCGCAATTCCTCCGCCGAATAGGCATGGGTCCGCAGAAAGTCGGCCCAGAACGGCACGGCATCGAGCACGCCGGCCTGGAAGGCGCGGACACATTCCTCGTGAATGCGGTTCTCCTCGTCATCCACATGGCGATGCGGCCGCACCCCCGCCGCCGTGACTTCATACCCCGTCACGCTGCCATTGGGGGAATTGCAGAGCATCTCCACGGGGGCAACGAAATCCAGCAAGTGGCCGGCCTCCTCCGCCAGGTTCAGGTTGGGGCCGAAGGCCGACTTGCCGGCGTTCGCCGGTTGCGGGTTGAGAAAGCGGTTCAGCGCCAGGTAGTACCCCTGCCAGGTGACGGCCGGCAGGGTATAAGCCAGGTTGTCCTGGATCGTCCCGCGCCAGCCTATGTCGACAATGCCGATTCGCGCCGGCTGGTTCTCAAGCCCCGCCGCGGACAGATAAGCCAGCAAGTCGCCGCGCTTATCGGCCAGTTGCCGCGCGCCGTCGGCGCGCACCGCCGCCTCGCCGAACAAGGCCAGCACGCGTGCGTCCTGCCAGGGATAGCGGATGGGCGTGGTCAGATCCAGCCCGTGGCGGGCGGCCGCGGCAGCCATGGCCTCCGCTTCCATGCCCAGTGACTTGCACAGGGCCGACAGGGATTGCACGCTGTACTGGTTCCACAGCCGCATCAGCTCGGCGGGCGAAAACTCCCGCAGCGAACCGGCAAAGGTCGCCAGCCGGCTGACATGCAGCAACCGCGCCGGCGGCAATGGCAAACCGAAGGCGTCGAGTTCGGCCAGACGCCGGTGGATCGCCAGAAAAAACTCGCCCTCGCGGGTGAAGTAATACAACCGTTCGACCCGGTCTGTCAGCGCATTCTCCAGCACATACCAGACAAACCCTATGCACAACAGGGCACAGCGCCGGCCATACTCGTAAGCCTCGGGGTGCGCGCCCGGCGCCCCGCCGGCCGCCGGCATGGAGGCCTCGATGGCCTGGCGCAGCGCAGCGCCGCGGGCACGGAACATGGCCTCACGCTGCCGCCGGTTTTCATGTTCCACCGCCGGCTGATAATGCACCGCCTCGATGCCGAGCGCCCGCGCGGACTTGATGTCGGCGTGCGCATTGTCGCCCACATGCACATGCCGGCCCGGCTCTGCCCCGAAGCGGGTGTGCAGATGGCGAAACAGCCGGCCGGAGCGCTTGTTGAGGCCGACGTCGCACGACACCACGCCGTCCTCGACCCAATGGCCGATGCCATGGTGGGCGAGAAGTTCGTGGACGAGCCGGCCCGGCAGGTAGAAGTCCGACAGGAAAAGCACGCGCCGGGCACTCAGGCGGGAGAGTGTCTGAGCGATACCGGGATCCACGTAGGAAACGTATTTCTCCTGCGCCAGTTCCGTCTGTTCCAGTTCCGCCAAAAAAGGCTCCAGCGCCGCCTCGCCGCCGGGGAATGGGTCCAGTCCGGCGAGCCGCAGCCAGTGGCGGTAGACGTCGAGGTGGCGGTATTCGTCGTCCAGGCCCCGCGCCCGGCTCTGCTCACCCAGCTCTTTTTCCGCCTGCTGGCGCAGGCGCAGCAGCACCCAGGGGTCGCGCCGGCCGGGCGGCAGGTCGGCCGCATACCGCAGCCGCAGGTGGCGGCAGACATGAAGTTTCACGCCATCCGGGTGGCAGCGGCGGCGCAGCAGGGTATCCCAGACATCGACGCTCAGCAGGTCATGGGCCCCCTGCTGGCGAACCCCGACGCTCATGACAGCCAGCGCCGCAACCGGTAATAAAAGAAGCGGACCAGGCGGCGCGGCAGGGGGGGCAGGAAAGCCAGCCGCCCCTGGTCCTTCAGGGGGTTCGCGTCCGCCGGCGCGGGCGCGGGCGGCGCCGGCGCGACCAGCGCCGGGCGGCTGTACATGATCCCCGGCGCCTGCCCGGTAGGCGGCTCTCCGCGCAACAAGGCCTCCACCGCCTCGCGGAACTGGCCAAGGCCATGGTCGATGGCACGGTGGCTCATGAATGCCACGCCCGCCTGCCCCATGGCCTCGGCACGCTCGGGCGCGGCCAGCAACTCCAGCACGCCGCGCGCCATGGATTCGGGCGTCGGCTCGCACAAGGTCATCGCCTCCTCCGGAAAGTCGTACAAGGTGTTGTCGCGGTAGAGCTCCACCACCGGCAGCCCCGCCGCCATCATCTCGAAAGGTATGCGTGACGGATTGGTGGAACTGATGCACAGCCCCAGCGCACAGCGGTTGTAGAGCCGGTTGCAATCCTCCAGGCTGATCAGGCCAAGGTTTTCGTGTTCGAACCACACCCGCCCCGCCACCCTGGAGCCATAAAGATAGATCTTCACTTCGGGCATGTGGTGCTTGACGATGCCCAGGGCCTCGATACCCAGCTCCGCGCAGCGGCGCGGCTTATCCGGCTGATAAATGAAACACACCGCCTTTTCCCGCTTCACGTCCGGCAAGCGGCGATAGATAGACAGGTCGGCGCAGAAGTCGAAGTAGCGTGCCTCGACATGGAATTCGCGGGCCAGTCTGGCCGGCAGCCAGCGGCCTATGGTCACGGGATGCAGGCCGTAGCGGTAAGAGTTCTCGGCCATCAGGTAACCGTCCCCCATGGGGTTGAACTGGGCCTCGAAGTCCTGGACGAAATACGCCCGCGCGCAGGGGAACGGCAGGTCGCGCACCCGCCGCGCCGAGTACCAGACGGTGGCGAAGACCAGATCGGCGGGCCGGATATCTCCCCAGCCGGCATGGACCTCTTCGAAGTCGTAGCCGAACAGCCGCTTGATGTCCTTGCGCCAGGCGGCGTCCGAATAAGACTCGGGGTTTTCCAGGTAGATGGCGCAACGATGGCCGTGCCGTTGCAGGGTGTCGGCATGCTGCAGTAAGGTGCGATGCCCTCCGGAGCCCTCCAGCAGGCTGGGGATGAGCCAGGCGATGGTGGCCATGACTAACTTTTTTGAATGATCGACAAGCCGCACCCGTCGAGATAGGGGAAGTCGCCCGGCGAGCCGCCGGTGACGAATGCATTCAGCATCAGCGCAGTCCGCCCCCGCGCCGCGCACCATTCGCTGACCGCGCGGAACACCCCGCCCTGGCCGGTCGAATCGAAGGCGGCGGCGAAGCGGCTGGTGTCGTGCAGCACCAAGAGCCCGCCCTGCGGCAACACGTCGAACCAGAGGTCGAGCTCCTTCAGGCTGTGCGCATATTGATGACTGGAGTCGATGAAAACCAGTTGCGGCGGCAGCCCGCCAAAGTAGGCGGCGGCCTTGGCTGGCCCATCCGCGGCGGCGGAGTCCGCCACTTCCAGATGCACCTGCCCGCCAAGTCCGGCCCGCTCGATCCACCCCGCCGTATAGGCCGTCACCGCGGCATCGATGTCGATGGAATAGAGCGCGTTTTGCCGTCCCATCCGGCGCAGCAGGAATCCCAGCAGCAAGGTCGAATAACCGACGAAATGACCGCATTGGACGAGGCGCGACAGGGCGCTGCCGGAGATGAGGCCCATCAACAGCGACATCGGCGGCACATTAGCCTCGCCGGTATTGCGATATTTTTTCTCGGTATCCTCGAACCAGGCCGAGAGCAGCGCCCATTCGGCGTCGTCGAGCAGGCTGTAGGGCAACGGCACGTAATCCGTCGCCGGGGCGCGATGCCACCAGTAACGGTTGTGGCTGCGTTGTCTGAAGCCACGCGAACGTTCATTCATTTCAGGCTCCTCTCACCCGCGATCGCCCTTGCCGGCGCTCGATCCAGCGCACGAAGGGGTTGGCGCGCAATCTCTCCAGCCTCGTCTTCAGGGTGTCGATCTCCCGTCCCATTGTCTCGATCGACGTCTGCTGGCCGGCGATGATCCCATCCCGGTTGGCGATCTCCCCGGACATCCGGTCGATGATCGTCATGCGTTCCTCCACCAGTGCCGCCTGGGCTGACAGCGCCTGATCCCGGTGGGCGATTTCCTCGCTCATGTGCTGGATGATGGCATAGCGCTCATCGATCAGGGCGGTCTGGGCGGCAATCGCCCTCTCCCGTCCGGCGAGCTGCGGCAATGACTGGAAAAGCGCGGGCGGGCAGCCGCCTTGCGCGGACAGCGCCTGCAGCCTCCAGCCCTCCGGCGCCGGCCCCGCCAATGCCAGCAGGCGTTCCATTTTCACGCCCGCGAGGCCATGGATCAAAAAGCACAGCAAGGAAAGCGGATGCAGGCTTTCGTTGCGCAGCAGGGCGAGGCAGCGTCGCCGGGCCTCGTCCTCGGCATCGCCGTTTGCGCAAGCCGTCAATAGCGCCCTGCCCTGGACATAGGAATTCTCGTGGATATGGCGCCAGGCGTCCTCCTCGGAGAGGGTATTGGCGGCGTGCACACGGTAACGGAGCAGCGCCTCCCGCAGCCAGACCGGGCGGGCGTGGCCAAGGGCACGCAAAGCCCAATCCCAGTCGTGGGTGTAGCGCAACGGCGAGAACGGTCCCACCTTGTCGAGGAGGGCGCGGGAAAAAAAGAAATTGGAGGTGCCGATGGCGGGATTGCCGGCCAGGAACCAGGAGGACGGTGGCAGGCCGGCGCAGTAGCGGCACAGTGCGCGATAGGCGACGGCGCGCGGGTGTTCCTCCGCCGGGTTTCCGGCCGCGTCGATGAAGGCCACGTCGGTAACGATAAAGACCGCCGTCGGGTCCAGCTTCACCGCCTCGGCCAGCAACCGCTCAAGGCGGGTGGGCTCGTAGAGGTCATCCGAATCGAGGATGGCGAGGTACTCCCCGCGCGCCATGGCCAGCGCCTCGTTGAGGGTGGCATGGGCCCCCTGGTTGGTTTCGTGCCGGCGCCGTTTCAGCCGCGCATCGGCAAATCCCGAGAGCGCCGCCCAGGTGCCGTCACGCGACGCATCGTCGATGACGATGAGTTCCAGGTTGGCATGGGTCTGGGCCAGCACGCTCCCCACCGCCTCGCGGACATAAGGCTCGTGGTTGTAGGCCGGCATGAGCACGCTGATCAGGGGGGCCGCCACCTAAGCCTCCAGCCCGGCGCCATGCCGCCTGAGAGCGCGGCGCACGAGGTAACGGGTGAGGACGACGTTGACGCCGAGCAGCAGCAGGCTGGCCGCCAGGGCCCCCAGAATCAGCGGCCGCCGCGACACCCCGGCCGCGCTTGCCGGCGGTGAGCCGGCGATGAGCCGCGCGCCATTGAGGTAGACGTCGCCATTGAGATAAATGCCGCCGTTGTTGTCGATGGCCACCCACTCCCGCGTGTCATCGTGGGAGACGACGCGCAGGCCGCCTGTCCCCAGCCGCGCCGTGAGCCAGCCGTGGTCAGGGGCCTGGCCGGGCCAGCGCCGGCCGCCATACAACTCGCCGGAGCGGCCGCTGTCCAGCAGCAGGCCGGTGCCGACCCCCGCCGAATGAAAGTCCATGGCGCCGCCGGTAAACAGGGGCCGCCGCATGTCCAGGCCGATACTGGCCCGGTCGAAGTCCATGACGATGAAACGGCCATAATCGGGATGCAGGCTGTTTTGCGCGTACAAGATGGACTCGAACTGACCGCGGCGGAATGGCGGCTCCCGGTTGAAATTCTCGGCGATGACCGACAGCGCCTGGCCATTGGGGTTGCCGAAGCCGACGATCTGTACGCCATGCTTGGCCTTGTTGGGGTAGACCCCCGGCTTGCCGGCGTTGAGCACATCCACCTCCAGGCCGGTCAACTGGGCATCGAAATCGCGGCCGCAACCGCGCTCCAGGTCCGGCGGCAGATATCTGCCCAGAAGGTCATCCTTTTCACAGCGGGAGCGCGCCGAAAAGAAACCGCCCCATACATTGGCGCCGCCGACCGCGGCCACACTCTCCCCCCACAGCGGGATGCTGTTGGCCCCGGCAGTGGCGTTGATCACCTCGCTGAGCACGTTCTGGTAATGATTGTGCGACTCGTGGTAATTCTCCGGCGTCTGCCTGCGGGTATCGAAACGCGGCACCGACCGGCCGTCCCAGGTATGCCAGGCATCCGTGGGCAACAGCACGTCGGAGACGATGAGATTGCCGCGCAGCGGGGTTTTCATCCTGGCATAGGCGTAGGACAGCCCGTCGGCGCGCGGCGACCGGCCGCGGATAACGGCGGTTTCATCTTGGTCGTGGCGCATGACGCGTCCCGGCAGGACCGGCCCGCCGTCCTTGCCGCCGCCCCAGACCGGCGTCGCCGACAGGGCCGCCAGCAGGACCACGCCGAGGGTTGGCCTCATCTGTGTCCAGTGTTGAAAGTATGGCCCTGCATTCTAGCGCGTCGGCTCGAAGCGGCCCATGCGCCCCGTCAGCCCGTCGCGCACGCCGCGCAGCATCATCCACAGATGCGCCCGCCGGGGGCGGGCAAACAGGGCATAGACGCAGAATTTCTGCAACAGCCGCAGGCCGTCCGCCAGCTTCCACATGGCCGGCACCCAGGCCTGACGATAGACCCACACCGCGTTGCGGAACATGTAGTAATGGCGCAGCGGACTGCGCACCACCACCTCACGGCCGAACAGGCGCAGGGGCGTCTCGCCCAGGACATGGGTCATCGTGGCCGCGCACACCCCATAGGCCCTGTACCCGCGCTGTCTGGCCCGCAACACCCACTCCGTATCGATGTAATCGATGAACAGCGTCTCCACCATGTCGCCCACCGCATCGAGGGCCGCCATGGGGATCAGGCTGCCGGAGGCGATGAGCTGGTCCACCTCCAGCACGTCTGCCGGCGATCGGCACCGGCAGCGTCCGATAAGGGGCCCGCGCACCCGCACGAAGGGTTGCAGGGCACGCTGGCGCTGGTCCTGATAACGCGGCCCGACGGCGGCGACACGAATGCCGGCGGCCTGCTTCGCCGCCGCCACGGCCAATAGCCGCGTCACCATGTCCGCCGCCGGCCGGCTGTCCTGGTCGAACAGGACCACATAATCGGCGCCGATTTGCCGTGCCTGGGCGATACCGCGGTTCTGCGCCGCGGCCAGGCCGAGGTTGTCGCCGAGGGCGATGACCCGCAAACGCTCCGTGGCCTTGGCCGCCAGTTCCGCCAGGGTCACCTTGTCCGAGCCGTTGTCCACGACGATGACGGCCTCGACCTGGTTGGCCAGGGCCTCGAGCAGACGCGCCACCGCCGCCGTGTCCGGGCGGTAGGTGACCACCACGGCGGCTACCGTGGGCATCCGCCCGGCCGTCCGTCGTTCGCCGCGCCATCCAGCCAGCCGCCCACCATAGCCGCCAGCGCTTCCGGCGGGTCCGCGGCCTCGCCCAGCGTCAGCACCGGCAGGCCCAGGTCCCGGGCCCTGGCGGCGATGACGGCCTCCCCGTTCCCCGGCTCGATCAACACGTCCACCGCCCCGAGGACATCGCCGGCCAGGGTGGCCTCCGGCAGGAAGAACAGCCGCCGCCTGGAGGCCAGTACCCGCCAGGATTCCATGACGTCCCGCCAGGCCAGCGCTTCCAGGCCGGCGCCGGGCAGCAGCACGCAGCTATCGTTGCGGGCGGCAAGACAGGTCTCGGCCAGCCGGGTGAGGCGCCTAGCCTCGGCGACCGATGCCGGCGCGCCATACACCAGCAGCAGGCGGCTGCGATCCGGCAGGCCGAGATCGTGACGGAGGCGCCGGCGGGCCTGTGCACGCTCTCCCGCTGGCGGCATGAATGCCGTGCCCGTAGGCGGCCCCCCTCCCGTGGGCGCCTGGACGGGGGCGATGGCCGCCTTGCCCGGGCGCGGCCGCAGGATCCGCGCCACAGCGCGCAAAGGCGCCGTGAGGCGCCAGGAGGTGGAGCGGCGCAGCGCCGCGCACTCCGCCTCCAGCCGCTCGGTCCGAAGACGCAGGCGCTCCGTCTTTTCCAGTTGCGCGGCCACCCGCTCCGTTTTGCGGCGATATTCCTCGCGCAACCAGGCCACCTCGCGTTCCAGTTCACCCTGGCGGAGGACGGCCTCGACGAGGCCGCGGTCGGCCACCGTGGCGGCGGCGGGCTCCGCCGGGAGGGCCAGCAGCCGGTGATAGGCGTCGGCCATGGCGGCCAGGCCGGCCACCGGCCGGGCGGCGAGTTCGGCGCGGATGCGGGCCAGCACGCCGCGGTCCACGACCAGGCCGCGCAGCAGGGCGAGCAGGTCCGCCGCCGTGGGGTCGAAGAGGAGTCCTGTGACCCCGGGTTCGATCCGCTCGGCGAAGGCCCCCAGCCTGGTCGCCACGACGGGAACCCGCAGGGCGGACATCTCGCTCAAGGTGTAGCTGAACGACTCGGGCAGGGTGGACAGCAGCAAGGCGCAATCCGGCGCGATCTCGGCGATATGCCGCGCCAGGTCGGCGTGCGCGTAATGGGGGATCACCGCCACCCCCGGCAGGCCCTCGAATGACTTGCCGAACTCACCGCAACCGAGCAAGTACACGTCCGCGAATTGGCGCAGTTCAGGCAGCATCTCGCGCAGCAACGCCAGCCCCTTGTGCGGCAGCAAGCGGCCGGGCAGGACGAGGCGCAGGCGGCCAGGCGCAGGCGCCGGGACAGGGCCGCCATCCGCCCCGGACCCCAGCGACGCCACGTCAAGACCATGCGGAAGGCACTGCCAGGGCAGATCGGCCACCACGGGCAGGAGGGTGGCCCAGCGGTCGCGCACACTCCGCGTCGGCGCGGCGATGCGTATGTCCCGCCGGCCGAGACGCTCGCCATAGGCCGCGCGCAGCGCCTGCCAATCTTCCGCCCCGGTGTTGTGCCAGAAGACATTGAGTGGATTGCGTCGCAGGCAGGCGTTCAACCGGTCGCCGGCGCAGGTGACGCAGGGCCCATCGAAAAAACCGAAGAGCGCCGGGCAGTAAGGATAGAGGTCATGCAGCACCAGCACGCTGGGCAGGCCCGTATCCAGCGCTTCCAGCGAATGGCCGATCAGGGACGACAGCAGCAGTCCCTGGACGCCGAAGGTCGAGACGATGCCGCGGAGGATGCCGCGGTACTCGGCGTGGGCGATCGCCGTCGCCCGGATCGGCGCCTCCAGGTTCCAGGCCAGCAGCGGTATGTCGGAGACGGCCGGTTCCAGCAGTTCCAGCCGCCAGGCGGCGAAATTGCGCTCACTGCGGGACTGCAGCAGTAGATGGCGGCGCGAACGGTCCGCCGTACGGAAATCGGTGATCCAGCGCTCGATGCCGCCGCCCCAGTCATGGGCGATGTGCAGCAGCGCCGGCCGGGGCGGCGGCGGCGGACCCCGCCGGGCACGCTGTTCATCCAGCAGGGCGCGGCTTTCCGCCGGCCCATGCCAGCCACGCGCCCTGTCCACGGCGGCCCGCAACGGCGCCAGCGGGTCGCGCGCCTGGAAGCCGCGCACCCGCTCCAGATAATCCGGGTGTGCCGCCAGCAAGGCGGCCATGGCGCTCCGCTGCAGGGCCTCGCGCTCGGCCGAGAAGCTTACGCCGCCGGCGTGGAAGACGAAGACATCGGCCGCCAGCACGTGGCGCCAGCCGGCGGCCGCCGCCCGCAGGCAAAAATCGTTTTCCTCGCCATAACCGCGCCCGAAACGCGCGGCGTCGAACGGCCCCACCGCCGCGAGGCAGGCGCGGCGTATGGCCATGCAGAAGCCCACCGCCGTCGGCAGATCCGCCGCCAGACCGGCATTGGTGGCGGCGAACACCCGGTCCAGCGTTGCCAGGCCCAGTGTGCCGGGCACCCCGCCCGCCCAGCCTTCATAAGGGTAGGAGCAAATCGTGGCGTTGTTGGAAAACGGTGTCGCCGTGCCGCTGTCACCTTCGCGGCGCAGGCAGCGCACGAGCCGGTCCAGCCAGTCATTGGCCACCTCGGTATCGCTGTTGAGCAGCACCACGTCGCGCTCCGGATGCAACGCCATGCCCCGGTTCGCCGCGCGGACGAAACCCTGGTTTTCACTATTGCGCAGCAGGGTGACGCCGGGTCGCGCCGCCACTTCGTCGAGATAGCCTGCCAACGCCGGTTCCGGCGTGGCGTCGTCCACCAGCACCAGCTCGAAGGGCGTGGCTTGCGCCTGGCCGAGCACGCTCTCCAGGCAGCGGCGGGTTTCCGCCACGCCCCGGTACACCGGAACGATGACATCGACCAGGCGGGCGTCAGGCATCGATCACCTTCTGCGCATCCGCATGAACGGACGCTCCACCAACAGGTAGGAAACGGCGGCGACGGCGTAGATGACCGGCACCGACAGCAGCAACAGCCACGGCAGCCGGTACCCCTGGAGGCCCTGGAGGAGAGGGGTGGCGTTGAGCCAGCCCATCAGCACGATGTGCCAGAGATAGACGCTGTAGCTGACCAGACCGGCAAAGACCATGACCCGGTTGCCGAAGAGCGCATCCGTCAGACGGCTGCCGATGGCGCCGGCCAGCACCGCCGCCGCCGTGCCCAGACTCAATGCGGGGGTCCATAGGTAGAAGATCGGATAGTTGGCCCAGTAATGATGCCGCTCGGCGAACAGCCAGTAAACCGCCGCGACCACCAGCACCAGGCCCAGCAAGGCCAGCCGGCTGGGATCACGCTTGGGAATGAGCCAGTCCGGCAGGCGGTCGCGGTTGACATACAACAGTGCCGCCAGCATGCCCAGACCGAACATGTCGAAAGAGCCCGGCAATTGGTAGGAAGTGTAGACCCGTTGCTGGATCGGCGCCTCGGAGAGCCAGCTCACCGTCATGAAGCGCCAGGCCGACATGGCGGCGAAACTGGCCAGCAGCAGCCACCCCCAGCGTCCTGGCCGCAGCAGAAAGGCCAGCAGCGGCAAGACGAGGTAAAACGAGAACTCGATGGGCAACGTCCACCAGACCAGGTTGAGCGGCGTCACCCCGACCGGCGGTGGATTGAACAACATGAACAGGTGACGCACCAAGCTCGGCCAGTCGGAGAGGGTCTTCTGCCCCGGCACGAACACGGCGACAACGAGCAATATGGCCAGCTGGGCGTAATACGCGGGGAATACCCGCGCCACCCGGCGGAAGAGATAGCGGCCCAGATCGGGGCGGCGGCGCAGGCCGAGCTGCCATTCTGCGAAGGGCACGCCGAGCAGGAAACCGGAGAGCACGAAGAAGATGGACACCCCGGCGCCGCCCAGACTGACGAGTGGCGTCAGGTCGAGGCTGAACCCGCCCAGTGGAATGGCAATGGTGCGCGGCACCGAAAACACCCAGGCATGGTAAAGCAGCACCCAGAAGGCCGCCCAGGCGCGAATGCCGGTCAGCGCCGGCAGGTGCGCGCCATCTTCCCGGAACAGGGCCGGCAGCCGCCGCAACGGGGTCAATAGCCAGCCTCCGCTCACCGGAATACCCATAGCCGATAGATGACGTAGTTGGCGAAGGTCAGAAGGATGGTCGTCGCCACCTGGGCCACCCAGAGACCGAGTCCGAGGCGCAGCAGGCCATCCAGCAACAGCATGTTCGCCAACATCTGGAAACCCAGGGCCCAAAGGAAGCGGAACAAGGTGGCGGGCACCCCCTCGGACGGCGCAAAGACATGCAGGTAGGACAGCAGGAAGCGGGTGGCCGCGCCCGCCATGAAACCCAGGGTGCTGGCCGGCACCGCGGCCATGCCGGCGCGCACCAGCAGCCACATCAACGCATAATGGGCGGCGACGGCCAGAAAACCGGTCAGCACATGCAGGGTAAAACTGCGCAGCCAGTCACGCAGCGTCACCGAATAGATCAGACGGCGGTAGCGCTTGTGCCAGGCCAGGGCAGTGGAGGTTGGAGGCTCAGCCGGCACGCTGGAACAGACGGTGACGGTAAAGCCCGCTCCTGGCCAAAAGGCCCAGCAGGGAGATGCCAAGGACACCGAGGCCATAACGCAGGGAACGGACGAAGTTGATGGAGCTGGCCTCTGGAAAATACCGGGTGGGCACCGAAATCTCGCCAAGTTTGTAGCCGCTGAGGATGACCTGAGCCAGCAACTCGTTGTCGAACACGAAATCATCCGAATTCCCCTGCCAGGGAATGGTCTCCAGCAAGTTGCGCGAATAGGCGCGAAAACCGCTGTGGTACTCCGACAACTTGGCCCCCAGCAACAGATTCTCGAAAGCGGTCAACAACCGGTTGGCCACATACTTCCACCGCGGCATGCCGCCGCGCAAGGCGCCGCCGCCGAGTATGCGCGAGCCGAGCACCATGTCGTAGACGCCGGAGGCGATCATGCCGGCCATGGCGGTGACCAGGCGCGGCTCATACTGATAGTCGGGATGCAGCATCACCACGATGTCGGCCTTTTGTGCGAGGGCGGCGGCGTAGCAGGTCTTCTGGTTGCCGCCGTAGCCCAGATTGGAGGCATGCAGTATGGCCGGGATGCCCAGCCGGCGCGCCTCGGCGACGGTATCGTCGTCGCTGGCGTCGTCCACCAGGAGCACCGTGTCCACCACGGCGTGCGGAATGGCCCGCCACGTGCTCTCCAGGGTCCTGCCCGCCCTGAACGCGGGCATCACCACCATGATGGTCTTGTTATCGAGCATGGACGCCGGAGGCCGCGCTCCGTCTGACGGCAAACACCGCGATTTTATCATCCTCATAAAGCGGCCCGCCGAAGCGCGCCCGCACCGCTCCCAGGCAATGCGCCCGGTCGGCGCCGACCCAGGGCGAACCGCTGCCGCGCACGTCGGGGAAGGGTTTCTGGAACACCACCAGGCCGACCTTCGCGGCTTCGATCTCGGCGTCATCGGCAAGATGCGGCATATTGCGGAAGGCAAAGCGGCGGTTAAGCGGCGGCTCGCCCGCTCTGGCATCGAGGCATAGCCCCGCCAGCAGCCCCGGCACCACCCGCTGCCGGCCCAGCCGCTCCCAGCGGGGAGCGTCCCAGCGCGGGCTGTAGTTTTGCAAGGGCGCCACGGCGATGGTCACGCTCGCCGCGGGCCGCTGGCGCAGCGTCGCCCACCAGGGCGAGAGAGGGATGTCGCGCACGAGGTAGCGCTCGCGCCGCCCGTCCTGGCGGTAATCGTCCTGGAACACGGAATGCAGGGTGTGGCTGTTTGGATGGCGCAGGGTGTCGGCCAGCGGCGTGCGCAGCAACAGGATCAAGAGCGGCAGCAGCAGCACCGGCGGCACCGCCCAGCGCGCCCCCTTCCGTTCCAGCGCCGCGGCCAGACGGTCGGCGCCCAGCGCCACGGCTGCCAGCAGCAGCACCTGGGCCGGCAGCAGGTAGCGGCCCAGGGCCAGCGGGTGATAGAGCCAGGACGGCCGTGCAATCAGCAGCATGGCCAGGGTCAGCAGCAGCCCCAGCAGCGCGCCTTTGAACAGCGGTTCCTGCCGCCAAAGTCGGGGCAGACCCAATAATGCCAGGCCGAGGCAACCGATGACGGCCGCTGCCGACGGCGTGCCCAGCCAGGTAAACCAGACCCCGAAAAAGGCATCGGCTCCGGGCAGATCGCGGCCGGCCTTGTTCGCCAGCGCCGCCGGATCGGCCAGCAGCGGCGGGCCGATCAGCAGGGCCAGCAGCAGCCCGGTGGGCACACCCAGCGCCAGCAGCCGCCGCAGAGGCGCACCCTCGCCCCGTTTCCATTGCCGCCAGGCCGGCCCCCCGGCCAGTAGCAGGGGCGCCATCACGAAAGGCAGGCTCACCAAATGCAGCCAGGCGGACAGCGCCGCGCCCACGCCGTAGAGCAGACCGGACCGCAACCGCCCATCCGTCCGCGTCCAGTAGCGCCAGAAGGCATAGTGGACGACATACCCCAGCAGCAGGGTGATGGCATAGGGACGGGCATAGCGGCTGTAATTGATGAGCAGCGGCGAAATGGCCAGCAGCGCCGCGAACAGCCACGCCGCCCGCCAGCCGTGCCAGCGCGCCAGCCACAGCGGAAACAGGAGCAGCAGGATGAGTCCGGCCGCCAGCATGGGCCAGCGCATCCCCCACTCGCTCAGTCCGAGCCGCTCCGCCTCGAACCAGTACAACAGGGTGAGCGGGATGCTGTGATCGGAAAAGCCGAAGGAAGACAGAAAGTCCCTGGGCGTGGCGATGATCAACTGGTTGAGCGCGTGCCACTCATCGTTGGCCAGCACTTGGTTCGGCAACTGGTCCAGGCGCAACCAGGCCCCCACCAGGAAAATCGCCAGCAGCAGGGCCAACCTCATCGGCGCGCCTCGATGTCGAATACGGCGACCCACGCGTCCTCGTAGGACGCCGGCCCCAGGCGGGCGCGCAGTACCTCAAGGCAATGTGCCGTATCTGCGCCCTGTATCCGCGGGCCGCCGCCCAGGTCGAGGCGATAGGGTTTCTGGAACACCACCCGGCCCACCTTGCGCGCGGCCAGCTCCCGCCTGTCCCCGAGATGTACGGCATTGCGCATGGCGAAGCGCGGATCTTGCGGCAACTCCCCCTGCCGGCCGGCCACGCACAGCCCGGTCAGGAAACCGGGTATCACCCGCTGCCGGCCCAGCCGCTCCCAGCGCGGCGCATCCCAGCGCGGGCTGAAGTTGCTGTAGGGCGCGGCGGCGATCAGCACACTCCCGGCAGGCAGGTAACGGAGGCTCTCCCACCAGGGCGACAGCGGTATCCAGCGCGCCATGTTCGCTTTCACGCCCGGCCGGTCCGAGCGAAAATCCACCTGGAACACCGAATGCGCCGTGTTGCCGTTGGGCCGGCGCAGGTTCTCGCGCAAGGGGGTATCGAGCAGCAGCAGGGCCGCCGGCAGCAGCAACACCGCCAGCGCCGCCCGCCCCCAGCCGTGCCTTTCCAGGGACTCGGCCAAAGCCGCGGCGCCCGCCGCGAGCGCCAGCAGCAGCAGGATCATGGCCGGCAGCAGGTAGCGGCCGAAGGTGAGCGGCTCATGCACCCAGGCCGGACCGGCGAGCAGCAATAGCAGCAGGGTCAGGGCCACGCCCGCCAGGGCGCTGCGCGGCAGCGGCCCGGCCCGCCACAGACGCGGCCACCCCAGGACTGCCAGGGCGAGGCAGAGCAGCACGGCCGGGCCGGAGGGCGTGCCCAGCCACAGGTACCAGACCCCCAGCAGGGTATCCAGGGTGGGCCGGTCGCCGCCTGACTTGCCGAGCAGGGCCGCCGGGTCACCGAGCAAGGGCGGCAGCAGCAGCGCCGCCATGGCCAGTGCCGTCGGCACGCCCAGCCGGAGCAGCCGCGCCAGGCCCCCTCCCCCGTCCCGTCGCCGCTCGCGCACGGCGTCCGCCCCCGCCAGCAGCAACGGTGCCGCCACGAAGGGCAGGCTGGTCAGATGCAGCCAGGCGGACAGGGCGGCGCAAACGCCGTAGGCGGCCCCATGACGCCAGCGCCCTTCCCCGCCCTCCCAGTACCGCCAGAAGGCATGGTGCGCGAGATAGCCGAGCAGCAGGGTCAGTCCGTAGGGACGGGCGATCCGGCTGTAATTGACGAGCAGCGGCGAAACCGCCAGGAGCAGGGCGAACAGCAGCGCCGTGCGCCCGCCGCAATGGCGCCACGCCCACAGCGGAAAGAGCGCCGGCAGCAGGAGCCCCGCCGCCATCATCGGCCAGCGCATCGCCAGTTCGCTCAGCCCGAAAACGCCCGCCTCGATCCAGTAGAGCAAGGTCAGCGGAATGCTGTAGTCCGCAAAGCCGAAGGACAAGGCGATCCCGGCTGGCGTGCGGCCGGCCGCCAATTGATTGAGCGCATGCCATTCGTCGTCGGTCACCACCTGGATCATGAACTGATCGAGACGCAGCCAGGCGCCGAAAAGGAGGATGGCCAACCCCAGCAGCAGACCGCTGGAGCGCTTGGGCATCATCTTCCCAATACGCGCCGGCCGCTGAGGACGTCGGCGCTAACGTCGCGGAACACGCCATCTTCATTGGCCAGGAAGAGCGTACCCCGCCAGGCCTCGGGCGTGAACGCCGGCGGCGGCGACAAATACAGCATTTCCACGTTGCCGACCTGCCGCCGGGGGGCCGGCCCGTCGGCGCGCCGGGCCGGCACATACGGCGCCGTCCCCTCGGCGGCGGCCACCCCTGCCGGCAGCAGGTGCATGAAGGTGACGGAATCGCTGCCCACCAGACAATGCGCCACCTTGCCGAGGTCAGGACTCAGGGCCTTGATGATGGCATCCATGGATACGAAGATATCCCACTCGGGGGCATGACGCACGCCGATGAAATACACCCGGCACTGGTGCGCCGGCAAGGGATGCCGGGCAAGCTCGGTCACGGCCGCCCTGGCCGTCCGGCCGATCTCCAGCGAACGCGCGCGATAGGACTCTGCCGTCTGCCGGGCGGCCAGGGCCAGGGCCAGCAGCAGGCCGATCGCGGCCGGGGCCGCCAGCCGCCGCCAGCGTCCCGCCGCCGCCTCCCAGGCCGGGCCCAGCAATACCGAGAGCAGCAGCGCGCCCCCCGTCAGGCTCATGTAATAGAGCCGCGACTGCATGGCCGTCTCCACCGCCGACACCTGCGCGCTCAGAGGCATGGCGTTGAACACCGCGATGGGCGCCTGGATGAGGCCAGGCAGCAGCGCCAGCAGCAGTCCTGTCAGCAACACGTCGGCGCGCAAGCCGGAGCCGCGCCGCAGACCGCGCGCCAGCGGCACGGCCAACAACAGCGCGCAAGCGCTCAACAGGGCGCGCTCAATACCGTCAAGCCGCGGCCAGAAACCGAAGTAACCGGGCAGATTGGCGAACCAGATGGCCATCCCTTCGCCCAGCATTGCCGCCAGCGGCCTCGTCCCGGTCATGCCGCTGGCGGGCGTGCCCAGCACCGCCCAACGCCACAGGAAATAAAGCAGCACCGTCCCCCACAGCGCCAGCAGGGCGGGCCACAGCGGCGCCCGCGCGCGCACTATCGCCGTCCACCATAGCAGGGTGATCGGCGCCGCCGCCACCAGGCCCAGTTCTTTCGACAACAGGGCGGCCAGGAGGGCCGCCAGCACCACGGCCAGGTGGCGCGCGCGTGGCGCGTCGCGGTGGTCGTAGGCCGCGCGCACGGCGATGAGCGCAAACAGCGTCGCCAGATGGCCGAAGCGATCGGAATACCACAGCGCCGGGCCGATGGCGCCGGGATGCACGGCGAACGACAAGGCGCAGAGCAGCGCCAGGCCGCGCCCTGGCACACCCACCCGGATCAAGCGATAGAGGGCGATGGCGACACCCACATGCAGGGCCCATTCCACCACCGCCTGGGCGGTGAAGCCGGCGCCGAACAGCGCCGCGTTCAACCAGAAGGCAGCGTAGCCCAGCGGCCGGAAATGGGCGGCCGGGGCATGGAAGTGGTCCTGCACGAACAGCGGCCAGGGGGAGTCGAGCAGGCGCACGAAGGCCAGGGCGTTGAAATCGTCCCGCCCCCAATCGGCGGAGAAACCCGGCCAATAGACGATCGCCACCGCCACCGCCAGCAGGGCGGCGGGCAGTGCCGTTTCAGGCCAAGTCTTCATCCGGCCCTCCGCGCACGGCCGGCGCGGGGCGATAGCCCTGCACGAAATACAGCGGCCGCCGTTTGCTCTCGTTGAAGATGCGCCCCACGTACTCGCCCAGTATGCCGATGGCCACGAGCTGGGTCCCGCCCAGGAAGAGCAGGGTCACCATGATGGTGGGATAGCCGCGTACCGCCTCGCCCAGCCACAGGGTCTTGATGATGATCCAGGCGGCGAAGAGGAAGGCCAGGCCCGCCACGCTCAAGCCGAAGTAGGTGGCCAGCCTGAGCGGCGCCAGCGAAAACGAGGTGATGCCCTCGATGGCCAGGTTCCACAAGCGCCAGTAGTTCCATTTGGTCCTGCCGCCGGCGCGCGCCGCGCGGCGATAAGGCACGGCGATCTGCGGATAGCCTATCCAGGCGAACAGGCCTTTCATGAAGCGGTGCTGCTCGCGCAACCGCCCCAGGGCCTCCACCGCCCGCCGGCTCAGCAGACGGAAATCGCCGGTATCGGCGGGTATCTCCACCTGGCTCATCCGGCGGGCGAGGCGGTAGAAGATGCTGGCGGTCGTCTTCTTCATGAAGGACTCGCCCTCCCGCTCAAGGCGGCGGGCATACACCACGTCGTAGCCCTCGCGCCAGCGGGCCACCAGCGCCGGGATCAGCTCGGGTGGGTCCTGCAGATCCGCGTCGATGACCACCACGGCGGCGCCGCGGGCGTGGTCGAGGCCGGCGCTGAGGGCGATCTCCTTGCCATAGTTGCGGCTCAGGTCCAGCACCGCCACGCGGCCGTCGCTTTGCTGCAAGGCGTAGAGCATCGCCAGGGTGCCGTCGTCACTGCCGTCGTTGACGTAGACGATCTCGCCGGCCATGTCGAGCGCGTCGAGCACGGCCGCCAGGCGGCGATGAAACATGGCCAGCACGGCCTCCTCGTTATAGGCCGGGACGACGATGGAAAGCAGGTTGGCGGCAGGCGCGGACATGGGCTATCTCCGTGTGGTGCGGCGGCCGAGGTAGGTGGAAGGGCGCCAGCGTTCGAGGGAGCAAGCATAGACATATAACGGCTTTTCGACGGCCAGGTAATACCCGTAACTCAACAACAACAGCAGCGACAGGAAGACCGCATAGGCCGGTCCGGAGGCCAGCCAGGTTGCGCCGGCGCCGCCATGGACCAGGCCGGAATAGGCCTCCAGACAGGCGTAATGGCCAAGATAAAGCGTGTAGGAGGCGGCCCCCAGCCGGGCCAGCACGCCATTGCAATTGAACCCCAGGTTGCCGAGGTTCACCGCCACCGCCAGCATCGACAGCCCGGCGCCGCCGAAGGTGGCGGTGCGCAGCAGCCCGCCCCTGGCCTCCAGCACCATGCCCAGTGCCAGCAGCAGCAGGGTCATGGCCGCGGCCGCCGCCAGCAGGCGATAATCCTTCATCCCGTTCGCGGCCTGGAACACCATGGCGCCGGCGATGAATTCCAGCACATACGGCTGCAACGCGAGGTATTGCCCGGCGCCGGCCGGCCCGAAGCCGGCGGCGACGGTGAGCCCCAGCAGGAAATACAGCAGCAACAGCCAGGGCCGCCAGCGCCGGCGCAGCAGCAGCAGTGCCGCGAACAGCCCATAAAAAAACAGCTCATAGACCAGCGACCAGGATTGGCCGATCACCAGCCGGGAGATGTCCGGGGTGGTGAGAAAAATCGCCGCCAGCGGTTCCACCCGCGCCAGCCGCTGCGGGTCGAGGCTGTAGTAATACGCCGCGACCAGCGCCAGCAGCGGCCAGTAGCCGAGATAGATGCGCAAGCAGCGCTTCTCCGCGAAGCGCGCCAGGCTGGCCAGGCCGGGCGGGTAAGCGGACGTGGTCAGGGCGATCACGTAGCCGCTGATGACGAAAAACACATCCACCCCCGCGTAGCCGTAAAACAACAGATCCGCGCCCGGCATCCTGGCGCCCACCACGTCCTCGTAGAAGGGCCGCGCATGGAACAGCAACACCGCCAGGGCAGCCAGTGCCCGCAGCGCCTGGACGTTGTAATTGGTGGGCATTCAGGTCCCGGCCAGGGCGCTGGCGATCACTTCCCAGACGGTGCCGGGCGCGCCGCTGGCCGTCCATTCCCCACGACCCAGCCAAGCGTGCAGATGATAGGCCACGAGGCTCGCCTCCGCCGGCCGCGCCAGACGGAAACGCAGATAGTCGAGGTCGAACAGCAGCGGCTCGGGCACCAGGTAGGCAAACAGATAAAAGGCCAGCCGCGCGCTCTGCTCCCCGTCCTCCTCCGCGTCCAGGATGAACCGGTAGGAACAGTCGCCCAGGGCCTCGACGGGCGTGCCCAGCAGCAGCGCCTCCAGCCCCAGGCTGGAATTGATGGTGACGACCCGGCGGCAGCGGCGGATGAAGGCCAGGCTGTCGTAGGAGGCGTCGGTTTCGAACCAGTCGCCGCGCGCCCGGAACAGGCTGCCCGGATGGGCGCGGATGAGGATGGGCGCCTTGCCGCCATAACGCAGGCGGACATGGATGGCGGCCGCCTGGTTGTCGTAACCGTTGCCAAAGGCCACCAGGTTGGAATCGTCCTCCACCTGCATGGCCAGGCCGATATGCCCCGGCGCCTCCTTGTCGGGCGCATCGCCCTGCCAGAAAAAGAAACGCCGCAGGCGATCCCTGTCAATGGCCGCGGGCGCGGGCGGCAGGGCCCGGTAACGGCGCCCGGCCTCGGTGTTGCCGTTCACCCCGCTGAAGTCGAAATAGGCGGTGGGCCGGTACAGCGGCGCGCGCAACGGCCCCGCCTCCAGATGCACGAGCGGGATGCCGCGGGCCGCCGCCACCGCCGCCAGGGAGGGACAGTTGCACCAGGTAACGATCGCCTCGACCGGCTCACCCTCCGCCCCGCCGGCCAGGGCCGCTGCGATCGCCGCCTCCAGGTCGGGCAGGCGCTCGCGCAGCAGGCGGCGGAACACCTCCAGCGGATTGCCGCGGCAGGCCGACAGCAGCGTCCGGAACACCTCCGCCGGCAGGGCGCGGAGGCCGTGCCGCGCCAGGCATTCCGGCGTCGGCAGGCGATAGCCGTAGGTCTCCTGGGTCAGCGGGGCCGTTTCCCAGCGCCCCGCGGCCGCGAAGGCCGATGGCGGCTGGAGATAGTCCTCGCCCACCAGGAACAGGGCGCGCTCGTCCAGTACCGACAACAATTTGTAGAACACCCACAGATAAGGCGCCGGCACGGCGCGGACGGGGTAAGGCAGCAGGTAGACGGCGATCATTCCCGCCCCGGCTCCACCGCCACCGTCACCGGCGCGAACACCACGCCCACCTGCTCCCGCGCCGACCAGACCCGCAGCATACCGGCCGGACGGCGCTGGTCCAGTTCTTCCCGCCGGTCGCCGTCAAAGCGCGCCAGGCCGCAATGGATGAGATATTCGCCGGCGCTGAGCGGCAAACGCACCCGGTATTCCACATTCACTTCGCCCGGTTCGAGGTCGAGGGTGCGGCCGGCGTTGAGGTTGTTGTCGCCCCAGATGTCGTTGCCCTTCACCTGCGACAGGGACAGGCCGAGCACGACATCGGCAATGGCTTCGGAAGCCAGCAGGCGGAAGGCGAACACCACCTCCTCGCCTGGGCTGATGACATGCCGCGATTCACCCTCGGCATCGACGGCGCGACGCACGCGGATGGCGTCGATGATGGCCCTGGCGGTGCCGAAGCGCCGTTCCTCCACGGCCGCGTTGCGGCCCTCCAGCTGCCGCTGGCGCAGCGCCGCCTGGCTGTATCCGCTGGCGGAACGCGGCGGCGGGGCGGCAGGCGCCGCCCCCGCCCGGCCGGCGAGCATGCCCTTCTCGTAGGCCAGCACGGCCTCCAGCACGTTGCCGGTGTCGTGGGTGATGCGGCCGCCATCGAGCACCAGGCAGCGGTTCGCATATTCCAGGACGCTGCCGCTGGAATGGGTCACCATGAGTATGGTGACGCCGCGCTCGCGCAGCGCCTCCATGCGCTTGAAGCACTTGTACTGGAAACCGATGTCGCCCACCGACAGGGCCTCGTCGACGATCAGTATGTCCGGCTCGACGCAGGCCTGCACCGCGAAGGCGAGGCGCACGTACATGCCGCTGGAATAGGTCTTGACCGGCTGCTCCAGGAAATCGCCGATGTCGGCGAAAGCGGCGATTTCATCGAAACGCCGCGCGATCTCCTCGCGTCCCAGCCCCAGCAGCGCACCATTGAGAAAGACGTTTTCACGGCCGGTGAATTCGGGGTTGAAGCCGGCCCCCAGTTCCAGCAGGGCGGCCACGCGGCCATGCGTCGTCACCGTCCCGCCGCTGGGCGTGAGGGTGCCGCAGATGATCTGCAGCAGGGTCGACTTGCCGGCCCCGTTGCGGCCCATGATGCCGACCGTCTCGCCGCGGCGGACCTCGAACGACACGTCGCTGAGCGCCCAGAACTCGCGGTAATAATGCCGCGCTTCGTGCCCGGCCAGGCGCTGCAGACGAGGCAGGACGAACTGCCGCAGGCGATCGCGGGGCGCCGCGTAGATGTGATGGCACTTGGAGACATTGGCCACACGGATGGCGATGTCGTCCTGGCGCTCGTGTCCGCTCGTCATGCGCTCATCGCCCCGCCATACAGGCATCCAGCCGCTTTTTCAGCGCCGCCAGATCATAACGCCGCGCCCTGGCCACGGCCTGCCGCAGATAGGCCTCGGCATTGCCGCCGTCGATTCTGTGGCGGCCGGCCGCCATGTCCCTCAGCAAGCGGCTGTCGATGTCCTCCCCATAGTGGCCCAGGTCTTTGTAATTGGCCAGATCGTCCAGGAAATCCGCGTCCTCGAAACCATACACCTCCAGGTTGGGCAGGCGATCGGCCAGGTTCGCCAGATGCCGCACGAGCGCCTGATGAATGTGGGAATGCATGGGCATGGTCTGGTGCCAGATAGCGAAGGTCGGCCGGGAATATGGCGGAAAAAAAAGCTGGAAGCGCGTCTTCGGGTGCGCGCGCACATGCCGTATCACGTTGTCGTCCACATAGCGCATGGCCAGGTCGGTCTTTTGCCGCAACTCGGCTTGTGCCGGGGTTGTTATGTTACCCGAAGCCAGGGCGTCTGCCGCCTTCCCGATGACCGCGTAGGCGTCCCGGATCTGATAGTGATCCCGCGCCCGGCACCAGTTGTCGAGGCCGCCGAAGCGGACGGCATGTTCCGCCTCGCGGAACCAGGCATTGGGCCGGTCCAGGGTGACCCGGCGGCCGATGCAGTCCTCGGCGTCCGACCACTTGAGCAGGCATTCGGCGAAGTGCCGGTTCAGGTACACCCGGATGTCGTTGAATGGATTGCGGTCGTAGAGAAAGTCGAAGGTGGGCATGGGATAAAGCGGATAGCCCGTGCGCCTATTGGTGTACACGCTGTCCAGGGAAAAGACGATGCGCCTGACCGGCCGGCGCCGCAGCAGATCGTCCAGCACCAGCGAGCGCTCGACGAAATCGCTGGCCGTCAGCGACACATTGACGAAATGGCCGCCGAACAGCCGCGACGCCTCGTCGGCGGAGGTGTTCTCCATCATGCTGGTGCCCAGGAGCACGGCGTCGAAATCCTGGTGCCTGAACACGCCCGCCGCCTGCAGCCTGAAATTGCTGTGGAAGCTGGGCGGCCGTCCCCAGGGCGTGTGGTAGACCTGCAAGGGGTCGTAAACGGCAAAGCCGATCCAGCCGGCGAGCAGCGGCAGGCCGGCGATCAGGAAAAAAATCCATACCAGCCTTTTCGCCCTGGCGTGCATGGTCAGAAATTAAAGTAGATGAATTCGCTGTAGGCCGAGGCCATGAGCGTCACCAGCGAGACTGCCGCCATCAGCGCGCACGCCGCCGCCCAGCGCAGGCGCAATATCCGCCTTGGGCCGGCGTCGTACAACATTTCATTGCTGTTCCTGAAGCCCAGCGTCAGCGCGAAGGCGGCCGCCAGCCAGAGAACCAGGCGGTAATCGGCGCCTATCCCCCCCACCCACGGCCCGAAGCGAAGGCCGGCGGGCGCCAGTGCGCCCAATCGCTCCGCCAGTGCCGCCGGCAGCACGAGACCGTTCAGTCCGGCCATGCCCTTGAGCACTTTCTCCGCCGCCGCCATGTCCGCCGCCCGGAAAAAGACCCAGGCCAGGTTGACGAAATTGAAAGTGACGAGCCAGGCCAGCCAGGCCGGCAGCCGGCCGCCCAGGTCATGCCAGAGGCGGTGGAGCACCATGGCGGCGCCATGCAGCGCCCCCCAGATGACGAACATCCAGCTCGCCCCGTGCCACAGCCCGCCCAACAAAAAGGTGAGGCCCAGGTTGAGGTAGGCGCGGCCCCGCCCCTTGCGGTTGCCGCCCAAGGGGATGTAAAGATAATCGCGCAGAAAGCGGCTGAGGGTGATGTGCCAACGCCGCCAGAAGTCGCGGATGCTCACCGCCTTGTACGGCGAGTCGAAATTGACGGGCAGGCGGATGTTGAACAGCAGCGCGGCGCCCAGGGCCATGTCGGTATAACCGCTGAAATCGAAATAGAGCTGGAAGGTATAGGACAGGCTGGCCGCCCAGGCCTCGAAAAAATTCAGCGTCGTGGCCTGGTCGAATCCGGCGGTGGCCCAGACGGCGAAGCCGTCGGCGACGATCACCTTCTTGAACAGGCCGACGCTGAAGAGGAACAGCCCGAGGGCGATGTTCGGGTAATTCACGACCCGGGCCCGGCGGGAGGCGAACTGCGGCATCATCTCTTTGTGATGGAGGATGGGCCCGGCGATCAGGTGCGGAAAGAAGGTCACGAACAGGGCGTAGTTGAGCAGGTCGTATTCCCTCGCCGCGCCGCGGTAGCTGTCCACCAGATAGGCGATCTGGGTGAAGGTGAAGAAACTCACCGCCAGGGGCAGGATCACGCCGGGCAGGGGCCAGCCCGCGCCGAAAACGGCGTTCAGGTTGGCCACGAAAAAATCGGCGTATTTGAAATAGGCCAGGAGGCAGAGGTCGAAGGCGACGCCCAGGAGCAACAGCGGCCTTTGCCCCGGCGCTCTCGCCAGGGCGCTGCCGAGCGCGAAATTCACCGCGATGGAGACCAGGATCAGGCCGAGATAGGCCGGGTTCCACCAGCCATAAAAAAACAGGCTCGCCAGCACCAGCCAAACCTTGCCGGCCAGCGTCAGGCGCCGCCGGTTCAGCCAGAAATACACCAGCCAGCCCAGGGGCAGGAACGCCAGGATGAATTCAGCGGAATTGAACAGCACGGCTTGGGCGGGGCGGTCGGTGTGAAAGCCGGATTATCCTAGAATCCGCCGCCGCCCGCTCGTCACGCCGGGCGTTCAGGAACCGCCTCAGCGCAGCGACTGCATCACGCTGTCTTCGAGCACGACCTCCCTGCTGCCCTGATAGCTCGATATCAGTTCATTGCGCTGTTCGGCGCTGAAGTCCTGTCTGAGTTTCTTGACGACCTGGTCTTTCACCTCGTCGTAGGGGCGGACGCCTGCCGGCCGGTAGTCGATCAGCTTGATGAGGTGATAGCCGAAGCGGCTGCGCACCGGGCCGCTGATTTCGCCGGGTTTCAGGGCATAGGCGGCCTTTTCGTAGGGCGGCACCAGGCTGCCCTTGTCGGTCCAGCCGGGCAGCTCGCCGCCGTTCTTCTTCGAGCCCAGGTCGGCGGAATGTTCCTTGGCCAGGGCGGCGAAATCGCCGCCGTTGTGCAGCTCGGCCAACACCTTTTCGGCCTTGGCGCGGGCGTCGGCCTCGTTGAATCGCGCATCCTCCGGGTCCACGCGGAACAGTATGTGGGCGGAACGGATGGCCTCGGGATAGCGGTAGCCATCCTTCCCGGCCTCATAGCGCTCCCGCGCCAGCGCGTCGAGGTCGGGCGCCTGCCGGGCGGAGCGGGCGAGCTGGCTGTCCAGGTAATACCGCACCAGTTGGGTGCGGCTCTCGCGGGCGATCCGGGCCTTCACTTCCGGCGCCTCGTCCAGGCCGGCCCGGCGGGCGTCCGCCGCCACCCGGCGGTCCACCAGCACACTGCCGAGGTAACGCCCCAGCTTGGCCTTGTCCGCCATGAGCGCGGCGCGTATCTCCCTGGGCGTGGCCAGCAGTTCCTGTTTGATCTCGTCGAGCGTCAGGCCCGACCTGCCGTCGCTCGCCACGACATCGGCCGCCGTGGCGGGAGCGGCGGCCGCCGGCAGCAGCCAGGCAACCAGCCCCATGAGGGCGCAACACTTACTCTTCCAATCCATAGTCTCTTCCTGTCAAGACACGGCGCGTTGCCCAGGCGGGGAAGCCGGCCCGCGCCTGCGCCCTCCCGCCCCCAAAAAAAATCCTGCCCGGACAGGACAGCCTCCGGGCAGGGAGTCCTCCGTGGCCGCCGCCGCAAGTGGCCGGCGGTCGGGCGCGCTCAATAGAAGTCTAAGTTTTCATTCAACTTAAAGCGCGGATAGGGCGAGGTTAAGGCAAGTGGCCGGCGGCCGGGCGCGCTCAATAGAAGTCTAAGTTTTCATTCAACTTAAAGCGCGGATAGGGCGAGGTTAAGACCGTCGCCTCGATGTTCAGGTAATAGTCGGTGCCCTGGGTGATCTGGCAATACCCTGGGCCGGTCGCGACACGCACGCTAGACGAACCTTTTACGTCACACCACGGCGAAGAGGCGAGCGCCGGGCCGCCGGCGGTGGTGGACAGCCAAAGGCGCGGCACCGAGGCGCCGGTATTGCCGCCGTCGGCGCCCCCAAGCTGGAAGATCTGGACCGTGGCACCCGCCGAGGACGTGGTGCGGAAACGGATGGCCAGCACCTTGCCGGGGACGAAGCTGAAGCCGCCGTAGCTATTACTGGCCGCGCAGCCGCTAGCCGAGTTGTTGGTCACCCCCTGGTTCACGCAGCCGGGAAGGTAGTCAATGACGCCCGCCCCCTGGACAAAGGATTGATCGACCACCAGCACGGGCCGGCCCGTGGCGTCGGTGGTCTGCCACGACCCGGTCCAGCGGCCGGGGTCCGAGGTGGGCGCCTGGTTCAGGCCAAAGCTGACGGTGACGGCGCACGCGCCCGTCACCGGGCGCACGCGCCCGTCACCGCCCCCGTCGTGAAGCTGTTGCCGGACTGGCTGCCGCCGCACGCCGAAACAAACGCCGGCACATAGCCCGCGGCCGGCGTGGTCTGGATCGTGGCGGTCTGGTTGTACTGGATCTGCTGCGACTGCGAAGCCGCAACGATGGAACCGTTGCTGCCGTTGAGGGTGGCCGTCACCGTAAAGCTGCGGTTGGCCGAACAGGGCACGCTGGCCGGCGTGGTGTTCACACCGGCGCAGGTCCAGGCATACGTCCCGGCATTGGTGGTCACCGTGGAGTCCGTATTGCCGGCCGCGCACAGGCCGCTGGCGGGCGCGGCGGCCAAAAGCTGGGCGTTGGCCGAGCCGCAGGCGCTGGGCACCGGCGTGTTGCTGAAGCTGGCGGTCACCGTGCAATCGGCGTTGACGGGGCCGGTGGTGAAGGTGTTGCCGGACTGGCTGCCGCCGCAACCCGCCATTTGGGCGCTGTAATTGGGGCTGGGCGACGCCGTGACCGTGACGGCCGCGCCGGCGGCCGCGGGCTGGCTTGCCGGCGACACCGTGCCGTTGCCGCCGTTGACCACGGCGCTGACGGTGTAGCCGCGGATGGCATAGCAACTGGCGTCGCTGCCGCCGTTGGCGCTGGCGCAGGTCCAGTTGTAGGCCGCCGGGGAGGTGATCTGCAAGGCCGGCCGGCCGCTGGCGCACTGGGCGGCGCCGCTGGGCATGGCCGGCTGCGCCGTGGCGTTCGCCGTGCCGCAGACGCCGTTGACTTCGGCGTCGAGGTTGCCCCGCTCCCCCGCCGCCAGGCTGGTGGCCGTCTTGACCACCACGGTGGCGGCATTGCCGGCAGCGACGGTGTTTTGGTTTTGCCCATCACTGCCGCTCAAGGAGAATACATAGGAGGGATTTGCCGGATTGGCCCGGTTGCGCGGGCCGGTGCCCAGGGTGAGGGGGGTGACCAGGCGTATGGGCGCGGTGGTGGTCTGGTTCAGGGCGACATCGCCCGTGACCGTGACGCCATCCAGGCTCCAGTTGACGGTGGCCAGCGGCGCATCACAGGTGGCCGTCAGCTCGACCGTCTGCCCCTCGGCAATGATGGTGTAGGCCGGGGCGATGGCGCAATTGATGCTCGCCGCGGCCCACGCCGCGCCGCCCAAGGCCGTGAGGAGGGCCGCGGCGGCCGCGCGGCAAATCGATTTTACGCCCATGATGATCGCTTCCTTTTCACTTTTCACATTCACATCAACCCAACCCGGCCGAAAGACCCGGCCGGAAGCGTTAAGTTCCCACTTCCGCCGCCAAGGCCCTACACGTAGCGCCTGCGGTCCCTGGCACGCCAGCCCGGACACCGTCTCAAGGCCATGTGCGCGCAATACCCAGCGCCCACTGGCACTTGGCGCGCTTTCCTGATATCAAGGATAACATTCTTTCTCGCTTCTCCCACCCACCCGGTTGGGCGCCATGGACAGGCGGTCGTTGCCGGCGCCCTGCCGGTCGGCGGGACCTGCACCGGCAGGAGTGCGCCCACGCCGGGCGCACCACAAAAAAAGGCCCGCCGGAGCGGGCCTTTCAGGATCAGGGCAAAACCCCGAAAATTACAGCAGCAGCGCCGCCGGGACATCAGGCGGCGTGGCCATGTAGGTGTGCTCTTCGGTGGAGCCGTAGTTACGGTTGTTGCCGGCCTCGGAGGCGTTGTTACGCATGATGGCGGCAAAACCGATGACCGGCAGGCCGGTGCCGATGTTGCGA
Organism: Hydrogenophilales bacterium; assembly: GCA_037439465.1. Lineage (GTDB taxonomy): Bacteria > Pseudomonadota > Gammaproteobacteria > Burkholderiales > Thiobacillaceae > Parasulfuritortus. Next base: position 71,579 of record JBBIVX010000002.1, on the reverse strand, counting down.
CTGCTGGCGTCCTCGGCGATGTTCAGGCCGAGCATCATCCAGCCCGAGCTGCCGACGGCGGAGGTGTCCATGTTTTCATGGTTGACGCCAGTGCCGAACACATTCGAGTTGTTGAAGGTGATGACGTTGGCCTCGTAGCACAGCACGCGCGCGGAACCTTGCGGCGCCGGCGACGGCACGGTGCCGCCGGGGGTGACGGTGCCTTCCTCGCGGTTGTACAGTACCGGCGCGACGTTGTCGCAGGACTTGCCACGACGCACGGTCGGGTTGGTGGAGAGGATGTAGTCGAACTGCTGATAGAACGGGTCGTTGAAGCCTTCCAACACGCGGTCGACATAGTGGTGCTTGGTCGGGAAGGTGACGATCCAGTCGGTCTGGGCGCCACTGCCGCTGGCGGCGAACTCGTTGATGACGGCATCGGCGGCAAGCAGGCCGGACACGCCGTGTTCAGAGCCGATAAAACCCGCGTTCCATGTAGCGCCGTTGTTGAGGCCATAGACGGTGCCACTGCCATCGCCATCGCCCAGGTCAGGACTCAAGTCGCCCGGAGTGAACAGCATGGTGGCGGCGCTGAAGTCTTCGATATGGGTCGGGGTGGCGTCGACCGCCTTGCCGGTGGCCACGTCGATGAAGGTGGAATGGCCCTTCAGGATGTTCTCGGGCGCGGAGAAACCGGTGAAGTTGGCGGCGATCGTGGCGCCGCTCAGGAAGGCCGCGTCCACCTTGGTGCAATCGCGCGGGGTGCCGGAGACATGCTTGGCGTTGTATTCGACCACGTTGCTGCTTTGGTTGACATCCTGGCTGCTCACGGCCATCAGGATGACTTCATAGTAGCCTTCCTGGGCACGGGTGATGCTGGTGCCGGCGCCATCCAGGCCGAACTCGGGCCGGGTATCGGTGCCATCATAGGCCAGGCTGGTGAAGGGCAGCTCGCGCGCGCCGGGAGCGGTGGCGCTGTTGGGCATGATCGGGGAGGTGCAGGTCTGGTCGTAGGTACGGACCACGCCGCCATTGCCGCTGGCGGTGACGGAGCCGTTCCACACGTCAAACGGCGACAGGACGACGTTGAAGTCGAGCACTTCACGGCTGTTCAGGGCCTCGCGGAAGCGGATCTTGAAGGCCGCCGTCCGGTTGGAGGTGTTGACCACGGAGAAAATCGTGTCAAAACCGTTCTTGACCGTGTAGTACGGGTAAATCAGGACTTCACCCACATTGTTTTGGGACACGTTCATCGCCTGGGCGGGGGCGGCCATCATCACGGCGCCACCCATCGCGCTCGCGACGGCCAGAGTCAAAACCTTTTTGCGTGCATTAAGCAGCTTCATATCCAACTCCTTGCAAGGTCAACAAAAAAACTACTCACTTAAAATTAGCCAGGCGCCTGGCTGCACTTACCTAGCAGACCAAAACAGAATCTACTTGGCTGTGTACCACCATCCCCCGTCCATGTAAAGCCACTTCTCGATCAGAATCCGGCTGGATTCCATTTCTGTTCCATCACGAACAGTGAAGCGATAAGTAACTTCCACGCTAACAGAAGCCACTGTTGGGGAATCATACAGAATGTCCTTGACGCGCGCCAGCCGCCATTCGATCACATTCCCGACCCTACCCTTATATTGTTGTAACGAAACAACAGCGCGATAGGCCGGCGACAGATAGGCGTATTCGGCTTCGATGTTCTGCTTCATACGCGCCTGCCAGCGGGCTTCCGCACGCTCCGTCAGAACGGCGCGTTGTGAATCGTACCACTTCGGGCTGTCTTCGGGCTTGAGAAACAGGGCGCAGGCGGACAACACCAGGGCCGAGACGACCATGGCCAGGAATACCCAGGGAGGATTCACCCTGCTCGACAGCTTCGACAAAATCGCTCTCCGTTTATTGGTTCTACGCACGGCCGCCTGCAACGGCGGCGCGCACATTAACAAGGCGGCCGGGCCCCGTCAAGGCCACGACGCCGCCATCACAGCAATGACCTGTACTTGCTGTACAGGCGCAACACCTTGGGCACATAGGCCCGGGTTTCACGGTAAGGCGGGATACGGCCGCCATAGCGGAGCACGGCGCTTTCACCGGCGTTGTAGGCGGCGACGGCCAGTTCGAGGTTGTTGTCGAACTGGTCGAGCAGGTCGCGCAGATAGCGGGTGCCGCCGCGTATGTTCTGGATGGGGTCGAAGGCATCGGCCACGGCATAGCGTTTGGCGGTCTGCGGCATCAACTGCATCAGACCCAGGGCGCCGGCACGCGAGACCGCGCTGGGGTTGTAGCCGGATTCCGCCGTGATGACGGCGTGCACCAGGGCCCGGTCGATGTCGAACTCCGCCGCCGCGGCCTCGACATGGGGCGCATACTGGCTGACCGCCGCGGGCAGGGGCTGGGCCTCGGCCCGGTTGTCTCGGCCTTCTTCCTTGAGTACGGCGACGATCAGGGTGTATCCCTCAAGGCCCGGCTCATTGGTGTAGTGCTCGATGCCCGCGGCGTCCCGGTAGGCATAGACGTCCGCCGCCGCCGGGCCGGCAAAGCCAAGGGCGAGCAACAGGGCGAGCGGCAGCCGCCGCAGGGGCGTGGCCGGGGTGAAGGCGGACCGGGATTTCATGCCGGCATTATAAGCGTTCATGGCGCCCGCCGCGCCGGCACGAATTCCGGCACCCAGTGTTGCAGGCCGGCCAGGATTTCCGCCGCGGACGAGCCCTGGCTCGCCTGCAACCAGTCCAGCAGGCCGGCCAGCCAGGCGGCGTCGGGCGGCGGCGCGGCGGACAGGATGCGCAGCTTGGGATGGGGCGTGGGCAGCGTGTGTTCACGGTCGGCCAACAACTCTTCGGTCAGTTTTTCGCCGGGGCGCAGGCCGGTGAAGGCGATGGGGATGGCGTTTTCCGCGAGGCCGGAAAGGCGGATCATGTCCCTGGCCAGATCGACGATGCGTACCGGCTCGCCCATTTCGAGCACGAATATTTCGGCGCCCCGGCCCATCAGCCCGGCCTGCAAAACGAGCTGCGCGGCCTCGCGGATGGACATGAAATAACGGAACACGTCGGGGTGGGTGATGGTGAGCGGCCCGCCATGGGCGATCTGCCGCTGGAACTTGGGGATGACGCTGCCGGCGCTGCCCAATACATTGCCGAAACGCACCGTGACGAAGCGGGTGCCGCCCGCCTCCTGCAGCGCCAGACAGACCCGTTCCGCCAGCCACTTGCTGGCGCCCATGACGTTGACGGGGTTGACCGCCTTGTCGGTGGAGATCAGGACGAATTCGCCCACCCCGTGCGCCCGCGCCGCCCGGCCCAGCACATAGGTGCCGAGGACGTTGTTGCGCAGGGCGGCCGACGCATTGTCGCCTTCCATGAGAGGGACGTGCTTGTAGGCGGCGGCGTGGAAGATGACATTGGGCTTGTACCGCGCCAGCACCTGCTCGACGCGCGCGGCGTCCTTGACGTCGCCGATCAGGGGGAGGGCGGCCACGGCGGGGTGGAGTTCGGCGAATTCCTGCTCGATGGTGTAAAGGGCGTATTCGTTGGCCTCGAAAAACAGCAGTTGCGCCGGCCGGTAGGCGGCGATCTGGCGGCAGAGTTCGGAACCGATGGAGCCGCCGGCCCCGGTCACCATCACCACCCGCCCCGCCAGAAGGCCGTGCAGGCCCGCCGTGTCGAGCACCACCGGGTCGCGGCCGAGCAGGTCATCCAGTTCCACCGCGCGCAGCTCCGCCAGGGTGACCTTGCCCGCGACCAGGTCATCGAAGGAGGGCACGGTCAATACCCTGAGCCCGGCGCTGGCGCCGATCTGCGCCGCCCGCCGCCTGGCCGCGTGGCTGGCGGCGGGCATGGCGATGATGGCCTGCCTGAGGCTGAACTGCGCCGCCAGGCGCGGCAGGTCGTCAAGGCCGCCCCTGACCTGGATGCCATGCACCAGCCGGCCCTGCTTGCCGGCATCGTCATCGAGCAGCCCGACCACGCGCCATTCCTTGCTGCGGGCGAGCTCGGCCACCAGAGCGGCGGCGGCATCGCCGGCGCCGAGCAGGATGACCGGTTCGCGTTGCAGGGCCAGCGGGCCGTAAAGCCGGTGTTCGCGCCAGGCGCGATAAGCGAAGCGGCTGCCGGCCATGATGAACAGCAGCAGGATGGGATAGAGCACCAGCACCGCGCGCGGCACCGGGGCCGCGGGGCGGATCATGAAGACGATCAGCGTCACCAGGCAGACCGACAACCCCACCGCGACGACGATACGTTTCAGGTCGGCCAGGCTGGCGTAGCGCCAGATGCCCTGGTACAACCCCCGTTGCCAGAACAGCAGGGCATGCAGCGGCAGTATCCACCAGAGGGAATGCAGGAAGGCGTCGGCGGCCACCGGCGGCAGCGGTATCGCCATGTTCTCGCGCAGCAGGAAGGCCAGCCACCAGGCCAGCCCGGCCGCAACCACGTCATGGGCGAAGGCCAACAGCGCGCGACCGTTGATTCCAGCCCGGGACCACATCGTCAGCCTTCTCCTTTCCGTTGCGCCCAGAGGCGATCGACCCCATACATGGCCAGGGCAAGGGCGGTCAGCCAGGCCGGCAGGAGCACGTCCGCCCAGGCCGGGTGCCGGACCAGCCAGAGGGCGAGCAGGGCGGCGCCGAGCATGTGGCCGTATTCGAGCGCCGCCAGCCCGCCATGACCGAGCCCCAGCCGCACCAGGCGCTGGTAATAATGCTGGCGGTGCGCGCGCCAGACCGGCTCGCGCCGCAGCATCCGCTTGACCAGCGTCACGCTGGCGTCGGCCAGAAAGGGCGAGAACACCAGCGGCGGCAGCCAGGCCGGCCAGTCGCCGCGCTGCCAGCCGAGAAGGCCAAGGCCGGCGGCGAGAAAACCAAGCGGGATCGATCCGGCGTCGCCCATGAACAGCCTGGCCGGGTGGAAATTGTAAACAAGAAAGGCGGCGGCGGCGGCGGCGATCACCCAACAGGCCCTGGCCAGGCCGGCATCGCCAGCCATGCCGGCGGCCAGGGCGTAGGCGCCGAAGCCGGCCACCGCCATGCCGCCGGCCAGGCCATCCGCCCCATCCATGAAGTTGTAGAGATTGGTCATCCAGATCACGGCCGCGCCCAGCACGATCTGCCAGGCCATGGGCAGATCCGGGGCCATGAACCCGATCAGCGCCGCGGCCGCGAGACCATGCAGCAGCAGCCGCACCCAGGCGGGGAGACCGCGCAGATCGTCGACGAATGACAGCGCGCAGAGCAGCAGCGCCAGGCCGCCCAGCGGCCACAGGCCGGCCTCGCCCTGCAATGTCCAGCCCACCCCCACCCCCAGGGCGATGGCCAGGCCGCCGCTCGCCGGCACCGGCTGCCGGTGCAGGGAGCGTTCGTTGGGATGCGCCAGCGCCAGCCGGCCCGCCACCGGCGACAGCAGCAGGCGGGCCGCCAGCAGGGTCGCCGCGAAGGCCGTCAGCACGATCCCGAGGGCGTCAGGCATGGGCGTGTCCAAAGCGGCGGGAAAACGGGCCGGCCAACAGCAGATAGAGCGACTTGACGCCGAAACGCGCCCAGATGCCGGCATAGACCAGCCCCATGAGCGGCCACGGGGTTTGCCGGCGAAAAAACTTGCGGTAGTAGCGGGCCATGCCCCGGTGCTTGTGCCATTCCACGCAGATCGGGCAGCGGCGGCTGCTGGCGCCCTTGACATGGGTCACCGCCACGTCCGGGACGAACAGCACCTGCCAGCCGTGCTGGCGAAAACGCAGGCACCAGTCGAGGTCCTCGCAGTGCAGGAAATAGCCTTCGTCCAGCCGCCCCACCGCCTCCAGCGCCGTGCCCCGCACCAGCATGAAGGCGCCGGAAATGGCCTCCACCGGACACGGCTGCGCGGGCAGCGGCTGCCCGGCCTGGTCGAAGCCGCGCCCGCCCAGCGTCCGCCGCAGGGATTGCCAGGGCGTCGGGGCCTGCCGCCGGCAGCCGGCCTGTTCGCTGCCATCGGGGTTGCGGATCAGGCAGCCGGCCATGCCCACGCCGGGCCGGGCATCCATGGCCGCAAGCAGGCGTTCGAGGGTATCGGGTTCAATCAGGCAATCCGGGTTGAGCAGCAGCGCATAGTCGCCGCGCCAGCCTTCAAGGCCCTGGTTGACGGCCCGGGCGAAGCCAAGATTGGCGGCGTTTTCACGCAGCGCGAGGGCGCCCGGCCGCAGGCGCGCCCGCAGCGGTTGCAGGCTGCCGTCGCTGGAGGCGTTGTCGACCACCACCACGTCCAGCGGCAGGGTCGAGGCCGCCAGCCGCGCCACGCACTCCGCCAGCAGCGTTCCGGCGTTGTAGTTGACCACGACGACGCGGACCCGGCGCGCCGCCCCTGCGTTCATGCCGTCGCGCAATCGCCCCGGACCTTACCTTGCGGCCTTGCCCGGCCTGGGTTTCGCCGCGGCGCTTTGATTCGGTTTGAGCGGCGGCACGGACTCCCTGGCGGGGGCGGCGCTGTCGTCCTGGCCGAGGTTTTCCGTGATCTTTTCGGTCTCCAGTATCTTCAGCATCGATTCCAGGCCGGAGAGGCGCCGGCGGAATTCCTGCGTGACATCCGAGGCCTGCCTGACGCTCTTGAGGACGCGCGGGGTGATCAGGATGATGAGTTCGGTGCGGTCGTCGTTGCGCGTCTGGGTGCCGAACAGCCCGCCCACGAGGGGGATTTGCGAGAGCAGCGGCAGCCCCGACGAGGCGCGTGTCTGTTCTTCCTTGATCAGGCCGGCCATGACCAGCGTCTCGCCGGACTGCACCGTCACCGTGCTTGACGCGGAACGCTTCTGGATGGTGGGCGAATCGATGCTGGACGAGGTGGTTTTGCTGGCGCTGCTGATTTCCTGATTGATCTCCATGGTCACCAGGCCGCCGGCATTGACCCGCGGCGTGACCCCCAGCAGCACCCCGGTATCCAGATATTGCACGCTGCTGATCACCCCGGTGGTGGCGTTGGCCGTGGACTGGGTCTGGGTGATCGTGGGCACCCGGTCGCCCACCTGTATCTTGGCGGTCTGGTTATCCGCCACGGTGATATGCGGCGAGGAGATGATCTTCAGCTTGGAATCGGTCGCCAGGGCGTTCAACACGGCATTGATGTCGCCGCTGCGGCTGATCCAGGAGTAGGAGAAGCCGGGGGTCAGCGGGCCGATGCCGGAGGCGCCGATGTCCAGCTTGCTGCTGTGCCGGTCGCCGTTCTTCAGGAACCATTCGAGGCCGTAGGAAAGCTCGTCCTTGAGCGTGATCTCGGCGATCGCCACTTCGATCAACACCTGCCGCGGCACCACGTCCAGCCGGCGCAGCGCCGACTCGATCTTTTCAAAATCGGCGGCGCTGGCCAGGATGAGCAGCGCATTGTTGTCCTTGTCGGCGATCACCCGCACATCCTGCGGCAAGGCCAGGCTGTCGCCGGCCGCAGCCGCGGGCCGCGCCGGGACTGCCGCCGCGGGTTTCGCGGCCGTCTGGCTGCCGGCGGTTTTGACCTCGGCCGGGGCGAGACCGGGCGCCAGGGCCTGCGCCGGGGCCTTCTGCTGCGCCTTTTTGCCGAAGGCGTCATTGAGCAGACCGGCCAAGGCCTCCGCCTTGCCATTCTGTACCTGGTAGACGAACAGGTGCTGACCGTCTCCGCCGAGGCCGCTCCGGTCCAGCCGCTCCACCCAGGTGCGGGCCTGTTCGAGGTATTTTGCCTGGGGCGAGACCACCAACAGTGCGTTGAGACGCTCGATGGGGACCAGGCGCACGGCGCCCGCCAGGGGCCCCAGGTTCCTGTCGCCGAATACCTTCTCGATGTCGCCGACGACGGTCTTGACCTCGACGTTTTGCAACATGAACAGGCCCACCGACATGCCCGAGATCCAGTCCACATCGAACATGTCTACGGTTTCGAGGAAATGGCGCAGTTCCGGCTCGGTGCCGGAGAGGATGAGCAGGTTGCGCAGCAAATCGACGCGCACCGATCCCGGCTCGCTCGCCAGCGGCTCCAGCAGCTTTGCCATGTCCTGCGCGCCGATGAATTTCAGGGGGACCACTTGTATGCTGTAACCGCTGGGCAGCGGCTTGCCGACCTGGCCCAGCGCGGGCGTCAGATTGCCCTTGCCCGCCAGGGAGGAAGGCACCACCTGATAGACCCCGTCTTCCTGTCTGAGCAGCACGGCCCCGCTCATGCGCAACACCGTTTCCAGCGTCGGCAGTATGGCGGCGCGGGGAATGGGCCGCTTGGTGTGCAGGGTGATGCTGCCGCTGACGCGCGGGTCCATGATGTAGCTTTCCCGGAGTATGTCGGCGAGGATGGTCTTCACCACCTCGCGCAAATCGGCGCCCTCGAAGGTCAGGGTGACTTCGCCGCCCTTCTGCTGCACGGCCGGCACGGCGGGGGCCTTGACCAGTACCCCGGTGCCCGGATAGAGCCGGACCTTTTCATCGTCGACGGACTTTGCCGGGGCGGCCGTTTCCGCGGGAGCGGCGGCCACCGCCTCCGGGGGGACGGTGGCCGCCGGCTGTTTCGACAGGGCGGCGCAGCCGGCCAGGAGGACGGTGCAAACTCCGGCCGCGATCCTCAGCGCCGGCGCGGAAGTGTGGATGTGTGTTTGAGTCATGGTCGCTTTCACCTTCGTGGTTGCCGCGGGCAAACAATCCCAGGCCTGTTGGCCATCGTTCATGGATAAGGTCTCGCTCATGGGCCGGCGCGGGTCTTTCTGGGCGGCATGTCGACGCGGCCGGACGACTCCATGCCCGCCGGATCGCCGGCCCGTTTATCGTACCCGGCCAGCCCCGGCGGGGAGCCTTGGGCCGGCATGGGCAAACGCCTCGGCTCCCGCGCCATCATCCCAAGGTTGGGCCTCCCGGCAACGCCCACGGCGGGCTTGCCGGGAGGCCCCTTGGGGCTGGGCTGGACCTTGACGGTCAGGATCTCGCTGTCGCCGTACTGGGACAATACCGCCTGCTCGGCCTCGACCTTGTCGATCAGCAGGCCGTTGATCGTCTGTCCGATCTCCACCCGCCGGGTAAGGCCGCTGGCGGTCTCGCGCAGCACGACGAAGCGGGTCTCGGGCAGGATCATGACCCCCATCAGCTGAAATTGGCCCTTGCGCATGGTTGGCGGCGGCGGCGGCGGCGGGGGCGGGGGGGGCGGCGCCGGGCGGCGGGTGGGCACGAACAATGGCCGCTCCAGTGTCTGCGGAAAGCGCTTATCCAGGGCGGGCGCGGAATATTCGCTCAGCAACTCGACACTGACCGGCTCCGGCGGCAGGCTCGCGGGCGCGGGGATGGCGGCATGCGGGTGCTTTCCCCAGCCCAACTCCTCGCCGGTGACCGCCAGCAACGTGGCGTTGACCGCCCCCCAGCCGATCAGGGCGAGCGATTTAATGTTTAGGCTGGGCATTGGGCTTTTTCACCTGTGCATAGCCGGACAGATCGAACATGACCATGACATCGGGCTCGACCCCAGGCATGGGGGCGTAATTCTGCCGCACCGTGGACTGGATGTTGAGGGCATCGACAAACAAGTAGGGCTGCGAGGCCTCCAGCGAGTAAAGCATGTTCTGGATGCCGCTCAGTTTGCCGCGCACACGCAGGTTGACCGTGATCCGGCGATGCCCGCCTTCATCCTTGTGGGGGCTGATCTGCATGCTTTCCAGCCGCAGGCCGTTGGCCTCGATCAGGGTTTGCACGACCTGCTGAATGTCCGCCGCGGCCAGGGCCGGCGCGCTCACCTTGAGATAAAAGCGGCTGGCATCCTTGGCGCGGACTTTCGCCATCTGCGCCTCCAGGTCGGCGCGCTGGGCGGCCACGCGCTGGAAGCGGGCGAGGTGATCGAGCCTGGCGGCGATGATCTCATCGTAATGACGATGGGCCGAGCGCACCGGGATAGACACGGCAACGGCGAGGGCGGCAATGACGCCGAGCAGCAGCAGGACGGCAAGCAGCCGGTATTCGCCGGGAGTGAGCGGACGCAGCGCCATCAGCCCCCCCGTCCCGGCGTTTTCTGCCCAGGTTTACGCGGCGTGGACGCCTCCCGCTGTCTGGCCAGGGCCTCCGCCAGCCCGCCTTCGCGGATGACGGCGGCCAACTGGAAGCGTTCTATGTTGCCGCGCCCCTTGACCAGCGGTGAGCGGAAGCTGGGGTCGGCGAGGAGTTCCGACCGTTCCAGCAAGCGGATAAGGCTGGCGGAAGAACCCGTCTCGCCATTGAGCAGCACTTCGTTGTTCCGTACCTCCATCTGCATGAGCCAGGTATCGTCGGGCAGCATGCGCGTCACTTCTTCCAACAGCGCGACGGCGGGAGGATGCTTGGCCTTTTTCTCCAGCAGAAAATGATATTCGGCGGTGGTTTTATTGAGTTCGAGGCGCAAGGCGTCGACGGCATCGGCCTGACGCCTGGCCTCGGCCATCCGGGCATCGAGGGCGATGGCCACTTCGCGTTTTTGCCACAGCGGCGTCGCCAGGGCGGCCGCCAGCAGGGCGACGGGCAGCAGCGCCATGACGGCGTACCCCGCCCGCAAGAGCCACCCGGCCCTGGGACGCATTTCGGGCGGCAGCAGGTCGGCGTAGCGGCTGTCGCCCCGGATTTCGTCCTCCACCACCACCGCGCGCGCCTGCCGTCCCCATTCCCGCAACAGGGCCAGGCCCTCGTCCACGGCCTGGCGCGGCACCGTGACCAGCGTCAGTTCGATCTGCGCCGGTTTCTTATTGTCAGCCGCCTCCAGGTAGCCGAAATAGGCCTGGTCGGCATTGAACGGGGTATGACGGCCGAGTTCGTAGGCCAATACCTGTCTGAGATTTTCGCGTGCCGCCGCCGGCAGACTGACATCTTTGCGCAACGCCTTGTCCGCAGGCAGGCTCAACCCCAGGGGAGGGTTACGGTAGCCGCCGATCGCCGCGTCCAGAGACAATTTCCGCGCGGCCGCGTCGGTCGCCGTCAAGTCGATGCTGGCCAGTTCGACCCGCCTGGCGGCATCCACGCGCCAGAGCGACGCCTTGCCCGAGGCGACCTCCAGCCAGACGAAGCGCCGCGTCGGCGGCGGCAGCGGCTGCAGCCCGGCCGGCACGAGGGCGCTCAACTCCCGCCGCCACCAGCGGAAGAAACGCGATAGCTGCGCCCAGGCGCCGCCCGCGTTGCCCGGTGATCGATACGATGAGACGTTGCCTGCCATGGTTTTCCGTGCTCGTTACGGCCGGCCTTCCCTCCAGTCGAGAAAACCGAACGGCCGCTTGGGGTCGCCCGTCAGTTTGGCCACGGCTTCGCGCACGAACACCGTGCCGTCGGACAGCGCGGCCTGAGAGCGCAGATTGTACACGATGCCCGCCCGCGCCGCCGAGAACGCCGCGGCCTGCGGGAAGGGCGGAGGCGAGGCGCCGGCCGCCAACGCCTCCGTCCGCAGTTGCAGATACGCATCCACCTCTTCCGCCGTGACGCCCGGAACGGCCAGGAGCACCTGGCGCGGCGCCAGAGCGCTGTTGATGCCCGGCGTCGCGGTATGCACCGTGAGCGCACCGGCGATGCGCTCATAAATCTGTGGCGTCATCCCCAGTACCGACTTGAGGTCTTCCACCGCGCGAAAATCGGCATTGGCCGGGCCGTAGCGAAGCCCCGCCGCCTCATAGTCATCCCTCTCGGCGCCGGCGGCGCGCGCCAGGTCATCGCCATCGCGCCAGTCCTCGATCTTGTCCAGCAGCCCTTGGGCCTCGCCCTCTTCCATCCCCGTTGAGAGCAGCAGGCCCAGCAGAAGGTTCTCGGGCGCGGCATTCAAATCGATGAAGGCCGACTCATCGACCAGGGTCACCGTGATCTTTCCCTCACCCAGATCAAACGCATAAGGCCGGCCTTCCGCCTGCCAGCGTTCCCCGTCCGTGGCCGGCTTGAGCAATTCATGGAGACCGCGCTGAACACCGGCCTCCGCCAGCGCCTGGGCCCGCACCCGGCTTGCCAGATTGGCGGTGATCTGGATGTTGCCGCGCGCGCTGTAGACGAAACTCGAGGCGATCACCGTCAGCAGGGTGACGACCCAAAGCACGACCACCAGGGCGATCCCCCGCTGTGCCGCCGCCATGGGCCAGTCGCGGCGCGGGTCTTGAGCAGACAGGCCGGCTCGCATCACAGACAGCGCTTGTAGACTGGGTGCCAGTTGCAGTCCAGCGTGGCCAGACTGAGATCGACCACAAGGTCGGGCCAGCGCTTTCCATCCTTTTGCGCGAGGCGCAGGCGAACCAGCCTGGGCAGCCTTTCCTCGCTATGCCACGACTCGTGCCAGGCCGCTTCGTCATCGCGTCTTGGCGCGCCGAAATACGCGAGCTCCAGGCCATCCATGGCGCGCAACAGGGTGGCCTGATCGTCCTCGTCGGAAAAGGCGAAGGCGTTCGCGTCCCTGGTCGGCAGGCGCCAGCGCATCCGCAGCTCTTCCGCCTCGTTGCCGGGAAGCGCTTCGAGCTCGACGATGTGTATGCCGCCCGTGCCCAGATGCGCGGGCACCTGGGCGGCAAAGCGCAGGGACTTTGGCTCGCCGGAGAAGACCATGACGTCGACGCCCTCCCGTTGCCAGCGCAGGGGGTAGGCCTGGGCCAGTTGGCGCCGCAGAAAACCCATCACCACAGCCTGCCGTGACGTGCCCTCCACCAGCCGCTCGCCCACATCCCAGCTCCTCGTCCCCAGCCGCAGGCCGTTATACAAGAGCAGCAATATGAAGCCAAGCAGGGTCAGGCCGATGAGCATCTCCAACAGGGTGAAGCCGCGCTGTTTCATGACTTCGGCGCCGCCCGCAAGGTGGTGAGTTGCAAACCCGGCTCCCGGTCGTCGGTCTCGCCCCAGCGCACCGTCAAATCGACCTGATAGAGGAGCGTCGGCATGGCCGCGGCGTCGAGCGCGGCATTGGCTTCGGCATAACGGCTGATGCGCGCCTGCCAGCGGTAGCCCTGGCCGTCGTCGCCGCTCAGCTCGCCTTCGGCCAGCGGCGTCTCGACACCCAGGCCGGCCAGCACCGATTCCGCCACGGCCACGGCGTGCGCGTGGTGTTCGGCGCGGCCGATGTTGCCAAGCGCGCCGGAGAACAGCCGCATGATGACGCCCATGGCCAGCGCCAGGATGACGAAGGCCACCAGTATTTCCAGTAGGGAAAAGCCCCGCTCACGGCGCGCCATGGTCAGTCGAGGAGTCTCACATTGCCGGTAAGCCAGTCCACGTCCACGCGGAATTGACTACCGCCGTTGACGAGGGTGATGCCGCCGCCGGTGGAGCTGCCGTCCGGGTAGAATCGGATGGTCGCCACCTTGTCGTCCACCGCCTCGGATTTGGCCGTGAGCACCTTCACCTGCGCCTCGCGCGGCAAGGTGAATTGGCGGGTATCGCCGGCGACGCGGAACTGGCGCGCCGCCACGTCCACCGTCAGCACCGCCTCCTGGCGGCTGGCGATGGCCTGGTTGCGGGTCTTGCGCAGTCCCGCCGCCAGTTGCCGGGCCGCCGCCCGCAATTCGGCGCCGCCGCCGCTGGAGAACATGGGCGGCACCAGGGCGTACATCAGGCCCATGAGGACCATGACCACCAACAGTTCCAGCAGGGTGAAGCCGGCTTGGCGCTTCACCAGCTCACGAGGTCCTTGTTTTCGCCGTCGCCGCCTTCCTTGTTGTCGGCGCCCCAACTGAAGAGATCGAAAGCGCCGTGCTGGCCGGGCGACTCATAGTGGTAGTCGAAGCCCCATGGGTCCTTGGGCACGTCCTTTTTCCTGAGGTAGGGCCCTTTCCATTTGTCCAGCCCGCCCGGCGCCTGCACCAGCGCCTGCAAGCCTTCCTGCGTCGTCGGGTAGCGGCCGACCTCGAGGTGGAAGATGTCCAGCGCGGACGAGAACTCCTCGATCTGCAATTTGGCGGTGTCGGACTTGGCCCCGCCCAGATAGCCGATCACCTTGGGGCCGGCCAGGGCGGCCAGCAGGCCGAGGATGACCAGCACCACCAGAAGTTCGATCAGGGTGAAGCCGCGTTGCCGCGCCGGCGGCGGCGCATGGGTTGGTTTTTGCATGTTTCGCTCCAGTCTCGGAAATACCATGACCGTCACGCGGTCAATTCGTTCACGCTCAATATCGCCACCAGGATGGACATGATGATGCCGCCGATGATGAGGCCGAGGCCGAGTATCAGCACCGGCTCCATCAGTCCCAGCATACGCTTGACCGTGCGCTGCACCTCGCGGTCAAAGACGTCGGCCACCTGGAACAGCATCTCCTGCAACCGGCCGGTCTCCTCGCCCACCATCACCATGTGCACCGCCAGTCCGGGAAACACCCCGGTTTCCTGCAGCGGCCGGCCCAGGCCCCTGCCTTCGCGCAACTGGGTGATAACCTGGTCCAGCCGCCCGGCCATGAAGGTGTTGGTGAGCGTGTCCTTGACGATGGACAGCGCCGCCAGCAGGGTGACGCCATTGGCCAGCAGGGTGGCGAGGGTGCGGGAGAAACGCGCCACCTCGATCCTGGCCACCAGTTCGCCCACCAGCGGCATGGCCAGGAAGCGGGCGTCCCAGCGGTAGCGCGCGGCGGGTTGCGTCATCTGCCGGCGGAAAAAGGCGTAGAGCAGATAACCGCCGAGCAGCAGGGCCCACCAGTAGTGGCGGAAAAAATCACCGAGACCGATGACGATCTGGGTCGGCAGCGGCAGCGCCTTGCCCGATTCCGCGAACATCTGCGAGAACTGCGGCACCACGAACATCAGCAGCACCACCACCGACAGCACCGCCACCATGACCAGGATGACCGGATAGACCATGGCCGACTTGACGGTCTCCTTCAACTCCTTGGCGCGCTCCATGAATTCGCTCAGGCGGGCCATGACCACGGCCAGCGCCCCGCCCGCCTCGCCCGCCCGGATCATGTTGAGATAGAGGCGCGAGAACACCCCCGTCCGGGCCTCCATGGCGGCATGCAGGGTCGAGCCGGCGCGCACGTCCTCGCGGATCTGGCTCAGGAGGTCGCGCACGGCGTCGTTCTCGGCCAGGCTGATGGCCACCGCCAGCGCCCGGTCGAGCGGCAGGCCGGCGCGCAGCAGGGTGGCGAGCTCCTGGGTGAAGATGGCCACGTCGTCCTGGCGCAGGCGTTTGCGGCCACGCCAGCCGAAACCGCCGCCGCCCGCGGCGGCCACTTCCACGCGGATGGGGATGTAGCCCATGGCCTGCAGACGCTGCACCACCTCCTCCTGGGCGCGGCCCTCCATATCCCCATCCAGCAGATTGCCGTCAGCGCCTACGGCCTGGTAGCGGAAGGCGGGCAACTCAGGCCTCCCTCGTCACGCGCAGCACCTCGTCGAGCGTGGTGGCGCCGGCCACGGCCTTCATCAGGCCATCCTCGTACAGGGTGCGCATCCCTTCCGCGATGGCCTGCCGGCGGATGTCGCCGGCCACGGCGTGCTTCATGATGAGGGAGCGCAGGCTGTCGCTGACGGGCATCATTTCCATGATGCCGAAACGGCCGATATAGCCGGTCTGGCCGCATTCCGCACAGCCGACAGGGCGCTTCAGGCGCACCGGCCCCGGGCCGGCGTAACGGCCGAGGCCGAATTCCTGCACCACTTCCGGCAGCGGCGTGTAGGTCTCGGCGCAGGCCGGGCAGAGGGCGCGCACCAGGCGCTGCGCCAGGATACCGTTGACGGTGGAGGTGAGCAGGTAGTCCTCCACCCCCATGTCGAGCAGGCGGTTGACCGTGCTCGGGGCATCGTTGGTATGCAGGGTGGAGATGACCATGTGGCCGGTCAGCGCCGATTGCACGGCGATCTCGGCGGTCTCCAGGTCGCGGATCTCGCCGATCATGATGACATCCGGGTCCTGGCGCACGATGGAGCGCAGGGCGTTGGCGAAGGTGAGGCCGATCTGCGGCTTGACCTGGATCTGGTTGACGCCCTCCATCTGATATTCCACCGGGTCCTCCACGGTGAGTATCTTGACGTCGGGCTTGTTCAGCATTTGCAGGGCGGTATACAGCGTCGTGGTCTTGCCGGAGCCGGTGGGGCCGGTCACCAGGACGATGCCGTGCGGCCGCAGCAGCACATCGAGAAAGGCATCGAGGGTATGCCTGTCGAAGCCCAGCCGCTCGAAGTCGAGCGGCACGCCGCCCTTGTCGAGCAGGCGCATCACCACACTCTCGCCATGCATGGTCGGCACGGTGGACACCCGGAGGTCCAGCTCCCGGCCCTTGATGCGCAATTTGATGCGGCCGTCCTGCGGCAGCCGGCGCTCGGCGATGTCCAGGTTGGCCATGATCTTGATGCGCGAGATCACGGCGGCGGAGAGGCGCCGCGGCGGCGATTCCACCTCGATCATGACGCCGTCCACGCGGTTGCGGATGATCAGACGATTCTCGAAGGGCTCGATATGGATGTCCGAGGCGCGCGATTCCAGCGCCCGCTCGAACAGCAGGTTGACGAGGCGGATGACCGGCGCCTCGCTGGCCTGGTCCTTGAGGTGCTGCAGGTCGCCGCTCTCTTCTTCCTCGCCGCTCACCGCGATGTCGCTGACGATGCGGTCGATGGTGCGATCGGCGCTGTAAAGGCGGTCCAGGGCCGCATCCAGCTCCGAGGGCGGCGCCAGGCGCGGGCGGATGGCGCGGTGGGTGATCAGGCGGAAGGCGTCGAGCACATAGGTATCTTCCGGGTTGACCATGGCCAGTTCCAGCGAATCTTCGTCCTCGCGCAGCGGCATGACACGCGCCTCCTTGAGGAAACGCGTGGAGACGCGCTCCTCCAGGATGGGGATCTCCGGGTAATCCTCGGCCCCCAGCAGCGGCACGCCGGTCACTTCGGACCACGCCGCAAAGGCCTCGCGCTCGGGCACCAGCCCCAGCCGCGCCAAGGTGGCGGGCAGGGGCTCGCCCGCCGCCCCCTGCGCCGCCACGGCCTGCGCCAGGGCGGCGGGCGTCAGACGACCACGCGCCAGCAGTAGTTGGCCCACCTGTTCAGACGACACGTCGGCTTCTCGCTTATCCGGTTATAAAGGGGGTGCAGGATAACCCTGCCGCCCAAAGAAGACCCATGCGCCTGGCCAGGGTTCCACCTCACGCCCCATGATATTGCCGGTACCAGGCGACCCAGCGGGCAATGCCCTCGGCCAGCGGCGTCTTCGGCTCGAAGCCGGTGTCACGCTTCAGCTCCTCGATGTCGGCGTAGGTGGCCACCACGTCGCCCGGCTGCATGGGCAGAAAGTTTTTCTTCGCCACCTTGCCCAGCGCCGCTTCGATGGTCTCGATGAAGGTCATCAGCGCCACCGGCTCGTGGTTGCCGATGTTGTAGACCCGGAACGGGGCGTAACTGGAGGCGGGGTCGGGGGCGGCACGGTCGAAGGCCGGGTTGGGCGCGGCGATGCGGTCGAGCACCCGCACCGTGCCCGCGGCGATGTCGTCGATGTAGGTGAAGTCGCGCTGCATCTGGCCCATGTTGAAGACATCGATGGCGCGGTCCTCCAGGATGGCCGAGGTGAACAGCCAGGGCGACATGTCCGGCCGGCCCCAGGGACCATAGACGGTGAAGTATCTGAGGCCGGTGACGGGCAGGCCATAGAGGTGGCTGTAGCTGTGCGCCATCAGCTCGTTGGCCTTCTTGCTGGCGGCATAGAGGCTGACCGGGTGATCGACGTTGTCGTGCACCGAGAAAGGCATGCGGGTATTGGCGCCGTAGACGCTCGAACTGGAGGCGAACACCAGGTGCGCCACGCCGTGGTGGCGGCAGCCCTCGAGGATGTTGCCGAAACCGACCAGATTGGTCTGGATGTAGGCCTGCGGATTCTTCAGCGAGTAGCGCACGCCCGGCTGGGCCGCCAGGTTGACGACACGGTCGAAGCGCTCGCTGGCGAACAGGTCTTCCATGGCCAGGCGGTCGGCGATGTCGGCTTGCACGAAACGGAAACCGTCGGCCGCGGAAAGGCGCCGCAAGCGGGCCAGTTTGAGGGCGGGATCGTAATAATCATTGAGATTGTCCACCCCCACCACCCGGTCGCCCCGCGCCAACAGCAGCTGGGCGACGTGCATGCCGATGAAGCCCGCCGCCCCGGTAATCAGAACTTTCATGCCCCCTCCTCGACAGTGGCCGGCATTTTAGCCCACTTCACCCGCCACGGGGCGGCCCATGGCCGCTGCGCCACTTCGCCAAGTAAAATTGCCGGATGCGCGTCCTTTACACCCTGGTCTGGCTGGCGATCCTGCCCCTACTGTTCCTCTACCTGGTCTGGCGGGGCCGGCGGCAGCCGGACTATCGCCGCCACTGGCGGGAGCGGCTGGGCTTCCTGCCCGAGCTGCCGCCCGGCCCGGTGATCTGGCTGCATGCCGTGTCGGTGGGCGAGACGCGGGCGGCGGCGCCCCTGGTCGCCGCCCTGCGCGCCCGGCGCCCGGATTGCCACCTGCTGCTCACCCATACCACACCGACCGGCCGGGCCGCCGCTGGCGCCTTCGCCACGCCGGTGTACCAGGCCTATCTGCCCTATGACCTGCCCTTTCTGGTCAACCGCTTCCTGCGGCGCAGCCACCCCATGCTCGGCCTCTTCATGGAGACCGAGATCTGGCCCAATCTCTATGCCGCCTGCGAACGCCGGGGCGTGCCCATCTATCTCATCAACGCGCGTCTGTCGGAACGCTCGGCCGCCGGCTACCGGCGCCTGCCCAGCCTGATGCGGCCCACTCTGGCACGGCTCGCCGGCAGCGCCGCCCAGACCGAAGCGGACGCGGCCCGCCTCGCCGCCCTCGGCGCCGGCAACGTGCGCGTCACCGGCAACCTGAAATTCGATGTCGCTCCGCCCGCCGACCTGGCCACCCGCGCGCTCGAGCTGCGCCGCCTGTTCGCCAACCGTTTCGTCCTGCTTGCGGCCAGCACGCGCGCAGGCGAGGAAGCGCTGATCCTCGACGCCTGCCTCGGCCTGGGCATCCCCGACCTGCTGCTGGTGATCGTGCCGCGCCATCCGCAACGTTTCGCCGAAGTCGCCGCCGCGCTCGCCAGCCGCGGTGTCGATTTCGCGCGGCGCAGCCAGCGGGAATCCGTCGGTCCCGCGACCGAAGCCTTCCTCGGCGACAGCATGGGTGAAATGGCGGCCTACTACGCCGCGGCCGACGTGGCTTTCATCGGCGGCAGCCTTCTGCCCTACGGCGGGCAAAACCTGATTGAGGCCGCCGCCGCCGGCTGCCCGCTGCTCTTCGGCCCCCATACCTGGAATTTTCACGCGGCGGCCGAGGCGGCCGTGGCGCAGGGCGCCGCCTGGCGCCTGGCCGACGCCGGGGCGCTGGCGCAGGCGGTGCAGCGCCTGCACGGGGATGCCGCCGCCCGCCGGGCCATGGCCGAGGCCGGCCGGCGCTTCAGCCAGGCGCACAAGGGCGCCACCGGCAAGGTCATGGCCCTGCTGGAGCCGGCCCTGGCCCAGGGACGCTGACGGTTTTTTATTTGAGGAGGGCGTCCAGCGCCGCGAGGTCGGCCTCGGCCAGCGTCCCGGCTGCCGCCTTGAGGTTGAGCCCGCTCGTCAGGGCGGCGTAGCGCGCCGCCGCCAAGTCGCGCTGGGTGGCATACAAGAGTTGCTGGGCGTTGAGCACGTCGGCGGCGGTGCGCACGCCGACCTCCAGGCCCAGGCGGGTGGACTTCAACTGGGTCTCGGCGGAGACCACCGCCTGCTCCAGGGCCTTGACGCTGGCGTCGCCCGACAGTACGCCGAGGAAGGCCTGGCGGGCGTCGAGGGCGGCCTGTCTTTGCGCGCTCTCTAGCTCGAAGCCGGCCTTTTCCTGATTGGCCACCGCCTCGCGGATACGCGATTGCTGCGCCCCGCCCTGATACAGGTTCCAGGCGAACTCCAGACCGATCGTGGCGCTCTGGCTGTCCACGCCGCCGACGCCGCCGACACCGCTGACGCTGCCATTGCGGTTGTCGGTGTAGCCCAGCGCCAGGTCCAGGGTGGGCAGATGGCCCGCCCGCTGCCGTTCGATCTCGCGCCGGGCGATTTCCGCCGCGGCCCGCGCCACCGCCACGGCGAGGCTCGATTCCCTGGCCTGCCTGACCCACTCTTCCATGTCGTTGGGCTGCGGCAGGATCACCCGCGCCCGCTCCGAGAGCGCGGCCAGCCTGGGCGCTTCGGCCTGGATGAGGCGTTCGAGAACGCGCCGTTTCACCTCCAGGTCATTGCCGGCGGCGATCTCCTGCGCCGCGGTGGCATCGAAACGGGCCTGCGCCTCGTGGGTATCGACGATGGTGGCCGCCCCCACCTCGAAGCTCTTCCTGGCCAGGGCCAGTTGTTCGGCGATGGCGGCCTTCTGGGCCTGGGCCGTGGCCAGATTGTCCTGCGCCAGGAGCACGCCGAAATAGGCCTGGGCGACGCGCAGGATGAGGCCCTGCTCGGCCAGCTTGAGCTGGGCGGTCACCCGCTCCACCTGCAACCTGGCCTGCTCCAGGGCCACGAAGTTCTGCTCGCGGTAAATCGGCTGCACCAGGGCGAGACCGTAGCCATGCGAGTTGTAGCTTTGCGAGGCGCTCTTTGCGTAATCGGTGTCGGCATGGCGGACGCTGGCGGAGAGATTGAGACTGGGATAGAGCAGCGCCTTGCCCTGCGGCAGGCTCTCCACGCCGGCCTTGTAGGCGGCCACGGCGGCGGCGTAGTCGGCATCATGCGTTCTCGCCGCGCGGTAGACGTCGGTCAGATTGGCCGCCTTGGCGCCGCCGGTGAACAAGGCCAGGGCGATAACAGGGATGATCATTTTCTTCATTTTGCGCTCAATAGGTAGGCATCTCCGGGTCAACCGCCTTGGCCCAGGCGTCCACGCCTCCGGATAGGTTGACGACGTTGCTGAAGCCATTATGTTCGAGAAAGCGGGCGGCGTGATAACTGCGCACGCCGTGATGACAGATGACCACGGTCGCCCGCGTCGGGTTCAATTCGGCCAGCCGGGCGGGGAGGGTTTGCAAGGGTGCCCACTCGGTCCCGGCGATGCGGCAGCGCTCGACTTCCCAGGCCTCGCGCACGTCGAGCAGACAGGGCCGCTCGCGCTCGGGGTCGTCCAGCCAGGCCTTCAGTTCGGCCGGGCCTATCTGGCGCACGTCAGAACTCGAACCGCTCCGGTTGCAGGGCGTTGCGCAGGGCCGGCACGGAAGTCTCGAACAAGACTTCCCGCCGGCAGGCGCCGCTGCCGGCGCAGGTCACCAGCGTGGCCGCCATGGCCGGGCCTTCGCCCACCACGGCGAACAGGCGGCCGCCGGCGTTGAGGCGGGTGAGATAGGCCTCGGGCAGCATCGGGCTGGAACCGGTCAGCACGATGACGTCGAAATTACCGTCCTCGGGCCAGTCGCGGGCGGCATCGCCCACCTTGAGGATGACGTTTTGCAGGCCATGGGCCTGCAGCTTGGACTCGGCCTCGGCCTTGAGTTCCGGGTCGATCTCCACGCTCACCACCCGATCCGCCAGGGTGGCCAGCAGGGCCGTCAAATACCCGCTGCCGCTGCCCACCTCCAGCACCCGGTCACTCCGCTTCAGCGCCAGCGCCTGGATGACGCGCGCCTCCAGCTTGGGCTCCCACATCGTTGCGCCGTGGCCGAGGGGGATGGCCATGTCGATGAAGGCCAGCGAGCGGTAGACGGGGGGCACGAAATCCTCCCGCTTCACCCTGGCGAGCAGATCGAGAACGACCGGGTCCAGCACTTGCCAGGGGCGGATCTGCTGTTCGATCATCAGATGGCGGGCGTGTTCGTAGTCCATGACGGCTCCAGGGGTTTGACCAACTTGCAATTATTCTACAAGTCTTTTACTTTGGGCACATCGCCAGGGGTCTCCCCGCCGGGGAGTGAGAAATACCCTTTGCACCTGATCCGGATCATGCCGGCGTAGGGAGGCGCGCCCAACGCGCCCCTGCCCGCCCAAGGAGCGCACCATGAACGCCAACCCCCAGTTTCTCGCCGCCGCCGCCCGCGTGGACGCCGCCGCCATCCAGCCGCTGCCCAATTCGCGCAAGGTCTACGTCCAGGGTTCGCGCCCGGACATCCGCGTGCCGATGCGCGAGATCAGCCAGGCCGACACGCCGACCGGCATGGGCGGAGAGGCGAACCCACCCATCTTCGTCTACGACTGTTCCGGCCCGTACACCGACCCGGCGGCGACGATCGACGTCCGCCTCGGCCTGCCGGCGTTGCGCCAGAACTGGATCGAGGAACGGGGCGACACCGGGGTGCTGCCGGGCCTCACCTCGCAATACGGCCGCCAGCGGGCCCACCTGGCGGACCTCGCGGCCTTGCGCTTCCCCGGCCTCGCCCGCCAGCCCCGGCGCGCCAGGGCGGGCATGAACGTCAGTCAGATGCACTACGCCAGGAAGGGCATCATCACCCCGGAGATGGAATTCGTCGCCATCCGCGAGAACCTGCGCCGCCAGGAATACATCGAGTCGCTGCGCGGCACCGGCCCCCAGGGCGGAAAAATGGCGCAAATGCTCTTGCGCCAGCACACCGGGCAGGCTTTCGGCGCCGCCATCCCGGACGAGATCACCCCCGAGTTCGTGCGCCGCGAGATCGCCCGCGGCCGCGCCATCCTCCCGGCCAACATCAACCACCCGGAGAGCGAGCCGATGATCATCGGCCGCAACTTCCTGGTGAAGATCAACGCCAACATCGGCAACTCGGCGCTCGGCTCCTCCATCAGCGAGGAAGTGGACAAGATGACCTGGGCGATCAGGTGGGGCGGCGACACGGTCATGGACCTGTCCACCGGCAAGAACATCCACGAGACGCGCGAGTGGATCCTCCGCAACTCGCCGGTGCCCATCGGCACCGTGCCCATCTATCAGGCCCTGGAAAAGGTCGACGGCAAGGCCGAGGAACTGACCTGGGAAATGTTCCGCGACACCCTCATCGAGCAGGCCGAGCAGGGCGTGGATTACTTCACCCTCCACGCCGGCGTGCGGCTGCGCTACATCCCCATGACCGCCGAGCGCATGACCGGCATCGTCAGCCGCGGCGGCTCGATCATGGCCAAATGGTGCCTCGCGCATCACAAGGAGAATTTCCTCTACACGAACTTCGAGGAAATCTGCGAAATCATGAAGGCCTACGACGTCGGCTTCAGCCTGGGCGACGGTCTGCGCCCCGGCTCCATCTACGACGCCAACGACGAGGCCCAGCTCGCCGAACTGAAAACCCTGGGCGAACTCACCCAAATTGCCTGGAAGCACGACTGCCAGGTCATGATCGAAGGGCCCGGCCACGTGCCCATGCAGCGCATCAAGGAGAACATGGACAAGGAACTGGAATGGTGTGACGAAGCACCCTTCTACACCCTCGGCCCGCTCACCACCGACATCGCCCCCGGCTACGACCACATCACCAGCGGCATCGGCGCCGCCCTGATCGGCTGGTACGGCACCGCCATGCTCTGCTACGTCACCCCGAAAGAGCACCTCGGCCTGCCCGACAAGAACGACGTCAAGGAAGGCATCATCACCTACAAGCTCGCCGCTCACGCCGCCGACCTCGCCAAGGGCCACCCCGGCGCCCAGATCCGCGACAACGCGCTCTCCAAGGCGCGCTTCGAGTTCCGCTGGGCCGACCAGTTCAACCTCGGCCTCGACCCGGACAAGGCCAGGTCCTTCCACGACGAAACCCTGCCCAAGGAGTCGGCCAAGGTCGCCCACTTCTGCTCCATGTGCGGCCCGCACTTCTGCTCCATGAAGATCACCCAGGACGTGCGCGACTTCGCCGCCAGGCAGGGCCTCAGCGAGACCAAGGCCCTGGAGAAAGGGATGGAGGTGAAGTCGGTGGAGTTCGTGAAGACCGGGGCGGAGGTCTATCACAAGGTCTGACGCCACACTGAGTCAGACACCAGCCCGGCAGCCTCGCGCCGCCGGGCTTTTTCATTTCACGAGCCCGGTTGCACAACCGGACAAGAACAGCTCATCCACCCCATGGGGACAGACCATGCGTACCGTTGCCTGCGGTGGTTTCACGCTAAAATGGGCGCGATCGACACCCCTCCCGCGCCGCCGCCGCCGTCCATCCGCACTCCATGGCCGTACTCTCCGAAATCCCGCCTTACGACGAGGCCGATCTGCGACGCTGGTTCTACGGCCCCGATCTGGCCAAATCGGACGCCTATCTCGCTGCCGTCCGTATCCTGGAGGTCTCCGGCGGCACCATCGCCGCCACGGTACAGGGCACACGGCGTCAGCCCTATGCCGTCCACATCGCCTTCGAACGCGCCCGCGACGGCCAGGTGCACATCAGCGCCCGCTGCAGTTGCCCCATCGGCTGGCTGTGCAAACATACCGCCGCCGTGCTGCGGGTACGGATCGGGCACCATGGCGGCCAAGCGGTGACGACGGTCAACCCGGCGGTGCTGCGCTGGCTGGAGGACTTTCGCCAGACCGTCACGGGCAGTGCGCCAGGCCGGCGGAAAGCGGCACAAAAGGATGTGCTGTTCTATCTGCTCGGCCGTCTCCACGACGGCGACTGGGGCGTGTCCTTCGCCAAGGGCCTTCAGGGCGCCGACGGCCGTCCGGGCAAGGCGCTCAAGGACTGGAACAACGTCGAGCGCGCCCTGCTGCAGCCGCCCGCCTTCATCGGTGAGCACGATCTGGCCCTCCTGCGCCTGCTCTGGGCCAACCGGCGCGGCGATCACTCCCACCGCGAATACCTCTTGCGCGGCGAAACGGGCAATGACGTCCTCGAACGCCTGCTCGCCAGCGGCCGCCTGTTGCTCGGCCCCTTGCCCTACCGCAAAGTCACGGCCGGCGAGCCGCGCCAGGGCGAACTCAGATGGAGCAGGCAGGAAGGCGGACTCATCGCCCCCCGCGTCGTCAGCGGCGGCGCGGCCGGCCTGGAAATACTCCCGCTCGCCAGCCCCTGGTATATCGATCCGCAAGCCGCCGAGGTCGGCCCACTCGACTTGTCTTTCCCGGCCAGCAGCCTGGCCAGGCTACTGACCATGCCGGCCTTGTCCGAGGCCGATCTGCCGGTGGTGGCGGGGGCGCTGGCCGAATTGGCGCCCGACCTGCCGCGGCCGACGGTGCCACCGCTCACCGTCATCGACGTCGAGCCCACGCCGGTGCTTACCCTCCACACCGCCGACGTCTTCGGCATCGGCCGTTACCGCGACTACCCGGTTGCCACCCGTCGGTTCGACTACGCCAGTCTCGGTTTCAGCTATGCGGGTCTTTCGGTCGATGCCCATGGCACGGCGGAATTCGTCATCACCCCGGCGGGCGAGACCGTGCGCGTCAAACGCCGGACGGCAAGCGAAAAGCGCCTGGCCGAGGCACTGGGCCAGTACGGCCTCATGCGCGTGCCGACGTACACCCTTTATCTCCATGGGCCGGCCCCGGCCGCCCCACTCTTCGGCCTGGCCAGCGAGGCGGCCTGGCCGATCTTCATGCGCACCACCGTGCCCGCCCTGCGCGCGGCGGGCTGGGAGATCGTCATACCGCCCGGTTTTCGCCACCATGTACTGGCAGTGGAGACCTGGGACGGCGAGATCAGCGAGGGCGAAAACGGCTGGTTCAACCTCGACATGGGCATCGTCGTCGAGGGCAAGCGCCTGCCCCTGGCGCCGCTGCTGCACCACCTGTTCCAGCAGGACGACCGCTGGCTCGATGCCGACAAGCTCAAACGTCTGGCCGACGACACCGCCATCGATCTCATAACCCCGGACGGCGCCCGCGTGCGGGTGCCGGCGGAGCGGCTGAAACCCATCGCCAAGACCCTGATCGACCTGTTCGACGGCAAACCCGCGAACTGCCTGCGGGTATCGAAACTGGACGCCCCCCGGCTGGCCGAATTGACCGAGATGAAGCGCTGGCGATTCAAGGGCGCCGACGCGGTGCGCCGCATGGCCGACAAACTCAAGGGGCTGGGCGGGGTCAAGCCGATCAAGCCGCCCAAGGGGCTGGCCATCGAATTGCGCCCGTACCAGCGCGAGGGCCTGGCCTGGCTGCAATACCTGCGCGAACATGAACTGGCCGGCATCCTGGCCGACGACATGGGCCTGGGCAAGACCGCCCAGGCGCTGGCCCATCTGCTCCTGGAAAAGGAGGCCGGCCGTCTCGACCGGCCGGCGCTGGTGGTGCTGCCCACCTCGCTGATCTTCAACTGGCGGCGCGAGGCGGAACGCTTCGCACCCGCGCTCAAGGTCCTTTCGTTGCACGGCAAGGACCGCGCCGAGCGCTTCGCCGAGATCCCGGCGAGTGACGTCTGCCTGACCACCTACCCCTTGCTCTGGCGCGACGCCGGGGCCCTGGCCAAGCATGAATTCCACCTGCTGCTCTTGGACGAGGCGCAAACGGTGAAGAACGCCGCCAGCCAGGCCGCCCAGGTGGTGCGCACGCTCAAGGCGCGGCATCGCCTGTGCCTGACCGGCACGCCGCTGGAGAACCACCTGGGCGAGCTGTGGTCGCAGTTCGACTTCCTGCTGCCCGGCTTCATGGCCGACAGCAAATCGTTCGCCAGGACCTGGCGCACGCCCATCGAGAAACACGGCGATACACTGCGCCGCGACCTGCTGGCTGCCCGCGTCCGGCCCTTCATGCTGCGCCGGCGCAAGGAAGACGTGGCCAGTGAGTTGCCGCCCAAGACACTGATCGTGCGCACGGTCGAACTCGAAGGCGGCCAGCGCGACCTCTATGAAACGGTGCGCAGCGCCATGGACCTGAGGGTGCGCGAGGAGATCGCCGCCAGGGGCTTCAACCGCAGCCAGATCGTCATCCTCGACGCCCTGCTCAAGCTGCGCCAGGTCTGCTGCGACCCGCGCCTGCTGAAACTGGACGCCGCCAAAAAGGTCAAGGAGCGGGCCAAGCTCGACCTGCTCATGGCCATGCTGCCGGAATTGGTCGAGGAAGGGCGCAGGGTGCTGGTGTTCTCCCAGTTCACCTCGATGCTGGCCCTGATCGCCAAGGAACTCGGCCAGGCCGGGATCGCCTTCGCCACCCTGACCGGCGACACCGCTGACCGCGAAGGCGTCATCAAGGGTTTCCAGGAAGGCGTCGTCCCGGTCTTCCTGATCTCGCTCAAGGCCGGCGGCGTCGGCCTCAACCTCACTGCCGCCGACACCGTGATCCACTTCGACCCGTGGTGGAACCCGGCGGTGGAGAACCAGGCCACCGACCGCGCCCACCGCATCGGCCAGACCAAGAACGTCTTCGTCTACAAGCTGGTGGCGGCCGGCAGCATCGAGGAAAAGATACTGGCCCTGCAGGAGAAGAAGGCCGAACTCGCCGCCGGGGTGCTCTCCGGGGATGCCGGGGCACTGAAAAAATTCGGCGAGGCGGATCTAGCCGCCCTGCTGGCGCCGCTGCCGATGAAATGACCAAGGCCAGGTCACGCCGATTGCTGTATCGGGCCCGGCGCCGCCAGGCCGCTTACCGTCACGTCTGGGCCGGCCGTCTGATCTTCTGGAGCGGCGCGGCGGCAATCGGCGCAGTGGCCGTGCTGTTCGCCAATGCCACCGAATGGGTGACGGCCGTCCTGCGCGCGCTCAACGACCGGTTCTGGTTCTGGCCATTCATCAGCGCCCCGCTGGGCGGCGCCCTCATCGTCTGGCTGACCCGGACCTATTTCAGCGGCGCCGAGGGCAGCGGCATTCCCCAGGTGATGGCGGAGATGGACGGGCGCGGCGACCGCCTGCCCAAACCGCTGCTCTCGGCCCGCATCCTGCTGGGCAAGCTGGGGCTCGGCGTCGCGGCCATCTTCGCCGGCTTTTCGGCTGGCCGCGAAGGCCCCATGGTGCAGATCGGCGCGGCCTTCATGAGCCTGATCGGGCGCCGTTTGCCGCGCCGGCTGCAGATCAGCCGCCGTCATCTGCTGGTGGCCGGCGGCGCGGCCGGCATCGCCGCCGCCTTCAACACGCCGCTGGCCGGCATACTGTTCGCCATCGAGGAACTCAGCCGCGGCCTGGAACACGGCATGAGCGGCCTCATCATCACCGCCATCGTCATCGCCGGGGTGGTCGGCCAGGCCTATTTCGGCAACTACACCTATTTCGGCTGGATCGACATCACCGCCGTGGCAAACGGCCACCCCCCCGGCCTGCTGCTGCTCGCGGCGCTCGCTTGCGGCCTGGCCGGCGGCGCCTTCTCGCGCTTGCTGCTGTGGGCCACCGCCAACCGCCTGCCCGGCCCGCTCGGGCGGTGGCGCGCCCAGCGCCCGCTCTGGTTCGCCGCCGGCTGCGGGCTATTGGTGGCCGGCATCGGTTTTTTTGCCGACGGCCTCACCTACGGCACCGGCTACAGCGAGGCCAAACACCTCCTGGCCCAGGATGCGCCGCTGCCCTGGCATTACGGCCTCGACAAGTACCTCGCCACCCTGATCTCCTTTACCAGCGGCATTCCCGGCGGCCTGTTTGCGCCCTCGTTGGCCATCGGCGCCGGCCTAGGCCAGAACCTGCACAGCCTGGTCGACACCAGCTACCTGCCGGGCATGACCAACGCGCTGTGCATGGCCGGCTTCCTGGCCGCCGTCACCCAGACCCCGATCACCGCCTTCGTCATCGTCATGGAGATGGTCAGCGGCTACGGCATGGTCATCGACCTGATGATCGTCACCCTGCTCGCCTCCGGCCTCTCCCGCGCCTTCTGCCCGCCGCTTTACCGTACACTGGCGCAGCGCTATCTGGCCAAGGCGGTGGAACCGCCAACCGCCGCCCCCGTCCAACCCCAGACCCCCGGCCACGAAAAACCATGATGAAACGCACCCTGATCGCCCTCGTCGCCCTGCTCGTTGCCGCCGCGCTCGGGTACTGGCAGCCATGGAAGGCCGCCGACGCCACCCCCGCCTACCGTCTAGGCAAGGTCGAACGGGGCCCGCTGGCGGCCACGGTATCGGCCAGCGGCACCTTGAACGCCTCCATCACCGTGCAGGTCGGCTCGCAGGTGTCCGGCCAGATTCAGGCGCTGATGGCCGATTTCAATTCGACCGTCGCCAAGGGCCAGATCATCGCCCGCCTCGATCCGGCGACCTTCGAGAGCCGGGTGGCGCAGGCCGAGGCCGATCTCGCCGCCGCGCAGAGCAGCGTCGCGGTGGCGCACGGCAACCTCGCCGCCAGCCGGGCCGCCGCCGCAAAGGCGCGCGTCGCCCTGGAGGACGCCCGGCGCACGTTGCAGCGCAAGCAGGGGCTGGTGGCGCAGGGCTTCATCGCCGCGGCCGAGCTCGACAACGCCCAGGCGGCGCACGACTCGGCGCGCGAGGGCCTGACCCAGGCCGAGGCCGACAGCGCCGTCGCGGCCGCGCAAGTGCGCAGCAGCGAGGCCCAGGTCGCCCAGAGGAGGGCCGCGCTGCGCCAGGCGCAGGTCGATCTGTCGCACACCGTGATCCGCTCGCCGGTGGCCGGCACGGTGATCAGCCGCAACGTCGATGTCGGCCAGACCGTGGCCGCCTCACTCTCCGCGCCGGTGCTGTTCACCATCGCCCAGGACCTGTCGCGCATGGAGGTCAATATCGCCGTGGATGAGGCCGACGTCGGCCGCGTCCAGGTCGGCCAGAAGGTCCGCTTCACGGTCGATGCCTTCCCCGGCGAGCGCTTCGGCGGCCAGGTGACGCAGATCCGCAAGGCGCCGCAGACCGCCAACAACGTCGTCACCTACAGCGTCATGGCGGCGGTAGCCAACCCGCAGCAGAAGCTGCTGCCCGGCATGACCGCCAATGCCAGCCTGCTCACCGAAGAACGCCAGGACGTGCTCAAGGTGCCCAACGAGGCCCTGCGTTTCCGTCCGACCCGCAATGGCGGCGCGCCGGTCAAGACCGACATCCGCGCGCGCGAGGGCGGGCCTGGCCTGCCCGGCCGCGTCTGGCGGCTCAAGGACGGCCAGCCGGTGGCGCTGGCGCTGCGTCTCGGCGTTTCCGACGGCAAGATGACGGAGGTCATCAAGGGGGATCTCGCCGTCGGCGACGAGGTCCTGCTCGGCCTGGAAGAGACCGGCGGCAAGCGGCCGGCGCGGCCCATGGGCTTTCACTGAAGCGATGGCCGAGCCGCTCATCGAGGTCGAGGGCCTCAGCCGTACCTACCACGTCGGCGAGGTCGAGGTGCCGGCCTTGCGTGATGTCAGCCTGCGCCTCGGCAAAGGCGAGTTCGTCGCCGTGATGGGGCCGTCCGGCTCCGGCAAGTCCACCTTCATGAACCTCCTGGGCGGCCTCGACCGGCCGGACGCCGGCCGCTACCTGCTGGCCGGCGAGGACGTCTCCCGTCTCGACGCCGACGCCCTGGCGGCGGCGCGCAACCGCCTGCTCGGCTTCGTCTTCCAGAACTTCAACCTGCTGCCGCGCGCCTCGGCCCTGGAGAACGTCGAGCTGCCGCTCGTCTATGCCGGCGTGCCGGCGGCCGAGCGGCACCGCCGCGCCATGGAGAAACTCGCCCAAGTGGGCCTCGCCGAACGCGCCCGCCACCTGCCCAGCCAGCTCTCCGGCGGCCAGCAACAGCGGGTGGCGATCGCCCGCGCCCTGGTCAACGCCCCCGCCCTGGTCCTCGCCGACGAGCCCACGGGGGCGCTCGATACCCGCACCAGCCTGGAATTGATGGCCCTGCTGCAAACGCTCAACGGGCAGGGACTGACCCTGGTGCTGGTGACCCACGAGCCGGATATCGCCCAGTTCGCCGGGCGTATCCTGCTGTTCCGCGACGGCCGCCTGGTCAGCGACCGGCCGGTGACCGAGCGCCATTCGGCGGCGGCGGCGCTGGCAGCCACGGCATGAACTACCTCGACACCCTGCGCGCCGCCCTGCGCTCGCTACGCGCCAACCGGCTGCGCAGCGCCCTGACCACGCTCGGCATCGTCATCGGCATCGCCGCCGTCATCACCATGCTGGCGGTGGGCGAGGGCGCCCGCCGCAAGGTCTCCGAACAAATGCAGAGCCTGGGCACCAACCTCATCCTGGTGCTGCCCGGCACCGTCACCAGCGGCGGCGTCCGCCTCGGCAGCGGCGGCCGCAGCAACCTCACCGAGACGGACGCGCGCGCCATCCGGACCGAGATCCCCGGCGTCGTGGCGGCGGCGCCGGTGCTGCGCGGCAGCGGCCAGGTGGTCTACGGCAATCTCAACTGGTCCACCCAGCTCTACGGCATCGACGGCGATTACCTCATCAGCCGCGACTGGGAGATCACGCGCGGCCGCAAGCTCGACGACAGCGACCTGCGCGGCAAGGCCAAGGTCGCCCTGGTCGGCGAGACGGTGGCGCAGATGCTGTTCGGCGGCACCGACCCCACCGGCCAGAGCATACGGGTGAAATCCGTGCCCTTCACCATCGTCGGCCTGCTGGCCGGCAAAGGCCAGAACGTCATGGGCCAGGATCAGGACGACGTCGTCCTCGTCCCCATCGGCGCGGCCCGCGGCCGCCTGCTCGGCCAGAACCAGAGCCGGCCCGACAGCGTCAACAGCATCACCGTGAAGATGGCCGATGGCCGCGACATGCTCGCCGCCGAGACCCAGGTGCGGGCGTTGCTGCGGCAGAAGCACCGTTTGCAACCGGGCCATGACGACGACTTCAACATCCGCAACCTGTCGGAGATCGTCGAGGCCGAGCAGGCCGCCTCGGGCGCGCTGTCCGCCCTGCTCGCCGCCATCGCCTCGGTGTCGCTGCTCGTCGGCGGCATAGGCATCATGAACATCATGCTGGTGTCGGTGACCGAGCGCACCCGTGAGATCGGCATCCGCCTGGCGGTGGGCGCCCGCCGGCGCGACATCCTGACCCAGTTCATGGTCGAAGCGGTGACGCTGAGCCTGCTCGGCGGCGTGGTCGGCGTCGCCCTCGGCTTCGGCGGCGGCCTATTGGTGCAGCGCTTACTCGACTGGCCGGTGCTCTTCCAGGCGCGCGCGGTACTGCTGGCCGTGATCTCCGCCTCCGCCGTGGGCATCTTTTTCGGCTGGTACCCGGCGCGCAAGGCCTCGCGCCTGACCCCGGTCGAGGCCTTGCGCCACGATTAATCTTGCCCCGAGCGCGTTTTTTGTGGATAATCCGCCCCCTTTCCGGCTTGTTTCGAATCGAGTGCGCCATGAAAACCGGCATTCACCCCAATTACAGCGAAATCAACGTGACCTGCGGCTGCGGCACCACGTTCAAGACCCGTTCCACCCTGGGCAGGGATCTGCATGTCGAGGTCTGCTCGGCCTGCCACCCCTTCTATACCGGCAAACAGAAGATCGTGGACACCGCCGGCCGGGTCGAGAAATTCCGCCAGAAGTACGGCATGAAGAAGTAATCTTTTTCGCGGACCCCTGGAAAAGGCAGCTAAACGCTGCCTTTTTTGTTTGAACCCATGACGCCCGAGCCCATGCACCCACTCAACCGCGCCCAGCAATTCTGGCTGCTGGCGCTGTTGCTGTTCTGGTCGTTCTTCGGCATGACCGGGCGCGACGCCTGGAAAGCGGAGGAGGCGCTGGCCCTGGGACCGGTGCTCGACTGGCTGCGCGCCGGCGTGCCGCCGGCCACCTCGCCCTCACCGCTCTTCACCCTGCTGGCCAGCGCCTGCGCCCGCCTGACCGCGCCCTGGCTGAACATTCAGGATGGCGCCCGTTTGGCGAGCGGCCTGGCCACCTTTCTCACCTTGTCATTGAGCGGGCTGACGGCACGCCGACTGTTCGGGCCCGGCTATGGCGCAGCGGCGACGCTGGCGCTGTTGGGGGCCTTCGGCCTGTTCCTGCGCGCCCATGCCCTGCTGCCCGAAACCACCCTGCTCATGGCCTATGCCTTGCTGCTCTACGGCGTGGCACTGAGCCGGGACGAGGCTCTGGCGGGTGGCCTGAGCCTCGCCGTCGCCCTCGTCGGCATCGCCCTCGGCCATGGCATCGCCGATCTTGCCGCCGCCCTCTTCATCATCATCCTGCCGTTGTTATCACCGTCCTGGACCAGCGCCGCTTACCGCCGCGCGCTCGGGCTCGGCCTGGCCGCCGCCGCCGCCCTGCTTGCCGCCTGGGCCGGCCTGCTTTATCTCGATGGCGGTAATGTGCTGGCGGCCTGGTGGCAGCACTTCATCCAGGGCTGGCGTCCGGTCCGCCGGCCATTGGCCATCCTCGAACTCCTGTCCTGGTTTGCCTGGCCGCTCTGGCCGCTGGCTCTGTGGACACTCTGGAACGAGCGGCGCCGGCTGGCACGCCGGCCCGAGCTGCACCCGCTCCTGGCCGCCGCCGCCGTCAGCCTGGCCCTGGCCCACTGGCCGGCCTTTTCCGGCGGCGGCAGCGCGCTGCCCCTGCTGCTGCCGCTGGCGCTGCTGGCGGCGCACGGCATCGCCGAATTGAAGCGGGGCGCGGCGCAGGCCCTCTACTGGTTCGGCGTGCTCTGTTTCCTTTTTTTCATCCTCGCCTTCTGGGTCTATTTCGCCGCCATCGAATGGGGCTGGCCCAGTGCCATGGCGGCGCGGCTGGCCAGGTTGACGCCGGCCTACCGCCCCGGCCAGGGGCCGGCCTGGCTGCCCTGGCTGGCGGCGGCCGCCTCGCTCCTCTGGCTGGCGGTCATCCCCCTGTTCCCCCGCGCCAAGGTGCGGCCGGTATTGGTCTGGGCCTCCGGCATGGTCCTCATCTGGCTGCTGCTGATCGCCCTGTTCCGACCCTGGGCCGAGGCCAGCTGGGGCTACCGGCCCATGCTGCGCGCGCTGGCGACGCAACTGCCAGCCAACGCCTGTCTGCGCGCCGACGTCGATCCCGCCATGCGGGTGATGTTGCGCCTGCACCTCGGGCCACGTTACCGGGAACGCGGCGACTGCCGCTATTGGCTGCTGCTCACCGGGCGCAAGCCGGCCATGACCGCCGGCTGGCCGGTGGATGGGGTGTGGAGCGGCTTCAGACCGCGCAGCAACGAGCAGCGCTACATCCTTTATCGCCGTGCCGCCGACTGACGCCCGCCTCAGCGCCGTCATACTGGCCGGCGGCCGCGGCCGCCGCCTGGGCGGGCGCGACAAGGGCTTGCTGCCGCTGGCCGGGAAACCGCTGGTGGCCTGGGTGATCGAGCGCCTGCGGCCGCAGGTGGACGACCTCGTCATCAGCGCCAATCGCCATGTCGAGGCCTATGCCACGCTCGGCTGCGCGGTGGTCACGGATACCCTTCCGGGCCAGCCCGGCCCGCTCGCCGGTCTCCTTGCCGCCGCCGCGGAGGCCCGTGCCGACTGGCTGCTCGCCGCCCCCTGCGACACCCCCCTGCTGCCCGATGACCTGGCCAGGCGGATGCTTGCTCGGGCACACCAGGCCGGAGTTCCGCTGGTGCGTGCCGCCGACCCGGAACGCAGCCAATACGCCATCATGCTGTTTCAGCGCGCGCTGCTGCCGGACATGGCCGCCTATCTGGCCGCGGGCGGCCACCGGGTACAGGCCTGGCAGGCCCGGCACAGCCATGCCGAGGCTGTTTTCACCGCCCCGCATGCCTTCTTCAACATCAACACCGCCGCCGACCTGGCGCTGGCCGAGAGCCTCGTCGGTGCAGCCAGCGCCGCGCCGGCGGACTAGGGCAGGCTCGCCATGTATTCGGCCAGGGCCTTGACCTCCGCCTCGGTCAGGCGCTTGGCGATGGTACGCATGATCTGCTTGCCGGACTTGCGGGTGTCGTTGGCATATTGGGCGAACTGATCGATGGAATAATCGACGCCCTGGCCGGCCAGCCGCGGGAAGTTGGGCCGGCCATGGCCATTCGCGCCGTGGCAGATGTCGCAGGGCGGCACACCGGCCTTGCCCTGGAGATAGAGCTTGCCGCCCGGCTGCACCAGATCGGGGTTGCCGACCGTGCCGGCAGCGGGCTTCTGCTTGGCGAAGAAGAGCGCAATATTGACCAGGTCCTGCTCCGACAAGCCCTCCAGCGGCGGCGACATCATGTCGTTGGTCCGCCGTTTGGACTGGTAGGCCTGCATTTCCTGCAACAGATAGTCGCCGTTCTGGCCGGCCAGACTGGGAAAATTGGGGGCGGGACTGTTGCCGTCGGCGCCGTGGCAGCCGGCGCACTTTTCCTCGACGATAGGCGCCGCCTTGGCGGGGTCGCCGCGCAGCGGGGCCGCCGCCGCGCCCGCGGCGGCGATGCCGCAGGCCAGTCCAAACAGGGCGAAGGGTCTGTGAAGTCTCATGACGTTTCCTCGGTGGTTCAGGGTTGACGATCGTCGCATGGAACTCGCCGCCGGGCTCACAATCCCCATTTCTCGATCTTACGATACAGGGTGCGCAGACCGATGCCCAGCGTCCGCGCCGCCTCGGTTTTGTTGCCCTGGCATTTGGCCAGGGCCTCGACGATGGCCTGGCGTTCCATGTCGGCCAGCATGCCGGCCTCGGCCGTATCCAGCTGGGCGGCGTCGAAGGCCGCCAGCAGGTGGTCGGGGACGTCGTTCATGCCGATCTCGCGGCCTTTGGCCATGACCACCATGCTCTCGATGCAGTTGATCAGTTCGCGCACGTTGCCGGGCCAGCGATGCGCCTTCAGCATACGCCTCACCTCGGCGCTGACCGACTCCACCGGGCGGTGGTGCACGGTGACGAAATGACGCAGGAAATGGTCGATCAAGGGGTCGATATCCTCCCGCCGTTCGCGTAGCGGCGGGATGGCGATGCGCACCACTCTGAGCCGGTAATAGAGGTCCTCGCGGAAGGCGCCGATCTTGACCTGATGCCCCAAGTCGCGGTTGGTGGCGGAGATGATGCGCACATCGACCTTGAGGGTGTCGCTGCCGCCCACCCGCTCGAAGGCGCGCTCCTGCAGGAAGCGCAGCAGCTTGACCTGGGTAGGCAGCGGCAGGTCGCCGATCTCATCGAGAAACAGGGTGCCGCCGTCGGCCAGCTCGAAGCGCCCCTTGTGCATGGCGATGGCGCCGGTAAAGGCGCCCTTTTCGTGGCCGAACAGTTCCGATTCCAGCACGCCCTCGGCGAAGGCGGCGCAGTTCACCTTGATGAACGGGCCGGCGGCGCGATGGCTGTTGTAGTGGATGAGGTTGGCGACCACTTCCTTGCCGGTGCCGCTTTCGCCGTTGATGAGCACACTGGCGTCGGTGGCGGAGACCTGCTGCGCCAGCTCGATGACCCTCTTCATGGCGGGCGACTCGCCCACCAGCCTGGCGGGAAAATTGGACTCGCGCAGGCTGAGCTTGAGGCGCAGGTTCTCGTCGCGCAGGTTGCGCGCCTCCAGCGCCTTCTCCACCAGCAGTTCGAGGTGCTCCAGGTTGATGGGTTTGGTGATGTAGTCGTGGGCGCCGAGCTTGATGGCCTTCACCGCCGTTTCCAGCGTGGCGTTGCCGGTGATGAAGATCAGGGTGGGCTTGTCCGCCAGGGTGTTGATCGCCTCCAGGAGGCCGATGCCGTCCATGCCGGGCATGGTCATGTCGGACAGCACCAGATCGACATGCTTGCGATTGAGCACCTCCAGCGCCATGTGCCCATCGCTGGCGGTGATGACCTGATAGGTGGCGGTGAAGTTGCTGGCGAGGGTGTCCCGCGTCAGCTTGTCATCATCGACGATGAGCAGCGTCGCGCTCAACTCGCCGCCTCTTCGTCGGCGGCCGCCACGCGCGGCAGCCGCAGGGTGAACCGCGTCCCCTTGCCGACCTCGCTCTGGCAGGCGATGCGGCCGCCGTGAGCCTCGACGATGCGCTGCACGATGGCCAGGCCGAAGCCCAGGCCGGTGGCCTTGGTGGTAAAGAATGGCTGGAATATCTTACCCAGATCCTCCGGCGCGATGCCGCTGCCGGTATCGGCCACGCCGATCTCCACCTCGCCGTCCCGCGCTTCCGCGGTCAGGGTCAGCGTGCCCCCCGCCGGCATGGCATGGATGGCGTTCATGCCCAGATTCATCAGCGTCTGGATCAGCTTCTTCTCGTCGGCCAGTATATGCGGCGACGGTTCCGTCAGTTCGAGGGCGAGGGCGACGCCCGACTGCGCCGCCTTTTCCCCGAGCAACTCGGCCACATAGCGCAGCACCGCGGCGACCTCGGTATCCTTCATTTCCGGCGGCGCCAGGCGGGCGTAGTGCACGAACTCCTCCAGCATGCCGCTGATTCTGAGCACCTCCTGCTCCACCTGGGCGATGCGGCCGAGGGTATGTTGCTGCGCCACACGGCAGTTTGGAATGCCGTTGGTCTCGCAGCCGGCGAGGTCCTTGCGGATCAACTGCACGTTCATGTAGAGGGCGTTGAGGGGAGTGCGGATCTCGTGGTTCACGCTGGTGGCGATCTGCCCCAGCATGGCCATCTTTTCCAGGCCCACCATCTTGGCGTGGGCGGCCTCCAGCTCGGCGGTGCGCGCCTGCACCTTGAGTTCCAGGTCATGCCAGAAGGACATTATCTCCGCCTTGTTCGACTGCAGGCGTTCGACCATGGTGTTGAAGGAACGATAGAGCTCGCCGACCTCGGTCTTGGAAGAAGTCGCCACCCTTACGCTCAGGTCCTCGTTGGCGATGCGCTGGGCGGCGCCAGCCAGTTGCAATACCGGCTGGACGATATGCCTGGCATGCAGGCGGTAGCCGAGATAGACCAGCAACAGGCCAGCCAGCGAAAACAGCACGTAGAGCACGAACACCACCGACATGGCATGGCGGGACTGCTCCACCTTGCGGCTTATGATGTCGAAATGCAGTTGGTTGATGTCGGCCACCAGGGCCTGCATGCGATACGCGTGCTGTTCGATGACCTCCTCCCAATAAAACTGGGTATCCGAATCTGGCCGCTTGATCCCCGGCAGGTTCTGTATCTCCTGCGACGAGTCGCGCATTGCCGTCAGTTCAGCGCGCAGCGCCTTGAGCAACTGTATCTCCTTGCTCCCTTCGGGGTATTCCGATTCGGCCTCGCGCTTGCGGTAGCCGTCTATGTCGCCGTTGATCTCGTTGACCAGCTTGACAGCCCCTTCGGCGTATTGCACATCGTTATGATCGACCGACTCATGCAGCACCAGGATCAGCTTGGTGATCTTGTTCTGCACCATGTTGACGAAATCGACGTCGCGGCTGACCTCGGCGATGGCATAGGTCTCGTTCATCATCCGCTGCACCAGGAACACGGAGGCGCCGCCTATGCCCAGCACGCCGACAAAGACCAGGGCGAATATGGTCAGAACGAGGGTGCTGAGACTCTTCCTCATGGACGGCTCCAGATTCACGCCGCGCGGCGGCTTACGGGATGGCCTTGTCGATCACCAGCCGCACGCCCTGGGCGCCGACCTTCACCGCCGCCATGCTGCCCTCCATATCGCCGGACTGCGCCTTGGCGGTGCCGGCTTTGGAGATGCGCGCCACCAGGGTCACCGTCTTTTGCTGCGACAGCAGGTTGTCCGGAGTCATGGCCAGGCGGTCGCTCAACTCGAAGTCCATGGGAAAACTGGCGGCGGGGCCGCGCACCGCCGCCACCGGGGCGCCGCCGGCGGCCGGACGGGCAAAGAGGAAGATCGTGTCCTGCGGCCCGATACGCCCCTTGAGCGCGGCGGCGACGTCGATGCTGCCGCGGATGGTGGCGTTCGCGCCCGGCGCCGGCGCCGGCTGGGCGCTGAGGTTATCGAGACCGCCGCCCTGCGCCAGACGCTCGGCCTCGGCCAGGGCCGCCTGCACCTTGGCGGTATAGGGGTCGTTGGGCGCCATCTGCCCACTCAGTTTTTTAAGGTGGGCCGCGGCCTCGGCGTAGTTCTTCTCCTGGAAGGCGTAGGCGGCCGACAGCTCCAGGGCCTTCAGGTCGTTGGGATCGAGCGCCAGGGCCTTGGCCACCAACCGCATCGGTTCGCCCTGCAACAGCCCCCCCTTGACCACGGCCAGCGCCTCCGCCTGGCCGGAGAGCAGCGAAGCGTCCTGCGGCAGCCGGTCGGCCGCGAACTGATAGGCCTTCCAGGCCTCCGGCCAACGCCCCAGGGCGGCATAGCTGCGGCCGAGCATGGCCCAACTCTCGCCGTCCTCCGGATTGGCCTGCACCTTTTCCTCCGCCTGTTGCACCATCTTCTGAATGTCGTGTCCGCCCACCATGGCGGCCTCGGGCGACGGCCTGGCGGCGGCAGGATCGAGGGCCGCCGGATTGCCCGACAACCAATACAGGCCGAAGGCGGCCAGCGGCAGCAGCACGGCCAGGCCATAGCCCAGCTTGCGGCTGCCGGCATGGACGACCGCCGTCGCTGCCTCCTGCGCCAAGGCGTCGTCGGCCAGGCGCGCCTCCAGCTCCAGCTTGGCGGTCTCGAACTGCGCGTCCGAAAGCAGGCCGTTGGTCCGGTCCACCTCCATCTCCCGCATCTGGTCGCGGTACACGGCGATATTGACGGCGCGGCGGTCGGTCCCGGCCGCCTTGGTCTTGCGCCGCAACAGCGGCGGGAGGACAAAGATCAGGGCGGCCAAAGCGAGCAGCGCCGCCACGACCCAGAACAGCCAGACAGGGGTAAAGGAATTCATCGGTTTCATCCAAAACGTTGAGCGGCGACAGCGGGCGATGCCTGCCCGGAGACGGGCCGAATCAGGCCGGCATCCTACCAGACAAGGCCCGCCGACAAAACACAATCGCCGCGGCGCCGCCCGAAACCCGCTGTCTGTCCAGCAGACTCAGGCCGACAAGGAGCGAAATGGTTCCGGCGCGCACATTCCGGCCGCGACGAAAGCGCAGAGACCCGGCCGGCGATCGCCCCCTGGCGGGGACGCGGCTGACAGGCATTCCCGGCAGCAGGCTCGATCTGGCCGCCGGAACCGGCGTCAGCCGCCGAGCGCCTTGTAATAATTCATGCGGCGCTGAATCAATTCATTCCTGAGGAATTCAATCACATTGGCGTCCGGCCGTGCCTGCGCGATCTTATTCAGCACGAACTCGGCCTCGGCGAACCTTTCCGCATAAATGAGCAGACTTGCGTAGCCGGCGGCCACCTCAATATCGCCAGGAAAATTACGCATCCGTCTGGCGAACAGGTTCAATAGAGAATTCATGAAATTTTGTTTATTGACCCTGGCGCCGCTAATCGCCGCACTGTTTTTTTCAGTGTTCCTGGCGAGGACGAAATAATTGCTATCCAGATAAACCGGATACCAATCAGGCTGCTTGTATAACTCGAGCAGCGGCGTGACTCTGCCACTCGGCAACATGATATTGAGCGCAATGGCATCGATTTTATACTTGTGCAGCCGCATCGAGTCGTTATCCGCGCCCTCGATCAACCTGGAATACTCGTCGAATAAACGGTAGTCCAGCCCTCTGCCGTCAATGAATGTTTTCACTGCCGGATACAACGCCCAATCGAGATAACCGCCGGCGGCATAATCATTGAGCAAGCGCCCGGAGATTCCAGATTTCTTGAGGAATTCGGCCATCTGTACCGGAACGATATTACGAATCGGCCAGCCGTTTTTTTTAATATCCCATTCCCTGGCTGCCTGCCAGGCCATGAGCGCCAGCAAGGAAACAAGCAGGCCCGACTGCAACGTGCGCATTTGGGCGAAACGGAATCTCTCGCCGCAACGATCCAGATACCATCCCGTCATAGGGCTCATGGACAGCGCCACAAAGGGGGCGTTACGCAAATAGGCCACTCCAAAGGCGATCAGGAAGAGCGAAACGAATACCTCCGGCCAAAATACCTTGCGCGAAAACACGAGCCCGAAACAATGCAAGCCGGCGACCAGCCAAAGCAAACCTATCAGCTTCACCTCATGAAACTGTGCCCAGCTACTTTTGTATTCGTCGATTTTGCCGCTCATATCCTGCCCGACAAAATTGAATGCCGAGAAGATGGCATTCCACCCGTTCGGATTGACCAGCGAGGCGATGATGCCGGCAACTACCCAGCCCAGCAGAGCAGTGGCGCGCCTGGCATCGCGGCGATACTGCATGACCACGCCGGCCGCGAACAGCGCAAGCGCAATATCGCCCACGACAAAGCCGCCATGGATATTCGACCACAGGGTCATAAGCGGCAGGAGTAACCAGCTGGGGGGCCGTCCCAGACGAATATTGGCGAGAAGCCCAAGCAAGAGCGTCATGAAGACGAATGAGAACATTTGCGGACGCTCGAGCAAAAACCCGTGATAGCCGCTTATTACTATCAGGAAACCCAGGCCAATGAGGACCCTGCCGGTAAACGGCTTCACTTCCTGGCGCCGCATTTCCCATAGGACCAGGCCGATCAGCAGCGACAAGGTCAACATCTTCACGGCAAAAATTCCGTAGAGCCCGCCGAGGCGATAAAAAAGGGCGGCCATCCCCTGCCAAAGCCAATACCCCTTCAGAATGACCGATTCCCGCTGGGAAATGACGGCATCGCCGCTGTGGTTGAAAGGATCGTTCTGCAGCAGGCCTCCCTGATCGAGCATGACCTCGCCGCTGATGAGATGCCACCAGAAATCAGGGTCGCTGATCGGTTGCGCGGCGTAGGCGCAAAGAAAGACGGCCAGTACACACCAGAACAACCACGCAAGATAACGGCCGGGAGGCCAGGGCATGAGTGAGGCTTCCACTGGTGTATCTTGCTGCGGTTGCGCCGTGGTTTTATTCATGGACGAGGGCTCCGGGCCGGGCCGGATTATCAGCCCCCGCCATTTTAACCAGCGCGCCGTAACGGACGCCAGCGCCCGTGTTTGCGATCTCTGGCGGGGCCGCCCGCGGCCCCCTGCAGGCGGGGGCGGACGCCGGCGCCTGGGCGGCGGGCGCGGCGCCCGCCGCCGCCGGAAAATTTTTTTTCCAGGCCCCTAAAGTTTTTCCGCCGCCGGCCGTCAATGGCACTGGAAGCAGGAAAATGGCGCTTCCAAACGTGTTCGAAAAGGCAAACCTGTCGAAAGGCAGGGACGCAAAGTCACCGTCTAAGGGCAAGCACCATCGCCTATGACCGAGGGATTGCCGAAACCGTGGGCCCATCCATCGCGCCCGTTGTTTCGCTGGCGGCAAAGCGCCGCCGCCAGAAGGTTCGGCCAGGTAAGCGCGGAGGGCGGGCAAAGACCCACCCGCCACACATCCCGAGCCGGACGCGCCGCACCAGCCTGATGACTTGTGTCGCACCGTTTCGAACTCCCGTGACTCACAGGGAGAACAGAAATGCGCGTCACCCCATTCGCCCGACAAATTCTGCAAGCACTGTTGTTCGTATCGATCCCTGTCCTGGCTGGCCAGGCGCTGGCCTGGGAGAACAGCCCACGGCCGCTGGACGACCCCGACCAGGCACTGCCGGCCGCCGCGCGCCACGGCCCCGCGGCCCTGCCCGCGGCCTACTCCATGAGCCGCCGCGCCAGCCTGCCCAAGCGCTGGCTGTGCGAATACCTGGACGCCCCCGACGGCGTGCTCTACATGTACTGCAGCGACGTGGTCAGCCTGATGAATGACGATGAACTGGATGACCAAGCCAAGGCCGGCAGCGCCATGTACTTCCCGGTATGGAGCCGCCCCAAGAGCGACGCCGGCGCCATCGACCTGGCGCAGCGCTTGTTGTGCCAGCCGCAGGCCCAATGCCAGGTCGAGCTGGCCTCGGCGCGCAGCGGCGGTCTGCGCGTGGCATTCTATGGAGGCACGGATTGAGGCGTCCTGGTCGCCGCGGCCGCCTCCAAACCATGTCATTTTGACAATGACATGGTCATTATGGCACGGTCGCCCCCCCGGCTAAAAACATTAACTCATTGATATTACGACATTTATACGCCTGGCACGGGCCTTGCATAGTTCAGGCCAGCGCATCTGTGGTAACCGGATAAGCCAATCCAAAGTTCCATGATCGCTTGTCTTACTGGGTTTTTTTCCGAACTTTGCAGGAGAGATGAAATGAAAAAGCTAGTTGTAATGATGACCTTGGCACTGGGTGCAGGTTCCTTCGGTATCGCCAACGCCGGCATCGTCGGCAGCGTGCACGACTTCTCCGACAACGTCAACGTCCTTGGCGGCGGGGCAATGGATGAAGTTTCGGCCACCGGCTGGAACGGCCGCAAGGAAATCTGCCGTGTCTGCCACGTGCCCCACGATCACGCCCGCGCCAGCCAGCGTTACCTGAACGGCCTGTTGTGGAACCACGGCGTCAGCGCCGCCACCTACACCATGTACAACCACACCTGGAGCAACACGATCAATGGCACGCAGTCCGCCCAGCCGGACGGCACCGCCAAGCTCTGCCTCGGCTGCCACGACGGTTCGGTCGGTGTCGACACCTTCGACAAGTATGCCGGCGGCAACGTCTTCGCCAACGCCTACAGCGTTGACGCCAAGGTCACCAACTTCACGGACGGCACCAACATCGACTTGCGCGGCACCCACCCGCTGTCGATCGCGTTCCCGGCTGGCGACACGCAGTTCACCGACCCCAACACGACGACTTGGCAAGGCGGCGGCTCGGTGGCCTCCACCCTGGACAATGGCAAGGTACAGTGCTCGACCTGCCACGACGTGCATAATCAGGAATCGATAGCCGGCACCCACCTGCTGCGCGCCGGGCAGACAGCCACAACCGGCTCGGCCTCTGGCCTGTGCCTGACCTGCCACATCAAGTAATGCGGAGGTAGCGCCCTTCCCAGGTTCTTTCGGGGAAGAAGCAGAGGAGGGGCCCAGAGTAGCGGGCCCCTCTTTGTGTTGGCCGGATCGGTTTTACAACGATAACAGGAGCGTAGAAAGTGAATAACGACCGCAAAGGAAATGGCTTATCTCTCGCCACGCTGGCCTTGCTGTGCGCCGCGTCCACGCCACTGTGGGCGGAAACGGGGGCGGGGCTGGGCCTGGGCATCACCCAGCCCGGCAGCCCGCACAACTTCGTTGTCGGTGACATTGCAGCGGTGATCAACGATAGCGGCGAGATTTGCCGCGTCTGCCACGTGCCGCACGACCACGCCCGCGCCAGCCGGCGTTATCTGAACGGGCTGTTATGGAACCACGAGGTCAGCTCCGCCAGCTACACCATGTACAACAACGCCTGGAGCCATTCCCTGACGGGCACGCAGTCGGCGCAGCCGGACGGCACCGCCAAGCTCTGCCTGGGCTGCCATGACGGCACGGTGGCGATGGACGTCTTCGACAAGTATGCCGGCGATTCCTTGAACACCATGCGCAACCTGCACGGACTGACGGTCATCCCCTGGTTCTCGGACGGTTCCAACCTCGACCTGCGCGGCACCCACCCGATCTCCATCGCCTTCCCGGCGGGCGAGACCGGCGACGGCAAGAACTTCAACAACCCGGCGACGGCCACCTGGGCGCATGGCGAGGCCATCGCCGCGACACTGGACAACGGCAAGGTGCAGTGCTCCACCTGCCACGACGTGCATGACCAGGAGTCGGTGGCCGGCACCCATCTGCTGCGCGCGGCGAACAGTCCGGCCGAAGGCGGCGTGCCCTCGGGCCTGTGTTTGACCTGTCATGTGAAGTAAGCCAAGGGCCGCTGACAGCCGGCCTATAGTCGGGCAAGCCTTAGCGCCCGTTTGGTTGATGCCGTCTTGGGGTGTACGTCGGATTTAGCTTCCGCCTACACTCTATTTTTTTGCTTTTTTTTGCCCGGCGCCGGACTGAAGAGCCATGCCGGCGATGGCCGCGGCCCGCCCTGCTGCGCCGAGCCGGAAGCACGGCCGGAAGCAGATCAGCGCGGCCCCGGAACTTTATGTGGACGCGCAAGTCCGATAAAACCGCCAAGCCCAGCCGTCAGGCTGCTCGGCAGCACCGCGCGGATGGCGCCTGTGTTACGCTTGCCAACCTCGTGCCCGGACAGGCTCTAGAGATGAACACGAAGAACGATGCGTTGAAAAATATTGTGCCGCGTCTCGCTGTCGGGGCGATGGCGTGCACAGGCCTGGCTTTTCTGCTTTCCGCGCTGACCCAGGCGGCCCCCGCGCCGGCCAAGCCCACGCATATCGACACCGAGGCCTCCTGCACCGCCTCCTGCCACCAGGACCAGGGTAAAAAGAAACACGTGCATCCGGCCGCCTCCACCGGCCACGCCTGCCGCTTCTGCCATCAGCCGGCGGCGCCCGGCCAGCACGCCTTCAAGCCCCAGCCGGACGCCATTTCCGAACTTTGCCATGAGTGTCACGAGGCGCAGAAGCCGAGCAAGAAGGTGCGCCACCCCCCCTTCGAGACGGGCATGTGCACGAGTTGCCACAACCCGCACCAGTCGGACCAGGCCAGGTTGCTCAATGACCCGGTGCCGCAGCTCTGCCAGACCTGCCATGGCGAGGACAT
This sequence comes from Hydrogenophilales bacterium, assembly GCA_037439465.1. Taxonomy (GTDB): domain Bacteria; phylum Pseudomonadota; class Gammaproteobacteria; order Burkholderiales; family Thiobacillaceae; genus Parasulfuritortus. The sequence goes on along the minus strand of JBBIVX010000002.1, from coordinate 26,611 downwards.
GTTCAAGGGCAAGGTGGTGCATGGCCCGGTGGCGGCGGGCGCCTGCCTGGGCTGCCACCATCCGCATGAGGGCGACAACCCGCGCATGTTGGCCAAGGAGCCGCCTGAACAATGCTTCGGTTGTCACGACAAGCCGCAGAAGGACGCCAAGGGCAACATACTGCCCGCCACCAAGGCGTTGTTCGAGGCCAAGGCTGCCGCCGAAGCCAAGGCTGCCGCCGAAGCCAAGGCCGCCCCGGCCAGCGCCAAGGAGCCCGCCAAGGACACGGCTGCCGGCGACAAGACGAAGGAAAAGGCGCCGGTCCCGACCCTGCACCCGCCCTTCGAGGCAGGGCTATGCACCACCTGCCACAAGCCGCATGCCTCCGACAGCCGCCGGCTGCTGGCGGGCGAATTCCCCCTCGACTTCTACGCCACCTATAGCGAGACGACCTACGGCCTATGCTTCGGCTGCCATGCCAGCGATACCTTCAAGGAGCCGCGCACCCTCACCGATACCGGCTTTCGCAGCGGCAACCTCAACCTGCACAACCGCCACGTCAACCGCGACAAGGGCCGCGCCTGCACCGCCTGCCACAACCCGCACGGCTCGATCCAGCCCAAACTCATCAACACCTCCATGCGTTTCGGCAGCCGCAGCTTGGCGCTCAAATACGAAAAGACCGAGACCGGCGGCACCTGCACGCCAGCCTGCCATGAGACGGTCAAGTATGATCGCTGCCAGAATACGGCGTACACCTTGAAGACTTCGCCCAGAAAGGGCCAGGACGCCAGCGACGAGGAATTGCAGGCCGCCTGCGACAAGGAAAAGAAATGAGACGGCGCGCCGCCGCCACAGCGGCTCGGCGGGTCTGGCCCGCCCCATTTGACGGCCGGCCTCGTTAGGCTCGGAACCCTGTACATCTTTTTTTAATGCGAGGAATGCGACAATGAAAAAGTTGGTATTGACCTTATGCGCCACCGCCGTGCTGGCGGGGTGTGCCGAAGTGGCGGAGAAGCCGGCGGAGACGGCGTACTGGCCAGCCCTGCCGCAGTCGCCCAAGCTGCAGTTCCTGATGTCGATCACCACCGAGGAGGATATCGGCGGCGCCGCCTCGTCCGGCGGCCTGAAGGAATGGCTGGTCGGCGGCCGCCAGGCGAAGAAGATGATCGCCCGGCCGCAGGATTTCGGCTCGTCCAGGGGACGCCTCTATATTCTCGACCGCACCTTCCGCAAGATACTGTTCATCGACCTGGCCAAGAAGACCCTGAACCAGATCGAGGATGTCAAGGAGGGCGCCATCGGCGACCCCATGGGCCTGTGGGTGAGCGAGGACGACGTCAAATATGTGGCGGACACCGGCCGCAAACAGATATTGGTGTTCGACAAGGATAACCAGTTCGTGCGCGCCTATGGCGAGCCCGACCAGTTCGACCGGCCGGCCGACGTGGCGGTCTACAAGGACAGGCTCTATGTGGTCGAGTTCAAGAAATCGGTGGTGCAGGTGGTGGACAAGGACAGCGGCAAGACCGTGCAGACCATAGGCAAGCCCGGCGGCGGGGATGGCGAATTGAATCGCCCGACCAATGTGGTCGTCGACCAAGAGGGCAACATCTACGTCAACGACTCCTTCAATTTCCGCATCCAGAAGTTCGATCCTTCCGGCAAATATCTCAAGCAGTACGGCTATCAGGGCGACACCCTGGGCGGCTTCGCCCGGCCCAAGGGCATAGACGTCGATCGCGACGGCTTTGTCTATGCCGTGGACGCGGCCTTCGAGAATGCCCAGATATTCGATCAGAAATCCACCGATCTGGTCCTGTTCTTCGGCGGCTACGGCCCGCATACCGGCAGCATGTACCTGCCCGCCGGGATGCACCTCGATTACGACAACGTGGACTATTTCAAGCAGTACGTCGACCCTGACTTCAAGGTCAATTATCTGGTTTATGTCGGCAACCTGCTGGGCGACCACAAGGTCAACGTCTATGGCTTCGGCGACTGGATCGGCAAGCCGCTGCCCGCGGTCGAGATCAAGCCCCTGGCGGCGGAGCCGCGCGGTCAGGGGGAAGAAGAGAAAAAACTGGAGGAGTCGAACATCAAATAAGGCCGCCTCAGCATGTCATCACCGACCGGCGCCCCCGCCCGGCCGGGGCCTCGCCGCCCCGGCCGGGCGGTTTGGCGCAGGCTCGCCCTGGTGGCGGCGGCGGGCCTGGCCGTGGCCCTGGCGACAGCCTGTACGCCGCTCGCCCGCTATCAGGTGCTGACCTTTTTCTTCACCGGCGTGCCGCCCTTCGGCGAGGAGGAAAAACCGGAAGAAGAAGAGGTCAAACCTGCCGAAGTCAAGAGGGTGCGCCGGGGGCCGAGCGTCGTCGTCAAGGCGACCCGTTTTTCACACGGCCCTTATGCCGCCAATCAGTGCTATCTCTGCCACCAGACATCGGGCAGCGGCGGTTACCGCGGCTTTGGCAAGAAGCAAGAGGTCAAGGCCGATGTCACCGTGACCACGGGGGTTTCCGGCAAGCTGGTGGTGCCCCTGCCCGAGTTGTGCGTCGGCTGTCACATCGACAAGTCGCCGGCGCGGGCCAAGGCGGATGGTCTCTGGCTGCACGGGCCGGTGAGCACGGGAATCTGCACCCTGTGCCACGGCCCCCATGCCGGCGCCGAGCGCTACCTTTTGGAGAAGAAGTCGACCGAGGTCTGCCTCGGCTGCCATGACGACGGGCGGATATTCAACCAGGCCGCGCATAAGGACAAGGCGGACTGTCTGTCCTGCCACAACGCCCACCTGGGCAAGGACAGCCGTCTGCTCAAGGCGGACTTCCAGGAGTTATGGTGATGCACGACGGCGCCCGCCACCCTGACCGTGCGCGGCCCGCGCTGTGGCTGCTTGCCGGGCTCGCCCAGCTTTGCCTGCTGTGGCCCGGCGGCGAGGCCGCGGCCGCCTACCGTGGCCGGCAATGGTCGATCCAGAGGCCGCAGCTCGCCGCCGAGTTTTCCTATCGCTATGAGTCGGAGGCGCGCACCGGGCCTTTCCTCAGCTCCAGCGAGACCTCCAATGTGCTCAGCGAAAAGTTCGACCTCAAGACGGCGGGCTGGCTCTACCACCCGGCCATGGCGACCTACACCCTTGAACTCCTGCCGGAGTGGCAACAAACCCAGGATACCCCGGAAGGCGGGAGGGAAAACAGCAGCAACGCCTTTTTCCTGGGCTACGGCTTCGATCTCAACCTGCTGCCCTACAAACCCTATACCTTCAAGGTGTTCGCGAAAAGGCAGCAGTCGTCGCTGACCGGCAGCCTCGCCACCTGGTCGGAGAGCGAGAGCGACACCTATGGCGCCACCCTGTGGCTGAAATACAAGCTCTTGCCCTCGACCTTGTCCTACAGCCATGCCGACACGACGCAATCGGGCTTCTACGTGGCGCAGGAATCGCGCGACGATGTCCGCTTCGATTCGCGCGATCAACGCCCCAACAGTCTCACCACCCTCAATGCCGCCTATACCAACTTCGATCGGAGCACGCTGAACGCCGCCAGCCACGCCGAGACGCTGACCGGCAACCTGCAGAACACCTACAGCCTCCTCCCCAAAGGCCGCAGGACCTTGAGTTCCAACCTGTCCTACCGCTGGACGGACAACGGCCTCGCCACCACCTCCGGCCTGAACTTGAGCGAAGCCCTGTCTTGGCGGCACAGCAAGCGCCTCAGCAGCAATTATTCCTTGAATTACAGCCAGGACAGCAACCAGGGCCAGCGCCTGAGCCAGACTTCCGCCAGCGCCGGCCTGTCGCATTCCCTGTATGAAAACCTGACCAGTGCGGTCGGCGTAACTGTCAGTCACGGCTCGCAGGGCAGCGGCAGCTACGGCGGCAACGTCAATTTCAACTACCAGCGGCGCATACCGGGCGGCATGATCTTCGCCAGCCTGGGACAGGATTACCGCGTCACCCAGCGCGCCACCGGCGGCGCGGTCGTGCCCATCGTGGGCGAAACCCACGCACTCAGCACCGGCGACGTGACCTTGCTCGGCAACCGCAATGTGGACCTGGCGAGCATCGCGGTGAGCGCCGCCGACGGCACCCCTTTTCTGCGCGACTTCGATTACACCATCGAGGTCATCGGCGCCTCGGTGCGGCTGCGCCGCACCACTTTCGGCGCCATCGCCGAGGGCCAGAGCGTGCGGGTGAGCTACACCTACCAGAGCAATCCGCCCTATGACGACGCCGTTCATGCCCAGAGCTACGGCCTTGGCTTCTTCCTGTGGTCGGCCTGGCGCATCAACTACCGTTACACTCACAGCCAGCAGGACTTTCTCGCCGGCGTCCGCCCCGACGTGCTGAACGAGGACACCACCCAGACGGTGGATTCGGACCTGACCTGGCGCTGGAGCACCACCCGTTTCCAATATGAGGATTCCGACCGCAACTCGGGGACGTCCGTGAAGCGCTGGCAGCTCGATGAGGGCCTGCGCTTCAATCCGTCATACCTGACTTCGCTCGGGCTGTCGGCCTATGTCGGCCGCACCACACTGAAGGAGAGCAATGCCCAGGAGCGCTTCCATGGCTTCAGGGCCGACGTGCAGCGCCTGATCTCGGGCACCAGCAAGGTGCGTTTCGAAGGCCTGTACAATGTCAGCGACGGCACCACGTTACGCACCCAGGACAAAGGCGCGGCCGCCATCTGGGAATGGAGCTATGGCATCTGGCGGGCAGAGGCCACCTACCGCTACCTGTTGCAGGACGATTTGCTGAGCGGCCAGAGCCGCGAACGGCACAGCCTGTACGCGGTGCTGCGGCGCGACCTGTTTTGATGCCGAGGCGACTTTCTTGCCAGCGAGGAAACGATGAAGCCTGAACGCACACGCACACGGGGTCTGGCCGTCTGCCTGGCCGTGGGCCTGGCCGTCGCGCTCGCCGGCTGCGCCGGCATGACGGCGCCCGCGAGCCAACCCACGCCGGTCATCCTCTGGCCGGCGCCGCCGGAGATCCCCCGCATCAGCTTCGTGAACGCCCTGTCGCGGCCCGAGGACCTCGGCATCAGCGATGGCGTCTTCAAACGCTTCGTCAATTACCTGACCGGCAAGCCGGCGACACCCCTGGTCAATCCGCATGGCCTGGCCGTGGATGCGGAAGGCCGTCTGTACGTGGTGGACAACACCCAGAAGAAGATCCATGTCTACGATCGCCGCGGCGGAAACTACAGCCTGCTGCCGGCAAAGGGCGATGGTCTGGTGTCGCCCATAGGCATCGCCATCGACGACCAGCGCGGCCGCGTCTACGTCACCGATTCGGCGCAGGCGGTGGTCAAGATCTTCGCCAAGGGTGAGGATAAACCGCTGGGCGAGATCAAGCACGGCGGCCTGGGGCGGCCGACCGGCATCGCCGTCAACACGGCCACCGATGAGCTTTTGGTGGTGGACACCCTCCATTCCGGCATCCAGCGCTATGCCCTGGCCGACCTCCGCCTGAAGGGGGTGATAGGCCTGGAAGGAAGCGAAACCAACCAGTTTCACTCCCCCACCCATATCGCGGTGGCGGCGGATGGCACGATCTTCGTCACCGACGCGCTCAACTTCCGGGTGCAGGTGCTCTCGCCGGAGGGAAAATTCATCCGCCGCCTCGGCGCGGCCGGCGACGGACCCGGCTACTTTTCGCGGCCGAAGGGCGTGGCCGTGGACGGCGATGGCAATATCTACGTGGTCGACGCCCTGTTCGACAATGTGCAGGTGTTCGACCGCGAGGGCCGACTGTTGATGGCCTTCGGCAAGCCGGGACAGGAATTGGGCGAGTTCTGGCTGCCTTCCGGCATCTTCATCGACCGGCAGAATCGAATTTATGTCTCGGACTCCTACAACAAGCGGGTCCAGATATTTCAGTATCTGAAGGAGGGTGAACTGCCATGATCCCCAGATTCGTCAAGATCGGCCTGGCTTCCCTGGCCTTGGGCGGCCTGCTATCCCCCGGCCCGGTGTCCTCCGGCAGCATCCTGGATACCAAGCACAATCTCTCCATCTCGGGGCCCGGCCCGGTGAAATCGACCACCGAGGAGGAGGTCTGCCTCTTCTGCCATGCCCCGCACAACACCCGGCGCGACATCCCCTATCTGTGGAACAAGAGCGACACCACGATAAGCTACACGCCCTACCAGAGCACCACCCTGCACGCCTCCGTGGGGCAGCCGACCGGGGCCTCCAAACTTTGCCTGAGCTGCCACGACGGCACTGTCGCCCTCGGCGCCCTGCTGACCCGTCCGGCCGAGATCCCCTTCGCCGGCGGCGTCCGCTTCATGCCGGCGGGACGGGCCAATGTGGGCACCGACCTGTCCGACGACCATCCGGTCTCGCTGGTCTATGACAGCGCCCTGGCCAGCAGCAACCCCCAACTGCGCGACCCCCTGTCCCTGCCGCCGCAGATACGGCTGGATCAGAACAGGGAAATGCAGTGCACCGCCTGCCATGACTCGCACGACAACAGCAACGGCAAGTTCCTGGTGATGCCCAATCAATATTCCAACCTGTGCACCACCTGCCATAACCCGGATGGCTGGCCGCTGACCTCGCATTCCACCTCGAACAAGACATGGAACAGCGCCGGCGCCAACCCCTGGCCCAATTCGGCCTATACGACGGTGGCGGAGAATGGCTGCGGCAATTGCCACGTCTCGCACTCCGCCGGCGGTCATCAGCGGCTGATGAACTACGCCCTCGACGAGGACAACTGTCTCGTCTGCCATACCGGCAACGTGGCCACGCAGAATATCGGTGCCGAGCTGACCAAGCCTTATGGCCATTTCGTGCAGAACTACATGGGCCAGCACGACGCGGCGGAAAACTTTGTCCTGGGCGGCGTGCCCAAACACGTGGAATGCGCCGATTGCCACAATGCGCATCAGTCGAACCCGACGCCGTCACCGGGCGCGCCCCTGGTCTCCGGCGCGATCACCGGCGTCTCCGGCATCGACAGCAGCGGCCTGGCTGTCAAGTATGCCCAGAACCAGCAGGAAATCTGCTACAAATGCCATGGCGACAACAACGTCAGCAGCAGTCTGACGATCAACCGGCAGCTCCCCCAGTTGAACACCCGTCTGGAATTCGACCCCGGCAACCCCTCCTTCCACCCGGTGGCGGGCATTGGAGTCAACCCCAACGTGCCCAGCCTGCTGTCGCCCTATACCACCTTGAGCCGCCTCGCCTGCACCGACTGCCACAACAACGACAACGCCAGCGGGCCGAAAGGGCCGCATGGCTCCACCTACCCCTATCTGCTGGCGAAGAATTACACCACCGCCGACAACACCATGGAAAGCCCGTTGACCTATGAGCTTTGCTACACCTGTCACAGCCGGGCCAGCCTGCTCGCCAACCAGAGTTTCAAGGCGCACGCTTCCCATATCGTGACCTACCAGGCCCCCTGCTCCGCCTGCCACGACGCCCATGGCGTCAGCAACACCCAGGGCAATGCCGTCAACAACACCGCCCTCATCAACTTCGATCTCAATATCGTGCTGCCCGACAGCCTCGGCCAGTTGCGCTTCGAAAAGACGGCCACAGGCGGCCAGTGCTACCTCAACTGCCACGGCGCCACCCACGATCCCGTCAACGCCCCGCTCAAGAGCGTTTATTGACCCGAGCTTTCCCAACCCGAACGAGAGGCGATTCATGTCTTTTTTAATGAACCTGACGCGGCTGACTTTCTGTGCGGCCTTGCTGCCGAGTTTTCCGGCAGCGGCGCTGGAGCAGGACGCGGCCGCATCCGCACTGGCCGGAAAGATCGTCCGGGCCTACGGCGGCGCGGCGGCGCTCGAGGGCATCACCGCCGTCAATGCCGAGGGCGAGATCAAGGCCTTGGTGCGCGACGACCGCGGCACGTACAAGCGCTGGTTCAAGCGGCCACGGCTGTTACGGGTGGAAACCGCCTATCAGCGCGGCGCCGAGCTGCGCATCCTGAACGGCGACGAGGTCTGGCGCAGCGGCGCCGGCAGTGGTTTGAAGGCCGTTTCCGGTCCGCCGGCGCAGGCCGTGATCTACCAGTACAAACAGCTCGACCTGCCCTACGGCTTGCTCAAAGGCGCTTACACCTTGCGCCATGCCGGCAGGGAGGCGGTCGATGGCGTCGAGACCGAGGTGCTGGAGGTCACGGACACGGAGGGCCCGGCCATGCGGGTCAACGTCGACGCCGCCAGCCATTACATCGTCCGAGTAAGTGGTCACATCACCTTTGGCGGCGCCGCTACCGACTTGGCGGCGAGCTTCTCCGACTACCGGCAGGTCGCGGGGGTGCCCATGCCTCACCGGGTGCGCAATTATGCCGGCGGCATGGCGGTGAGCGAGACCGTCATCGAACGCTATACGGTCAATCCGCCCGACGACCCCGATCGCTTCCTGCCGATGTTCAAGGGGCATCATGGCGGCACACTGTCCGCCGTGGACCGCCTGCCTGGCGACGAAAACGGCTGAACCACGCCACGCCCGTCGCGGGTCGTAACTCGTGTATGCTGCGAAGGCCCTGCGTGCCCGATGACAACCCCGCCTGCCTGGTAACGATGAAAACAGCGCTCACCCTGCAGCGAAAACTCCAGTTTCTGTTCCTGTTGTCGGGGGCGACCGCGCTCGTCTATCAGGTGGTGTGGACGCGGCTGCTGACCCTGTTCTTCGGTTCCACCACCCTGGCGGTGAGTACGGTGCTGGCGGTATTCATGGGCGGCCTGGCCATCGGTTCCGCCCTGTTGGGCAAGAAGGCGGACCTGACAGCCGCGCCGGTGCGTTTCTACGGCCGGCTCGAACTGGTCATCGGCCTCCTGGCCATGGCGACGCCGCTGACCTTTGCCGCCATCGAGCAGTTGTTCGTCTTTATCCATGGCCAGGCGGAACCGGGTTTCTGGGCGGCGGCCCTGCTCCGGTTTGTGCTGTCCTGTCTGCTGCTGTTGCCCCCCACCATCCTGATGGGCGGCACCTTGCCGGTGCTGTCCAAGGTATTCCTGAGTGGAAGCGGGGCGGATACCACGCGCCCGATTTCGCTGCTCTATTTTGTCAACACCCTCGGCGCGGTGATCGGCGCCATTGCGGCGGGCATGTTCTTGCTGCAACTGATGGGCATCAAGGCGCTGTTGATTGCCAGCGGATTCATCAATATCGGGATATTCATGGCGACACGGCGGCAGCCGCTTCTGCCCGGCGCGGCAACCGCCGTGGCGGCGTCGGACCCGCCGCCGGACGCGCCGATCAAGCAGGGCTGGTCCATCCAGGCCATGTTTGCCGTCGTCGTCCTGTTCTTCTCGGGGATGGCCGCCCTGATCTACGAGGTCGTCTGGACCCGGGTGCTGACTCTGGTGATCGGCTCGTCCACCTATGCCTTCACCATCATGCTCGCCACCTTTCTCATCGGCATCGCCCTGGGCAGCGCGCTGATCGGCCGGTACGCGGCCAGCCGGAAACCCGGCCTGGGCCTGCTGGCCCTGGCGCAGGCCCTCATCGGGGTGCTGGCCCTGGGCACGGCGTCCCTGTTCGGCCACCTGCCGGATGCCTTCGTCGCCCTGTTCGGCGCGGTCGGCGAGCATTACGGCCTGTTCCTGCTCGCCAATTTCCTGCTTTGCTTCCTGGTCATGGCGCCGGCCACCCTGTTCATGGGCGCCTCCTTCCCTGTGGCCAGCGCCATGGTGGTCGAGGGCCTGGGCAGCAGCGGCCAGAGGATAGGCCTGCTCTATGCCGGCAATACCGTCGGCGCCATTCTCGGCGCCTTCCTGGCCGGTTTTGTGCTGCTGCCGCAGTTGGGGATACAACACACTCTGATATTGACCATCTACATCAATCTGCTCAGCGGCCTCGTGCTGGCGCTGTTCGTCCTGGCGCAAACGCGGTCCGCAATGAGCCTGGCGACGCCGCTCCTGACGGCCTTCTTCATCCTGTTGCTGGCCCTGGTGTGGCAGCCGCCCTGGGACAGGCTGAAGATGACCAGCGGCCCCTATGCCTACGCCGTCCAGTACCAGAAGTTTCCCATCGAGCAACGCCTGGCCAGGATGGAGCAGCTCTATTACCGCGAAGGGCCGATGGCCACGGTGTCGGTGATCCGGGAGGGGCGGCACGTCCGCCTGGTGGCCGAAGGCAAGACCGATGCCGGCAATTACCGCGACATGAACACCCAGGTGTTGCTTGGCCACCTGCCCCTGCTGGTCAAGCCCGAGGCCAGGGATGTGCTGGTCATCGGCTACGCCAGCGGCATCACCGCCGGCGCTGTGGGCCGGCATGACGCGGAGCGCATCGACTGCGTCGAGATCGAGCCGGCCATGCGCGAGGCGAGCGCCTTCTTCGCCGAGGAGAACTACCACATCATCGGCGACCCCCGCTTCAGACTCATCGTCGATGACGCCCGCTCCTACGTCCTGGCGGCCAGAAAAAAGTACGACGTCATCATTTCCGAGCCGTCCAACCCCTGGCAGGCGGGCTCCTCCCGGCTGTTCACGCGCGAGGCCTTCGTCAACGCCCGCAACAGCCTTAAGCCGGGCGGCATCACGGCGCAATGGATGCACCTGTACGGTGTCGATGTCGAGACCTTGCGCCTGGTGGTGCGCACCTTCCAGTCGGTCTTCCCCCATGTCAGCCTGTGGGCCGATCCCAGCTATCCGGATGTGTTCTTCCTTGGCAGCACCGAGCCGATCCGGCTCGACCCGGCGGCCCTGAACGCGCTGTTGGCGCCGGGCGCCAAGGTGGCCGCCAGCCTGGCGCGCATCGGATACACAGACCCGGCGACGCTGTTCAAGGCCTTTCTGCTGGATGATGACGGTATCCGGCGATTTGCCGGCAGCGGCGCATTGAACACCGACAACCTGCCGCTCCTGGAATACCGCGCACCAAGGTCGCTCTATTCGAGTACCGCCCTGCAGGATAATGTCCGGGCGCTGCTGGCGAGCAAGGCGGCGGAATCGTTTCCGGCCGTGCGTGCCGGCGACAAGGCCCAGGCGGCGGCGCTGTTGCAGGCCTGGGGGAAATCGCTGGCGGAGAGTGGCCTCCCCGATAACGCCAAGGGCGCCCTGGCGCGGGCGGCCGAGCTCGACCCTGGCGATTATCACAACCATTTTTACCTTGGGCTGGTCCGCATGAATACCGGCGACCTGCAAGGCGCCATCAAGTCCTTCGAACAGGCCGTGGCGATCGATCCGCAGCAGGGCGATGCCTTTGCCAACCTGGGGGCGCTCCACCTGCATGGCGGCGACGACGAAAAGGCGTTTGCCGAGCTGAACAGGGCGCTCGCGCTGGGTAGCGATTCCTCCGGCCTGAGGAACAATTTGGCGGTTATACTTGCCAAACGCGGGAGGGTGGCATTGGCCATCAAGGAGACGGAGCGGGCCTTGGCCCTGGAACCGGATAACCGGATGGCGACGAAGAACCTCTTCAACTTTCAGCGATTATTGGAGCCGCAATGAATTTTTACAGAACTATCGGCGCCGCCATTCTGGCGGCCCTGGTGCATGCCTCCGCCGGGCATGCCGCCGCCCCCAAGGAACAACAGCCAAAGGAGCGGGTGCATTCCGGCGTCGTGACCTTTGCCAAGACCGCCGGCGGCTACACCTATCTCAAGATCAAGGAGGCGGGCAAGGAGGAATGGCTGGCCGCCCTGCCCCTGGAAACGGCAGTCGGCGACAAGATCGAATACATCGGCGGCGACATCATGAAGGATTTCAAGAGCAAGGCGATGAACCAGACCTTTGCCTCGATCCACTTTGTCTCCCGCATCCATGTCGTCGGCAAGGACATGCCCAGGGATGCCGTGCACAAGGGCGTGCGCTCTGGCGGCGACGCGGCGCCACCGCCGCAGCGGGGCGAGATTGCCAGGGTCAAGGATGGCAAGACCATCGAGGAGATTTTCAGCCAGAGGACGCAACTGGCCGGCAAGAAGGTCACGCTGCGGGCGAGGGTGGTGAAGATCAGCCGCAATATATTGGGCAAGAACTGGGTCACACTGTCCGACGGCACGGGCACCTCGCCTGCCGACATGCTCGTCACGGTGACCAAGGAAACCCCGGCAGTGGGCGATGTCATTACCGCCAGCGGTACCGTCAAGACCGATGTCAATCTGGGCTCCGGCTATCAATACAAAGCGCTGCTGGAAGACACCCATTACAGCAAATAGACGAAGCGAAGGCGGCAATCACGCCTTCGCCAGCGCTCGTCCCCGCCACAGCAGATACACCACCGGAATCACGAACATGGACAGCATGGGGGCGGTGACCATGCCCCCCACCATGGGCGCGGCGATGCGCCGCATGACCTCGCTGCCGGTGCCGGTGCCGATCATGATGGGCAGCAGGCCGGCGAGGATGACGGCGACGGTCATGGCCTTGGGCCGCACTCGCAGCACGGCGCCCTCGACGATGGCCTCGATCAGGTCGGCGCGGGTGTTGAAGCGGCCTGCGGCGATACGCGCCTGCACCGCCTGGTCGAGGTAGATCAGCATGATCACGCCGAACTCCGCCGCCACCCCGGCCAGGGCGATGAAGCCCACCGCCACCGCCACCGACATGTTGTAGCCGAGCAGGTATAGCAGCCAGTAGCCGCCGATCAGGGCGAACGGCAGCGAGGCCATGATCAGCAGCGGCTGCCACAGGTTGCGGAAGGTGAGGAACAGCAGCAGGAAGATGATGGCCAGCGTGAGGGGCAGCACCAGCTTCAGCCGTGCCTGGGCGCGCTCCAGGTACTCATACTGGCCAGACCAGGCGATGGAATAGCCGGGGGGCAGTTTCACCTGTTCGGCCACGGCCTTTTGCGCGTCCTTCACGTAGCTGCCCAGGTCCTGGCCCTTGATGTCCACGTAGATCCAGCCGTTGGGGCGGGCGTTCTCGCTTTTCAGCATGGGCGGGCCGTCGGCGATGCCGAGGCGTGCCACCGCGGACAGGGGCACGCTGGCGCCCTGGGCGGTGATCAGGGGCAGGCGGCCGAGGCGCTCGATGCTGTCGCGATCCTCGCGGGGGAAGCGGACCTGGATGGGGTAGCGTTCCAGCCCTTCAACCGTTTCCGCCACCGTGGCGCCGCCGATGGCGATGCTGATGAGTTCCTGGATGTCGGCGATGTTGAGGCCGTAGCGGGCGGCGGCGACGCGGTCGATGTCGACGTTGAGGTAGCGCCCCGCCGCCACCCGCTCGGCGAAGGCGCTGGCTGTGCCGGGCAGCGTTTTCAGGGCGGCCTCCACCTGGGTGCCCACCTGTTCGATGACGCCCAGGTCCGGTCCGGCGATCTTCACTCCCACCGGACTGCGGATGCCGGTGGCCAGCATGTCGATGCGGGTGCGGATGGGCTGCACCCAGAGATTGGCGAGGCCGGGAATCTGCACGTTGCGGTCCAGTTCCGCGATGATGCCCTTCAGGGTCATGCCGGGGCGCCACTCGGACGGGTCCTTGAGCTGGACGGTGGTCTCCACCATGGTCAGCGGCGCCGGATCGGTGGCCGAGTCGGCCCGGCCGATCTTGCCGAACACGCTTTTCACCTCCGGCACGGTCTTGGTCATGCGGTCGGAGAGTTGCAGCAGCTCCGCCGCCTTGGCAGGGCTCAAGCCGGGCAGGGTGGTGGGCATGGCCAGCAGGTCGCCCTCGTCCAGCGGCGGGATGAATTCCGCGCCCACCCGCGCCAGCGGAAACCAGGTGACCGCAAGCAGCAGCAACGCCACCATCAGGTTGGTTTTGGGCGCGCGCAGGGCGATGCCGATCAGGGGCCGGTACAGGGCGATCAGCAGCCGGTTGATGGGGTTCTTGTTTTCCGGCGGCACCTTGCCGCGGATGAACCAGCCCATGAGCACCGGGATCAGGGTCACCGACAGGCCGGCGGCGGCGGCCATGGAGTAGGTCTTGGTGTAGGCCAGGGGCGCGAACAGGCGCCCCTCCTGCGCCTCCAGGGTGAACACCGGCACGAAGCTGACGGTGATGATCAGCAGGCTGAAGAACAGGGCTGGCCCCACCTCGGCGGCGGACTGGGCGGCCAGCATGAAATATTCCTGGCCGTTGGGGTGCTGCTCCGGGCGTTCGTGGCGCCAGGCCTCCAGGTGCTTGTGGGCGTTCTCGATCATGACGATGGCCGCGTCCACCATGGCGCCGATGGCGATGGCGATGCCGCCCAGGGACATGATGTTGGCGTTGATGCCTTGGTGGCGCATGACGATGAAGGCCACCAGCACCCCCAGCGGCAGGGAGATGATGGCCACGAAGCTGGAGCGCAGGTGGAACAGGAAGGCCGCGCATACCAGGGCGACGACGATGAATTCCTCCCCCAGCTTGTGGGTCAGGGTCTCCACCGAACGCTTGATCAGGCCGGAGCGGTCATAGGTGGTCACGACCTCCACCCCCGGCGGCAGGCTTTTCTTCAACTCCGCCAGCTTGTCCTTGACGGCGGAGATGGTGTCGAGGGCATTGGCGCCGGAGCGCATGACGATGACGCCGCCCACCACCTCGCCCCGGCCGTCCAGCTCGGCGATGCCCCGGCGCATCTGCGGGCCGGTCTGGATGCGCGCCACGTCGCGCAGCAGGATGGGGGTGCCCGCCGGCCCCAGGCCCACGGGGATGCGCTCGAAGTCCGCCTGGGTTTTCAGGTAGCCGCTGGCGCGCACCATGTATTCCGCCTCTCCCATTTCCAGCACCGAGCCGCCCGCCTCCTGGTTGGCCCGGCGCACCGCCGCGACGATGCGGGACAAGGGCTGATCGAGGGCGCGCATGCGTTCCGGGTCGATCAGTACCTGATACTGCTTGACCATGCCGCCGATGGTGGCCACCTCGGCCACGTTGGCCAGTCCCTGCAACTCGAACTTGAGGAACCAGTCCTGGATGGAGCGCAACTGGGCGAGGTCGTGCTTGCCGCTCTTGTCGACCAGGGCGTATTCGAAGATCCAGCCCACGCCCGTGGCGTCCGGGCCGATGGCGGGCTTGGCCGCCGCGGGCAGCTTGCTGGCCGCCGTGTTGAGATACTCCAGCACACGGGAGCGGGCCCAGTACAGGTCGGTGCCGTCCTCGAACAGGATGTAGACATAGGAATCGCCGAACATGGAATAGCCGCGCACCACCTTGGCGCCCGGCACCGCCAGCATGGTGGTGGCCAGGGGGTAGGTGACCTGGTCTTCCACCACCTGGGGCGCCTGGCCGGGGAACGGCGTGCGGATGATGACCTGCACGTCGGACAGGTCCGGTATGGCATCCAGGGGCGTCCTGAGCACGGACACCACGCCCCAGGCGGTGGCGATGAGGGTGGCGAGCACCACCAGCAGGCGGTTGGTCACGGACCAGTGGATGAGCTTGGCGATCATGGTCGTTGCCTCACTTGCCGCCGGCCGCGCCGGGTTTTGCGCCCTTCGGGCGGATGGCGACGACCGGAAAGCCGTCGTCTTCCTTGACCAGATCGAAGTCCACCATCTGCCCCACCTTCAGGCCCTTGAGTATGGCCGGGTCCTTGACCTCGAACTCCATGGTCATGCCGGGCCAGTCCAGGCTGGGGATGGGTTCGTGCTGCATCTCCAGTTCGCCGCTCGCGGCGTCGACCTTGGTGATCCTGCCGGTGCCGGTATGGACCTTCTTCGCCGCCTCGCCGGGGGCGCCGAGCTTGTCCAGGGCGCCTTTCAGATTGGCCTCGGACTCGATCAGGAACTGGCCCGAGGTGACCACCTGCTCGCCGCCCTTCAGCCCTTTCAGGATGGCGGTGCGGCCGTCGCTTTCCATGCCGGGCGTCACCGCGACCGGGGTGAAATGGCCGTCGCCCTCGGCCACCAGGACGATGCTGCGCTTGCCGGTGGTGATGACCGCCTCGCTGGGCACCAGCACCGCCTCCTCGCCCTTGCCGCCGTAAAGGGTGACCTTGGCGAACATGCCCGGCTTGAGCCTGAGCCCCGGGTTGGCCAGGACGATGCGCACCGGATGGGTGCGGGTGTTGGCTGTGACCGTGGGGTAGAGATAATCCACCTTGCCCGCGAAGGTCTCGCCGGGCAGGCTGTCGACGCTGATCTCCACACTCTTGCCAGGCGTGATCCAGGCCGCCTGGTCTTCCATGAGCTCGGCGGTGACCCATACCCTGGACAGGTCGGTGATCTCCAGGATGGGCATGCCGGCGCTCACCGCGCCGCCCTCGCTCGCCGCGAGGCGCGAGACGATGCCGCTGGCGGGGGCGTAATAGCTTACCCGGCGCTGGGGCTTGCCACCCGCCTCCAGACCGGCGATCTGGTTCCGGGAAAGGCCCAGGAAGGCCATTTTTTGGCGGGCGGCGTCGATCCAGGCGGCCTCTTCCGGGTGTTTGAGGGCGAGGAGAAACTCCTCCTGGGCCACGTAGAGGTCCGGGCTGTACACCTCCGCGATCAGCTCGCCGCGCTTCACCGGATCGTTGAGGGCGCGCACCCGCAGGGCCTCGATCCAGCCGTTGGCACGGGCCTGGAGCACCTGCACGCGGTTGTCGTCGGCGCGCACGTAACCCACGGTATCGATGCGGCGCCACAGGCGCCCCTTTTCCGCCGGGGCGGTGCGTATCCCCAGGTTCTGGGCCACGCGCGGATCGATGCTGACGCCGCCCTCGGTGGCGCCGCCGGCATATTTTGGCACCAGGTCCATGTCCATGAAGGGCGACTTGCCGGGTTTGTCGAAGTGCTGGTCCGGCACCATGGGGTCGTACCAGTAGAGCACCTTGCCGTCCGGTTTTGCGGACGGGGCGGGGGTTTTAGGCATCTTCCCGGCATCGGCGGCGGGCGCCTGCTGGCGGGCGGCAAACCAGGCGGCGCTGCTCCCCAGTGCGAGCCCGGCGATGAGGACGGCGAGCAGTTTGATGTTCGAATTCATGACGGTCTCCTCACGAGGCGCTGAAGTAGCGGATCTGCGCCAGGGCCCTGGCCCGGGCCACCTGCTGCGCAAGCCATTGCAGGCGCGCTTCGGTCTCAGCCCGGCGCGCCTCCAGCACCCGGCCATAACTGGCCCGCTCGCTGCCGTAGGCCGCCAGGGCGCTCTCCACGCGGCGGCCGGCCAGGGGCAGGATGTCCTGCTCGAAATGCATGACGCGGGCATCGGCCGACTGCCAGTCGGCATAGGCGGCTTCCAGTTCGGCCTTGAGGGCCTGGTAGCGGTCGGCGCGCAGCTGTTCCGCCCGCTGGATGCCCGCCAGCCTGGCCGCCAGGCGCTTGTCCTGGCGGTTGCCCGGGAAGAGGGGCAGGTCCACGCCCACCACCAGGGAAACGAAGTCCGGGCGGCCGCCGCCCCTCAGGCCGTAGCCCAGGTCCACCGACCAGTCGGGCTTGTAGGCCTCCTTCGCCAGGTCGGCCTCGGCCTGGGCCACGCTGACGGCCTCGTTGAGGCTGGCGAGCTCAGGGTGCCCGTCGAGCTGGGCGACGATTTCCTGCAACGGCGCGGGGCGTGCGGCCTCGGGCAGGACAGCCAGTGGGCGATCGGCCGCCTGGCCAAGCCAGCGGGCCAGGCCCGCGCGGGCCTTGGCCTGCTGCCGCTGGAATTCCGCCAACCGGTCCCGGGTGGTTTCCAGCATGCCGCGCAGGGCCAGGGTCTCTTCCTGGGTTTGCTTGCCGGCCTTGTAGGCCACCTGGCTCCATTCCACCTGGCGCCGGTATTCACCTTCCACCTGCCGCACCAGCTCCTGAGCCATGCTGGGAAGGTACACATCCAGCCAGGCCAGTTGGGCATCCCGGGCGATGCGGCGGGAGGCGGCGGCCAGTGCCCGCCTTCCCTGGGCCGCCTCCCGTTCCACCCGGGCCGTGGCCAGCCGGCGCTTGTTGCCGCCGGGAATGGCCTGGCTGACGCCGACGGTGGCCTGCGTCATGGGCTCCTGGCTGAAGCTGAACGTATCCAGGGGCAGGTTGACCAGGCCCACGCGCAGCTTGGGGTCAGGCAGTTCGCCCGCCGCCGGTGCGCTTTCGCCGAGCGCCGACAGCGCCGCCTCCTGGGCCAGCAACTGGGGCTGGCGCTGCACGGCCAGGGCGGCCGTTTCCTCAAGACTCAGGTGGGGGGCGGGCGGGCTGGCCATGCTGGCGCCGGCCAGGCAGGCGAACCCAATGAGGGCGACCCGAGGCAGGACGCCCCGGCAGAATGAAAACCGATACATGCAACGCTCCACGCAATAAGGCTGCAGGGCAGCCGGGATGATCCGGAAGGCAATCAGGAAATCAGGCGCGGGGGAGGCGTGTCAGGAATAATGGGCTGTTCCAGGGCAAAGCGGCGGACGGTCTGCGGATGGTCCGCCAGCCCGGCGGGGGAGGCGCAGGGAGGAAGCGTTGCCGGCAGGGCGGTGGCCATGGCGCAGTGGCATGGGTTTGCGCTGCCACAGCACTTGCCGGCTGGCTTCTGCTCGTCATGGCAGGGCGCGTGGCAGGCGGGAGCGCCCTTCGCGTGGGTGGCCGGGGCCGCCATGCTCAGGGCGTTGGCCACGGGGGTGAACCCCAGGCCGAGCGCCAGGATGCAACGAAACAGAATGGCCAGGAATATGCGCATGGATCGCGGGGAGTCAGATCCGCCTGGCCTTCCTCAGGTGCTGCAGGACCAGGGTGGCCACCTGCACGCGGTTGTGAAAGTCGAGTTTCTGCATGATGTTGGCCAGATGGTTGCGCACGGTATTGTCGGAGAGGTTGAGCTTGGCCCCGATGACCTTGTTGCTGTAGCCCTGGGCCACATATTCGGCAATCTCCAGTTCGCGCGCGGAGAGCCGGCTGATAGGGTTGTCATTCTGGTTGCCGCGGTAGATTTTTTTCAGCACCTGCGGCGGAAAGGCGCCGGCGTCCTGGAGCACGACACCGATGGCATGGATGATCTGGTCCGTATCCGACGACTTGAGCAAGTAGCCGTCGACACCGGCCTCGATGGCGGCACGTATCTCGACGTCATCATCCTCCACCGTCAACACGATGACCTTGATTCCGGCCGCCTTGAGGGCCTCGACGATTTCCAGACCGTCGCCGTCGGGCAGGCTGCGGTCGAGGATGGCGACGTGCGCCTTGCCGTTGAGATCGAGCCACTTGCGCGTGGACGCCAGATCGGCGCATTCGCCCACCACCTGCATGCCGCCGCTCGACTCCAGGGAGCGCTTGACCCCCAGCCGGATAAGGGGGTGGTCATCGATGATGAGAACTTGAATGGCGTCCATGGTTAGCCCGGAGATTTACTCGCAGTGTAACGCATACGCCCTATTGGTGGACAAGCGCGTTCATTTGCGGCGGCGCTTGCTTTCCTGGCGGATGAGGGCATCCACCACTTCCAGGGCCTTTACATGACTGCCTGTCTGCGCCGCGGAGGTCAGGTAGCGGCCATTCACCGCCAGCGTCGGCACCCCGGAAAGCTTGTAGGCGCGGCCCATCTGTTTGGCCCTGGCCACCTTGGCGCTGACCCCGAAAGAATTGTAGGCGGCCTTGAGCTTGGTCTTGTCCACACCATGACTGGCGGCCCAGTCGAAGAACACCGCGGGCTCGGTGAGCTTCTGGTCATCGACGTGGATGGCGTTGAAGACGTCGGCATGCAGCCTGTCCACCTGGCCCAGGGCCTCGAGGGCGAAGTAGGCCCGTGCCATGGGCTCCCAACTGTCGTTGAAGATCACCGGTTGCCGTTTCAGCACCACGTTTTTGGGCAGCTTCTTGGCCCACAGGTTGAGTTCGGGCTCCAGTTCGAAGCAGTGCGGGCAGGTATAGGCGAAGAACTCCACCACCTCGACCTTGGACTTCAGGCCGCCCGGCTGCGCCGGCGACAGGACGAGGTAATCCTTGCCGGCCTCGATGGCCGTGGCCGGCGGCGCGGCGAGGGCGAAGGGCAAAACGAGGACGAAGGTGGCGAGCAGTTTACTGAGGCGCATGTCGAATCTCCTAGGGGGTAACCGCTTCTTTGAGCAGTCGGGCTTCAAATTTGTTCACGAGCAGGGTCTCCCGCGCCGGCCGCGCCTCGTCCTCGGTGGCGAACGGGCCGATGCGGACACGGTAGAGGGTGTCCTGACCGGCGGTGTAGCGCTGCACCACCACGCTCAGGCGGAGCTGGCCGAGCCTGGTCTTGAGTGCCTGGGCCTCGTCCTCGTTCTTCAGCGCCGCGACCTGCAGCCACCAGGCCGCCTTCGCCTTGGCCGGCGGCAACGGCCTGGGCGTGCGGTTGCCGGGCAGGATTTGGTAAAAGGTGTAATTGGTATCGTCACCGGCCTGGGCCGGCGCCTCGACCGGCGGCGGCGTGACAATGGCGGCGGGCGGCGGCCTGAGCTCGGGCGCCGGGGTCACCGCTTTGAAGTCGCCCGCCCGCGGCGTGAGCAGCCAGACGAGCCCGGCGATCACAGCCAAGCCGAGCAGGACACCGACCGCCAGACCGGAAAACAGGCCGCCACGCTTGCCGCCGCGTCCGTTCCGCGCGGGGCGGGGGCCAGTGGGGTCGCGGTAATCCCGTTGCGCCATCATCTCGAGTCGCCGCGTTTACATCTTGTCCGGCGCGCACACGCCCAGCAAGTCAAGGCCGCTTCTCAGTACCTGACGGGTGGCGGCGATGAGCGCCAGCCTGGCCTGCCGCAGGGCCGCGTCTCCCGCCAGGAATTGGCAGGCGACATAAAGGCCATGCAGGTCAGCCGCCAGGTCCTTGAGATAATAGGCGATGAGGTGGGGCGAGAATTCACGGGCGGCGGCGGCGCAGATCTCCGGGAACTCGGCCAGGCGGTTGAGCAGGGCGAGTTCCTGGGGATGGACGAGTGGCGCGCAGTCGGCCGCCTTCAGTTCTTCCATGTCGCCCCCCCAGGCCGCCAGAACGCTGGCTATGCGGGCATGGGCGTACTGGATGTAATAGACCGGGTTGTCGCTGCTCTGGCTCTTGGCCAGGTCGAGGTCGAAATCCAGATGCTGGTCGGATTTTCGCAGCACATAGAAGAAACGGCAGGCGTCGTTGCCGACCTCATGCCGCAACTCGCGCAAGGTGACGTATTGGCCGGCGCGGGTGGACATGGATTTCTTCTGCCCGCCTTCCCACAGCACGGCGAATTGCACCAGGGCGACGGCAAGGCGGTCGGGGTCGGCGCCGGCGGCCTTGAGCGCCCCTTTGACGCGCGCTATGTAGCCGTGGTGGTCGGCGCCCCAGATGTCGATGACGCGGCTGAAACCGCGCTCGAACTTGTTCAGGTGGTAGGCGATGTCGGCGGCAAAATAGGTGTAAATGCCATTCTCCCGCCGCACCACCCGGTCCTTCTCGTCGCCAAAGGCGGTGGAACGGAACCACAGCGCGCCGTCCTGATCGTACACGTGGCCGTGTTTGCGCAGGGCCGCCACGGCCCGCTCGATGAGGCCGGCGTCGTGCAGGGTGCGTTCGGAAAACCAGTGGTCGAAGTTGACGCCGAATTCGGTGAGGTCATTGCGGCAGTCGCCCAGCTGCTCCTCCAGGGCATAGCCGTGGATGTAGGCATAGTCGGCGCCCAGCAGCGACTTGGCGTTGGCGATCAGGGCATCGAGATGGCCCTCGGGCTCGGCGGCGGCGTCCGGCACCGCCGCAGTCACGGCCGCCGCCGGCTGGCGGTAACGGTCGCCGTGCAGGGCGAAGACGCTTTCCGCCATCACCTTGACGTAATCGCCCTGATAGGCATTGGCCGGAAAGGGCACGAATTCGCCGGTCAGTTCCAGGTAGCGCAACCAGGTGGACAAGGCCAGTATGTCCATCTGCCGGCCGGCGTCATTGACGTAATACTCGCGGTAGACATCGTGCCCGGTGAAGGCGAGCACGTTGGCCAGACTGGCGCCGAAGGCCGCGCCGCGACCGTGGCCGACATGCAGCGGACCGGTCGGATTGGCGGAGACGAATTCCACCTGCAGCCGCTCGCCCCGGCCCAGGTCGCTCTTGCCATAGTCACCGCCCCTGGCCAGGATATGACCCGGCAGGCGTTGCTTGGCGGCGGGTTCGAGAAAGACGTTGATGAAGCCTGGCCCGGCAATCTCGGTACGCGCGATATCGGCGCAGGCAGGCAAGGCGGCGACGATCTCCGCCGCCACCTCGCGGGGGTTGCGCTTGAGGGCGCGCGCCAGCGGCATGGCGGCATTGCAGGCATAGTCGCCATGGCTCGACTGCTTCGGCCGCGTCAGTTCGATGACACTGTCGACGCCGGGCGCGACGCTCGCCAGGGCCTGCCGGAACAGCCCCGTGAGAAGGGATTTTGGCTCGATATAGTTCATGAGGTGGGCACTCGCATAGGGCCGGATTATAGCCGACTGGACCGCCGGCGAATGCCGCAAGACAGGGTGGAAACGGCCCGGCCGGACGTTGGCGGCTCACATGGCCAGCGGGTCGACGTCCAGCGACCAGCGCAAATTGCCGCACTTCAGTTGCCGCATGGCCGTCACCCAGGGCGTCAGAAAACGTTGCAGGCGGGCACGGCTGGCCGACTGTAACAACAGTTGCGCCCGCTCGCGGTTGGCCACGCGCGGCATCAGTGCCGGCACCGGATCGTAGATGATCACCCCGGCGGCCTGGTCCTGGCCGAGGGCGCGTGCCCGTGTCAGAAAAGCGAGGGCCTCGGCCATGGATCCCGCCTCCGCCCGCAGCAGGGCCTGGTAGCTGAAGGGCGGGAAATCGGCCTGCCGGCGTTCGCGCAGGGTGCGCTCGGCGAAGGCGGGATAATCGTGTGCCACCAGCGCCTCGTAGAGCGGGTGTTGCGGGTAGTCGGTCTGGATCAGCACCCGTCCGGCGCGCTCGGCCCGCCCGGCCCGCCCGCCGACCTGCATGAGCTGCGCGAAAAGACGCTCGGAGGCGCGGAAATCGGTCGACAGCAGCGCCTGGTCGGCATTGATCACCCCCACCAGAGTAAGCGCGGGGAAGTCGTGGCCCTTGGCGACGATCTGGGTGCCGACCAGGATATCGACCTCGCGTGCCGCGATCGCATCGCGCATGGCGGCGAAGGCGCCGCGGCGGCCGGTGGTGTCGCGGTCGATACGCAGCAGGCGGGCGCTGGGGAAGAGTTCGGCCAGCGTGATCTCCAGCCGCTGCGTGCCCTGCCCCGCCGCCTGCAGGTCGAGGCTGCCGCACTGCGGGCAGACCGTGGGCGGCCGCGCCGCCAGCCCGCATTGATGACAACGCAACTGGTAGCCGCCGGCGCCACGGTGCACGACCTGGTGGGCGGAACAGCGCGGACACTGGCTGACCTGGCCGCAGGCGCGGCAATATAAAACGGGCGCATAGCCGCGGCGGTTGATGAACACCAGACTCTGCCCGCCCTGCGCCAGCGTTTCCTGCAGGGCCTGGCGCAGGGTCGTCGACAGGCCCTGCTTGGCCCGGTCGAGGCGGGTATCGATAAGCCGCACCGCCGGCAGGCTCGCTGCGGCGTGGGCGCGGGCGGGCAGGCTGAGCAGTTGGTAGCGGCCCTTCTTGACGTTGGCCCAGGACTCCAGCGCCGGCGTCGCCGAACCGAGCAGGACCGGCACGCCGGCCTGGCGTGCGCGCCAGATCGCGACATCGCGGGCGTGGTAGCGCAGACCTTCCATCTGCTTGTAGGAAGCGTCGTGCTCCTCGTCCACCACGATCAGTCCCAACCGGGGCAATGGGGCGAACACGGCCAGCCGGGTGCCCAGCACAAGATCGGCGCGGCCGTGGAGACCATCGAGCCAGCCGGCCAGGCGCTCGCCAGCCCCCAGGCCGCTGTGCAGACTGACGATACGGCGGCCGGGAAAGCGGCGGGCGAAGCGCTCCACCAGTTGCGGCGTGAGGTGGATCTCCGGCGCCAGTACCAGCGCCTGCCGCCCCTTGGCGAAGATGTCTTCGATCAGCCGCAGGTAGACCTCGGTCTTGCCGCTGCCGGTGACGCCATGCAACAGCCAGGCGGAAAAACCCGGCCCGGCGGCAAGGACAGCCGCCACGGCACCGGCCTGAGCGGCATTCAGTGCCGGCGCTGAGGCGGCCGCGGTGGCCTCGGTGGTGACGGCGGCCGCCGTCACATAACCCGCCTGCAGCCACTGGCGCAGGGTCGGCCGCAGATCGGCGAGGCGCATGGCGGCGACCGGCCCGGCCTGTAACCGTTCCGCCAGGCGCCGCTGCGCCGGGGCGCGCGCCGGCAGGGCGCGGCAATATTCGACACCCGCCGGGGTCAGAGCATAGGCCAACGGCGGCGGTGGACGGAAGGTGGCGCGCTTGAGGGCGGGCGGCAGCAGACCCAGCAACACCGAACCGAGCGGGTGCTGGTAGTAGCCGGCGGCGAACCGCGCCAGTTGCAGGATATCGGCGGGCAGGGGCGGTAACGCCCGGTCAATGGCCGTCACCGGCCGCAGCCGGGTTTCCTCGACGGCGGCGTGGTCGGTGAGGCCGACGATCACGCCCACCTGCTCGCGCCGGCCGAAGGGCACGCGCACCCGCCTGCCGACGTCGGCCGCGTCGGCATCGGCCGCCAGATAATCGAAGACCTGGTCGAGCGGGGTGTCCAGGGCGACCCGGACCAGGATCGGGCGAGGTTCAGTCAAGGTTAGCCATCAAACCTAAAGTGATTTCTGGATGGCATCGACAACATTGGTCCCTGTCATGGGATTTTTTCCTTGTCCACGAAAGTTGTGGATAACTCTGTGGGCAACTCTTTTCCAAAGGCCAAAAAAGCCTTATGCAATGCCAGGTTAGGTTGTTCAGCACAAAAAACATGCAATCAATATTCTCTTAATAATCATTGAGTTGAATAATTTTACCAATTTATGGCGCATCCCCCTTGACAGACGCGCGGGGCGCGTCCTTACGTGTGTATAAGTCAGCGCTAAAGTAGCGTAAAACGCTTGACAAGCGATCGCGTTCAGTGCCCGGAGGGCAAGCCCATGGCCCAGCTCAAGACCGCAGACTGCACCTTTCGCAGCTTGGCGCTATCCGTGTGGTGATTGATGAAGAGCACCACCACCTTGCGCCGGCCGGCGGCGTCCAGCACATAGCCGGCGAGGTTGCGGGTGCCGTTCAGGCTGCCGCTTTTCAGCCAGGCGCGACCGGCCAGCAGCGTCGCGTTCAGGTGTTTGCGCTGGGTGCCTTCGAGGCCGAGCGCCGGCAGCGAGGCGGCGAACTCGTAATACAGCGGCTGCCTTGCCGCCCAAGTCAGCAGCCTGGCCACAGAGCCGACCGAGAGGCGCTCGGCGCGCGACAGGCCGCTGCCATTTTCCAATACCAGTTCGGGCAGCCGCAGGCCGGTGCCGGCCAACCACTCTCGAATGGCGCGTTCGCCCTTCTCCCAGGTGGCGGGTGCGCCGCAGCGGGCCGCGCCGAGGTTGAGAAACAGCATCTTGGCCATGACGTTGTTGCTGAATTTATTGGTATCACGCACGATCTGGGCCAAGGGCGGCGAGTCCAAGGTCAAAAACGGCCTCGCGCCCGGCGGTGTCGCCCCGGCACGGGCGCGGCCGGCAAGAACACCGCCCAGCTCGGCCCAATCGGCGGCAAATACGGCGGCAACGGTGGCGGCGGGTGGCAACAGATTGAGCCACAGGGTACGCGCACCGCAGGCCGCGGGGTAACTCCCGGCCAGCCGCAGCCGGTCGCCGTCAAGGCGGGCGCTCACGCCATCCTGCCAATCGCCGCAGTCAGGACGGTCAGTCGCCACCAGGCTATTTTCGAGCGGCAGTACCGGCGGTTCGAGCCGGGCGGCCAGACCATCGCTCCCCGGCGCCAAACTCAACGGCAGGACGTTGTAATTGACCGATAGCGCGGCTGGAATGGCGTTGTACGGCTCGATCGGCGCGCCGTCGAAGGCGGCCGGATCGGCGTCGGCGATGGCGTAATAACCGCCATCGAGAATGACATCACCCTCGATCCGCCTCAGGCCGCCCGCCCGCAGCGCATGCAGCAGGGTATGGAAATGTTCCAGACTGAGCGCCGGGTCGCCTCCGCCCTGGAGCACCAGATTGCCGCTGAGCACGCCAGCGGCCAGCGTGCCGTCGATAAACACCTGGGTCTTGAAGGTGTGGGCCGGGCCCAGGGTATCGAGCGCCGCGAGCGTCGTGACCACCTTCATGATCGAGGCCGGGTTGAACGGCACGGCGGCATTGAGACGGACGCCGGGGCCGGGCCGGTCCAGCGGCTGCACGACCAGGCCAACGTGCTCCCAGGGTATTTGCGCCTCCTTGAGCGCGCGCTTGATCTGGCGCGGCAAGGTGGCGGCCTGTGCCGTCCAGCCAACCAGCAACAGCAAGACAAGGGCGAGGGATAAGCGCGATTTGGACATGGTTCAACGGTACCGCATCCGGGTCCGCCGGGACAACCGCGTGCGCTAACATGCCGTCATGAAAGGCCCGGCACTGATCGTCGACATAGGTCCCTCCCGGCGGCTGACGCTGGCCCTGGTGGCGCTGCATCTGTGCGCCCTCGTGGCGGCGGGGCTGGCCGATCTAATCTGGCCCTACCGGCTGCCGCTGGCCGCCGCGATAGTGGTCAGTCTGTTCATAACCCTCAAGCCCGCACCCGCACGCTCCACCGCGACCGGCCGCCAGCGTGGCGCGTGCAGGTTGCGCGCCCGCGCCGACGGCGGTCTCGATCTCTGGCGGGGTGACGACTGGCAGGCGATCAAGCTTTTGCCGGATACACGGGTGCTGTCGTGGTGTGCGCTGCTGCGCTACCGTGAACCGGGCGGGCGCGCCAGCGAAACTCGCCTCATTCTGCCCGACAGCCTGGACCGTGACACCTTCCGCCGCCTGCGTGTATGGCTGAAATACCGGGCGACGACGCC
>JBBIVX010000001.1:0-221183 GCA_037439465.1 Hydrogenophilales bacterium | reverse complement strand
CTAAAGTCGTTTCTCAGGATTCTCCCAAATTGCTCGACCGCATGCGCGCCGAGATTCGCATGCGCCATTACAGCATTCGCACCGAGGAGTCGTATGTGGACTGGGCGCGGCGCTTTATCCTCTTCCACAACAAGCGCCATCCTAAGGATATGGGTGCGGAAGAGGTGCGTGATTTCCTGTCGCACCTCGCCACCGAGCGGAATGTCTCCGCTTCCACCCAGAATCAGGCCAAGTCGGCGCTGCTGTTCCTGTACCGCCAGGTCTTGCACGTCGAATTGCCCTGGCTGGATGAGGTGATCGCGGCCAAGGCGGGGCGGCGCTTGCCGGTGGTGTTGACGCCGACGGAGGTGCGCCGTTTGCTGGCTGCGACCTCTGGCACAACGGGGTTGGTGGTCGCGCTGCTGTATGGCACGGGGATGCGTCTGCTCGAGGGGCTGCGCTTGCGCGTGAAAGACGTGGAGTTCGAGCGGCGCGAGATCATTGTGCGCGAGGGCAAGGGCAACAAGGATAGGGTGACGGTGCTGCCGGAGAATTTGCTCCTGCCACTGAAGGCGCATCTGGAAAAGGTGAAGGCGCTGCATCAGAAGGACCTGGATGCAGGCTTCGGCGAGGTTTTTCTGCCCGACGCGCTGGCGAAGAAGTACCCAGGGGCGGGCAGGTCGTGGGGCTGGCAGTTTGTATTTCCTTCTGCGGTGCGTTCGGTGGATCCGCGCACCGGTGTGCAGCGGCGGCATCATCTGTACGAGGCCAGCGTCCAACGGGCAGTGCGCGAGGCGGCAAAGCTGGCGGAAATCGCCAAGCCGGTGACACCGCACACCTTGCGCCATTCCTTTGCCACGCACCTGTTGCAGTCCGGCTACGACATCCGCACCGTGCAGGAGCTGCTGGGCCACAAGGATGTGCACACGACGATGATTTACACCCACGTGCTGAACAAGGGCGGGCGCGGCGTGGTGAGTCCTCTGGATCGCTGAGATGACTTCCGACCTTTTCGCCACTGAAGCGCCAAGCCCGGTTACCGCCGCGCCGCTGGCGGAACGTCTGCGCCCGGCCTCGATCGACGCGATGATCGGCCAGGCCCATCTATTGGGGCCGGGTATGCCGCTCAGGTTGGCTTTTACTGCCGGTCGTCTGCATTCGATGATACTGTGGGGACCGCCAGGGGTGGGCAAGACCACCCTGGCGCGTCTGACCGCGCATCATTTCAACGCCGATTTCATCCAGATTTCCGCCGTATTGGCAGGGGTGAAGGAGATCCGTGAGGCGGTGGAGCGTGCCAGACTGAACCAGATGGCGGGCCGCCAGACCATCCTGTTTGTGGATGAGGTGCATCGCTTCAACAAGTCGCAGCAGGATGCCTTTCTGCCGCATGTCGAATCGGGCCTGCTGACCTTTATCGGCGCGACCACCGAAAACCCGTCATTCGAGGTGGTGGGCGCCCTGCTCTCCCGCGCCCAGGTGTATGTGCTGAACGCCTTGAGCGGGGATGAACTAATGGCCCTGCTGCAACGCGCCTTGAGCCAGGGGCAACTCGACCTGACCCTGACGCCCGAGGCCGAGCAGCTCTTGGTGGCTTATGCCGACGGTGACGGCCGGCGCTTGATCAACCTGGCGGAGCAACTGGCGACAGCCGCCAAGACCTCGGGGCGGACGGCGGCGGACGCGAAGTTCGTCGCCGATGCGCTGTCGCCCTCGCTGCGGCGTTTCGACAAGGGCGGCGAGGCCTTCTACGACCAGATTTCGGCGCTTCATAAATCGGTGCGCGGTTCCGACCCGGATGCCGCCTTGTATTGGTTCAGCCGCATGCTGGACGGCGGCGCCGACCCGCGTTATCTGGCCCGCCGCATCGTGCGCATGGCCTGGGAGGACATTGGCCTGGCCGATCCGCGCGGCGCCGAGATCGCCCTCAATGCCGCCGACACCTATGAGCGGCTGGGCTCGCCCGAGGGCGAACTGGCCCTGGCCCAGGCGCTGATCTATCTGGCCTCTGCGGCCAAATCAAACGCCGGCTATCTCGCCTACAACCAGGCCCGCGCCTTGGTCCGGAAAAACGGCAGCCAGACCGTGCCGGTGCATCTGCGCAACGCACCGACCAAATTGATGAATGAATTGGGCTACGGCCGGGAATATCGCTACGCTCATGACGAGCCGGAGGCCTACGCTGCCGGCGAGAGTTATTTCCCCGACGACCTGGCGCCGCCGCCGCGCTTTTATTACCCCACCCCGCGCGGCCTGGAAGCCAAGATCGCCGAGAAACTGGCGCACCTCCGCGAGCTGGATCGGGCGGCAGGCAAGAAAACCTGAAGACGCCGCATGTGGCCAGGACGTAGCGCGGCCATGGCGCCCTAGGGGCGATTCCCATTTTTCGGGCGTACTGTTAGAATCCGCGCTCCCCGCGTTGGGGAAATCCACACATCCGCCCTTGTTAAGGTGTCTCCTGACCGGGGACTATTCGGCGGATGGAGGCGCAACCTTAACTCTCAGGAGTCTTCATGTCCGTAACCATGCGTGAAATGCTGGAGGCCGGCGTCCATTTCGGCCACCAAACCCGTTATTGGAACCCGAAGATGGCCCCGTTCATCTTCGGCCATCGCAACAAGATCCACATCATCAACCTGGAAAAGTCGCTGCCGATGTTCGAGGCGGCGGCGAAGTTCGCGCGTCAGCTCGCCAGCAACAAGGGCACCATCCTGTTCGTCGGCACCAAGCGCGCCGCCCGCGACATCATGGCCGAGGAAGCCGCCCGCTGCGGCATGCCCTGGGTTTCCCACCGCTGGCTTGGCGGCATGCTGACCAACTTCAAAACCGTCAAGCAGTCGGTGAAGCGGCTGAAGGACATGGAAGTCATGCTGGCGGAAGGCGCCAAGGAAAGCCTTAGCAAAAAAGAAATCCTCACCCTGCAACGCGAATACGACAACCTGAACCGTTCGCTCGGCGGCATCAAGGAGATGGCCGGCCTGCCCGACGCGCTCTTCGTGCTGGACGTGGGTTACCAAAAGATCGCCATCACCGAGGCCAACAAACTCGGCATTCCGGTCATTGGCGTGGTGGATTCCAACAATACCCCCGCCGGCATCGATTACATCATCCCCGGCAATGACGACTCCAGCCGTGCCATTCGCCTCTATGCCCGCGGCATCGCCGACGCCGTGCTGGAAGGCAAGTCGCAGGTGGTCGAGGAGTTGGTGGCCGCAACCCAGGACGAATACGTCGAGGTCGAGGAAGCCGCCGGCAGCGCCGAGTAAGCGCGCCGTAGCGGCTCACGGTCAAGGAAACGCCAATCAATTCGTCAGGCCAGCAAACCCGGTTGCCCACTTGCCTCATTGAACTGGGTCCCCGCTTGCACGGAAACGACCAAGCCGAATCATTCGACGTTTTCCGGTTTCACGATCTTGAGCGCCCCGTGATCGGGGCGTTTTTGCAAACATTCAACATTCGGAGAAAGAAAATGGCGGAAATCACCGCTTCCATGGTCAAGGAACTGCGCGAGCGCACCGACGCTCCCATGATGGACTGTAAGAAGGCCTTGAACGAGGCCGCCGGCGACATGCAAAAGGCCGAGGAAATACTGCGCGTCAAATTCGGCAGCAAGGCTGCCAAGAGTGCCGGCCGCGTCGCCGCCGAGGGCGTGGTTGGCATCCACATCGATGCCGACGGCAAACTGGGTTCGATGATCGAAGTCAACTGCGAGACCGACTTCGTCGCCAAGAACGACGACTTCAAGGCCCTGGTCAAGAACCTGGCCGAGATGGTGGTCAACCAAAACCCGGCTGACGTCGCCGCCCTGTCTGCCATGAAGATTGGCGACAAGACGGTCGAGGAAGTGCGCACCGGGCTTGTCGGCAAGATCGGCGAAAACATGAGCATCCGGCGTTTCGTCCGCGTCGTTGCGCAGGGCAAGCTGGCCAGTTATGTCCATGGCGGAGCCAAGATCGGCGTGCTGGTGGACGTGACCGGTGACGAGACTCTGGCCAAAGATATCGCCATGCACATCGCCGCCTCCAAGCCCAAGGCGCTGGACGCCTCCGGCGTCGCCCAGGACCTGATCGACTCCGAGCGCCGTGTGGCCGCGCAAAAAGCCGCCGAATCGGGCAAGCCCGCCAACATCGCCGAGAAGATGGTGGAAGGCAGCGTGCAGAAGTTTCTCAAGGAAGTCACCCTGCTCAACCAGCCCTTCGTCAAGGACGACAAACAGACCGTCGCCCAGTTGTTGCAGGGCAAAGGCGCCAAGGTGCACGGCTTCACCCTGTATATCGTCGGCGAAGGCATAGAGAAAAAAGTGTCTGACTTCGCTGCCGAAGTGGCCGCCGCCGCCAAGGTGTAATCCATGGCCGCCGTCGCCTACCGCCGTCTGCTGCTCAAGCTCTCCGGCGAGGCCCTGATGGGGCCGGACGCCTTTGGCTACCATGCCGAGACCCTGGCGGGCATGGTCCGCCAGATCGATGCGGCGGTCGCCCTGGGCGTGCAGATGGGCATCGTGGTGGGCGGCGGCAATCTGTTTCGCGGCGCCTCCGGGGCCTTGTCCGGCATGGACCGGGCCACCGCCGACGCCATGGGCATGCTGGCGACGGTAATGAACGCCCTGGCCCTGAAGGATGCCCTGATGACGGCTGGGGTACCGGCGCAGGTGATGACCGCCGTGTCCATCGCTCACGTCGGCGAGCCCTTCGAACGCGATGCCGCCGTGCGCCACCTCGAAGCCGGCCGTGTGGTGATCTTCGGCGGCGGCACCGGCAATCCCTTCTTCACCACCGACACGGCAGCCGCGCTGCGCGCCGCCGAAATCGGCGCCGACCTCATGCTCAAGGCCACCAAGGTCGATGGCGTCTACAGCGCCGATCCAAAGAAAGAGCCCACGGCCACCCGCTATGAACGGCTGAGCTTCGACGAGGCCATAGCCCGCAACCTGGGGGTGCTCGATATCGCCGCCTTTGCCCTCTGCCGGGAACAGAAACTGCCCCTCAACGTCTTTTCCATTTTCAAGCCAGGCGCCCTGCTGCGTATCGTCCACGGCGAGGCCGAGGGCACCCGCGTCGAACCCTGATGGAGGAATCATGATCAACGACATCAAGAAAACCGCCGAAGAGAAGATGCGCAAGTCCGTCGAGTCGGTGAAAACGGAATTTGCCAAGGTGCGCACCGGCCGTGCACATCCAGGGCTACTCGATCACGTCAAGGTGGATTACTACGGCACCCTGATGCCGATCAACCAGGTGGCCAACATCTCGGTGCTGGACGCCCATGCCCTCAGCGTCACGCCCTGGGATAAGAAGATGGGCAACGCCATCGAAAAGGCCATACGGGACGCCGATCTTGGCCTCAATCCCGCCAGCATGGGCGAACTGGTGCGGGTGCCGATCCCGGCGATGACCGAGGAACGGCGCAAGGAGTTGGTCAAGGTGGTGCACCACGAGGCGGAAGAAGGCAAGGTCGCGGTGCGCAACATCCGCCGCGACGCCATCGCCCACCTCAAGGAATTGTTGAAAAAACACGAGATCAGCGAGGATGACGAGCGCCGTGCGCAGGAGGAGATTCAGAAACTGACCGACCGTTACATCACTGAGATGGACAAGGTGCTGGCGGATAAGGAAAAAGACCTGATGGCGGTGTGAACGGCGCGCCCAACCCCATGATCGGCAAATTTTTCAGTTCCACCACCGCTGTGCCCGACACCCCTCTGGTGCCGCGCCATATTGCCGTCATCATGGATGGCAACGGCCGCTGGGCAAAGAAGCGCCTGCTGCCGCGGGTGGCCGGTCACGCCCAGGGCGTAGAGCGGGTGCGGGACGTGGTCAAGGCCTGCACCGAGCGGGGTGTGCAGTATCTGACCTTGTTCGCCTTCAGTTCCGAAAACTGGCGGCGCCCGGAAGAAGAAGTCAGCCGTCTCATGGAGTTGTTCGTGATGGCGCTGGAGCGTGAGGTCAACAAGCTGCACAAGAATGGCATCTGCCTGAGGATTGTCGGCGATCTGTCCCGTTTCGACGCCCGCCTGAACCAACTGATCGCGGCAGGCGAGAAACTTACCGCCGCCAATACCCGCCTCACACTCACCATTGCGGCCAATTACGGCGGCCGCTGGGATATATTGCAGGCCGTGAACGCCTGGCGCGCCGCGCACCCGCGCCGCCACGAAATCACCGAGACGGACCTGGCCGAACATCTGGCCATGGCCTACGCCCCGGAGCCCGACCTGTTCATCCGCACCGGCGGCGAGAAACGCATCAGCAACTTCCTGTTATGGCAGTTGGCCTATACCGAGCTTTATTTCACCAACACCCTTTGGCCGGATTTCGACGCCGCCGCCCTCGATGCCGCCATCGCCTCCTATCGCAAGCGTGAGCGCCGCTTCGGGCGGACCAGTGAACAACTTGTCCAACCTTAGTCTCAGGCTGGTCACGGCCGCCATCCTGATTGCGGCTTTTCTGCTGGCCCTCTTTCTCGCTGCGACGCCGGTCTGGATCATCTTCATCGCCCTCTTTCTGCTGGGTGGAGCCTGGGAATGGGCGGGATTGTTCAGACTCACCCAGCCGGCGCGGCTGGCCTATGCCGCCGCCACTCTGGCACTGGCACTGCTGTTGGTTGCCCTCGATGTCGCCGCACACGCTGTCGCCTACGCCCCGTCGCTGCTCTTCTGGGCGCTTCTGGCGCCCCTCTGGTTATGGCGCGGCTGGCCGCTGCCGGCCGTGCCGCTGGGTCTGATCGTCGGCTGGCTGCTGCTGTTGCCCACCCTGCTCGCCCTGCTTGTCCTGCGGGAAGCATCGCCCTGGCTGGTTGTGGCTGCGGCCGGTGTCGCCGTCGTCGCCGACAGTGCCGCCTATTTCACCGGCCGCCGCTTCGGCAAACACAAGCTGGCCCCAGCCATCAGCCCTGGCAAGACATGGGAGGGTGCGCTCGGCGGCGGGATGGCGGTCGCCGCCTATGCCTGGGGCATGCTCGCTCTGGCGGATGGGCGCGAGGCCAGCGGCACGCGCTTTGCCGCCTTTCTCGCCTTGTTCGTCTTGAGCGTGCTCGGCGATCTGTTCGAGTCCTGGGTCAAACGCCGCGCCGGAGTAAAGGACAGCAGTGCCCTCCTGCCTGGTCACGGCGGTGTGCTCGATCGCATCGACAGCCAGTTGGCCGTGCTGCCGGCGGCCGCCTTTTTCTGGATCGGCCTGCAATGACGGTACGGAATCTAACCATACTGGGCGCCACCGGCACTATCGGCATCAACACCCTGGACGTGGTGGCGCGCCACCCCGACCGCTTCAGGGTCGTCGCCCTCTCCGGCCAGAATCAGATCGACAGGCTGGCGCAACAATGCCGGCAATTCCGCCCCCGCTATGCTGTGGTGCTGGACCCGGACCGGGCGCGTGAACTGCGAGCCCTACTCACCGGCCAGAGCATCGAGGTGTTGCACGGTATCGCGGCCCTGGAAGAGATCGCCCGCCTGCCGGAGGTGGATTCCGTCATGGCTGCCATCGTCGGCGCTGCCGGCATGCGGCCGGCGTTGGCCGCCGCCCTGGCCGGCAAGCGGGTGCTGCTCGCCAATAAGGAAACCCTGGTCATGGCCGGGCGTTTCTTCATGCAGGCGGTCAGGAACGGCGGCGCCACGCTCCTGCCCATCGACAGCGAACACAACGCCATCTTCCAGTGCCTGCCCCAGCCTTACGGCGGCGATCCGGCCGTACACGGCGTCCGCCGTATCCTGCTGACCGCCTCCGGCGGCCCCTTCCGTCGTCGCCCGGTGGAGACCTTGGCGGCGGTGACCCCGGAGGAGGCGGTCGCCCACCCGAACTGGGTGATGGGACGAAAAATATCGGTGGATTCGGCCACCATGATGAACAAGGGTCTGGAGGTGATCGAGGCACATTGGCTGTTCAATGCCCGGCCCGATGAAATCGACGTGGTGGTGCATCCGCAGAGCATCATCCATTCCATGGTGGAATATGGCGACGGCTCGGTCCTCGCTCAGTTGTCCAACCCCGACATGCGCATCCCCATCGCTCATGCCCTCGCCTACCCCGAGAGGGTGGCGACCGGAGTGCCGTGGCTGGACCTGGCAAGGATAGGGCAGCTCAGCTTCGAGATGCCGGATACCGCCCGTTTTCCCTGTCTGCAACTGGCCTATCAGGCCTTGGCCATGGGCGAGGCGGCAAGCGCCGTGCTCAATGCCGCCAACGAGGTAGCGGTGGCGGCCTTTCTCGACCATCGCATCCCTTACCTCGCCATCCCGTCGACGCTGGCCGCCGTGCTGGAACGGCTGGGCGACCGCGGCATAGGCAGCCTGGACGACCTGGAGGCCATCGATGCCGAAGCGCGCGCCCTGGCCCAGGAGCGGATCCCCGCCCAATGACCACCTTGCTGGCTTTCATCGTCACCCTGGGCCTGCTCATCGTCATCCACGAATATGGCCACTATGCCGTGGCCCGTGCCTGCGGGGTGCGGGTGCTGCGTTTTTCTGCGGGTTTCGGCCCAGTCGTCGCCCGCCGCCAGGGCCGGCATGGCACCGAGTGGGCACTGTCCGCCGTGCCGCTGGGCGGCTATGTCAAGATGCTGGACGAACGCGAAGGCATGGTGGCGGCGGCAGACCTGCCCTTTGCCTTCAACCGCAAGCCAGCCTGGCAACGCATGGCCATCGTCATCGCCGGACCGCTGGCCAATTTCCTACTGGCCATCGTGCTCTACTGGGCGCTGTTCGTGCATGGCGTCGAGGTACTGAAACCGATCATGGGCGAACCGCCGGCAGGCACCCCTGCCGCCATGGCCGGCCTGCACAACGGCGAGACGGTGACGGCCGTCGATGGGCAAGCGGTGGAAGATTGGCAGGGCCTGCACTGGCTGGTACTGAAACAAGGCATGCGCAATGGTCAAGCCGTATTGGAAACGCGCGACCGCGCGGGTCATCTCTACACCCGCCGCCTCGACCTGGGCGGCCATGACCTGGCGGCCGCCGAGGGCGACCCCCTGGCCGAAGTCGGTCTCACCCGTTTCCTGCCGCAACTGCCCCCGCTGATCGGCCAGGTCATGCCCGGCAGTCGCGCCGAGGCGGCCGGTCTGCGCCAGGGCGACAGGATCGTGGCCATCGACGGCAAGGCGATGACGACCTGGGACGACCTGGTGGCGACGGTGCAGGCCAGCCCGGAGCGGACACTGCGCCTCAGCCTCAGCCGCGCCGGCCGGCCGCTGCAACTGAGCGTCATTCCGGCCGCGATTTTACAAGATGGCAAGCGCAGCGGACGCATCGGCGCCGCGCCTGAGGTCGATGCCTCCGTCTTGGCGGCCTTGCGCGCCGAGGTCCGCTTCGGCCCCGTTGAGTCGATGCGACGTGCCCTCGGCAAGACCTGGGACCTCTCCGTCTTCAGTCTGGAGATGCTGGGCCGGCTGGTGATCGGCGAAGCCTCGCTGAAGAACATTTCCGGTCCCATCACCATCGCCGACTACGCCGGCCGCTCGGTCGAAGCCGGCCTGCCCGCCTTCGTCGCTTTCCTGGCGTTGATCAGCGTCAGCCTGGGGGTGCTGAACCTGCTACCCATCCCGTTATTGGATGGTGGCCATTTGCTGTATTATTCAGCGGAACTCATCACCGGCCGCCCGGTGCCCGATTCCGTCCAAGAAGCCGGCCAAAAGATCGGCGCGATTGTCCTCGCCGCCTTGATGTTTTTTGCCATGTACAACGATCTTCAGCGCCTGTTCTCATCGTGAGTAGAATGATTACCGTCCGCCAACTTTTCCTGCTGAATGCTGCCCTGCTATTTTCTTTCCGGGCGGCCGCCTTCGAGCCTTTTCAGGTCAGGGACATCCGGGTGGAAGGCATACAGCGCACCGAAGCGGGCACCGTCTTCAGCTATCTGCCGATCAAGGTCGGTGACACCCTGACCGCCAACAACGCCAAGGCCGCCATCGAGGCCTTGTATGCCACGGGTTTCTTCAAGGATGTGCGCCTGGAGACCGAGAATGAGGTCCTCATCATTCTGGTGGAGGAAAGACCTGCCATCGCGCAAGTCGATTTCACCGGCATGAGCGAGTTTTCCAAGGACGAGATCAAGGCGGCGATGAAGCCGCTCGGCCTGGCGGAAGGCCGCATCCTGGATAAATCCCTGCTCGACAAGGCCGAACAGGAACTCAAGCGGCAGTATTACAACCGTGGCCTTTATGCGGTCCAGATCAAGGCCGAGCTCACCCCGCTCGAACGCAACCGCACCGCCATCAGCTTCGCCGTGGACGAAGGCGAGGTCGCCAAGATACGTTCGATCAACCTGATCGGCGCCAAGGCCTTCTCCGAGAAAGAGCTGCTCAAGTTATTCACCCTGCGCACGCCAGGCTGGCTGACCTGGTTCACCAAAAACGACCAGTATTCCAAGCAGAAGCTCGCCGCCGACCTGGAGGTGCTGCGCTCCTTCTACCTGAACCGCGGCTACCTGGAGTTCCGCATCGATTCCTCCCAGGTCTCCATCACCCCGGACAAGAAGGATATATACCTCACCCTCAACCTCAGCGAGGGTGAGAAGTACACCGTGTCCGATATCCGCCTGGCCGGTGACCTGCCGCTGCCGGAAAGCGAGCTGAGGACACTGGTGGGGATGAAACCGGGCGACGCCTTTTCGCGTGAGCTACTCAACGAATCGATCAAGAAAATCGGCGACCGCCTCGGCAATGACGGCTATGCCTTCGCCAATATCAACGCCGCGCCCGATCTCGACAAGGAGAAAAAACAGGTCGCCTTCACCTTTCTGGTCGATCCAGGCCGCAAGGTCTACGTCAACCGTATCAATATCGCCGGCAATACCCGCACCCAGGACCAGGTGGTACGCCGCGAGATGCGTCAGATGGAAGGCGCCTGGTATGCCGCCGACAAGATCACCCGCTCGCGCGAGCGGGTGGAAAAGCTTGGTTACTTCAAGGACGTGACGGTGGAAACCCCGCCGGTCCCCAACACCCC
Source organism: Hydrogenophilales bacterium (assembly GCA_037439465.1). GTDB lineage: Bacteria > Pseudomonadota > Gammaproteobacteria > Burkholderiales > Thiobacillaceae > Parasulfuritortus. The sequence continues at coordinate 210,265 of JBBIVX010000001.1, read as the reverse complement.
CGACCAGGTCGACGTCAACCTCAACGTCACCGAACAATCCACCGGCAGCATCATGCTCGGCGCCGGTTTTTCCAGTTCCGACGGACTGGTGCTGTCCGGCTCCATCTCCCAGAACAATCTGTTCGGCACAGGCAATCGCTTGTCCTTGCAGATCAACGGCGGCAAGATCAACACCGTCTACTCGTTGTCTTACACCAACCCTTATTTCACCCAGGATGGCATCAGTCTGGGCTACGATTTGTATCGGCGCGATGTCGACACCACCGACCTGAAATCGGTGGTGACCTATTCCACTTCTACCCTCGGCGCCGGCCTGCGCTTCGGCCTGCCCATCACCGAATTCGACACCCTCAATCTGGGCGTGGCCGCAGAGCAGTACACCTTGAACCTGAACCCCGACCCGAGTATCACCCCGGCCCACATGCTCGATTTTGCCGTCGGCCATGGCGGCAACACCAGCGGCGTGACGGTCAGCTCGCTGCGCCTGGATGCCGGCTGGGCACGCGATAGCCGGGACAGTTTCTTCTTTCCCACCAAAGGCAGTTACCAGCGCTTCGCTGCCGAACTGGGCACACCGGTGGGCGACCTCAATTATTACAAGCTCTCCTACCAGTATCAGTGGCTCAAGCCGCTGTCCCGCAATTCCACACTGATGCTCAATGGCGAATTGGGCTGGGGTGGCGGTTTCGACGGCCAGGACATGCCCTTCTTCCGCAACTTTTATGCTGGCGGCATCGGCTCGGTGCGCGGCTATGACAACGGCACTTTGGGCCCCAAAGTGATCAGCTCCGGCAAGGTCATCTCGATCGGCGGCGACAAACGTGTGGTCGGCAACGCCGAGTTGATGTTTCCCTTTCCCGGCAGCGACAATGACCGCTCGCTTCGGCTCAGCGTATTCATGGACGCCGGCAGCGTCTTTGGGCCGAACGACAAGTACGGTCGTTATGGCAACTTTTCGTTCACTGACATGCGCTATTCCGCCGGTATGGCGGTGACCTGGCTCTCGCCCATGGGCCCGATCAAGTTGAGTCTGGCCAAGGCGCTGCGTTCCCAGCCGGACGACAAGGAACAGGCGTTCCAGTTCCAGCTGGGTCAGGTATTCTGAAACGGTCTCACGCTCAAGGAGTATTTATGCGCCCCCTCCTCATCTCCCTACTCTTCGGCCTGTTCTTCTCCGGCGCGCTCCATGCCGCCGAACTGAAAATCGGCTTCGTCAACACCGAGCGCCTGTTCCGCGACTCCGCGCTGGCTATGAAGGCCCAGAAAAAGCTGGCGCAGGATTTTGCCAAACGGGAACAGGAAATCAACAAGATGGTCAAGCAGGCCCGCGATCACCAGTCCGCCCTGGAAAAAGAAGGGCTGACCATGGCCGAGGCGGAACGGTCGCGCAAGGAGCGCGAGCTGGCCAACCTCAGCCGGGAAATACAGCGCGCCCAAAGGGAGTTTAGGGAAGACCTTAACCAGCGCAAGAACGAGGAATTCAGCAGCGTCCATGAAAAGGCGCGCAGGGTCATACTGGAAATCGCCGAACGGGAGAAATTCGATCTCATCCTGGAAAATGTCGTCTATGCGAGCCCCAGGGTGGACATTACCGACCGGGTGATGAAGGCCCTCGAACGCTGACCGCCGCCAATGCAACCACGCTACACCCTGTCCGATCTGCAGGCACGCCTCGGCGGACACATTCAAGGTGATGGTGGCGTCGTCCTGACCAACATCGCCTCACTCGAACATGCCGGGCCCGGCAGCCTCAGCTTCGTCACCGGCGGCAGACATGTCGAGGCCGCCGTCGCCAGCCGCGCCGCGGCGCTGATCGCTCCCGCCGGACTCGAAGACAGGTTGCCACAACCGCTGCTTGAGGTCGCCAACCCCCATGCCGTCTTTGCCCGTGCGGTCACCCTTTTTCATCCGGAGCCGCCCGCCCCTCCCGGCATCCACCCCAGCGCGGTGATCGCCGCCACCGCCCGCATCGACGCCGATGTCAGTCTCGGGGCCCACGTGGTGGTCGGCGCCGGCGCCCGCATCGGTGCGCGCACGCGTGTGGGTGCCGGCTGCGTCATCGGCGACGAGGTCGAGATCGGCACGGATGGTTGTTTCTTTCCCAACGTCACCGTCTATGCCGGCTGTCGCCTCGGCGAGCGTGTCATCCTGCACGCCGGCTGCGTGATCGGCGCCGACGGCTTCGGCCTCGCCTGGGAGGAAAACGGCTGGCTCAAGGTTCCCCAGGTCGGCCGGGTGGTGCTGGGCAACGACGTGGAGATCGGCGCCAATAGCACCATCGATCGCGGCGCACTAGACGATACCGTGATCGGAGACGGCGTCAAGATCGACAATCTGGTGCAGATCGCCCACAACTGCATCATCGGCGACCAAACCGCCATCGCCGGTTGCGCCGGCATCGCCGGCAGCACCAAGATCGGCCGCCGCTGCCTGATCGGCGGCGCGGCCATGATCCTCGGCCACATCGAGATCGGTGACGGGGTCACGGTGTCCGGGGCCTCCTTCATCGGCAAATCGATACGCGATGCTGGCGTCTACACCTCGACCCAGCCCCAGATGCCGCATGACGAATGGCTGAGGAACGCCGCCCAGTTACGCCATCTGGCAGCCATGCGGGAGCGCATCCGGGCGTTGGAAAAACAGTTGTCCACTAAGGGAAAGGCATAATGGAAATCACCGAGATCATGCGGCGCCTGCCGCACCGCTACCCCTTCCTGCTGGTCGATCGAGTGCTGGAATTGACGGTCAACGAGAAGGTCGTCGCCATAAAGAACGTGACCATGAATGAACCACAGTTCACCGGTCATTTTCCCCATCACCCGATCATGCCCGGCGTGCTCATCATCGAGGCCATGGCCCAGGCCGCCGGCCTTCTCGCCTTCGCCAGTCTGAAGGAGCCGCCGACCGAGGACATGGTCATCTATTTCGTCGGCATAGACAATGCCCGCTTCAAACGTCCCGTCGTGCCAGGCGATCAATTGCGCCTGGAAGCGAAGGTTCTCAAGAATATCCGCGGCATCTGGAAGTTCGAGGCGCGCGCCCTGGTCGGCGAACAACTGGCCTGTCAGGCCGAGTTAATGTGCACGCTGCGGGACCTGGGCTGAATGGTCCACGCCACCGCCATCGTGCACCCCGGCGCGCAGATCGGGGAGCGCGTCGAGATTGGCCCTTATGCTCTCATCGGTGAGCACGTGGAGATCGGCGACGACTGCCGCATCGGTCCGCACACGGTGATCACCGGCCATACCTGCCTCGGTCGCGGCAATCGCGTCTTCCAATTCGTCAGTCTGGGAGAAGAACCCCAGGACAAGAAATATGCGGGCGAGCCGACACGGCTCGAGATCGGCGACGACAACACCATCCGCGAATTCTGTACGTTCAATACCGGCACCGTCCAGGACGCCGGCGTCACCCGCATCGGCCACCATAACTGGATCATGGCCTATGTCCATATCGCCCATGACTGTCAGATCGGCGACCATACCGTGTTCGCCAACAACGCCACCCTGGCCGGACATGTCAGCGTCGGCGACCATGCCATCCTCGGCGGTTTCACAGGTGTGCACCAGTTCTGTCGGATCGGCGCCCACGCGATGATCGGTATCGCCGCCGTCATCACCCAGGACGTACCGCCATTCCTTACCGTCGCCGGCAGCCCCACCGCGCCGCACGGCATCAACAACGAAGGTCTGAAACGCCGTGGTTATAGCCCGGAGGCGCTGGCCGCGCTCAAACGCGCCTACAAGACACTATACAAATCGGGCCTCCGTCTGGAAGAGGCCAGGGCCGCCATCGCCGCCGAGGCCAAGACCATCCCGGAGCTCAAACCCCTGGTGGATTTTCTGGCCATATCGGGGCGCGGAATCATTAGGTGAGTGAAAACCCGTGAGGTGTGAGGAGTTAGGCGCCAGGAGTGGCGCAGCGGAACGGGTAGACTGTTTTACCCCCCCCTCCCCCATACTCGCTTCACACAAAATCGGCATCGTTGCCGGCGAGGCCTCCGGCGACCTGCTCGGCAGCCTGCTCATCGCTGCCGTCAATCAGGCCACCCCGGACGCCGACTTTTATGGCATCGCCGGCCCAGCCATGCAGGCCCGAGGCGCCCGTTCACTCTATCCCATGGAGACCCTGTCGGTGCGCGGTTACGTCGAGGCGGCCGCCAGGCTGCCCCGTCTAATCGCCATCCGTCGGCAACTGCGGGCCCGCCTTCTGGCCGATCGGCCACCCCTGTTCATCGGCATCGACGCCCCCGATTTCAACCTGTCCCTGGAGGCCGCGCTCAAGCGGGCAGGTCTTGCCACCGTCCATTTCGTCAGTCCCTCGGTGTGGGCCTGGCGGCGGGAACGCATCGAGCGCATCCGGCAGGCCGTCAGCCACATGCTGCTGGTGTTCCCCTTCGAGGAGGCCATTTACCGCGAGGCTGGCATCCCGGCCACCTATGTCGGCCACCCCCTGGCCCACGCCCTGCCGGAAAAGCCGGATCGCACCGCCGCGCGCGCCCAAATGGGTCTGGCGGCCAGCGATGTTTGTCTGGCGTTGCTGCCAGGCAGTCGCCAAGGCGAGCTTCACCAACATGCCCGCCTGTTTCTGGAGACGGCCAAACGCCTGGCTGGAAAACGCCCAGGCATCCGCTTCCTGGTCCCTCTTGCCACCGACGAGACCCGTCGGCTGTTCACTGAGGCCATGCAGGCCACCGGCACGACCGCATTGCCGATCAAACTCCTTTCCGGCCAATCGCATGCCGTACTGCAAGCGGCCGACGCCGCCATCATTGCCTCCGGCACCGCCACCCTGGAGGCGGCCCTGCTCGACTGCCCGCATGTCATCGCGTATCGGGTCCCCTGGCTGACCGCACAGATCATGCGCCGCCAGGCCTACCTGCCCTGGGTGGGACTGCCCAACATCCTGGCCGGGCGGACGGTGGTCCCGGAACTGTTGCAAACCGCCGCGACGCCGCAGGCACTGGCGGAAGCCGCGCTCGCCCTCATCACTGATGGCGCCCGGCGCGACACCATGCGCACTGTCTTTGCCGGCATCCGCGCCAGCCTGCGCCGCGACACTCCGCAACTGATCGCCACGGCGCTGGCGCCTTATTTATCGTGAGAGCGGTCATCCAGCTGGTGTGCGGCGTCGACGAGGCCGGCCGCGGACCGCTGGCGGGGCCCGTGACCGCTGCCGCTGTCATTCTCGATCCGGCACATCCCATCACCGGTCTAAAGGATTCGAAGCAGCTCACGCCGGCCAGCCGCGCCCGCCTCGCCCAGGTCATCCGCACTCAGGCCCTGGCCTGGGCCGTGGCCTCGGCCGATCTCGATGAAATCGCCCGGCTCAACATACTGCACGCCAGCCTGCTGGCCATGCAACGCGCCGTGCTGGCGCTGCACCCAGCCGCCGAGGCCGCCCTCATCGACGGCAATCGCTGCCCGCCACTGCCCATCCCCGCCCGCGCCATCGTCAAGGGCGACGCCCTGGAGCCGGCCATTTCGGCGGCCTCCATCCTCGCCAAGACAGATCGGGATAAAGAAATGGCAAGACTTGCCGATATATACCCCGAGTATGGCTTCGACCGACATGCCGGTTACCCCACGCCGGAGCATATGGCGGCCTTGCAGAGGTACGGGCCGAGTCCGGTGCACCGGGTGACATTCGCTCCGGTGCGGCGCTTGATCGAGGCGAATGGAATACGGTTATTCAGCAAATAAGGAGCACATAACCATGATGGTGATCATTGGCTGGGTCATGGCTCTGGCGGGCATCTTCGGCGGCTTCGTCGCCGCCGGCGGACATCTCGCCGCCCTCTTGCAGCCACTGGAATTGGTGATGATCGGCGGTGGCGCCTTCGGCGCCTTCATCGCCGCCAATACCATGCACGGCGTCAAGCACACCGTCGGCGGGCTGGTCAGTTGCTTCAAGGGATCGAAATACAGCAAGGGTTTTTACATGGAGTTGTTGGCGCTGCTGTTCGAGCTACTGGCCAAGGTCAGGAAGGAAGGCCTGATGTCGCTGGAAAACGATGTCGAGGAACCGGACAAGAGCCCCATCTTCGGCAAGTACCCGACCATAACCGCCGATCACCATCTGATCGAATTCATCACCGATTACCTGCGCCTGATGGTGGGCGGCAATCTCAATGCACTGGAGATCGAGAACCTCATGGACAACGAGATCGAGACCCACCATCACGAGGAAATGCATCCCTCTCACGCCGTCGCCAAACTGGCGGACGGCATGCCGGCCTTCGGTATCGTGGCGGCGGTGATGGGGGTGGTGCACACCATGGAGTCGCTGCACCTGCCGCCGCAGGAACTGGGCATACTCATCGCCCACGCCCTGGTTGGGACCTTCCTCGGCATCCTGCTTTCCTACGGCTTCGTGGCGCCGCTGGCGGCCGTGCTGGAAGGCAAGGCGAGCGAATCGACCAAGGTGTATCAGACCGTCAAGGTGGTGATACTGGCTTCGCTCAACGGTTTCTCACCGCAGGTCTGCGTCGAGTTCGGCCGCAAGGTACTGTTTTCCACCGAGCGGCCCAGCTTCCGCGAGCTGGAGGAAGACATCAAGAGTCGCAAGGGGAAGTGATCCATTAGCCGGAAACCCGCTGGCTATGCCCTAGGAAACGAATATGGCCGATGATTCCCAACGTCCAATAGTCATCAAGCGCATCAAGAAGAGCGGCGGCGCTGCCCATGGCGGTGCGTGGAAGATTGCCTATGCCGACTTCGTCACTGCCATGATGGCGTTCTTTCTACTGATGTGGCTGCTGGGCTCGACGACCAAGGCCCAACTGGAAGGCATTTCCGAATATTTCAAGACCCCGCTCAAGGTTGCGCTGCAAGGAGGATACGGTTCCGGCGATGCCTCCAGCGTCATCAAGGGTGGCGGCGAGGACCTCACCCGCAAGGCCGGTCAGGTCAAGCGCGGCGAAAGCGAGAAGAGCAAGGAGATTATCAGCCTGGAGAAGGCCAAGAGCGAAAAGGAAGACAAGGCCAGGCTCATGGAGATGAAAAAAAAGCTGGAGCAACTGGTTGAGAAAAACGAGAAGCTCAAGGCCTTCAAGAAACAACTGAAAATCGACATCACCGACGAGGGCCTGCGCATCCAGATCATCGACGACCAGAATCGGCCGATGTTCGATTCCGGCGGGGCGGTCATGAAAAGCTACACCCGCGACATACTGCATGAGATAGGCAAAACGCTGAACGCGCTGCCCAATCGCATCAGCCTCTCCGGCCATACCGACTCGGTGCAGTACACCACCGGCGAACGCGGTTACAGCAACTGGGAACTGTCGGCAGACCGGGCAAACGCCTCGCGTCGTGAGCTGATCACCGGCGGACTGGAGGAGGGCAAGATCATGCGGGTCGTGGGGCTGGCCTCGGCCGTGCCCTACATCAAGGAAAACCCCAACGACCCGGTCAACCGCCGTATCTCCATAATCGTCATGAACAAAAAGGCGGAGGAGACCATCGCCAGGGAGGCCGGCCACCAGATCGAAGCCAGCAATGCCGACGAAGTCGAGGCCAAACTTGAACAGCGCAAGTAATGCCCTGGCCGGCGCGCGCGCGCGGCGTTGGCCACCCGCCACCGTCGCCCTCGGCGTGCAACTGCTCGCCTGGCTGGCGGCCACGCCGGGGCTTCTGCTGGGATGGCCGCTGCCAGCCGTTCTCGGGGTACAGGGCGGCATGGCCTTCGCCTTATCACACTGGCTGCGGCAACCGCTCTGGTGGCGGCTTATCAATGCGTCCTTCTTCCCCCTGGTGGGTCTGGCCAGTCATCTCGCCATCCACCCCGTGTGGTATCTGGCGGCTTTCGCCCTGCTGCTGCTGACCTCGCTCGGCAGCCTGAAGACGCGCGTGCCACTCTACCTTTCCAGCCGCGCCGCCATCGACGCCATGCTGCAAAAACTGCCGAGGCAACATGGTCTCAAGGTCATCGACCTCGGCTGCGGCCTCGGCGGTTGGCTGGCCGGTCTTTACGCGACCCGCCCCGATCTTCACCTCGCCGGCGTCGAAATGGCGCCGTTCAACTGGCTGGCCAGCCGTCTGCGCCTGGGCGGCAAGGCCAATATCCGCTTGGGTAGCATCTGGGACACCGATCTGTCCGGCTACGACGTGGTCTACGCCTACCTCTCACCGGCCCCCATGGCCCGCCTTTGGGAAAAGGTGCAGCGGGAGATGCGGCCGGGATCCCTGTTCATCAGCAACAGCTTCTCCGTGCCAGACGTCGCGCCAGATGAGACGGTGGAGCTCAATGACTTCAGCCACGCAAGGTTGCTGCTATGGCGGCGATGACCCTGGATACCTGGCTTACGCGGCTGAAGCCGGGAGAGACGCCAGTCTTTCGGCATACCAAGAAGAGGCTGCTGCAACTAGCCACGGGCGGCGACGCACTCAGTGCGCGTGAGATTGCTGCGCCCATCCTGGCTGACCCCCTCGCCACTCTGCGTCTGATCTACACGGCCAATAACCGCAGCAGCCGCCATTTCGGCGCCGAAGTGGCGACAGTCGAACATGCCATCCTGATGCAGGGCGCCGGACGCTTCCTGGAAAAGGCGCGTACCCTGCCGGTACTGGAGGAGACGCCGCAAGGGCGCGACCGCGCCATCCTCGGCTCGCTTTTCCGGTTGGCCCGACTGGCGCAGCACGCCGCCTGGCAGGCACGCGACTTTGCCACCTTGCATCACGACCTGCGCGCCGAGGAAATCCAGGTTGCCGCCGTGCTCTATTACGCACCGGAATTCCTGTTCTGGCTGGATGCGCCAGATGTCGCCGAACGACTGGCGCAACACCGCCGGCAGATGCCATCGGCCGAGGCGGAACGGCAAACCCTGGGCTTCGCCTTGACGCCGCTGCGGCTAATGCTGCTGGAGGCGTGGAAGATTCCAGACGCCATCCGCGCACTGTTGGATGAAAAATACGCCGAGCAACCCCGCCAGACCATACTGCAGGCCGTCTTGGGCATCACCCACGCCAGCCGCCACGGCTGGTGGGGGGAGGACCTGTTCAACAGCTATCAGGCCTTGGTGGAGGTGGAACACATGCCGCTCGATGCTGTCATCGCCACCGCCCACGCCAATGCCATCCGCGCCGCCCGCGCCGGCCATTGGGTACCCGCCACACCGGCGGCGGCCTGGCTGCCGCTGGAGCCGGGCGAGTGGCCGCAGGAAGAGGCCGCCGTCAAACCCGCCACGCCGCCACCGACGGCAGTAGTTGAAAACGAAACGACGGCGCCTACGGTGTGTCCAATGCCGGTCAAATCCATCGTGCAGGAAACCATCGCCAAGATCGAAGGCCATCTCGATGGCAGCCTTACGCTCAGTCAGATGCTGGCCATCATTCTCAAGGGGCTGCACAGCGGACTTGGGCTTTCCCGTGTACTCTTTGCCCTGGCCACGCAGGACGGCAAGCGGGTCAAGTGCCGCTTCACTCTCGGCATCGCCAGCGAAGACCCGCTGCGCCATTTCGAGTTGCCGCTCGACAGCAAGGATCTCTTCGGCCAACTCATGCGCACGATGCAAGGGGTCTGGGTCAACCCCGACAACCGCGGCAGACTGTGGCCACTGGTGAGTCCAAATCTCCGGGACATGATCGGCCAAGGCGACTTCTATGCCATGTCGCTGTTTGCCGGGGCCAAGCCCATCGGCTTCATTTATGCCGACCGCGGTCATGGCGAATGCGGCCTGGATGCCCAGACCTACCAGGACTTCAAGACACTGTGCCTTGAAGCCGCCAAGGGGCTGGGCTGGGTCAAGGGTTAAACCAAGCGGTAAAAAAAGACCGGGCCTGAACCCGGTCTTTGGCCTGCGCCGCCAGCCCTCAGCGTTGTTGATTCGCCAGCCACATCCAAGTACCGACCACCGTGTCCGGATTCAGCGACAGGCTGTCTATGCCCTGCCGCATCAACCATTCCGCCAGATCGGGATGGTCGGACGGACCCTGGCCGCAGATGCCGACGTATTTGTTGGCCTTCTTGCAGGCGGCGATGGCCATGGCGAGAAACTTCATCACGGCCGGATTGCGCTCGTCGAATTTCTCCGCGACCAGGCTGGAATCGCGGTCCAGGCCGAGGGTTAGCTGGGTGAGATCGTTGGAGCCGATGGAGAAACCATCGAAACGTTGCAGGAACTCCTCGGCCAGCAGGACGTTGGCCGGCAGCTCGCACATCATGATCATTTTGAGACCGTTCTCGCCGCGCTTGAGGCCATTCTCGGCAAGCACGGCCAGCGCATCGTCGGCATCTTTCAGGGTACGCACGAACGGCAGCATGATCTCCACGTTGGTCAGCCCCATATCCTCGCGCACCCTCCGCATCGCCCGGCATTCGAGCTGAAAGGCGTGCAGGAATAGGTGATGGGCGTAGCGGCCGGCACCGCGGAAGCCGATCATCGGGTTTTCCTCGTGCGGCTCGTAGAGCTTGCCGCCGATGAGGTTGGCGTACTCGTTCGATTTGAAGTCGGACAAGCGGACGATGACGCGCTTTGGCCAGAAGGCGGCAGCGATGGTGCCTATGCCCTCGGCCAGTTTCTCGACGTAGAAATTGACCGGGTCGTTGTAGCCGTGAATCTTGGCCTCGATGGCCATTTGCACGTCCTCGGGCATCTTGCGATAGGCCAGCGCCGCGTTGGGGTGGATGCCGATGGCGTTGTTGATGATGAATTCGAGCCGGGCAAGTCCAACACCTTCGTTGGGCAGCATGGCGAAGTGGAAGGCTTGCTCGGGATTGCCCACGTTCATCATGATCTTGACCGGTATGTCGGGCATGGTCTGCATGATGGTTTCCGACTTCTCATATTTAAGCAGACCTTCGTAGACATGCCCGTCCTCACCTTCGGCGCAGGAAACGGTGACGTTAGTGCCTTCGGCCACGCTGCTGGTGGCGTTACCCGTCCCCACCACCGCCGGCACCCCCAATTCGCGGGCAACGATGGCGGCATGACAGGTACGCCCGCCCCGGTCGGTGACAATGGCGGCGGCCCGTTTCATCACCGGCTCCCAATCCGGATCGGTCATCTCGGCGATGAGCACGTCGCCGGGCTTGACCTCGTGCATTTGCGACAGATGCTTGATGACCTTGGCCGGGCCCTGGCCGATCTTGCTGCCGATGGCACGGCCCTGGGCTAGGAGCGGACCTTTTTCCAGCAGCTTGAAGCGGGTCTGCACCTTGGTGGCGCGCGATTTCACCGTCTCCGGCCGGGCTTGCAGTATGTAGAGCTTGCCATCGAGGCCGTCGCGGCCCCATTCGATGTCCATCGGACGACCGTAATGATCCTCGATGATCAGGGCATAACGCGACAATTCCAGCAACTCGCCGTCGTTCAGCGCGAACTGCCCGCGGTAGGCCGGCGGCACATCCTCAATCAGGGTGGAACGCTCGGCCACCGACTCGCTGGCGAAGACCATGCGGATGGCCTTGTCGCCCAGTTTCTTGCGGATGACGGCGCGCTTGCCGGCCCTGAGTCCGGGTTTGTGAACGTAATATTCATCGGGGTTGACCGACCCCTGCACCACGGTCTCGCCCAAACCATATGAGGCGTTGATGAAGACCACATCGGGAAAACCAGATTCGGTGTCGAGGGTGAACATCACGCCGGCGGCGCCCTTGTCGGAACGGACCATGCGCTGTATGCCCGCCGACAGCGCGACCACCGCGTGCTCGAAACCGTGGTGGACCCGATAGGCGATGGCACGGTCGTTATAAAGTGAGGCGAAACAGCGCTTCACTGCGTCGATCAGGTTGTCATAGCCCTGGATATTGAGAAAGGTCTCCTGCTGACCGGCGAAGGAGGCGTCAGGCAGGTCCTCGGCGGTGGCGGAAGATCGCACCGCAAACTGGATGTCCTCTTCGGCCTCGGCGCACATCAGGCGGTGCTCGTGCCGGATGGCCTGGGCCAGTCCTTCGGGGAGTGGCGCCTCCAACAGCCAGCCACGGATTTCCTTCCCGGCGGCGGCTAACGCCTGCACATCATCGACATCCAGCCCATGCATGCGCTGGGCGATACGTTCGGCCAAATCATTCCCGGCGAGATACTCCCGGAAGGCTTCGGCCGTGGTGGCAAACCCACCCGGTACCCGCACCCCCTTGCCCTCCAGGTTCGAGATCATTTCGCCAAGAGAGGCGTTCTTGCCGCCGACCTTGTCCACGTCATGCATAGACAGGTTCTGAAAGCGCGCGATATAGTCCATTTCATCCTCGGTAAACGAGTTAAAGGCGCGGCACGCGACGCCTCCCCGCGAAGCGCGACGGCCGTAACCCATGATTGAACACAACCCGCGAGCTTCCTCCCCCATGAGCCAGCAACGATCGGTCTTCATCATTTCCGACCATACCGGCATCACGGCCGAGATCATTGGCAAGAGTCTCCTCTCCCAATTTCCCGGCGAAGCGTTCGCGTTCGTGAGTTTACTATTCGTCGATACACCGGAGAAAGTGCGCAATGCCGTCAATCGCATCCGCCAGGCCTGGAAGACCTCAAATTTGCGGCCTTTGGTCTTCTCCACCCTGACCGACGCCGGCGCACGCGCCGAGCTGGCGACCAGCAATGCCCTGGTGATGGATGTCTACGGCCACTTTCTTGGTCAGCTCATCGGCGAATTGGGCCGACCCGCCACCCCGGTGCGCGGCCAGTCGCACAGCGCCTCCGACCAGGACGCGTACCACGCCCGTATCGACGCGGTGAACTACTCGTTGGCTTCGGACGATGGCCTGTCGACGGAAAAATACGAGCGCGCCGACCTGATACTGGTCGGCGTTTCGCGTTGTGGTAAAACCCCAACATCGTTGTACATGGCCATGCAGTATGGGTTGAAGGTCGCCAACTATCCGCTTACCCCGGAGGACTTCGAGCGTCCTGGGCTGCCGCCCTCACTCAAACCCTTCCTCCCCAAACTGCGCGGACTCACCCTCTCGCCGGAACGGCTGGCGCGGATTCGCGCCGAGCGACGGCCCAACAGCGTTTATGCCGAGCTGGCGACTTGCCGGCAGGAATTGGAAGCGGCAGAGCGCAGGATGCTCGCGGCCGGTATCCCCATACTGGATTCGACCACGCGATCGATTGAGGAGATTGCCGCGCTACTGCGGCAATCCCTGCTCAAGAACAACCATCAATGACCGCCCGGGGCTGACGCCGGGGATGTGGTCGGCGCCGTGAAATCGACCTTGGGCGGCACGCTGATCGCCTTCTCGTTTTCCACAGTGAAATTCGCCTTGGTCTTGTGACCGAACAACATGGCCGTGAGGTTGCTGGGAAACTGGCGCACCGTGGTGTTATAGTCCCTCACCGCCTGAATATAGCGGTTGCGGGCCACGGTGACACGGTTCTCGGTGCCTTCGAGCTGGGCCTGCAAGTCACGGAAGGCAGCATCGGCCTTCAATTGCGGGTAGTTCTCCGCCACCACCAATAGGCGGCTCAGCGCGCTGCTCAGGTTGGCCTGTGCGGCCTGGAATTTCTGGAAGGCCACCTCGTCGTTGACCAGTTCCGGCGTGGCGACAATCTTGCCGACCTGGGCACGTGCCTCGGTGACCTGGATGAGGATGTCCTTCTCGTGGGCGGCATAGCCCTTCACCGTATTGACCAGATTGGGCACCAGGTCGGCGCGGCGCTGATACTGGTTGATAACCTCGGACCACTGCGCCTTGACCGCCTCATCCTGCGCTTGCAGGGTGTTGTAGCCACAGCCGGACAAGGCCGTGCCAAGCCATACAACAACAATCAAATACATAAAGTCACGTACCATTGCCGTCTCCTTGTAGTCATGCTTTGCGGGGCAAGGCAGCCAGGGTTTGGCGCACCAGACACCAATCTTCCCACGCCTTGGCCTTGTCAGCCTGATTGCGAAGCAGGTAGGCCGGATGATACGTGACCAGCAGCGGTGTGCCACGGTATTCATGTACCCTGCCGCGCAGACGTGAGATGGAGGTTTCGGTGAGCAGCAGGCTCTGCGCGGCGAATCGCCCCAGGGCGACGATCAGACGCGGCCGGATGAGATCGATCTGGCGCTCCAGATAGGGCCGGCAGGCCGCCACCTCCTCCGCTTTCGGATCGCGGTTGCCAGGTGGCCGCGACTTCAGCACGTTGGCGATATAAAGGTTGTCACCACGCCGGCGGCCGATCGCCGCCAGCATGGCGTCCAGCAGTTTCCCCGCCTGGCCGACGAAAGGCTCGCCCCGGCGGTCTTCCTCGGCGCCAGGCGCCTCACCGATGAGCATCAGTTCGGCGTGGCTGTCGCCGCTGCCAAACACCCCTTGGGTACGGGTTTTGCTTAACGCGCAGCGCGTGCAGGTCAAAACCGCCTGACGCAAGGCTTCCATATCCATAAACGCGCCATCTTCAGGCGCGGCGCTGGTTTGCCCGGCGGGCGTCGCCGCCACGGCGGCGACATCGCCGAGCGCGGCCACGCTGCTGTCGCGCCGCCGCCAAACAGGCCACAAACCCAAGGTTTGCAACCGCTCCCGATGACCAAGGCTCATCGGCAATACCTCATGACGAGTGCATCTTCACGACCCTGATCGGCCGGATAATAGTGGCGACGCAACCCCACTGCCTCGAAACCGAGGTTCTCGTAAAGCGAGATGGCGCGGCCATTGGAAGTACGCACCTCGAGAAACAGGGTCTGCACCCCATGCTCCGCCGCGGTGGCCAGCAGTTTTTGCATCAGCCGACGGCCGAGGCCGCGTCCCTGCCAATCAGGGGTGACGCAACAATTGAGCACATGGCCCTCGCCCACCGCCGCCATCAATATGCTGTAACCGACTATCCTCGCCTCCACCTCCACCACCCAGCAACTATAGCCTGCCGTCAGACAATCGACGAAATTGCCGCGCGTCCAGGGGTAGGGATAGGCGGCCCGCTCGATGAGGATGATGGTGTCGACGTCCGCCGCGGCCATGGGGCGGAAGTTTAGGGGTACGGATTGCAGACGCGCATTCATCGCTCGACGGTCTTCAGGGCAACCTTGTCGCGCACATAAAACGGCTCCGCCGACTCCGCCGGCACACCGCCGCCAGCCACCAGGACCGGCCGGGCCAAGTGGGCGATGGCCCGCGCCCGCGGGTGGACAAGCGGATCTACGGCAATCAGCCGGCCATGCAGCAGCGCCGGGTAGGCGGAAAAGCCGGTACCGACGCCGGTCCATCCCCCGGCATCCGGCAAGTCAACCCTCTCCGGCGGCAGTACGCGCGGCGCGACAACTTCTTCCAGGGCATCACCCTGCCGCCGGTACGCCGCCACATAAACCTCATGCATGCGTGCATCGATGCAGCTTAGTACACTGGTCGCCATGGTCTCCTGGGCCATCGCTGCCAGTGTCGTCACACCATGCACCGGCAGGTCGGCCGCGAAGGCCAGTCCCTGAGCGACACCACAACCGATGCGTAACCCGGTGAACGAGCCCGGCCCCTTGCCGAAGGCCAGACCATCGAGTTCCGGCAAAGCCAGACCGGCCTCGGCCAGCAGATACTGGATCATGGGCAGCAACAACTCGGAGTGCCGGTTGCCTGCCATCTCCTCGCGCTCGATGAGCTCGCCATCCAGCCACAGCGCCGCGGAGCACAACTCGGTGGAAGTATCGAAGGCCAGAATTTTCAAAACGGGATACGCGGCAGGGAATAGGCCGCATTTTACCCTTTCAGGGGGCAGGCTCGACGATCAGCACCTCAAACAACATCCGCCGCCAGGGGTCGCGCGCCTTTTGCAGATGCACGATGCGGCCCTCCACCTGGGCGCCAATATCTATCAACCGCGCCAGATCGAGGTTGTCGGCGCGGGGGACATAGCCCAGCATAACGCCCCGCCATTCCACCCGCACGGCCTTGGGATCGTGGGGATTGTCGGGCTCGCGCCACAAGGCAAGGTGATCGCCAATCGCCAGCAGGGGAAAGAGTGCGCGGCCGGCATGATACTGAAAGCCGGCCAGGGGTGACGTCTGCAGGATGATGCGGTGTTCAACCTCGGCATGGGCAGCCGCCGCCAGGCCAAACAGTAGCCAGACGACGGCACGCATGCTCAACCGCGATCAAGGGCGATTCGGGCTGGCACCGGGACCGCCCGCCGGGCCGGGCGGGTTTTCCCAATTGGTGCCGGGGCCGCCTGCCGGGCCGGGCGGGTTATCGTCGCGGTCAAACCAGCAATAATCGCGGTGAATACGTTTCTTGCCGCAAAAGGCATGACGCTCCGCCAGCGAAAGGTTGACGAAGACCGTCCATTCGGCCGGGGTCATACGCCCTCTCAGCCAAGCGCTGTGGCGATGTCTGACATCGGGACTGGCGCCGATGCCGCCGCGCGGGCCAGGTGGATTTTCCCAATTGGTGCCGGGGCCGCCGCGTGGACCGGGCGGGTTGTTGTCGCGGTCGCGATGATGGCGCCGGTTGGGACTGGCGCCAGGGCCGCCGGCGGGACCGCGCGGATTTTCCCAATTGGTGCCAGGGCCGCCGCGTGGACCGGGCGGGTTGTTGTCGCGGTCGATGGCAAACGATGAGGTGGCCGCCAGCGAAGCGATGGCGGCGAGGATGAGGGCTTTACCGAGAGGTGTCATTTCAAGTCTCCTTTGGAATGGTTGCGCGTTGTCATCGAACGCGTGATCGGTATTCTATGGATAACACGTTATCCAGCTGTCTCGGAATTGCAAAAAAGTGTATCGGTTTGTTTCTCCTTGAAAAAACCGATGGCATCAGCCTGGCGACGGCTGCGCGCCATGGGCGGCAGGGATTGCCAGATGCGCCGGCCGTAGGGCTTTTCCACGAGGCGGGGATCGCAGATCATGAGCACACCGCGATCGCATTCCCGGCGGATGAGACGGCCGGCACCTTGCTTGAGGCTGATCACCGCACGCGGCAACTGGTAATCGAAGAAGGGGTTCTTGCCGGCCTGTTTCAGGGCGTCGATACGGGCGCTCAATACCGGGTCGTCCGGAGGTTGAAAAGGCAAGCGGTCGATGACCACCAGCGAGAGCGCCTCGCCGGCCACGTCCACCCCCTCCCAGAAGCTCTGGCTGCCGAACAAAACGGCGTTGCCCAGAGCGCGGAAACGCTTGAGCAGTTCGCTACGGCTCTGACTGCCCTGCAACAGCAGCGGATATTGGACCCCTTCTTCCGCCATCCGCGCCTCGATCAGCGCCTGCGCCTCGTTCATCGCCCGCAACGAGGTGAAGAGCAGGAAAGTGCGGCCGCCGCTGGCCTTGATCAGCGGCCAGGCGGCCTCGGTCACGGCGCGCGTGTAGCCGGAGGTGTTGGGGTCGGGCATCCCTTCCGGCACGTAGAGCAGGGCCTGATGCGCATAGTCAAATGGGCTTTCCCAGTAGCCTGTGGCGGCTTCTGGCAGACCAATCTGACCCAGGTAATGGCGGAAGTCGCCGCGCACCGACAGGGTGGCCGAGGTGAATATCCAGGCGCGGCTATCGTTCTCCAGCTGACGGGCAAAAAGTTCACCCACGTCAAGCGGCGTGAGGTGGAGCAATACCGAATGGGCGGTGACTTCCAGCCAGCGGATCTGGCCGACTGCCTCGCCCCGGCACCAGTCGACCAGGGTGGCCTGGACGGCACGACAACGTTCCAGACAGCTATTCAGCCCTTGTGAACGCCCGGCCTGGCTGGCGAGCAGTCCATCCATTTGGCCGAGCCGGGCGCCGAGTTCGCTCAGTGCCGCGGTGAAATCCGGCCGGTCCAGGGCCAGCCCTGCCGGCAGGCGTCCAGCCAGCGCGCCCAGAGCCAGACGGGCGGCGCGGGCGGCGGCATCCACCTCGGCGGCGACACGCGGCAGCTCGGTGAAGTCGGCTGCCGCCTCGGCCGCCTCCTGGCGCACATCGCGGGTCAGGTCCACCACCATGCCGGTGCTAACGGTGCGGCCGAAGAACAGGCTGGCGATCTCGGGCAACTGATGGGCTTCGTCGAAGATGACGGCATTGCAGGCCGGCAGCAGCTCGCCAGCCCCTTCGTCCTTGAGCCAGACATCGGCGAAGAACAGGTGGTGGTTGATCACCACCAGGTCGGCCTCCAGCGCCTTCTTGCGCGCCTTGAGCACAAAACAGTCCTGGAAGTGAGGACAGTCGCTGCCGAGACAATTTTCGCGGGAGGAGGTGGCATAGGCCCAGGCCAGGGAGTCCTCGGGCACCTCGGTCAGTCTCATGCGGTCACCACTCGTATCCACGGCGGCGAAACGGGCGATCCGCCGCAGGTGGCGAGCCTCCTCCGCGGTGACGAGGCGGGCGTCTGCCAAGGCCCGCTCCAGATGATAATGACAGACATAATTGGCGCGCCCCTTGAGCAGAGCCACTGCAATGGGTCGGTGGAGCGCCTGGCGCAAGGCCGGAATGTCGCGGTGAAAGAGCTGGTCCTGTAAGGTCTTGCTGCCGGTGGAAAGGATGCACTTGCCCCCTTGCAGCAGCGCCGGCACCAGATAGCACAGGGTTTTTCCGGTACCGGTACCCGCCTCGACGACGAGGCGGTCGCGTTGAGCGAGCGCCGTTGCGATCCGCTCTGCCAGCTCAAGTTGCTGGGCGCGCGGCCGATAATGCGGTATGACACCGGCCAGGGGGCCGGCCTCCGAAAACAGGGTAGCCAAGTCCATCCGGGGAGTGTAGCGGATTGGCGGGATAAGGAGATTGCAGATGCGCCGATTGATCTGGTTGTGGCTTGGCCTGGCTTTGACAGGGCTGGCCAGGGCGGAAACGATCAACCTGACCATGCCCAACGGCCTGGTGGCGCGGGCCGAGTACAGGCCAGGACAGCCGGATAGGCCTGCCGTGCTTATGCTGCATGGCTTTCTCCAGACCCATGACTTTCCGACCGTGTATCACCTGCGTGAAGAACTGGCCAGCCACGGCTATACCGTCCTGGCCCCCACCCTCACCCTCGGCATCCCTCACCGCCGACAGAGCCTGGCCTGCGAGGCCATGCATGGCCATACCCTGGGCGGCGATCTCATGGAAATCGATCGTTGGGTTCACTGGCTCGGACGGCGGGGGCATGCCGCCATCGTCCTCATCGGGCACAGCACCGGCAGCACCGAGTTGCTGGCCTATCTTGACCGTGGCCGGTATCCGCCCATAAAACAGTTCATCGGCATCAGCCTGGTGGATGGCCGGGTGGAGATAAATTCCAAGACCGTGAAACGCTTGCGCCACGCTCTCAGACAGGGGTCCGGGGACCAGCACAGGCAGCCGATCGTCGAACGACTTTCGTACTGCCGCCAATACCGCGCCACGCCGGAGAGTTACCTCTCCTACGCCGAGTGGGGGCCAGACCGTATCCTCGCCGCCGTCGGCCGGCTTACCGTTCCCGCCGCCTTCGTCATGGGTGGGGGCGACAATCGCCTGGGGCCGGGATGGGTGGAACAATTGGGCAAAAGGGGGAAGCCCATGCGAGTAATCCAGGGCGCCAACCATTTTCTCGATGGCGAGCACGAATTCGATCTATTGGATGCGGTGACGGATCTCCTGCAACAGGGTTGATTGGCATGCGAGCCTTCAAGATCGCCCATCTGAGCGCGGCCTTCATCGTCCTGGCAGGTCTGTTGCTCACTCTGCTCGGTGCCGGCACCTGGTATGAGCTGCAAGGCATCACCCGGTCCATCGAGGAACGCGAGCGACTGGCTGCCGGCGACGAAATAAGAGAGGCGGTGGACAACATGGCCGCCACCGTCCGCCTCAACACAGAAAACCTCGGCAAATGGGAGGAGACCAAGCAACAACTGGTTTACAAGGAATTTTATACACTATGGCGCGACGACAGGGTACGGGACTCAGGCCTGCTGCCCACCGTTTACCGCGCCGTTGCCCTGTATGACAAGAATGGCCACATTCTCGCCCAGCCGACGGCCGATGGCCCCATGCCCAATCTTATGCCCGGCCGGACGGGACAATATTATTCCGGTGACAAGGCCACCGCCGAGGCCTTGTACTATTTCTTCCCTATCCATGCCGACCCGGCCAAGACCATCCTGCTCGGCTATGGCGGCGTTCAATTCCCGCTCGCCACCATGCTGCAGCAAAGCCGCCGTTTCAGGTTTGCCGACATCCACACACTCAAGGCCGCGCTGCCGGACAAGACTTTCCTGGAACCGGGCGCTCTGTCCGCGCATCTACTCTATCGACCGCTCGGCAATCCCTCGCTGCAGATATTCCAGGGGGTTTTCCAGCATACCTTGATCCGCCTGGTTGCCTTTCTCATCGGCACCCTCATCGTCGCGGCCTGGCTGTTGCACCGTTTCCTGGTGCGGCCATTGACCGCCATTTCGCGGGCGATCGATGCCGCCCAGCACGGCGCCGCCAGCGTCGTCGAGGACAAAACCATAGGACGCGGAGTGGTCCAGGTGTTGGAACTGGAAGCGGTCCGCCGCTCGATCACCGAGTATCAAGCCAGGCTGAATGTGCTCAACCTCGACCTGGAAAAAAGCACCCGGCAATTTTATGAACAGGCTCATCGTGATGACCTCACCGGAATATATAACAGGCGCGCCTTCGACCTCGACTGGCGGGCTATAACCAGCCATGGCGATGGCAGGGAGAGTGCCTTGCTGTTGTTCGACTGCGATCATTTCAAGGCTATCAATGACACCTATGGCCATGCCGTCGGCGACAATGTCATCAAGGCCATCGCCGCTTGCCTGGTGCGCGCGCTACGCACCGACGACCGCCTCTACCGGCTGGGCGGGGACGAGTTCGCCACCCTCCTGAGAAACTGCGAGCCGGAGCGCGCCAGGGCCATCGCCGAACGCTGCTGGGAACTGGTAATGTCACACGATTTCAGGCAATACGGCCTGACAGAACCGGTGACCATCAGCATCGGCATCGCCCTCGGCCACGGCTCCAACACGCTCATCAACGACATGCTCAAGCAAGCCGACATCGCCATGTACACCGCCAAGCGACCGGGCAAGGGCAAGATCGTGGTGTATGACAGTTCACTCGGCGGTCTCAGCCCACTGGTGGCCAACCGGGAATTGAGCGTGGTTTTCGAGGCCATCCAGAACCCGGCGCTGTTGCAGTTTCGCTACCAGCCCATCGTCAACCTGTCATCGAACCGGGCGGATTATGTCGAAGCCCTGGCGCGCCTTTGCTACGAAGGCGATTTGATCGGCCCGGCGGCGATCTTCCCCATTGTCCACGACCGCCGCATCGATGAGGAATTCGATCTGGCCGTGATCGCCGCCATCCGGCGCGACCTACTACTGCCCGCGGTCCTCCCGGTCCGCGGTGTTTCCATCAACCTGTCGGCGCCCGGACTGGTCAGCGAAAAGGTTATCACGGCACTGCTCGAATTACGCCGTGCCGCTGCCGACGTCACCCTGGTGGTGGAGATCACCGAAACCGCCCTCATCACCCAGATGGAGCTGGCGACGGCACACATCCAGCGCTTGCGCCAGGCGGGCTGCAAGATTGCCCTCGACGATTTCGGCAGCGGCTATTCATCGCTGCGTTACCTGGCGACGATGCCGGTGGACGTGGTCAAGTTCGACATCAGCCTGATCCAGCTCCTGGCACGCGAAGAGCCACGCCAGCGGCGGGTGGTGGAAAACATCGCGCAGACCATACGCGCCGCCGGCTACCAGTTGGTGGCGGAAGGGATCGAGACCGCGAAGTTGCTGGAAACGGTGCGGGCGCTGGGTTTCTCCCACGCCCAAGGCTATCACCTCGACCACCTGACCGGGCTCTGAGCCCACGTCTTAATGAGACAACCCGCCAGGAGCCTGTCCTGCCCACTGCAACGGCTACCCTGAACGTCAGGCGGCTTCCGCCAGTTTGACAGCATCCTCCACATCCACCGCCACCGGCCGCGACACACCGGGCTCGGGCATGGTAATGCCGATCAGGTGCTGGGCCATCTCCATGCTGATGCGGTTGTGCGTGATGAACATGAACTGGGTCTCGGCCGACATCTTCCGCACCAACTGGCACAAGCGCTCGGTGTTGCTGTCGTCGAGAGGAGCGTCGACCTCATCCAACAGACAGAATGGCGCCGGGTTGAGGCTGAAGAAGGCGAACACCAGGGCGATGGCGGTCAGCGCCTTTTCGCCGCCGGAAAGCAGATGGATGGAGCTGTTTTTCTTGCCGGGTGGCTGTGCCATGACCATCAGGCCGGCATCGAGAATCTCATCGCCGGTGAGTATCAGTTCGGCCTCGCCGCCACCGAACAGCTCGCTGAAGAGACGGCGGAATTCGGCGCTGACGCTGTCGTAGGTGGCCTTGAGGCGGCTCCGTGTCTCACCATCGATGCGCCGTATAGCCTCTTCCAGTGTAGCGGCCGCGGTGGCAAGGTCGGTCGCCTGGTCGTCGAGCAAGGTCTTGCGCTGCTGCGTGGTTTCCAGTTCATCCAGGGCCGCCATATTGACCGCGCCCAGGGCGGAGATTTCAGCGCCCAGACGCTCGATGTCCGCCACCAGGCCATTCTCCCGCGTTTGCGGCGGCAGCCCCTCGGCCAGCGCGGACTCATCGCGGTCCACCAATTGTTCGGCATATTGGGCCTCCTTGAGGGACGCCTCCTGCAATTTCAGTTCCAGCGCCTGCAAACCGGCGCGCCTGGGTTCCAGGCCACGTTCGGTCTCGATATGCTGTTGTTGCAGTTGGCGTAGCTTCTGATTCGCCCCTTCCATGGTCTCGCGCACGGCCACCAGGGCCACCTCCGCCTCCCGGCGGCGTTCCAGGGCGGCCACCACACCGGCGCGCAGGGTCTCCTCGTCCAGTGCATCAAGCTGGCCCTGCAGTTCGCTCTCGGCACTCGTCCATGTGTCCAGTTGCCGGGACAGTCGCTGTCGGCGTTCGCTCAGGTCTTGGGAACGGGCGACGAGACTCTTGTAACGGAAATCTGCTTCCTGCGCCTGCCGTTCGTCTTGCCGCACTTGCTCGCGCAGAGCCACAACCAACGCCTCCTGTTCGCGGCAGGCTTCCTGCTCGGCGGCCAGATTCTCGCGGGCATAGTCCTGCTGCAACCTGGCCTCCTGATAACGGGCCTCGGCCTCTTCCCGGCTCATGGCCTCATCGGCCGACTGTTCCGCCAGCTCAGTCAGCTCGGTCTCTATCTGTCCGCGTCTTTCCTCGAGGCGCCTGACCGCCTCGCTTTCCTTGAGGTAATCCATTTGCAGTTGATGCACCGCGGCCTGTGCCTGCTGCACGGCAAGCTGCGCGCGCTCCAGTTCCTGGCGGGCCTCGCGTACCTTCTCGCCGGCCGCCTCCGCGTCGGCCCGGACCATACCGTGCGTCTGTTCCACCTCCTTCAAGCGCACACGCAGCACTTCGATATCACGGGTACGTTTGAGCAGACCGTGATGATCCTTGTCGGGGGCGTTGTAGGTGACGGCGGCGCGACTGACCAGATGCCCCTCCGGCGTGGCGATCACCGCGCCCGCTGGCAACCGCTCGCGGTGAGCCATGGCGGTCGCCAGATCAGGCGCAGCATAGGCCAGCGCCAGCCAGTCCGCGAGCAGCCGTTCGGCCAGGGCATCGGCCGGGCGGATGCGCTCGCGCAACGCCATGAGGCCAATGTCCACAAACTCGCCCGCGTCGCCAGCCGGCAGCCGCGGCAAGGCCAAATCCAGCCGGCTTTCCGGCGGCGCCGCGAGCCAGTCCGTCCGGTTCTCCGCCAGCAAGGCGGCAAGCCGCTCGCCCAACGCCGCCTCGACGGCGTTTTCCCAGCCCGCCTCCACCCGGATTCCCTGCCAGAGCCGGCGACATTCAGTCAGGCCGGCCGCGGCAAACCAGTTCTGTCCCTGCCGTTCCGCCCAGCCGACCTCCTCCTGCAGGCCGCTCAGGGCAGCGAGTTCCGCCTCCAGCCGGTGATAATTGTGGTTGGCGGTTTCCAATTGCGCCAACGCCTCACGACTGGCCCGCTCCAGTGCAGGCAGCCCTGTGCGCAGATCGTCGAGTTCTTCCTGCTGAAATTGCAGTCGCTGGCGGGCGTCTTGCAGACGTGCCTCCAGCTCGGCGAGGTGCTGTGGCGTGGCGCCGGCCAGCGCGCCCCGCTCCTGTGCCAGTTTTGCCTGACGCGCCTTGAGTTGTTCGAGGGCACGCTCGGCGTGTTGTCGATGGGTGAGTTCTACCTGGGCCTGATGTTCAAGCTCGGCCAGTTGCCGGCGGTCTTCGTTCAACCGGCGTTGTGCCTCGGCCAGCGCCGACTCGACCTGCGGCAAACGGGCGGCGCTGGCCTGTGCGCCCTCACCGAGACTGGCGGCCAGGGCCTGTGCGGTCTCGCCCTCCAGGCGGCACTGTTCGGCGGTATCGGCAAGTTTGGCCTGTTCAGCT
This sequence comes from Hydrogenophilales bacterium, assembly GCA_037439465.1. Taxonomy (GTDB): domain Bacteria; phylum Pseudomonadota; class Gammaproteobacteria; order Burkholderiales; family Thiobacillaceae; genus Parasulfuritortus. The sequence continues at coordinate 186,041 of JBBIVX010000001.1, read as the reverse complement.
CGCGCCTCATCCAGTTGCTGCCGCTGACGATGCAATTCGGCGTTCAGACGCTCCCGGCTCTCCTGCAGATACCGCAACCCCTGCTCCAGCCGCGCCGCCTCGCCGCCTTCAGCATAGAAGCGCGCCTGCGCCTGGTTGACCGCCTCGGTGGCGGCGAACTGGTCGAGCCGGGCGGTTTCCATCTCACTTTCCAGTCGGCGCAGGGTGGCGATGGTGGCTTCGATGTCATTTCGCGCCCGTTCCATGTCCTGCTTGAGCCTGGCTTGCCGCGCTTGTGCGTCGCGCCTGCGCAGTAACGCCAAGCGCCCCTCTTGCAAGGTCTTTTCTTCGTTCAGGGAAAAATAACGACGCGCCACTTCGGCTTGGCCCGCGAGCCGCTCCAGTTGACTTCCCAGTTCCTGGCGAATGTCGTCCAACCGCGCCAGATTTTCATGGGTATCCCTTAGGCGGCTTTCGGTCTCGCGGCGCCGTTCCTTGTATTTGGATACACCTGCGGCCTCTTCAAGGTAGCCGCGCATTTCCTCGGGTTTGGCCTCGATGAGGCGGGAAATCATGCCTTGCTCGATGATGGCATAGGCATCGCCGCCGAGGCCGGTGCCAAGGAAGAGGTCGTAGACATCCCGCCGGCGGACGTGCAGGTTGTTGATGTAATAGCTGGATTCGCCGCTGCGGGTGAGCACCCTCTTCACCGCAATCTCGGCATACTGCGACCATTGTCCCTGGGCTCGGCCTTCGCTGTTGTCGAACAGCATCTCAACCGAGGCACGCGAGGCCGGCTTACGGTTGGTGGAGCCGTTGAAGATCACGTCAAGCATGGTCTCGCCCCTCAGCTCGCGCGCCTTCGACTCGCCCAGCACCCAGCGCACGGCATCGATGACATTGGATTTGCCACAGCCATTGGGCCCGACGATCCCGGTCAGCCGGGCAGGTGCCGGGATGGTGACGGGGTCGACGAAAGACTTGAAACCAGCCAGATGCAGATGCTTGAGACGCAAGACAGACGCTATCGGGTTTTATAATGAGTGTCGTATTTTAACCGTCCGCCTCCGCACATGCCCAGCCAACCCTCCAGAACCCTGGAAACCTTTGCCAATCCGGCCCCCGGCCGGGACTTTCATATCCATATCGAGGTGCCGGAATTCACCTGTCTATGCCCGAAAACCGGCCAGCCGGATTTCGCCACGCTATTTATCGACTATATCCCGGACAAGACATGCGTGGAGCTGAAGAGCCTAAAGCTCTACATCTGGTCGTTTCGCGACGAAGGGCATTTCCACGAGGCGGTGACCAACCGTATCCTCGATGACCTGGTGATGGCATTGCAGCCGCGCTTCTTGCGTCTGACCGCCAAGTTCTATGTGCGCGGCGGGATATTCACCAATGTCGTCGCCGAGCACCGCCGGACAGACTGGCAACCGCTGCCGCGTGTGGAACTGAGTGCCTTCACGCCACAAGCAAACACCCGTGGCTGACTGTTTCCGCCACCCAGGCCCCGCCAGCGGCATGCAGGCCGTGCGCCGGCCCGGCACAAGCCTGTCATGACAACCACCCAGCTCAGCGTTGAATGCGAACTGCAATTTGCCTGGACGCCAGGTCTTGCCACCGTCGCTCAGCGGCAGGGAAATTTGTTGTTGCTCAGGGTGGTCAATCAACTGGAAACGGCGCCGCGTGAAACTGAAACGGAGCACTCGCAGGAACGGCTGGAAGGCAAGCTGGATCTGCTGCTGCATTGGCTGGGGACACTGTTGTTCGCCGAGGCGTCCGTCCTGGCGCCATCCTTCCTGCGGCTGGACGCGCGTGGCGTCGAATGGCGGGTGGCGGAATGTTCCCAGGTGACGGTCGGACAGGGCATCGTCAGCCTGGCCCTGCATCCCGCCCTGGCGGCGCCACTTAAGCTCGCCGCCGTAGCCGGACCTGTGCAATCAGGCTGGTGGCGGGCGGAGTTCGAGCCCATGGCGGAAGAGCTGGCGGAACAGTGGACCCAGTGGTTGTTTCGCCAGCATAGGCGGGCCATTCAGAACGAGCGTCGGGAACAGGGCCCCCCGTCGCCGGGCGGAGCTAAGCCGGCTCGCTGAACGAAACTCAGGGCGTTATTCCGCCTTCTTATCCAGCGCCTTGTTATTCAACTCCACCTTGGCATGGGCGCGGCGATATTCCAGGTAGGCGCGCAACTCCTCCTGGGCGAGCAGACGGGTCAGGTCACGCTGCAGCATCTTCTGCCTGTTGGCATCCGCTTCCGCCTTCACTACCCGGTTGACGCGGTAAAGGCGATAGCCCTGGGGAGTCTCGGCGCCGACCGCCAGCGGCAGTTTGCTGGCATTAGCCTTGAACACGGCCTTGATCGATTCCGGCGGCAGGCCGAGAGGCTGCATCCTCGATACCAGCCTAGGCGCACTCATGCCGGCCACGTTCTGCCCCGCCTGCAGGGACTTAAATGCCTGTAGGCCGGCTTCGATGGCCTTGGCGCGAGCGGCCTGTTGCGTGAGTTTCGCGCGAATTTCCGCCGTGACGTCGGCAAGCGGCCTGGTGCCAGCCGGTTTCTGCTCGATGACGCGGGCGGCAACCAGGGTGCTCGGCGCCACCTCGATCGCCTCGGTGTTCTGATGTTTTTCCAGGGCGTCGGGACTGAACACCGCATCGAGCAATGCCTTGTTCGCCAGCATGGCAGGCTCGGCCCGATCGCGGCTGATCCAGCCACTCTCCTGCACGCTCAACTGCAACGCCTTGGCGGCGGGATCGAGGCTGTCCGGCTTTTCATAAACCAGGTTGCCAAAGCGATCGGCCACCTCAGCGAATTGGCGCTGGGCCTCCTGCTGCGTCAAGCCGTCGACAATCTCGGCCTTGACCGATTCAAAAGCCAGCTTGGCCCCCATTGCGATACCATCGAGACGAATGATGTGATAGCCGAATTCGCTCTCGACAGGACCGCGGACCTCTCCCGGTTTCATGGAGAAAACGGCGTCAGCGAAGGGCTTGACCATCATGTCGCGGCTGAAACTGCCCAGATCGCCGCCCCTCTCCGCCGACCCAGGGTCTTGAGATTGTTGTCTGGCCAATTCGGCGAAGCGGTTGGGTGCAGACTGGATTTCCTGCATAAGCTTGCTTGCCTTGGCCTTGGCGGCGTCGCGCTGGGCGGGCGTCATGCTGGCATCGGCCTTGATCAGTATATGGCTGGCACGGCGCTGTTCAGGCGACTGGTAACGGGCGGCGTTGCTTTCATAATATTGTCTGGCGGCCTCGTCGCTTATGCGAATCTGACCACGTATGGCATCAAGCGATAACACCAGGTACTGCACCCTGGCCTGCGCCGGATAGGCGAAGTCCGCCTTGTGGGCGTTGTACTCGGCTTCGACCGCCTTGTCGTCTACGGCCACCGTTTTGGCGTAGGCGGCGGCATCAAAAATCACCTCGATCACTTCGCGCTGCTGTGCCACCAGCGCCGCCACCTGGGCGGTTACCGCGGCGGGCGCTATCGCCCCCTCACCGTAGCCGAATTGCAGTTGGCGGGTGAGGGTGTCTTCTTCAAGCATGCGCAAGAGTTCCTGCTTGCCCACCCCTTGCTCCCGCAGCCAGGCGTCGAAGCGTTCCGGGGAAAATTTGCCGTTGCTCTGGAAGATGGGTGCCCTCTGCAGCACGGCCTCCATCTCACCGGCGGGCACGACGAATCCAACGCCACGGGCGGCACCGCTCAATAAGCGGGTATTGATGATCTGTTTCAGTACCCCCTCGCGGAAGGCCTTGTCTTCAATATCGATCTTCGCTTGCCCCTGTTTTTCCAGATTGTCGCGTTGGTTCTTGAGGGCGCGCACGAAATCCCGCTGGCTGATTTCGTCGCCATCGACACTGGCGACCGCAGGCTCCCGCCCGCCGTTGTTGAAGTACGAGTCGATACCCCAGAGGGCGAATGGAATCGTGATGAGGGCCAGGATGATTTGTGCAAGCCTGCCTTGGGCGCGATTGCGGATGGCTTCTAACATGATTTTCCGTAGGTAATTCTTAAACAAAAAAGGCGAACTCACGTTCGCCTTTGGTACTGCTGGCGGAGTGGACGGGACTCGAACCCGCGACCCCCGGCGTGACAGGCCGGTATTCTAACCGACTGAACTACCACTCCAAAACATTAACCGCTGGTGGGTGCTGACGGGTTCGAACCGCCGACATTCGCCTTGTAAGGGCGACGCTCTACCAACTGAGCTAAGCACCCGCAAAGCCCCTTAGTTTACCGAACTCTTCAGGGCCTTGCCAGCACGGAACTTCGGCACTTTTGCCGCCTTGATCTTGATGGTGGCGCCGGTACGCGGGTTGCGGCCGCTGCGGGCAGCGCGCTTGCCTACGTAGAAGGTACCAAAACCCACCAGCGTTACCATATCGCCCTTTTTCAAAGCCTTTTTCACCGCATCCATGGCGCCGTCCAGCGCACGGCTGGCGGCAGCTTTGGAAATGTCGGCGGAAGCGGCAATGGCGTCAATCAGTTCAGATTTGTTCACGTAAATCCCCCTTTCTGTAGATGAGAGGCAGCGCAGGAAACCTGCGCGAGCTATATAACAACCCGGAAAATACGGTGTCAAGCGGTATTTCTGGCGACCCCCCCGTCAATGCTTGATCACAGCGGTGGTCTCGGTGGATGTGGCCGTTTTTGCGGCCTCTTCCGGCACCTCTTCGGGCAGCCTTTCAGGTTTGCTTTCCAGTGCGTAATCAAACACCTGCTCCACCCACTTCACCGGCTGGATATCCAGACGATTCTTGATGTTGTCAGGAATATCCACCAGATCCTTAACGTTATCCTCCGGTATCAACACCTTCTTGATGCCGCCGCGGTGTGCCGCCAGGAGTTTTTCCTTGAGACCGCCGATCGGCAGGACCTCGCCCCGCAGGGTGATCTCGCCGGTCATGGCGACATCGCAGCGCACCGGAATGCCGCTGTATACAGACACCATGGCGGTGCAGATGGCAATGCCGGCGGAAGGCCCATCCTTGGGGGTGGCGCCTTCAGGCAAATGGATGTGCAGGTCGTTCCCTTCAAATGCCTCGCTCCTGATACCAAGCTGGCGGGAACGGCTGCGCACCACCGTGCGCGCAGCCTCGATCGATTCCTTCATCACCTCACCGAGCTGCCCGGTGCGAATGATGCTGCCCTTGCCAGGCATGATGCTGGCTTCAATGGTCAGCAGCTCGCCGCCGACTTCGGTCCAGGCCAGACCGGTGACCTGACCGACCTGATTGATTTTTTCCGCGATGCCATAGGTATAGCGACGCACACCCAGGTATTTGTCCAGGTTCTTGGGCGTCACATTGATCTTGCCCTTGGCCTTTTTCAGGGCATGCGCGGTGACCGCCTTGCGGCAGATTTTGGCGATTTCCCGCTCCAGACCACGCACCCCGGCCTCGCGCGTGTAATAGCGCACAATGTCGCGCAATGCCGCTTCGCTGAGACCAAGCTCACCTTCAGCCAGGCCGTTGGTCTTGACCTGCTTGGGCAAGAGGTAGCGGGTGGCGATGTTGACCTTTTCGTCCTCGGTGTAGCCGGCCAGACGTATGACCTCCATGCGGTCGAGGAGCGGGGCCGGAATGTTCAGGTTGTTGGCCGTGGCCACGAACATCACGTCGGAAAGGTCATATTCCACCTCGATGTAATGGTCCTGAAAGGTGTGGTTCTGTTCCGGATCCAGCACTTCCAGCAGGGCGGAAGAGGGATCGCCACGGAAGTCCTGGCCGAGCTTGTCCACCTCATCGAGCAGGAACATGGGGTTGCGTACTCCGACCTTGGCCATGCTTTGCAATATCTTTCCCGGCAGGGAGCCGATATAAGTACGGCGGTGGCCACGAATCTCGGCCTCATCCCGTACCCCGCCCAGGGCCATGCGCACGAATTTGCGATTGGTGGCGCGGGCGATCGATTGCCCCAGTGATGTCTTGCCCACGCCGGGCGCGCCAACCAGGCAGAGTATGGGGGCCTTGAGCTTGTCCACACGCTGCTGAACGGCCAGGTATTCGACAATGCGTTCCTTGACCTTTTCCAGTCCATAGTGATCCTCGTCGAGTATCTTCTCGGCCTTGGCGAGATCCTTGCTGATCTTGGTCTTTTTCTTCCAGGGCAGATTGACCAAGGTATCGATATACGTGCGCACCACCGTGGCCTCGGCCGACATGGGCGACATCATGCGCAGCTTCTTGATCTCGGCCTCGGCCTTCTTCAAGGCCTCCTTCGACATGTGGGCAGACTTAACGCGCTTTTCCAGATCATCCAGCTCGGCACCTTCCTCGATCTCGCCTAATTCCTTCTGTATGGCCTTGACTTGTTCGTTCAGGTAGTACTCGCGCTGGCTCTTTTCCATCTGGCGCTTGACACGGCCGCGGATACGCTTCTCCACCTGGAGGATGTCTATCTCGGTCTCCAGAAAACCCATCAGGTGATCCAGCCGGCCCTTGAAATCGGAGATTTCCAGTATGGCCTGCTTCTGCTCCAGCTTGAGCGGCAGATGCGCGGCGATGGTGTCGGCCATGCGGCCGGCGTCGTCGATGCCGGCCAGGGAGGCCAGTATCTCGGGAGGTATCTTCTTGTTCAGTTTGACGTAATTGTCAAATTGGGTCATCAGGGCGCGGCGCATCGCCTCCAGTTCGCTACCGACCTCGGTCGGCTCTTCAATCGGTTCCGCGCGGGCGCTGAAGTGCGTTTCCTCGTCGAGGAAGGCGCTGATGTTGACCCGCTGTGTTCCCTCCACCAGCACCTTCACGGTGCCGTCCGGCAATTTCAACATCTGCAGAATGGCGGCGATGGTGCCCACGTTATACAGGTCGGTAAACGCCGGCTCATCCTTGGCGGCGGATTTTTGCGCCACCAGCAGGATATGCTTGCCCGTCTCCATGGCCTCTTCCAGCGCCTTGATAGATTTTGGCCGGCCCACGAAAAGCGGGATGACCATGTGCGGGAACACCACGACATCGCGCAATGGCAGCAGCGGCAAGGTGACGGTGGAAGTGAAATGGATAGTGGAACTCATAGGGAGACTCCGGCGGCTTGCCGCAAAACTGAGTGATGGCTAGATGACGCCGACAGACCGGATTTCAAGCCGGTGTCGGCAGATTGTTAACCCGCTGCCTTGGCAGACTGGGTGGCGGCCGGCTCGGAATAGATCAACAGGGGTTTGCCCTCGCCGCTGATGCTTTTCTCATCCAACACCACCTTTTGCACATTCTCCATGCCGGGCAGGTCGAACATGATGTCGAGCAGCGACTGCTCAATGATCGAACGCAGGCCGCGGGCGCCGGTCTTGCGCTTGAGCGCGGCGCGGGCGATGGCATCGAGGGCATCGTCGCGGAATTCCAGTTCCACGCCTTCCATCCTGAACAGTTTCTGGAACTGTTTGACCAGGGCGTTCTTGGGTTCGGTCAGTATCCGCACCAGGGCCTTTTCGTCGAGCTCCTGCAGGGTAGCGATCACCGGCAGGCGGCCGACGAACTCAGGGATCAGGCCATACTTGATCAGATCCTCCGGTTCCACCATGCGGAACACCTGGCCCAGATCCTTGCGGTTATCCTTACTCTTCACCTCGGCGCCAAAGCCGATGCCGGATTTTTCGGTTCTGTTGCGGATCACCTTTTCCAGACCGCTGAAGGCACCGCCGACGATGAACAGGATATTGGTGGTATCGACCTGGATATATTCCTGGTTGGGGTGTTTGCGCCCGCCTTGCGGCGGCACCGAGGCCGTGGTGCCCTCGATCAGCTTGAGCAGGGCCTGTTGCACGCCTTCCCCAGAGACGTCGCGGGTGATGGAGGGATTGTCGGACTTACGCGAAATCTTGTCGATCTCGTCGATGTAGACGATACCGTTCTTCGCCTTGTCGACATCGTAATCGCACTTCTGCAACAGCTTCTGGATGATGTTCTCGACATCTTCGCCGACATACCCCGCCTCGGTGAGAGTGGTGGCATCGGCGATGACGAAGGGCACGTTGAGCAGCCGCGCCAGGGTCTGCGCCAGCAGGGTCTTGCCGGAACCGGTCGGACCGATGAGGAGGATGTTGCTCTTGGACAACTCCACTTCATCGTCCTTGCCCAGCGAAGGGTTACGCAACCGCTTGTAGTGATTGTAAACGGCCACGGCCAGGGCGCGTTTGGCAAGGTCCTGGCCGATCACGTATTGGTCGAGGACAGCACGGATTTCCTGGGGCGTGGGCAGCCGGTCTTTTTCCTCCTTGCCATCCGGGCCACTTTGCACCTCTTCCCGGATGATGTCGTTGCACAGATCGACACATTCGTCGCAGATGAATACGGACGGCCCGGCGATCAGCTTGCGCACCTCATGCTGGCTCTTGCCGCAGAAGGAGCAATAAAGGAGTTTTTCGTGATCCTGTTTGTCTGCCATGGTTGCCGCCTCTATACCCAAATATTTTAGTCAAGTTTAAGCGGTTTCGCCGCGCTTGGCCAGCACCTTATCAACGATGCCGTAGGCGACGGCCTCATCCGCCCCCATGAAGTAGTCGCGGTCGGTATCGCGTTCGATGACCTCGAGCGGCTGACCCGTATGACTGGCCATCAGTTCATTGAGCCGGCCGCGCAGATACAAGATTTCCTTGGCGTGAATCTCGATGTCCGAGGCCTGCCCCTGAAAGCCACCGAGCGGCTGATGGATCATGATGCGGGAATTCGGCAGGCAAAAGCGCTTGCCCTTGGCGCCGGCCGTCAGCAAGAAGGCCCCCATGCTGGCGGCCTGACCGATGCAGAGGGTGGAGACATCCGGCTTGACGAACTTCATGGTGTCGTAGATGCCCAGACCCGCCGACACCGATCCACCCGGCGAGTTGATGTAGAGATAGATGTCCTTGTCCGGGTTTTCCGATTCCAGAAACAACAACTGCGCCACCACCAGATTGGCCGTGACATCGTTCACCGGACCAACCAGGAAGACCACCCTTTCCTTCAACAGCCTGGAATAGATATCGTAGGCGCGCTCGCCCCGACCGCTCTGTTCGATGACCATGGGGATATACCCCAGCATGGAGGGCTCGGTCATGCCGGCATTCACTTTACTACTCACGGTCATCAGGCTTTCCCCATAAGTTTTTCCAGGGTGGTGGGCACATCGCTGACCTGCGCCCGCGCCAGCACCCAGTCGACCACATTGTCTTCAACCACCATGGCCCGCACGTCTTGCATGCGCTCGGTGTTTTGATAGTACCACGCGACCACTTCCGCGGGATCTTCATAGTTCTGGGCGAATTCCTCCACCTTGGCACGGACCTTGTCCTCCTCGGCGACGATCTTGTTGGCCTCAGCGAAGCCGCTGAGCAGCAAACTCAGCGCCACCCGGCGTTTAGCCTGGGGCTCGAAGACCTCCGCCCCCAGTTTGATGTCCTGCTCCTTCATGCCGCGCGCCTTCAAGTCGCCGATCGCCCGCTCCAGCATGGTCTGGCATTCCATGGCCACGAGCCCCTTGGGGACATCGAAGGGGGTAATGGCGAGCAGACCATCCATGACCTGCTCCTTGACCTGGGCCAGGACCCGTCGCTTGGCCTCGCGCTCCAGGTTGGCGGCGATTTCCTCACGCAGTTTGGCCACCCCACCCGCATGGATGCCGAGACTGCGGGCAAACTCATCATCCACTTCCGGCAGATGCGGCGCATGGACCGAGATTACGTTGGCCTCGAAAGTGGCCGTTTTGCCGGCCAGTTCCTTGGCGAAATAATCCTCGGGGAAGGTCACGTCGAAGTGTTTGCTCTCGCCGGCCCGCATGCCCATCAAGCTACCCTCGAAATCCTTGAGGGTACGGCCTTCACCCAGAATGATGGGGAAATCGTGCGCCTCGCCACCCTTGAAGGGCTCGCCGGCAATCTTGCCCAGATAATCGATATGGACCCGGTCGCCCTCCTGCGCGGCACGCTGCACGGTACGATACTCGACGCGCTGTTTGCCCAGTACGTCCAGGGTGCGGTCCACGTCGGCGTCGCTCACCGACGCCACGGGACGCTCGACCTTGATCTGGCTGACGTCGCCCAGGGTGATAACCGGAAACACCTCGAAAGTGGCGGTGAAGGCGCCATCGCCGGCCGGGGTGAATCGAGGGTAGCCCGCCACCTCCATCTTCTGCACCCGCGCCTCCTCGACGAAGCGCTGACGCAGGGTATCACCGAGGACCTCGCCATGCACCTCGCCGCCATAACGGGCAGTGACCAGCTTCATCGGCGCCTTGCCGGGACGGAATCCGTCCATTTTCACGCTCTTGGCCAGTTTTTGCAGGCGCTTGCTCACTTCGGCCTCGATTTCGGCCGAGTTCAAATTCAGGGTAAACCTGCGCTCCAGGCCTTCCAGTGTTTCAACGGTCACGGACATCACTATTCCTTGTTGGATGGAAATTTATGGTGCGAAAGGGGGGACTCGAACCCCCACGCCGTGGGGCGCTGGAACCTAAATCCAGTGCGTCTACCAATTCCGCCACTTTCGCCAAGCTGGCGAAGTGTAATATACCGGCCCCGCCCTGTCAGCCGGCCTTTCCTGGCCAAGCAAAGCAAGCCATTGTTTTATATGGACGACATCGCTAACCGCAGCAACCCTATCAACGCCGGGCACTACGAAAACTTTCCCGTGGCCTCGATCATCCTGCCCGGCCATCTGCGCCGCCCGGTGCGCATCCTCTACGCCTTCGCGCGGGCCGCGGACGACCTCGCTGACGAGGGCGAAAGCACATCCGCAACACGCCTGGCTGCCCTTGCCGGGATGCGCGCAAAACTGCGGGCGCTGGAACGCGGCGAGACGATGGACGATCCGCTATACATCGCCCTGGGGCAAGTCATCCGCGACCACCGACTGCCTTATGCCCCCTTCCACGACCTGCTCGATGCCTTCTGCCAGGATGTCAGCAAAAACCGCTATGCCGATTTCGGCGAAGTCATGCAGTACTGCCGTAAATCCGCCAACCCCATCGGCCGTCTGCTGCTCGCCCTCTATGGCGATAGCGACCCCAGGCACCTGGCCTGGTCGGATGGCATCTGCTCCGCCCTGCAACTCATCAACTTCCTCCAGGACGTCGCCATCGATTACCGCAAGGGCCGCCTCTATCTGCCCCAGGACGAGATGGCGGGACTCGGCCTCAGCGAACGGCAGATCGCCGAGGGGCGCGTCGACGCCCTCTGGCAACAATTCATGAAGGTCCAGATCGAGCGCGCCGAGCGTATATTGGCCGCCGGCTCGCCGCTCGGTCGCGCCCTCAAGGGACGCCTCGGGCTGGAGATGCGGTTGATCATCCTGGGCGGCCAGCGCATCCTGGAAAAACTGCGCGCCAGCCAGGGCGACATATTCCATCACCGTCCCCGCCTGGGGCCGATCGACGGGCTCATCATCCTGCGTCGCGCCCTTTTTACCGCCCGGTCGCGACCCGCCGCCTCACCCTGTGCCGGCCGCGGCTGCAGCAAAGGCTGTCAGCATTGACGCCACAGCAATATTGCCGCGACAAGGCCGCCGCCAGCGGCTCCAGTTTCTATTACGCCTTTCGCTTCCTGGCACCCGCCAAACGCCGGGCCATCACCGCCTTCTACAGTTTTTGCCGGGAGGTGGACGATGTCGTCGACGACTGTCGCGATGCCGGCGTTGCCCGCATCAAACTGGAATGGTGGCGCCAGGAACTCGACCGCGCCTATGGCGGCCAACCGAGCCATCCGGTCGCCCGCGCACTGCGGGAGTTCGTCGGGCCGTTCAACCTGCCGCACGCGCAGATGGAGGCGATCATCGACGGCATGATCATGGATCTGGGCCCGGTCCGTTATTCCGATTTCGAATCGCTGCAGCTCTACTGCCATCGTGTCGCCGGTGTGGTCGGCGAGATTTCCGCCCGCATCTTCGGCCACAGCGAACCCGCCACCCTCGACTATGCCGCCCGGCTCGGTCTCGCCTTCCAGCTCACCAACATCATCCGCGATGTCGGCGAAGATGCCCGCCGCGACCGCATCTACCTGCCCCAGGACGAAATGGCACGGTTCGGCGTCAGCACACAGGACATACTGCAAGGCCGGGACAGCGCAGCCTTCCGCCATCTGCTGGAGTTCCAGTATCAGCGTGCCCGCGCGACCTACAACCAGGCCCTGGCGCGGCTCCCCGCCGCCGACCGCAAGGCCCAGCGCCCCGGTCTGATCATGGCGGCCATCTACCAGGCCTTGCTGGAAGAAATCCGCCTCGCCGGCTACCCGGTGCTGCGCTGTCGCATCGCCATCCCCCCCGGCCGCCAGTTCTGGCTGGCCGTCAAGACGTGGCTGAGCGGCCGGGCATAGCCATCATCGGGGCTGGCTGGGCCGGCCTCGCCTGCGCCCTGGAACTCGCCGCCGCCGGCCGCGCCGTCACCATTTACGAATCGGCCAGGCAGGCAGGCGGCCGCGCCCGTAGTATCCCTTGGCAGGGTCTGGAGATCGACAATGGCCAACACCTGCTGCTTGGCGCCTACCGCGAAACCCTGCGGCTACTACACAGGGTAGGCACGGCCGAGCGGCTGGAACGACTGCCGCTGCAGTGGCACATGCCCCCCGATTTTCGCCTGCGGGCACCGCCCCTGCCCGCGCCCCTGCATCTGGCCGCCGCCCTGATCACCGCCACCGGCCTTGGCTGGCGCGAAAAGTGGCAGACGGCGCGGCTGCTGGCCAGGCTGCGCGCCACTCACTACCGCCTGGCAGCGGATTGCAGCGTGGCCACCTTGCTGGCCTATCACGGCCAGGGCGAGCGGCTGATCGGGCACTTGTGGCAACCGCTCTGTCTGGCAGCGCTGAACACGCCCATCGCCACCGCCTCCGCCCAAGTCTTCTGTCATGTGCTACGCGACAGTCTGGGCAGCGGTCGCCGCGACAGTGAATTGCTGTTGCCCCGCGCTCCTTTGGACGCGCTCTTTGCCGCCCCCGCCATGGCCTGGCTGGCGCGACACGGCAGCGAAATCCGCCTGGGCGCGCGGATACGCCAGATCCACCCGACGGCTGGCGGTTTCCGCCTGGATGACCGCCAGGCCGTATACCGCCATCTGGTCTGCGCCGTACATCCCGCCCAGGCGGCCAGGCTGCTGCCGGCAGTACCCGTCCTCGACAGCCTGCGCCAGCAACTGGCCGCCCTGCGCTGGCAACCGATCACCACGATCTGGTTACGCTATGCGCAAGTGCCGCGCCTTCCTTTCCCCATGCTGGGCCTGAAGGACGGCCCCGGCCAGTGGGTTTTCGACCGCAGCGACTTGGGCGCAGGCCTGGTCGCCGTTGTCGTCAGTGCCGAAGGCGCACACCAGTCTCTGCCCGCCGATGTGCTGGCGTATCGGACGGACAGCCAGTTGCGCCGATTGTGGCCAGCGCTGCCGCCGCCACTGCGGCAGCAGGTCATCACCGAGAAACGCGCCACCTTCGCCTGTCTGCCCAATCTCGATCGCCCGATCAATGCCACTGCCCTGCCCGGCTTGTACCTGGCCGGCGACTACACGGCCGGCGACTACCCCGCCACCCTCGAAGGCGCGGTACGCAGCGGGATACAATGCAGCCGGTCGATACTTGCCGAAAAACCAAAGGATGCAGAGTCTATCTACACCGCCAGAAAGTAGCCGCCAGCCATGGCTCAAGGAGCGGGTCATACTGGTCACCGGTGCCGGTCAGGGTCTGGGCCGTGCCGCGGCACTGGCCTTCGCCCGGCGCGCTGCCACCGTGGTCCTGGTCGGGCGTACAACCGGCAAACTGGAAAAGGTCTATGACGAGATCGTGGCGGCCGGCGGGCCATTACCGGCGATATTCTGCATGGATCTGGAAAAGGCGGACGAACATGATTTCGCCAGCCTGGCCCTGGCCCTCGACACGCAACTGGGCCGACTCGACGGCATCCTGCATTGCGCCGCCACCTTCGAGAGCCCCAGTCCGCTCCGCCAGCAAACACCCGCCCAGTGGTTACGGCAATACAAGGTCAACTGCCTGGCGCCGTTTGCTATCAACCGTGCCTGTTTGCCGCTGCTCACGGCCGCGGCGACCGCCACGGTGATCCTGGTGGGTGAGACCCATGGCCACGCTCCTGCCGCCTACTGGGGCGGTTTCGCAGTCAGCAAGGCCGCGCTTGAGGCCTATTACCGCATCCTGGCGGAGGAATGGGCGGACGTCGCCAACCTGCATGTCCACCTCGTCATCCCCGGTCCCATCGACACACCGCAACGGGCCCAAAGCCATCCCGGCGAGGCCAAGAACCGATTGCCCAGCGCCGGGGCCCTGGCGAACGATCTGGCGGACATGATGGCCGGCACCGAGACCTTCGCCGACCATGGGCTCTGGTCCTTCAGCAGGAATGGTCTGGATAAACTACATATAGGATCATAATCGCCGCCATGCTCCGCGCCCACGTTGGCAAATTCCAACGTAACAGGAGGCGGGCAAGTAGGTAAACTTGGCTTGGTTAACCTTGGAGGTCGTCCCTGTAGGTACGCGCATGAATACGCCAGACGCTCCCGACATACAGCGCCGCCACACGCGCCTGAAGACACGCCAGATCGCGACGCTGACGTTTCCGGATGGGTCCGGCCTGAACTGTGAAATCCGCGATTTCAGCGAGCGCGGGCTGAATCTTTTCCCCCTTGACGCGACGGCGGCTGCGCACCTGCCGCCAGCCGCCACGGCAGAGGCAGCCATTGATGCCGTGCTTTCGATCGTCTTGGCGGACCGACCACAACCCTATCGATTGCAGGGCAGATTGCGCCAGCATGAAAACGATGGCCTCGGTTTCCAGTCCGAGGCGATGCCGGCCGAGGTTTATCAGGCACTCCACCAGGCACGCGCCAGACTGCTCGCCGCCGAATCGAGCCACTCCGGCCTGCTCCACGAGGAATCGATCTCCATACAACGCGACTGCGTCAACCTGTTCCGGCATTTTCTGGAACAGGCATGGGGCCATTTCTTCATGGGGGTCGAATCCACGTTGCTGGATCGGGATACCGCCTCGCTACCGCTGTCGGATCACTCGCGCTATCTAAACGGTCTTTCCGATCTTTTGCGGCGCAAACAGGAAATCAGCGTGCGCCATTTCTCCATCCTGGTGGAAAAAATGCACCACCTCGGGGAAACCGAGGCCGGCCAGGAACAGGCCATCGGGCAGACCGAACTGTCACTGCTCGACGATGACAGCTTCGAGGACTGGCTTAACATCGCCGCCGTCTTCAACCACCTCGAAGCCGATCTCCGCACTGGGATGTTCCAGTTTGCGCAACGCTTCGGACATTTGTCCCCGGTCGTCATCGACCGGCATAACGACCCCTTCGGCCCGGAGACCGTATGCCTGGCGTTCCGGGAATCACTGCGTGAGATGGACTTCAACAGCGCCATGCGCAAACTGCTCTACAAGCAGTTCGGCGCCGCCCTGGCCGCGGGGTACGGTACCCTTTACGATCGCTTCAACCAACTGCTCGCCCCGCTCAAGCCCGTCACGCCGGCGGCGCGGCACCGCCCTGTGGCCCCTGCTACCGTCCCCAGCCAGCCGCCGGGACAGCCAGGTAGCCTTCCAACCCGGGAACCGGCTGAGGCCGATCAGCAAGTCTCCAGATTAGCCGAGATTGCCGAGCGACTGTTTGCTCTCTACCCCAACGTCCCGGCCAGCGGCTTACCGGCAACGCCGCCCGATATCACGACGGCTGCCGCGCCTGCACCTCAGGGCGGTGTCGAGGCCGGCGCGAATATTGCACTGCCGCACATCCTCTCGCTGCTGGAGCAGACCCTGCACCTGTTCGCACAAATGCCGGCGGACTCCGGCCGCGCATCGATGCCGGCAACTGTGACCCCGCCCATGCTGGCGACACCGCAGTTGAACGCCTTGATGGCGGCGCTGCCGTCCGCCAGCGCCATGCCGCCGCAAACCTCACTGAGCGACTGGATGCAGACGTTGCTGGAGCGCGCCGATCTGGCCGGGCAACTGCCGCTGCCCTATCGCGAAAAGATGGGGGCGATGACCCATTTGTTCGGTCAGGCCATCGCCGAACATACGCCCCAATCCGACATCGATGTACTGCTGCGCAAGCTGGAAAGGCCGCTCTACGAGGCCCTGCTGCGCGGTGAGGATGTCCTCCAGCCCAACCATTCCCTCGGCCGGCTGTTCAATCTGGTCGATCGCCTCGCCGTGGTGGCCGACGACCAGGGGCGAATCCTCGACCCGGTATTGAAGGAGCTGTCGGGTTCCATCATTGATCAGGCCCTGGCCCAGGCCGCCGCCGGCCCTGGCGCTTACGAGCAAGCGTGCACCAGTCTGGAAAAATTGCTGAAGCAGCCCCTGCGCCTGCGCCAGCAGCATGTCGCCGCCTATCAGGAGGCCTGCGAGGGACAGGAAAGGATACGCCGGGCGCGGCGGAAGACGGCCGAGGCACTCAATGCCCGTATCGCCAATCGCCGCTTGCCGAAGCCGATACTGCAGCTATTGGAACAGGGCTGGCAGCACTATCTCATACTCCTGGCGGCACGTGGGGACGAGGCCGGCTGGGCACGCGGGCTGGACCTGCTGGAAGAACTGGCAGACCGGACGGAACTACCCGGGTCGGCACAAAACGCCGCCGGAACGCCTGCCAACACGTGGCTGGATGAGATCGCGGGCGGCTTGCGCCAGGTCAATATCGACGTGCCACAGCGCGAGCGTTTCCTGCAGCAGTTCGCCGTTTTCCTGGGTACGTCGCCGGCCACCACCGACAGTGTGCAGGTTCCCGTCGACTGGTTCGCCGCCGCGAAAACGGCAGGAAAAACACAGGAACCGCCGACGGCCACCCTGCCGGCGCCGCTGCTCCTCGGTGACTGGTGGACTATCGCCAGCGACGGCCAGAGCGTACCGATGCAACTCATTTGGCAAAGTCAACCCGCGGCAACCTACGCCTTCGTCAACCGTTCTGCCACCCGTAAAATCGATTTCTCCATCGCCCAGTTCTCGGGGCAACTCCGCAGCGGTGCCATCACCCCCACCGAAAGCCGCGATCTGCCGCTGCTCGAACGCTCGGAATACGGCATTATCGATAGTCTGTACCGCCGGCTTTCCGACCAGGCCTGCCATGATCCGGTGACCGGGCTGTTGAATCGGCGCGGTCTCGAACAGGCGCTCACGCAACGTCTGACACCAGAAAATGGTGATGCTGAGCGCTACCTCTGCGGCATACTCGAATTCGCGCCTTTCCAGGTCATACTCGACAATTGCGGGGTAGCGGCGGGCGAACTGTTGATGCGCAACCTGGCCGCCTTCATCCAGCCGCTGGTCGGCCCCCGCGACCTGCTTGCCAGCTTCGGCGACGGCGTCTTCGCCCTCTTCCTGCCCAACCTGGACGCCGAGGCCGGGCGGCGGCTGGCATCCAACCTGTTGAATGCCATGCAAGGCTATCACTTCCGGCATGCGCAGCAGAGTTTCGGCATTGATATCAACCTCGGACTGGCCAACTACCAACGCGGCAGTCTCGCCCCCACGGAAGCGCTGCGACGGGCGGCCGCAGCCTGCGCCACCGCCAAGGCGCAGGGGCGCAACCGGGTGGAAGTGTATGAAGACTCCGATACCCGCCTGCAGGAACGGGAGTCAGTAATGGAGTGGGCCGGCCGCATCGATGCCATGCTGTCCGACGATGTCCTCTACCTGCGCGGCCAACGCATCACCCCGCTGCGGGAGTCGGCCTCTCTCACCCCCTATTACGAAATCCTGTTGGGCATCCGCGACGACAGCGGCAACCCAATCTCGCCACAAGCCTTCATCCAGGCCGCCGAGCACTGGAAGCGGGCGCGCGACGTGGACCTGTGGGTCATCGGCCGCATTTTCCGTTGGATCCGCGCCCATGGCGAGGCGTTCCGCGCCCTTGGCGGATTCTCCATCAATCTCTCGGCCCAATCGCTCGCCGATCCGGAAGTGCTCTCCACCCTGCAGCGTGAACTCGCCGGCGGCGACATCCCGGCCGAAAAGATCATGTTCGAGATCACCGAAACCGCGACCCTCTCCGGCTATAGCTGCGCCCAGCAGTTCATCAGCCAGATTCGCCACTACGGCTGCAAGTTCTGCATCGACGATTTCGGCAGTGGCAATGCTTCCTACAACTATCTGCGCAACCTGAAGACAGACACCCTGAAGATAGACGGCATGTTCGTGAAGGATATGGTGGACGAGCCCGACCTCCAGGCCATAGTCAAATCGATGAACGATATCGGCCATTCACTGGGCATGAAGACGGTGGCCGAATTCGCCGCCACACCTGGCATACTGACCATGCTAGAGGCGTTGGGGGTGGATTATGGCCAGGGCTATGCACTGCATACGCCGGTGGCACTCGACGAGCTCATCGCTATGGCTTGAACGGGCCGCCGGACGCTACAGTTCGCGCAGGTAAAGCAGGGCCTCACCGAGGGTTTCGACGCCGCGCACCGTCATGCCGGCGATAGCCTGCTTTGGCAGGTTGGCCTTGGGCGCCAGAACCCGTTTGAAGCCCAGCTTCGCCGCCTCCTTCAGGCGTTCCTGCCCGCGCTGCACCGGCCGGATTTCACCGGACAAGCCGACCTCGCCAAAGACCGCGAACTGGTGCGGCAGGGCCTGGTTGCGAATCGAGGAAACCACCGCCGCGAGTACCGCCAGATCGGCCGCAGGTTCGATGATGCGCACCCCGCCGACCGCATTGACGAAGACATCCTGATCGAAACAGGCCAGACCGCCGTGGCGGTGCAATACCGCCAGCAACATGGCCAGACGATTCGGATCCAGACCCACGGTGAGGCGGCGCGGTGTCGGCGTATGGGCGGTATCCACCAGCGCCTGCACCTCCACCAGCAGCGGTCGCGTCCCTTCCTGAGCCACCACCACACAAGAGCCCGGCGCTTCATTTTCCGAACGGTTGAGGAACAGCGCCGAGGGATTGTTGACCCCCTTCAGGCCCTTGTCGGTCATGGCGAACACGCCCAGCTCGTTCACCGCCCCGAACCGGTTCTTAAAAGCCCGCACCAGCCGGAAGCTGGAGCCGGTATCGCCCTCGAAATAGAGCACGGTATCGACGATGTGTTCGAGCACGCGCGGTCCGGCCAGGGCGCCTTCCTTGGTGACATGACCCACGAAAACGACGGTGGTGCCGGTTTGTTTGGCATGCCGGGTCAGCTCCTGGGCGCATTCGCGCACCTGCGAGACGCTGCCCGGCGGCGACTGCATGGCCTCGGTGTACAGGGTCTGGATCGAGTCGATCACCGCCACTTGTGGCTGTTCCTGCTTCAGGGTAGCCAACACCGACTCCAGGCGGATCTCTGTCAGTATGGGAATATCGCAGCCGGCCAATCCCAGACGGTTGGCCCGCATGGCGAGCTGATCGGCCGATTCCTCGCCGCTAACATAAAGCGTCTTCTGCCGCTTGGCGATCTCGGCCAGCGCCTGCAGCAACAGCGTCGATTTGCCGATGCCGGGATCGCCGCCGATCAGTACCACCCCCCCCTCAACCAGACCGCCACCGAGGACGCGGTCGAATTCGGCAAGGCCGGTGGCGATGCGCGCCGTCTCCCGCGCCCGCACCGCCGACAGCCTTTGCACTTCGCCGCTGGCCGCCAAGGCCTGAAAGCGGCGGGTCTGCACCACCACCGGGGCTTCAGTCAAGGTATTCCAGGCCAGGCAATGCGGGCACTGGCCCTGCCATTTCGAGGTCTGGCCGCCGCACTCGTTGCAAACGTAAACTGTCTTGTCCTTGGCCATGGTGTGATTTTCCGCACCCGCTGCGGGCAGGTTCAGAAGAGAGGGATATCCGTTATACCCGAGTGGCCACCTGCGGCTCAAGCCAGGATGCGCACCACTTCCGGATCATCGCCGTGCTGCACCAGCAGGCGCCGTACCCGCTCCTGCCAGAGGCGTCCGAATTCTGCCCGCTCCGCCGCCGAGGCCAGGCCGGCGACCACCTTCTGCATGAGTGGCGACAGCGCCGGATCCGGCGCCACCCGGCCCGGCGCGTAGGCGACTGCCACCGCGGCACCGCTATCCAGCCGGGTGAAGCGCACCTCGCCCTCCATGGCGACACCAAAATGGAGCAAACCACAACGGGCAAAGCGGCCATTGAGCCCTTTGAAACCCCCCGCATCCGCCGCCCCGGTGATGAGTCCGAGGACGTTGGCCACCACGCCGGTGGTGCCGGCCTCCCGCGCCTCGCGCAACTCCAGCCGCAGCGAGCCGCGCTCCGCCAGCTCACCGGGAAATAGGTGGGTAAGGGCGCGGCGCGCCATCAGCCAGGCTCCGGCCACGGTCGGACAGGAATGTCCGGTTAGCCGCACCGCGTCCTCATAACGGTATTCGATACAGCCATCGCTCGCGGCGCCGAGGCAGTCGGCCAGGGGATCACGCAGGCGCAGCGGCGGGATGTCAGCGAAAAAAGAGGGAAAAGACATAGTAGACGACGCTCCATGGAGACGGAGCGGGTAGAATGGCGGCCGCGCGCTCGTTTGCCCTTGCGCAAGGTCAAGGGCCGGACGCTCAGCCGCCGCTCAGCACGGCTTGCGCCGGCTCCGCCGCCAGACGCCGGCGCAAAGCGCGCAGCAACATGGCGACCGGCGCCGGCAGCGATGTCAGCAGCGTTTCCAGTTCGACCGCATCGAGCATGTTCTTCACCGTCAAACCGAGATCGGTGTTGCCCTCGATCAGTAAGCGCCGATTGAAGAACAGGCTGTCAGGGTCCTCCAAGCGCAGCGCCAGGCGGCCGAAATCCAGGGCCGTGGCGGAGAAGGTCACGTCGGCGTGATCAGCCATCTCGGGCTTGAGACCGCGCGCTCCGACCGAGAAATAGCTCCTCAGACCGAGGTCGCGCACCTGCACGCAGAAGCGCTTGCCGCCGAGCGCCGCCCAGTCGAGATCGCGCAAGCCGCGACGGGCGGCGAGGTTGAACAGGGCCACGAAGGCAAAGGAAACCGGAAGCGTGGGTAAGGCCCCGGTCAATTCGGCCAGGGGCAAGCGGGGCAGTTTCAGTGGCAACATGGGCAAGCCTTCATCGGCAACGGCACTGGAGCAATCTTGCCACGAAAACTCAGCCGCGCCCATAGACATCGTCGAAGCGCACGATGTCATCCTCGCCCAGGTATTCGCCGCTTTGCACCTCGATCATCACCAGATCAAGCAGGCCCGGATTTTCCAGGCGATGGCGGTGGCCGGCCGGGATATAGGTGGACTCGTTGCTGCGGATCAGCATCACCTGCTCGCCATTGGTGATGCGGGCGGTGCCGCTGACCACCACCCAGTGCTCGCTGCGGTGGTAGTGCATCTGCAACGACAATGAAGCGCCCGGCTTGACCTCTATGCGCTTGATCTTGTAGCGGTCGCCCTCCTCCAACACCGAGTACGTGCCCCACGGCCGCACCACGGTACGGTGTGTTTTGTAACATTGATGGCCGCTGTCCTTGAGCCACTGGACAATCTCCCTGACCCGCTGGGTCTGGTCGCGGTGGCTGACCAGAAGGGCGTCGGGGGTATCGACGATAACCAGGTCATCGAGCCCAAGGGTGGCCACCAGGCGATCCTCGCTCTGTACATAGCAATTGCGGCTGCCGAGGTGGATGACCTCGCCCAGGCTGCGATTGCCGGCCGCGTCGGCCTCGACCAGCCCGGCCAGCGCCTTCCAGGAACCGATATCAGTCCAATCGAAGGTGGCAGGCACCATTGCCACGTTGGCGGCCTTCTCCATGACGGCATAGTCGATGGAGATATCGGGCAGCCCGGCGAAAGTGGCCGCGTCGATCTCGCAATAGCCCTCGGCACAATGCCCGGCGCTGGCCTGCCAGCAGGCCTCGCCCTGGGCCAGCAGCTCGGGCGCCACCTGGGCAAAGGACTCGATCAGCGTACCCACCCGGAAACAGAACATGCCGGCATTCCAGAAGTGTCCGCCCGCCACCAGCATCGCCTCGGCCTTGTCCAGGCCCGGCTTCTCGATGAAAGCCGCCGCCCGGCAGCTACCGTTGTCGCCTATGGCGGCGCCTGCCGCGATGTAGCCGAAGCCGGTTTCCGGATATGTCGGCGGGATGCCGAAGGTCACCAGGTAACCGCTGTGCGTCAGTGCCTCGGCCTCGGCCACGGCGGCGGCGAAAGCCGTCACATCGGCAATCAGGTGATCGGCTGCCAGCACCAGCATCACCGCGTCCTCGCCATGCTCCGCCCGTAGCATCAGGGCCCCTAGCAGGATGGCCGGCGCCGTATTGCGACCGGCCGGCTCCAGCAAAAAACGCGGCGGCAAGGCGCTGTTGGCCTCGGCCTGCCAGACGTCCTTGCTCTGGAAGTAATAATCCCGGTTGGTGATGGTCAACACCTCGGCCACGCCAGCGCAGGCCAGCGCGCGGGCGTAGGTCTTGCCCAAGAGCGTGCCGCCGTCGGCCATTTGCATGAAAGGCTTTGGCCGGCCCTCGCGCGAGACCGGCCAAAGCCGGGTACCGGCACCGCCGGAGAGGATCACAGGTATCAGCGTCAATTCATTTTCCTTCGTACCACGCCGGCCGCGGCTCAGTCATCGCCAAACCCGTTTGGATTCATGCTTTGCCAGCGCCAGGTATCGGCACACATGGTTTCAATGCCGCGTTCCGCCCGCCAGCCCAGCAGCCGGCCGGCGAGTGTTGGATCAGCATAGCAGCAAGCGACATCGCCCGCGCGCGGCGGCGCTATCCGGTAAGGGACCTTGCGGCCACTGGCGGCGGCGAAGGCGCGCACCATCTCCAGCACACTGTAACCCCGGCCGGTGCCCAGGTTCACGGTGAACACTCCCGCGTGTCCATCCAGGTAGCGCAAGGCCGCGACATGGCCGAGGGCCAGGTCCACCACATGGATGTAGTCGCGCACACCGGTGCCGTCCGCCGTGGCATAAGCATCGCCGAAGATGTTGAGATAGGGGCGCCGTCCCACTGCCACCTGGGCGATATAGGGCATGAGGTTGTTGGGGATGCCGTTCGGGTCTTCGCCGATCAGGCCCGAGGCGTGTGCCCCGACTGGGTTGAAATAGCGCAGCAGCCCGAGCCGCCAGGCCGGGTCGGAGGCATGGAGATCACGCAGTATTTCCTCGATCATCAACTTGCTGCGACCATAGGGATTGGTGGTGCCGCCCACTGGAAAATCCTCGCCTATGGGGACGGTGCGGGGATCGCCATAAACTGTTGCCGACGAACTGAAAACGAGGCGCTTCACGCCTGCCTCGGCCATCACCTCGCACAACGCAATGCTGCCGCCGACGTTGTTGTCGTAATAAAGCAAGGGCTGATCGACCGATTCGCCGACCGCCTTCAGGCCAGCGAAATGCACCACCGCCGCAAATTCGTGGCGGGCAAAAATGTCCCGCAGTGCCCCGCGGTCGCGGATGTCCGCCCGGTAGCAGGTCAGAGGTCGGCCGGTGATGCGTTCAACGCGGCGGATGGCTTCATGTTTGCTGTTGGAAAAATTGTCGACGACCACCAGATCGAAACCGGCCTGGATGAGCTCGACGCAAGTATGGGAGCCGATATAGCCGGCCCCGCCGGTAACCAGCAAATGCATGGACTGACCCTGTACCCCTCATGCAGAAGTTGCAACGCCGCCCAGATCTGTTTTGGTCTGGTTTTTGCAAGGCGGGAATCCTGGCGGAGAGGGCGGGATTCGAACCCGCGTTAGGGTATTACCCTAAACACGCTTTCCAGGCGTGCGACTTAAACCACTCATCCACCTCTCCGAAGGGGCGCAAGAATACTCGCTTAGCTTAGGGCGGGCAAGGTTAGAATGCGCCCTTGCCCAACCATCCGCCGCTCCGGCCTCAGCCATGAAGATAAAGCTCATCCTGCGTGGCCTGGCCGTGTTGTTGTCCCTCGCCGCCATCGGCATGCTCGCGCGCTGGTCGGGGCTGGGCGATCTGCTCGATCAGAGCTGGATCGACAGCGAAGTGCGCGGCAAGGGTTTGAATGGCGAGTTGCTGTTCGTGGGCATCGGCACTTTGGCGACAGCGGTCGGCCTGCCCCGGCAGATCGTTGCCTTCATGGGCGGCTATGCTTTCGGTCTGGCGTGGGGCACGCTGCTGGGGACACTGGCCACCCTGCTGGGTTGCCTGGCGGCCTTCGTTTATGCCCGTCTGCTCGGCCGCGCCCTGGTGGCGCAACGTCTGGCCGGGCGCATTGCCAAGGTGGACGCCTTCGTGCGCGATAACCCCTTCACCATGACGTTGCTGATCCGGCTGCTGCCAGTAGGCAGCAATGTGGCGACCAATCTCGCCGCCGGGGTCTCCAGCGTGCCGATGCTGCCCTTCTTGCTTGGCTCGGCGGTCGGTTTCGTACCGCAGACCGCCGTGTTCGCCCTGGTGGGCAGCGGCATCAATGTCGATCCTGTCTGGCGCATCGGCCTCGGTGTGCTGCTGTTCGTCGTGTCCGGGGCGCTTGGGGTGTATCTGTATCGTCGCCTGCGCCACGGCAAGGTCTATGACGCAGAACTGGAACGCGAGCTGGAGGCGTGATTTCCAGTAAACTAGCGCCTGCCTGACCTGCCCCCCCGCCACTATGTCCGATTCGGTTCGTGTTTCCCTGATTGCCCCGATTTACAACGAATACGAGAATCTTCCCGACCTCGTGGACAAGGTCGGCGCGGTCCTGTCGAAGCAGCCCGATTCTTGGGAATTCGTCTGCGTCGATGACGGTTCGCGCGACGGCTCCGACCGGCTGCTGACCGAACTGGCGCAGAGCCGGCCCTGGTTGCGGCCATTCTTTCTGCGCCGTAACTATGGTCAATCCACCGCCATGCAGGCGGGCTTCGACGCCGCCCGCGGTGAGGTACTGGTGACCCTCGATGGCGACATGCAGAACGATCCCGCCGACATACCGCGTCTGCTCAAGATACTCGACGCCCACCCCGAGATCGACATCATCTCCGGCTGGCGCAAGCACCGCCAGGACAAGGCCTTCTCGCGCAGGCTGCCATCCATGCTCGCCAACCGGCTGATCTCCAAGGTCACCGGCGTGCGACTGCACGACTATGGCTGCTCGCTCAAGCTGTACCGGCGCGAGGCCGTGCGCTACGTTAAGATCTACGGCGAGCTGCACCGTTTCATCCCGGCCCTGGCGCATGAGTATGGCGCCAAGGTGATGGAGGCCGAGGTCAACCACTTCCCACGGACCAAGGGTGTGTCCAAGTACGGTATCGACCGCACCATCCGCGTCCTGCTCGATCTGATCTGGGTAAAGTTCATGCTGCGCTTTCTGCATCGGCCGTTGCATGCCTTCGGCGGCATCGGCGCGGCGATGTTCCTGCCGGGCCTTTTCATCCTGCTCTACCTGGCCGCCGTCAAGCTGTTCGCCGGTGCCGACATCGGTGGGCGGCCGCTGTTGCTGATGGGTGTCATGCTCACCCTGATGGGTACCAACTTCATCGGCATGGGCATCCTGGGCGAGCTGCTCACCCGCATCTGGCACGAACCGGGCGGCAAAGCCCAGTACCTGTTGCGCGAACCGCCCAGCACAAGGGAATGACCGCCTTCTGGCCGGCGCGACGGCGTGATCAACTGCTGCTGGCGGCGGTCGTCCTGCTGCCTTTTCTGGCCCTGGGCACGCCGCCGCTGTTCGATCTGGACGAGGGAGCCTTCACCGCCTCCACCACCGAGATGTTCCTGCGCGGCGACTTCATGTCGAGCTATCTCCTGGGTGAGCCGCGCCACGACAAGCCCATCCTGATCTACTGGCTGCAGGCCGCTTCAGTCAGCCTGCTGGGCAGCGGCGAATTCGCCTGGCGCCTGCCCTCCGCCCTCGCTTCCGCGCTCTGGGTAGTCATCACCTATGCCTTCGTCAGCCGGGTGACCGAGCGTGCCAGCGGACTCACCGCCGCCCTGCTGGTCGCCACCGCCGCCGGTCTCACCGTCATCACCCGCGCCGCCACCGCCGATGCCCTGCTCAACCTGTGCCTGGCCGGCGCCGGCTATGCCGCCTGGCTGTGGCTGCGGGAGGGTGAGCGGCGCTGGCACTATGCCGGGTTCCTGGCCATGGCCCTGGGCTTTCTCACCAAGGGACCGGTGGCCGTGCTTGTCCCCGCCGCTGCGGTGGCGCTATGGTGCGTCAGTCAACACGATTGGCGGCGGTTGCGCCATTGGGCCATGGCGCCGGGCCCACTCTTCCTGTTCATCGCCGTCGCCGCCCCCTGGTTCGTGCTTCAGACCTGGCAAGAGGGTCCCGGCTTTCTGCAGGGTTTTTTCCTCAAACACAACCTGGCGCGCTTCGATACCCCCATGGAAGGCCATGGCGGCAATCCCCTTTATTACCTGCCGGTCGTGCTGATTTCACTGCTGCCCCATACCGGCCTGTTATTGGCTGCCTCGACCCGCTTGCGGGAAATCTGGGGCGACGACCTGCTGCGCTTCGGCCTGATCTGGTTCCTGCTGGTATTCGTGCTGTTCTCGCTGTCAGGCACCAAGCTGCCGCATTATGTCTATTACGGCTATGGCGGCCTGTTCATCATCCTGGCCGTGCTGGCTGGCCAGCCCTTGCGGCGCTGGCTGGTGCTCGGCATGGCGCCCCTGGGGTTCGCCCTGCTGCTCGCGCTGCCCTGGCTGCTCGGCCGTCTAGGCGTCACACTCAGGCCGGATGACCAGCTGTTGTTGGCAGGCTATGCCTCGGCCTTCGGTCACGGGTATTCCTTCTGGTTCGCCGGGGCACTGGGCATCAGCCTGATACTGCTACTTCCCCGCGCCGCTTCGTTACGTCTGGCCTTACACCTCAACGGCCTATTGGCGGCGGGCGGACTCGCCCTTTTCCTGCTGCCCGCCGTCGGTCAGATACAACAAGCACCGGTCAAGACGGCGGGCAAGATCGCCCGTGGCCTGGCTGGACCGTTGGTACTGTTTGGCGTCAATACGCCCAGCTTCCAGACCTACGCCGGCCGCCTGGTCGAAAAGCGGCCGCCCCGCCCCGGCGATCTGGTGCTTACCCGCGCCAGCCGTTTGCCGCAGCTCGGCGATGCCCGCGTCGTCTATCGCGAACGCGGCTACATCCTGGCGAGGGTGCCATGATCCAGGCGGCGCGCGGCAGCGATTGGGTGGTCCCCCTACTGATCCTGCTGCTCGGCGGCTGGCTCATTGCTGCGGACGGCAACCGGGCGGCCTTCCTTACCCTCAACAGCCTGTTTGCCCATGGGCCGGATGCTCTGTGGAGCGATCTGACGGTGCTCGGCGACACCCTGGTGGCACTCTGCCTGCTGCTCCTGCTGCTGCGACAGCGGCCGGACCTGGTCGTTGCCGTGCTCTTGGCCAGTCTGCCCGCCGCCCTGCTCTCACACGGTCTCAAGGATGGCCTGGCCATCGCCCGCCCCTATGCCGTGCTCGGCGAGACCGCGCATGTCATCGGCCCCATACTCAAGGCTGGCGCCTTTCCCTCCGGCCACACCACCACGGCCTTCGTGCTTGCCACCGTATTGCTCGCCGGCAGCCGCTCCGCCACCGCCGTCGGCCTACTGGCCTTGGCCACGCTGGTGGGTCTGTCCCGCATCGCCGTGGGGGCACACTGGCCGGCCGATGTCGTCGGCGGCATGGCCTGCGGCTGGGTGTCAGGCCGGCTCGGACTCTGGTGCACCGGCCGCTTTGCCGGTTGGCGACGGCCCGCCTTCATCACGGTGCTGCGGCTCATCCTGCTCGTCAGCGCCCTCTACCTGTTTTTCGGTTACCACAGCGGCTATCCCCTTGCCCGGCCGTTCGAGCAAACCCTGGCCCTGTCCGTACTGGTCATGCATCTGCTGCCTGGCTGGCGCTTGAATCCAGGCGACGGAGGCAGATGATGAAAATGCCCCGCCTCGATTCGCCGCCTTACGCCTTCTGGCTGCTGCTCAGTCTGGCGGCCCTGACCATCTGGCGCCTGGCGGCCGCCTGGCACGGACATGTCGAACTGTATGCCGATGAGGCGCAATACTGGATCTGGTCATTACAGCCGGACTGGGGCTATTACTCAAAACCGCCCATGGTGGCCTGGGCGATCTATCTGGGCACCCACCTGTTCGGCGATGGCGAGATGGGGGTACGAGCGGCGGCCGCGCTGACCTACCCCGCCACCGCCTGGGCGCTCTTCCTGCTGGTCCGCCGTCTGTTCAGACAGGCGCCGCGCGGCGAGGCGATGGCCTTCTGGACGGGGCTGATCTTCGCTACTTTGCCGATGACCTCCCTGGGATCCCAGCTCATCACCACCGATGCCCTGCTGCTGTTATTCTGGAGCCTTGCTCTCTTGTGCACCGCGTCCGCCCTGGAAACCGACCGCTGGCGGAATTGGCTGGGGCTGGGCCTGGCCGTGGGTTTGGGTCTGTTGGCCAAATACAGCATGGTGTTTTTCGCTCTCGGCTTAGTGGCCTATCTCTTGTTCTCGCCGGCTCAACACCATCGCCTCCGCACCCCCCAGCCCTATGTCGCGGCGGTCGTGGCCTTGCTAGTAGCCCTACCCAACATCGTGTGGAACGCCAACCATCAGTACATCAGTTTTCAGCACACGGCGGAGATTTCACAACTGGACCGCAGTCTCTTCCACCCGACGGCTTTTTTCCATTTCTTCCTCTCCCAGTTCGCCGTGTTCGGTCCGACCCTGGCCGTCGGTCTGCTCTGGCTGGCGCTGCGGCCGCAACCGTGGCGCAACGACGACCGTCTGCGCCTGCTGGCGGCCTTTTCCATGGCGCCGCTGGCGGCCTTCCTCGGTCTCGCCCTGCTGTCCCGCGCTTTCGCGAATTGGGCCGCCTTCGCCTATGCCGCCGGCACCGCCCTGGTGGTCGTCGCCTGGCTGCAGCGGGGACACCGCGGTTGGATCGTGGCGACGCTGATACTGAATCTTTTAGCGGCCGTCGCCATCTACCATTTGCATGACCTCAGCGCCACACTCGGCGTGCAACTCAGCCGCAAGACCGACCCCTATGGTCGCGTCACCGGCCATCGCGCCCTCGGTCTCAAAGTGGCTGAACAGTTGCGCGCCCATCCAGGTGCTCGTCTGTTGGCCGAGGACCGCAAGCTCTATGCCCTGTTGCGCTACTACGCCAGGCCATACAGTGAAGGGGCGCGCTTTCTCAATCCGGGTGGCCATATCGGCAACCACTTCGCCCTCAGCGAAAACATCAAGGAAGCGCCCAGTGGCGAGTTCCTGCTGGTCAGCAGGTACGGGCTCGACGCGCAATTGCCCCTCTGGTTCGGGAAAGTGACGCCGCTGCCGCCGATCCGGCTCCCCCTCTATCCGGATTACGCACCGGTCTACAACGTCTGGCTGGTCAAGGACTATCGCGGCCCATGAAAATACTGCTGTCGGCCCGCCTCATGGTGCTTTCCGCCCTGATCTGCGCCATCGTCTTCCTGTTCTTTCCGGAACTGGACCTGTGGGCCAGCGGCTGGTGGTATCGGGCCGACGGCGGCTTTATGTTGCGCAGCAACGCCTTTTTCGCGGCGGTGCATGACTACATCGGCCTGTTGTCCTGGCTGACGGCTGGCGCCGCCGCCCTGGTCTGGCTCATGCCGGCGCGGGGCGACAACGGCAACCGGCCGCGCCGCCGCCGCGCCGCCGCCTTTGTCGTCCTGGCCATGCTGCTGGGGCCGGGTCTGCTCGTCAACGTGGTGCTGAAGGACCACTGGGGGCGCGCCCGCCCCGGCCATGTCGAGAATTTCGGCGGCAAGGCCCACTTTACCCCGGCCTGGGTAATCAGCAACCAATGCCAGAAGAACTGCTCCTTCGTGTGCGGCGACGCCTCGGTCGGATTCGGCCTCATCGCCCTCGCCTTTGTCGCCCGCCGGCCGCGCCCATGGCTGGCGCTGGGCCTCGCCCTGGGCGTGGCCCTGGGGCTCATGCGCATGGGCCAGGGCGGTCATTTCCTCAGCGACGTGGTGTTTTCCTTTTATGCCGTGTGGTTTGTGGCCTGGCTGCTGCACCGGCTCATGCTTGCGCCGCGCCGGCCGCCCGCCGCCAGTCCCTGAACGGCCATCACCAACTGGTTTCCCGTTCCGGCGAGGCGGATATCTTGTGGAGGCTGAGGTCGGCGCCGTTGAATTCTTCCTCCGGGTCGAGGCGAATACCGACACTGTATTTCAATAGTCCATACACCAGCGCGCCGCCCATCAGGGCGATGACGATACCCGTCAGGGTACCGATCAATTGGGCGGCGAAACTGACCCCGCCGACCCCGCCCAGCGCCTGGGCGCCGAAAATGCCGGCAGCGACGCCGCCCCAGGCGCCGCAGAGGCCATGCAGCGGCCAGACACCGAGCACGTCATCGATCTTCCAGCGGTTCTGGGTGATGGTGAACATCAACACGAACAGCGCGCCTGCCACCCCGCCGGTCAACAAGGCGCCCACCGGGTGCATCAGATCGGAGCCGGCACATACCGCCACCAGTCCGGCCAAGGGTCCGTTGTGGATGAAACCGGGGTCGTTGCGGCCGACCACCAGTGCCGCGAGCGTACCGCCCACCATGGCCATGAGCGAATTGACGGCCACCAGTCCGGAGGCCGCGGCCACCGTCTGCGCCGACATGACGTTGAAACCGAACCAACCCACCGTGAGTATCCAGGCCCCAAGCGACAGGAACGGGATACTGGATGGCGGGTGCGCCGACACCAGGCCATCGTGCCGGTATCGGCCGCGCCGGGCACCCAATAACACCACGGCCGGCAGGGCAACCCAGCCGCCCACCGCGTGCACCACCACGGAGCCGGCATAGTCGTGAAACCTTGCGCCGAAAGTGGTGTTCAGCCAGTCCTGCCAACCCAGGTTCCCGTTCCAGGCCATGCCCTCGAACAAGGGGTAGACAAAGCCCACCAATAGAAAGGTGGCTCCCAGCTGAGGGGTGAAACGTGACCGCTCGGCGATGCCGCCGGAGACAATGGCCGGGATGGCCGCCGCGAAGGTGAGCAGGAAGAAAAACTTGGCCAGGTCATAACCATTTTTCTGGGTCAGGGTGGCGGCCCCGGACATGAAATCGACACCATAGGCGAGGCTGTAACCGATGAAAAAATAGGCAATGGTGGAGATGCTGAAATCGGTGAGTATCTTGACCAGGGCGTTGACCTGGTTCTTGCGCCGTACCGTCCCCAGTTCGAGAAAGGCGAAACCTGCGTGCATGGCCAGCACCATGATGGCACCAAGCAGCACGAAAATCATGTCGGCACCGGATTTCAAGGCTTCCATCGCGCACTCCAAGAAAACAAACATCGTGTCAAAGCAAGATGTGTGCCTTGTTTAAGTGCATTGTTTTTTCACTGTTACGGACCCAGGCACTGGCACGAGGCGCCCCGAAATAGGGCATGCGCAAGCTCGACGCACTCTTGCGGTGCGCCGTCAAGACCCCTTCTGTTCGTTCTCGATGCGATCCAGTTCCGCCTCCATTTCCGCGTCGGTCAGCGGCTGGTATCCGCCCGCGTCCTGTTCCGGCTTGTGCCTGACCACCCAGGATGCCACGATCACTCCCAGTTCATAGAGCAGCCACAACGGCACGGCCAGCATGACCTGGGAGACGATGTCAGGCGGGGTGAAAATGGCGCCGATGACGAAGGCGCCAACGATGACATACGGTCTCGCCTCGCGGAATTTTGCCACTTCCACGATGCCCATGATGGCCAGCGCCACCACCACGATTGGCGTCTCGAAGGTTACCCCGAAGGCGAGGAACAGGGTGAGCACGAAATCGAGGTACTTGCTGATGTCTGTCATCACCGCCACCCCTGCGGGAGCGATGCCTATGACGAAACCGAACACCACGGGAAAGACCAGGAAATAGGCGAAGGCCATGCCCAGCAGAAACAGCACAACGCTGGAGGCGACCAAGGGCAGGATGAATTTTTTCTCGTGCGCATACAGCCCTGGGGCGATAAAGGCCCAGGCCTGATAAAGGATGTAGGGCAGGGCCAGGAGGAAGGCTGTCATCATGGCCACCTTCATCGGCACGAAGAAGGGGGTCACCACCTCGGTGGCGATCATCTGTCCGCCCTTGGGCAGCTTAGCCAGCATCGGCTGCGCCAGAATGGCGTACAAATCGCCCGCAAAGGGAAACAGGCAGACGAAAAAGACCCCCCATACGATGACCGCGCGCAACAGCCGGTCACGCAGTTCCAGCAGGTGGGAGATGAAGGTTTGCTGGGGGTCCATCAGGGCTTGTCATCCGGCTTCGCCGCCACATCCGGCCGGCCCTCTGCCGCAACGTTGACACTGGCGGGTGTGGCATCGGCCCCGCCCTCCGACGCGCCGGCCGCCTTCTCCGCCTTGACCTTCTCGTATTCCTCCAGAGCCAGGCCGCCATCGGTGGCGGCCATGGCCTGCATGACACGTTCCACCTGATTCACCTCTTTCTTTAGCGCCTGTCCGCCTTCCTCAACCTGAATCTCATATTTCTGGGCGGTGTCCTTCATCTCCTGCTGCAACTTGCGCAACTCTTCCAGCCGCATCTCGCGGTCGATGTCGCCCTTCACCTGGGCGACATAGCGGTTGAGACGGCCGAGCCAGGCGCCGGCGGTGCGCGCCACCTTGGGCAGGCGCTCCGGCCCGATGACCAGCAGGGCGACGATGCCGATGAGTATGAGTTCGGAGAAGGCGATGTCGAACATCGTGGATCAGAATTCAGGAAAGGTCACATATCCGGCCGTGCCCGGCGCAAACGCGGCCGGTCTGCCGGGCGGCGACGGTCAGCTCTGCTGCCTGTCCTTGACCTCGCCCTCGATGGTGCTGCCTCCAGCCTCGCCCTGACGCGGCAACTCGGTGGTCGGCTTTGCCTGTTCTTCCTTCACCGCGTCCTTGAAGCCTTTGACGGCGCCACCCAGATCGGTGCCGATGTTACGCAGTTTCTTGGTGCCGAAGATCAAGAGCACCACCACCAGAACGATCAGCCAATGCCAGATGCTAAATGAACCCATCTTCTTAACTCCTTCATCCAAGTTATTGAAATAAAATATTACATCAGGCGCGGACCATTGCCACCAAGCACATGCACGTGCAGATGGAAGACCTCCTGGCCGCCACCGCGGCCGGTGTTGATCACGGTACGGAAGCCGTCCGCCAGCCCCTGCTCCACCGCCAGTCTTGGCGCCAGCAACAGTATTTTGCCAAGTATATCCCGTTGGTCCTCACCGCAATCCATCAGGGAGGCGACGTGGACCTTGGGAATGATCATGAAATGCACCGGGGCAAGCGGATGAATGTCATGGAAGGCGAGAACATCACCGTCCTCGTATATCTTGCCGGCCGGGATTTGCCCCGCCGCGATCTTACAGAAAATACAGTCATTCATATCTGATCCTTTCGCGCGGCCTTCTCCACGATACCCGAAGTTCCTTCGCGCCGTGCCAATTCTGCGAGGATTTCATCCGGATGGATGCCCTGCTGGGCAAGCAGGACGAGGCAGTGGAACCAGAGGTCGGCGGTTTCGTAGATGACCTTGTCCCGCTCCCCATCCTTGGCCGCCATGATGGTTTCCGCCGCCTCTTCCGCCACTTTCTTGAGGATGGCGTCCAGACCCTTGGCATAGAGCCTGGCCACATAGGAGGACTGTGGATCGGCGTGTTTACGCGCCTCCAGGGTATCGGCCAGCCTGGCGAGGATGTCGGCGCTCATTTTTCGTAGATCTCGTGCGGGTCCTTCAGAACCGGCGCGACGACCTGCCACTGACCACCTTGCAAACGCTGGAAGAAACAGCTGCGCCGACCGGTATGGCAGGCGATGCCACCGGCCTGTTCCACCTTGATGAGGAGCACGTCCTCGTCGCAATCGGTACGAATCTCCACCACCTTCTGTGTATGACCGGATTCCTCGCCCTTGTGCCAAAGTCTCTTGCGCGAGCGCGACCAGTACACCGCCTCGCCGCTAGCGGCGGTCCGTTTCAATGCCTCGCGGTTCATCCAGGCCACCATGAGCACCTCGCCGCTAGCGGCATCCTGGGCAATGGCCGGCACCAGACCGTCCTCGGACCAATTGATCTTGTTGAGCCACGTCTCGCTCACAGCCTTACCTCGATACCCTGTTCGGCCATGGCCTGCTTGGCTTGTTCGACCGTATATTCGCCAAAATGGAAGATGCTGGCGGCCAGCACGGCGTCCGCCCCGCCCTTGACCACGCCATCAACCAGATGCTGCAGGTTGCCGACGCCACCGCTGGCGATGATCGGGATAGCGAGCGTATCGGAGAAGGCGCGGGTCAGGTTCAGGTCAAACCCCTTCTTGGCGCCATCGCAATCCATGCTGGTGAGCAGGATTTCGCCGGCGCCCAGGTCCTGCATCCTGCGTCCCCATTCCAAGGCATCCAGGCCCGTCGCCCTGCGACCGCCGTGGGTGTATACCTCCCATTTCGGCGCGCGCCCCCAAACGGTCTGCTTGGCATCGATGGCAACCACGATGCACTGGGAACCGAAACGGTCCGAGCAGTCTTTGACGAGTTGCGGATTGGCGACAGCGGCGGTGTTGATGGAAACCTTGTCGGCGCCGGCTTGCAGCAAGCGGCGGACATCGTCGGGCACGCGCACGCCACCGCCCACGGTGAGCGGAATGAACACCTGCGCCGCCACCGCCTCGATGATGTGCAAAATGATGTCGCGGTCATCTGAACTGGCCGTGATGTCGAGGAAGGTCAGCTCGTCCGCGCCCTGTTCGTCATAGCGACGGGCGATCTCGACCGGGTCGCCGGCATCGATCAGATTGATGAAATTGACCCCTTTAACCACGCGACCGGCGGTGACGTCGAGACAGGGGATGATGCGCTTGGCGAGACCCATCAGGATTTACCGAGTCGATCCGCCAATTGCTGCGCCTCTGCGAAATCCAGTGTGCCCTCGTAAATGGCACGGCCGGTGATCGCCCCCATGATGCCCTCCTCTTCCACTGCGCATAGCGCCCGGATGTCGTCGAGGTTGGTGATGCCGCCGCTGGCGATGACAGGAATGCTCAGGATCCGGGCCAGGGCCACGGTGGCGTCGATGTTGACGCCGGACATCATGCCGTCGCGGCCGATGTCGGTGTACACCACCGCCTCGACGCCATAGTCCTCGAAGCGCCTGGCCAGATCGACCACCTCGTGATGGGTGACCTTGGACCAGCCCTCCACCGCCACCTTGCCGCCCTTGGCATCGAGGCCGACGATGATATGGCCTGGAAACGCGTTACACGCATCGTGCAGGAAACCGGGGTTTTTCACCGCCGCGCTGCCGATGATGACATAGGTGATGCCGTCGTCAAGGTAACGCTCGATGGTATCCAGATCGCGTATACCGCCGCCCAGTTGTACCGGCATTTCCTCGCCCACGGCATCGGTGATCGTCTTGATCGCCGCTTCGTTGACTGGCTTGCCGGCGAAGGCGCCGTTGAGGTCCACCAGATGCAGGCGGCGGGCGCCGCTGGCCACCCATTTGCGGGCCATGGCGGCCGGGTCTTCGGAAAATACCGTGGCGCTGTCCATCTCACCTTGGCGCAGGCGTACACAGTGACCATCCTTGAGGTCTATGGCCGGAATAATGAGCATTGCTGAACTCTCGGTGATTAAGCAGGTTTACCGTCCCAGGAAACGAAGTTGGCCAACAGGCGCAGGCCCGCCGACGCACTTTTTTCGGGGTGAAACTGTACCGCGAACACATTGTCACGGGCGCAGGCGCAGACGAATTCGAAGGGATAGTCGGCGTGGCCCACCGCCAGATCGGGCTGACCCGGAACCACGAAATAGCTGTGCACGAAGTAGAAACGCTCGCCGTCCGGTATGCCCGCCCAAAGCGGATGCAAACGCTGCTGGCGGACGTTGTTCCAGCCCATGTGCGGAACCTTGAGGCGGCAGCCCCGGGCATCCACCATTTTCTCCTGGTGAAAGCGTTTGACTTCGCCGGGGAAAAGCCCAAGGCAAGGGGTATTGCCTTCGTCGCTGTGCTCGAACAGCACTTGCAGGCCCATGCAGATGCCGAGGAAAGGTTTCTCCCGCGCGCAGCGGACAATGACCTCGCGCAGGCCGCGGGCATCGATCTCGCGCATACAGTCGGGCGCGGCGCCCTGGCCGGGAAAGACCACGCGACCGGCGCCCAGTATGGCTTGGGCGTCGTCGGTGACGACCACCTCGGCGCCCCCGGCCACTTTCTCCAGGGCCTTGGCCACCGAATGCAGATTACCCATGCCGTAATCGATGACGGCAATAGCCACGGCCATTTACAAAGCGCCCTTGGTCGAAGGCAGCAGGCCGCCCATGCGCGGATCGGCCTCCAACGCCATGCGCAGAGCCCGGCCAAAGGCCTTGAATACCGTTTCTGCCTGGTGGTGGGCATTACTGCCGCGCAGGCCGTCTATATGCAGGGTCACCGCGGCATGGTTGACGAAGCCCTGGAAAAACTCATGGAACAGGTCGACATCGAACTCGCCGATGCGGGCGCGGGTGAAATCGACGTGATATTCCAGACCGGGCCGGCCGGAGAGATCTACCACCACGCGGGCCAGCGCTTCATCGAGCGGCACGTAGGCCTGGCCGTAACGGCGCAGACCCTTTTTGTCGCCGAGCGCCCTGGCAAAGGCCTGACCCAAGGTGATGCCGATGTCCTCGACGCTGTGATGGTCGTCGATATGCCGGTCGCCGCTGGCAACGATCTCCAGATCGATGAGACCATGACGGGCTATCTGGTCGAGCATGTGGTCGAGAAACCCGATGCCGGTGTCGAGCTTGGAGACGCCCGTACCGTCAAGGTCAAGACGAACGACGATCCGGGTTTCGAGGGTGTTGCGTGCGACTTCGGATTTCCGCATGGGGTCGGTCGGATGAAGATGGGAAACAGGGAAGGGGAGGCTTCGGTGGCAGCCATGATACCATTCTCACGCCGTCTTTCTAGCCATCCTCCTTACGTCATGAGTCGCTACTGGAGTGCCGTCGTCCACGGCCTGACCCCCTACGTGCCTGGCGAACAGCCCAAGCTACCCAATCTCATCAAGCTCAATACCAACGAAAACCCTTACGGACCGTCACCCAGGGTGCTGGAGGCCTTGCGCCGCGAGATGGGCGACAGCCTGCGCCTCTATCCAGACCCCAATGCGGAGCGGCTGAAGGCGGCGATAGCCGCCCACTACGGCATCACCTCCGCCCAGGTCTTCGTCGGCAACGGTTCCGACGAGGTGCTCGCGCACGCCTTCCCATCCCTGCTCAAGCACGATCGCCCGCTTTGCTTCCCGGACATCACCTACAGCTTTTATCCGGTGTACTGCGGCCTATACGGCATAGACTATGAGACGGTGCCACTGGATGGGGATTTCCGTATCCGGGTGGAGGACTATGCGCGCCCCAACGGCGGCATCATCTTTCCCAATCCCAACGCCCCCACCGGCTGTTTCCTGCCTTTGGCACATATCGAACGGCTGCTGGCCGGCAATGCCGATTCGGTTGTGGTGATCGATGAAGCCTATGTCGATTTCGGCGGCGCCTCGGCCATCAGCCTGGTAGGCCGCCACCCCAACCTGCTGGTCGTCCAGACCCTGTCGAAATCGCGTTCGCTGGCCGGGCTGCGGGTCGGTTTCGCGGTCGGCCACCCCGACCTGATCGAGGCTCTCACGCGCGTCAAGGACAGTTTCAACTCCTATCCACTCGACCGCCTCGCCCTCGCCGGCGCCACGGCGGCAATGGATGACCGGGAATATTTCGACCACACCCGGACGGCGGTCATGCGCAGCCGTGACGCCCTGAGCACGGCGCTGGCCGGGCTCGGTTTCCGCGTACTGCCCTCGGCCGCCAACTTCATTTTCGTCACCCATCCTGGCCAGGATGCCGGCGTGCTCGCCCAGGCATTGAGGAAACGCGGCATCATCATCCGCCACTTTCGGGCGCCGCGCATCGAACAGTACCTGCGCATCACGGTCGGCACCGACGCTCAGTGCGCCGCTCTCATCGAGGCGCTGCGGGACATCCTGGCGGCCTGAGCGTGGCCCAACGGTGGCGCAGTGGGCAGCGCCGCCTCAACCGCCGGCGGCGTCGTGCTCGTCCACGCCGAACAATAGCCGTTTGAGACGGTGCATTTCGTCCCTGATCTGGGCCGCCTTCTCAAACTCCAGGTTCTTCGCCGCCGCCTGCATGGCTTTTTCCAGCCCCTTGATCTCGCGTGTCAGCGCCTTGTCATCAAGTGTCTGATAATGCGCGCGCTCCTGCGCCGCTTGCAGCGCCCGTTCCGCCTCCTCCTGGTCGTAAATACCGTCGATGATGTCCTTGATCCGCTTCTGCACGCCTTTGGGAATGATGCCGTGGGCCTGGTTGTAGGCCATTTGTTTTTTGCGGCGGCGGTCGGTCTCGTCGATGGCCCGGCGCATGGAGTCGGTGACCGTGTCGGCGTAAAGGATGGCGGCACCGTTGAGGTGGCGGGCGGCGCGGCCGATGGTCTGGATCAATGAGCGCTCGGAGCGCAGGAAACCCTCCTTGTCGGCATCAAGTATGGCTACCAGTGACACCTCCGGTATATCGAGGCCCTCGCGCAGCAGATTGATGCCGATGAGGACGTCGAACTGGCCCAGGCGCAGGTCACGAATAATCTCGACCCGCTCCACCGTGTCGATGTCGGAATGCAGATAGCGCACTTTAACGCCATGCTCGGCGTAATACTCGGTAAGCTGCTCGGCCATGCGCTTGGTCAGGGTGGTGACCATCACCCGCTCGTTCTTGGCAGCGCGCAGATTGATCTCGCTCATTAGGTCGTCCACCTGGGTGGTGACCGGGCGGATGAGGATGGTCGGATCGATGAGGCCGGTGGGCCGCACCAACTGTTCCACCACCTGCTCCTCATGCTGGCGTTCATAGGGGCCGGGCGTGGCGGAGACGAACACGGTCTGACGCAGCATCTTTTCGAATTCGTCGAAGCGCAGGGGCCGGTTGTCCAGCGCCGACGGCAGCCGGAAGCCATAGTCAACCAGGTTCTGCTTGCGCGCCCGGTCGCCCTTGTACATGCCGCCGACCTGGGGCACAGTGACGTGCGCTTCGTCGATAAACATCAGGGCGTCTTCCGGCAGATAGTCGATCAGGGTGGGCGGCGGCTCGCCTGGCTTGCGCCCCGAGAAATGGCGCGAATAGTTCTCGATGCCTTTGCAAAAACCGAGCTGCTCCATCATTTCCAGATCGAAGCGGGTGCGCTGCTCAAGGCGTTGCGCCTCGACCAGTTTCTGCTGACTATTGAAAAAATCCAGGCGCTCACGCAATTCCAGCTTGATGGTTTCGATGGCGCGCAGGGTGGTCTCGCGCGGGGTCACGTAATGGCTGGACGGAAATACGGTGAAGCGGCCGACCTTGCCCCGCACCTGGCCGGTCAACGGGTCGAACAGGGTAATCGTCTCCACCTCGTCATCGAACAGCGAGAGGCGCACCGCCGAATCGGCGTGCTCGGCCGGGAAGATATCGATCACGTCGCCCTTGACCCGGAACACGCCGCGCTTGAACTCCAACTCGTTGCGCTGGTACTGCATGGCGGTCAGCCGCTTGAGAATGTAGCGCTGCTCGATCCGCTCGCCCTGCTTCAGGTGCAGGATCATGTCGTGATAGTCGGACGGGTCGCCGATGCCGTAGATGGCCGACACCGTGCCGACGATCACGCAGTCGCGCCGCTCGAGTATGGCCTTGGTCGCCGACAGCCGCATCTGCTCGATGTGCTCGTTGATGCTGGAGTCTTTCTCGATGAACAGGTCGCGCGCCGGGACATAGGCCTCCGGCTGGTAGTAGTCGTAATAGGAAACGAAGTACTCGACGGCATTGTCGGGAAAGAACTCGCGAAACTCGGCATAAAGCTGCGCTGCCAGGGTCTTGTTGGGCGCCATGACGAAGGCCGGCCGGCCGGTGCGGGCGATGACGTTGGCCATGGTGTAGGTCTTGCCCGAGCCGGTCACACCGAGCAGGGTCTGGTATTTCATACCCCGGCCAATGCCTTCGACCAGCTTGGCGATCGCCTCGGGCTGGTCGCCGGAGGGCGCAAACGGCTGATGCAGCGAATAAGGGCTATTGGGAAACGTGACGGCCATGGGTAGAATCGCGCGCAGTCGTCGGATATTAACATTGCGCGCCCGGCCGACCGGCGCACTTAGTTTAAGGCAAGCATCTTGGAACTCTCGCAACGCGTCCGCAACATCAAGCCATCCCCCACTCTCGCCATCTCAGCCCGCGCTGCGCAACTGAAGGCGGCGGGCAAGGACATCATCAACCTCGGTGTGGGCGAGCCTGACTTCGACACCCCCCGGCACATCAAGGACGCGGCCATCGCCGCGATCAACCGGGGGTTCACCAAGTACACCGCCGTCGGCGGCACGGCCAGCCTGAAACAAGCCGTGGCGGACAAGTTCCGACGGGAAAACGGCCTCGACTACGCGGCCGACCAGATACTGGTCTCCTGCGGCGGCAAGCAGAGCTTCTACAACCTATGCCAAGCCTATATCGGTACCGGCGACGAGGTCATCATCCCGGCACCGTATTGGGTCTCCTACCCGGATATCGTCATCCTCGCCGACGGCAAGCCGGTCATCGTCGAGGCCGGCATCGCCCAGGGCTTCAAGATCACCCCGGTGCAACTGGAGGCGGCCATCACCCCGCGCACCAAGATGCTTGTGCTTAACAGCCCGTCGAACCCTTCCGGGTCGATCTACACCTTGGCTGAATTGGCCGCGTTGGGCGCGGTTCTGCGCCGCCACCCGCAGGTGCTGATTGCCTCTGACGACATGTATGAGCACATCCTGCTCGCCGACCAGCCCTTTGCCAATCTGCTCAACGCCTGCCCGGATCTGTATGGCCGCAGCGTAATCCTCAACGGCGTATCGAAGGCCTATGCAATGACCGGCTGGCGTATCGGCTATGCTGCCGGTCCCAGGCCCCTCATCGGCGCCATGACCGACATCCAGTCGCAGAGCACCTCCAACCCGACCTCGATCTCGCAGGTCGCCGCCGAGGCTGCGCTCAATGGCGATCAGTCCTGCATCGAGCCCATGCTGGCGGCGTTCAGGCAGCGTCATCGCCAAGTCGTGGACGGCCTCAACCGTCTCCCTGGTGTGCGCTGCGTCGACAGCGGTGGCGCCTTCTATGCCTTTCCCGACATGCGCGACGCTATCGCCTCGCTCCATGCCGCCGGCCGGCTGAAGGCCGGCAACGACCTAAGCATGAGCGAGTATCTGCTGGAAAACGGCGTGGCCGTGGTGCCCGGCTCCGCCTTTGGCACCGAGGGCCATGTACGTTTGTCTTTTGCCACCTCCAGCGATAACCTCGACAAGGCGCTGGCGCGCATGGCCAAGGCACTGGGGTAGTTTGCCGCCGGCGGCGGCGCCATCAGGACAGGTAGTTGAACAGCGACAACTTGGCAGTGAGCGAGAAGGCGCTTTCGGCGGCCTGCAAGGAAACCTGGCGCTGCTGCAACTCCACGATAGCGGCGGCCTGGTCAAGCTCCGTTAGGCTGCCGAGGGCATTGCGCTCCTGCAATAGAAACTGCTCGGTGCTCTTGCCGGCGTCATCGACCTCCATGAGTCGCCCGGCAACCGCCGCCGTCAGGTTGCGTACACCGTCGATGACCGTCCCCAGATCAGCGTAGGCGGCATCCAGCCTGCCCTGTAGCGTCGCCGCCGGGGTGACCGCATCGTGCAGGTCGATGGCGGCCTGATCGATCAGTTCAAGCATATCCGCGCCGCCACCCGCCTGCATGAAGCCATTGAGATTATCGTTGATCTGCACGAAACGGCCCTGTTCCACCTCGATCCGGCGCACGCCCGCATCGCCACCGTAGGCACTGTCGGGGCTGTCGGCGGGACCGCCGGGCAAGGCAGGGTCGTAGGCCGGGACATGGCTGTAGGGCTGGGTGGCTGTCTCATAGCCGGCGAAGATATAGTCGCCGCCCGGATCCCGATAATTCAACAGCGACTTGATGTGGGCATACAGCCCCGCCAGCGTCGCGGCGGCCTGGTCGCGCAGCGACTGGTCGTGTCCGGCGCTGGTATCGACGAGAGCCTGGCGCACACTCGACAGGGCGCTATAAAGCCCGTCGAGCAGAGTGTGCTCCTGCTTCAGTGCCAGTTCCGCCTTTTGCTGATTGGACTGGAATTGCACCCGGCTGGCGATGCTCTCGCTCAAGGCAAGCACCCGGCCCATGGCAACCGGGTCGTCCTTGGCCGCCAACAGACGCTGACCACTGCCGATCTGTTGGTTGAGGCGGGCAATAGCCGATTGCTGATCGCGGATTCCTGTCAGGCTGGCGGCGTAGAAGGTGGCAGAACTGATGCGCATAATGATCTTTGTTAACGGCCGATGGCCAGTATTTCATCGAACAGGCTGGCGGCGATCTGCATGGCGCGGGCCGCCGCCTGGTAAGCCTGTTGGTACTGAATGAGGTTGGCAGCCTCTTCATCGAGATTGACGCCGGAAAACGACTGCTGCGCGGCCGTGGCCTGATCGGTCAGGGTCTGATAGGCGGTGACGTTGATGTCGGCACCATTGGCCAGGGTGGCGTTGCGGCTGACCAACTGGTCATAGGCGGATTGCAGGCTGTTGCTGGGCCGGCGAGGCGCGCCATAGGCGGATTGCAGGCTGTTGCTGCCATTGCCCAACAGTTTCTGCGTTTGCACACCGGCCAGGCGCAAGGCGTTCTGGTTGTCGCCGGGGGTGGCGCCGAGGGCGGCGGCGATCGCCGCCGGG
Source organism: Hydrogenophilales bacterium (assembly GCA_037439465.1). Taxonomy (GTDB): domain Bacteria; phylum Pseudomonadota; class Gammaproteobacteria; order Burkholderiales; family Thiobacillaceae; genus Parasulfuritortus. The sequence continues at coordinate 143,520 of JBBIVX010000001.1, read as the reverse complement.
TCACTGACGGCCAGTGCCAGACCGTGCGCCGCATATTGGGTGGGGCGTACCAGATAGCTGTCGCCGGCCGCGATGGCGCCGCTATTGAGGCTGAAACTCAAGCCCTCGCCGGCGATGGCTGTATTCAGGCTGGCCAGATCGGCGGCGGCAAAGCTGGTGTTGTCGGACAGGCGAATCAGGGTGTAGTTGGCGCCGTCATAGCTCAATCGGTAATCGCTGTCCGCCAGCAGTCCAGGCGCGGTGACCGCCACCGCATAGGCCGCGTTGCCGCTGTTGTTCAGGTTAGCCACCGGATCGCGCAAAGTCGCCGGCGCAAAAAAAGCGCCGCCGGCAGCGCCGTTCAGGTCGAAGCCGGCCGCATGCAGAGCGTTGAACGTCTGGGTGAGAGTATAGGCGAGGGTGCCCAACTGACGTTGCGTCGGGATTAGCATGTCCTCGCGGAAGGCGAGCAGGCCGCCTACCTTGCCGCCGGTGATCTGGCGGCTATCAAGGGCGACTTCGGAGGGGCCAATATGCAATGCGACGAGGTATTGGGTCGGGTCGGCCGGGTCGGCGACCGCCGTCAGGGCATTGGCATGCCCACCCGTCACCAGCGCCTGGCCGGAACCGATGTAAAGGTTGTAATTACCATCGTCCTGCACCACCACACTGACGCCGACCAACTTGTTGATCTCCGCCGCCAGCTGGTCGCGCTGGTCCATGAGGGCATTGGCTGAAGCATCACCGCTGGTCGAGCGGACGACGCCGATCTGGGTCATCACCGCTGGTCGAGCGGACGACGCCGATCTGGGTATTGATCTCGGCGATACGACTGGCGTAGCTGCTCACCTGAATGGCACTGTCGCGTATCTGCTGATTTATATTCTGCTGCAGGTTGCGCGTCAGGCTGTCGAGATCACCGAAGCGACGCGCCAGGTTTGTTCCGGCCGTCAGCATGGTTTGCCGTGCCGCCATGGAGGTGGGGGCATTGGCGACCTCATTGACTGCGGAGAAAAAACTGTTGAAGGCCGCGCTCAGTCCGCTCGCCGTGTCGCCGAACATAGCGTCCATTTCGGTGGCATAACTGGCATAGACCTCGTGACGCGACAACTGCCCCTGGCTGAGTATCAGCTCGTTCTCCAGAAAGCGGTCATACGCGCGATTGAGGCCGACGGCGTTGACACCGTTGCCGAAACCGCCGATGGGCTGCACCGCCACGAAGTCGGTGCCCTGACGGTGATAGCCGGCGGTGTTGACATTGGCGATGTTGTTCTGCGTCACCCGTATGCCCGCCTGGGCCGCATTGAGGCCCATCGCGCCAATTCCCAGGATGCCTGATGCCATGTTCTCCTCCGTTGCGCTCAAGTTTGATAACGGCCGCCCGCGCGCATTCTTTAGCCTCCTATGACTGATCAGCGGCAAGGCCCGTCGCCACGGCCGCTTCGTCAAGTGGGCCTTGACCTGCCGCCTCCACCCCGAGCCGGCCGACGATCATGTCGGCCAAACCCAATCCCCGACCGGCCGCCAGCTGCTGCGACCACTGCTGGTCGAGCAGCTCCTGGTACAGCTTTAGACCGGCGCTGTCGGCATAAGGATCGGCCTCTGTGCTGAAATGGGTGGCGCGCATGGTCTTCAGCATGATTTGCACGAACATGGCCTCGAACTGCCGGGCCGCCGCCTTGAGGGTCTCCGGGTCACCGGCGCGTGCCTGGGCACGCAGGGCCTGGGCGCTGTTGACATCGACGGCCAGGCGGTCGGAAAGCGTGGCGACAGCCGGCATCAGATGATCTCCAGTTCGGCCTTGAGGGCACCCGCCGCCTTCATCGCCTGGAGGATGGCGAGCAGGTCCTGCGGCGTCGCCCCCACGGCGTTGAGGGCCTTGACCACATCGTTGAGGGTGGCGGCGGTTGGCACCACCACCAGCTCGCCCTTATCACTCTTGACCCGCACGTCGGCCTTCTCGGTGACCACGGTGCGCCCGCCGGAGAGCGCCCCCGGCTGGCTCACCTGCGCCTCACTGGTGATGGTCACTGAAAGATTCCCGTGGGCGATGGCGCATTTGTCGACACTGACCAACTGGTTCATGACGATGGAGCCGGTACGGGCGTTCAGGATCACCCGGGGTGTGGGCCGGCCGGGATCGAGGTTGACGTTTTCCAGTTGCGCCAGGAAGACCACCCGTTTACCCGCCTCCACCGGGGCCTTCACCTGAATCAGGCGGCCATCGAGCGGCAGGGCGAAACCCGGGCCAAAGGTCCGGTCGACGGCCTCGGCCACCCGGCTCACGGTAGTGAAATCGGTTTCCTTGAGTTCGATCTGGATGAAGTCGCCTTGGCCGAGGCGGGTAGGCACAGCCCGTTCCACCGTGGCGCCAGTCGGTATGCGTCCTGCCGCCAGATGATTCACCTGCTGGCTGGAGCCGCCGGCCGAGGCGCCGGCGCCGCCCACCAGCACATTCCCCTGGGCCATGGCGTAGACCTGGCCGTCGCCGCCCTTGAGGGGCGAAAGCAGCAGGGTGCCGCCGCGCAGACTTTTGGCGTTGTCCAAGGCGGACACGGTGACGTCGATCTGCTGACCAGGGCGGGCGAAAGGTGGCAGCGTGGCGGTGAGCATGACCGCCGAGACATTCTTTAGGGAAAGTCCTTCAGCCGGCGGCAGGTTCACACCAAGCTGGCCCAGCATGGAGATGAGGCTTTGCTGGGCGAAACGGCTGCTGGCGCCGGTACCGTCAAGACCCACCACCACGCCATAGCCGACCAGTTGATTGGGGCGCACGCCATCGATGTTGGCAATATCCTTGAGGCGTTCGGCCCCGGCCGGCGCGGCCAGCCCTGCCAGCAGGCAAAGGCCCAACCATCCAGCCAGTCGGGTCAAGCGAAAGAGGATCTGTGCTGTTCGGTTCATCCTGTTTTCTCAGAAAGGCAGCACGGTCAGGAAAAAGCGGGCCATCATGCTGGCGAACTGCGAGCCGTCCAGCGATTGCGCGTTCTTCGATTCGAACTTGACGTTGGCGAGCCGGGTGGAATCAATGCTGCCCTCGCGGTTGATGTCGTGCGGACTGGCTACCCCTGACAGGCGGAGATATTCGGTATCATTGTTGACGGCCACCTGTTTCTCTCCTGCCACCACCAGATTGCCGTTCTCCAGCACCTCCACCACGGTGACGGTGATAGCGCCGCTGACGCTGTTGCTGTTGGTCTCGTCGTCCTTGAATTCCTGCTTGTTCGTGGACTGCGGCGCCCAGGCGGTTGTGCCGCCAGTCACGCCGCGGTGCCCGAGCAGCGTCGGCGACGGGACACTGATGTCGGCATTGGCCTTACGATCCTCCTTGGTCTCCGACTTGCGCTTGGCCTCGGTCTTTTCCACCAGTCTGACGGTAAGGATGTCGCCCACTTGGCGGGCGCGGCGATCTTCGAACAGGGCCAGACCCTGGCGCGGCTGAAAAATGGCGCCGTTGTTCTCCTGGCTGGCCAAACGCGCCGGCGGCGTGGCCGTGAGCGGCTGCGTGATGCGGGTGGAAGGGGTGACGCTGCAGCCAGCCAGCAGGGCCGCGCTAGAGAGCAGAAAACGTACGGGTATTGTCATGGTTGCATGCCCGCCAAACGGACACTTCTGGTCATGTCGTCTTTGCACCTGCAAGGTTCGTGCCAACTATTCGAATAGACCCGAAGCGCCATTCCATGCCCCTCAAGGCCTTTTTCTATCTCCCTCCTGACCCGGTCGGGCGGCAATTATTGCCGCCTCATATCTGGGTCAGTCGCTGAAGCATCTGGTCGGAAGTGGTGATGGCGCGTGAATTCAATTCGAAGGCACGCTGCGCCACGATCATGTTGACCAGTTCCTCCGCCACGTTGACGTTGGAGGTCTCGACGAAATTCTGGTTGAGCACACCGACGCCGTTCTCACCCGGATTGCCGACCTGTGGCGTGCCGGAGGCGGCGGTCTCGCCGAACAGGTTCTCGCCCAGGCTTTGCAGCCCGGTCGGGTTGACGAAAGTGGCCAGTTGCAATTGACCCAGGGTAGTCGGCGTGGCATTGCCCGGCTGGGTCACGGAGACCGTGCCGTCACGGGCGACGGTAATCACCTGGGCGTCAGTCGGGAAGGTGATGCCGGGTTGCACCGCATAACCGCTGGCGGTCACCAACACCCCCTGGCTGTCCATCTGAAAGGAGCCGTCGCGGGTGTAGGCGGTGCTGCCGTCCGGCATCAATATCTGGAAAAAGCCACGGCCATTGATGGCCATGTCGAGCACATTGCCGGTCTGCTGCAAACTGCCCTGGGTGTGGAGGCGCTCGGTGGCCACGCTGCGTACCCCTACGCCAAGCTGAAAACCACTGGGCAACTGGGTCTGCTGCGATGACTGGGCGCCGGGCTGGCGGATAACCTGATAGAGCAGGTCCTCGAACACCGCGCGGGCCTTCTTGAAACCGGTGGTGCTGACATTGGCTAGGTTGTTGGAGATCACATCGAGTTGCGTCTGCTGGGCATCGAGGCCGGTACGGGCGATATGCAGTGCACGAAACATGGTCGGTTCCCTTACAAAAAGCTATTCAGGCGCTAGCGAGTATCTTGTCGCCGGCCTTGTGGTTTTCCTCGGCGGCACGCAGTACCCGCATCTGCGTCTCGAACTGCCGCGCCAGGCTGATCATCTTGACCAGCGATTCGGCCGGGTCGACGTTGCTGGTCTCCAGACTACCCACTGCCAGGGTGACGCCGGCATCCCCCGGTGCGACCTGACCGTCGTTCTGGCGGAACAGTCCATCCTCGCCTCGGCTGAGGCTGGCGGGCGGGGGGTTGACGAGCTTGATGCGGCCGGCAATGGCCACGGCATTGCGATTCTCACCCGGCGGCAAGGTCGATACGGTGCCGTCCTTGGCGATGGCGACCTCCTGATCGGGTGCGATGCTGATGGGACCATTATCCCCGAGCACCTTGAAGCCGGCGGCAGTTTGCAGCAGGCCGTTGCGGTCGATCTGGAGTTGACCCATACGGGTATAGGCCTCCTGACCATCCGCCCCCTGTACTGCCAGCCAGCCCTCCCCGCGCACCGCGACGTCGAGAGCGCCGCCGGTATTTTGCAGAGCGCCCGCGTTGAAGTCGGCGGTCGGCGTCGTCGCCAGCACGAAGGCGCGCGTCTCCGCCCCCTCCCCCTGTACCGGCAGGGCACGGAAGACATCGAGTTCCGCCTTGAAGCCAGAGGTGGAGACATTGGCCAGATTGTGAGCGACGGCGGCCTGCTGGCGAGCCAGCTCGCGCGCCCCGGTCATAGCGATATAGATGACACGATCCATCCTGGCTCCAGTCCTCTAGCGGCGCCCTGGATCAGCGCAGGTTGACCAGGGTCTGCAGTACCTGATCCTGGGCCCGTATGGTCTGGGCATTGGCCTGATATAGCCGTTGCGCAACGATGAGGTTGACCAGTTCGGCGGTGAGATCGACGTTGGCATCCTCGGTAGCCCCGGCCTGCACCACGCCGGCGACGCCATCACCCGGCGCGTTCAACACCTCGGCTCCGGATTCGCCGGAGGCCGCCCACTGGTTGTTGCCGAGCGGGACCAGGGCATTGGGGTTACGAAAACTGGACAGCACCAGTTGCTGCAGCGGCCGGCTGAGACCATTGGTGTAACGTCCCGAGACAATGCCGTCGGCATCGATGCTCACCCCGACCACGCGGCCACGGGTATAGCCGTTCTGGCTGATGGCGCTGACGCCGGAGCTACCGGCGAACTGGGTGGTGCCGGTAGTGAAATCAAGGTTGATGGCCACGGGATCGATACCCAGCGCGGTGGACCAGGCGGCCGGAGCGGTCAGCGTCGCCGTCTGGCCGGTGGCAATAGCGCCGGCCGTGTCGAAGGTCAAGGGGCTGTTGGCCGGCGTCAGGGCATTGGCGACGTCGTCGATGGTGGCATTCACGCTCCAGGTGTTGGCGGCGGACTTGGTGAAATAAAAAGTGAGCGAATGGCTGCCGCCCAGGCTGTCATAGACCGTGGCTGTGGTGGAGTAGTTGTAGGTGCTGGGATCGGTTGCCATAAAGGGGCCGGTGACCGCGGCCTGGGAATCCAGGTTGAGCACCATGGAGAGATCGGCGGTGGCCCTGGGGTCGAGGTCGTTGAGGTCAATCTGGATATTGCCGAGATTGGCCGCGCCGGTGACCTGGTTGGTGATCGGGTCAAGGGTGAGACTGGTGTAGCCGGTCACATTGATGCCGGTATTGGTCACCAGGTAGCCGTCTTTATCGAGATGGAACTGACCGTTGCGTGAATAGCTCACGGCGCCGCCATCCGACAGCCGGAAGAAACCGTCGCCATTGATGGCCACATCCAGTGGGTTATTGGTGATGGTGATGTTGCCTTGGGTGAACTGCTGGGCAACCCCGACGATGTGGGCGCCGATACCGACCTCGGCGCCACCAGTGCCATAGAGGGAGCCGATGCCGTAGAGCGAATTGGCATAGACATCGGCGAACTCCGCCCGACTGTTCTTGAAGCCGACCGTGGAGACGTTGGCGATGTTGTTGCCGATGACATCGAGATTCTTGGCCGCGCCGTTGAGACCGCTCAAACCTTGCTGGAAGCTCATGTGCCTTCTCCGTCAGTAAATTTGCTTGATCTGGCCGATGCCGACCTGGGTGAGTCCAGCCAATTCCACCCGCATCGCCTCGTTTTCGAACACCACGCTGGAGACGCTCGCCAACGCCAGCGGGGTAGCCGCCACGGCCTGACCGCCCCGGCTGGCTTCGACATGCAGCGCGTAGTAACCATCCGCCAACGGCTGGCCCCGGTCATCCAGGCCATCCCAGCCAAATCGCACGATACCGGCCTCCTGCGCGCCCAGATCGAGACTACGCACGACCTGGCCGGCGCCATCGAGGATATTGAGCCGCACCGTGTCCGCCGCCGCGCCGAGTTCGACACCGCCACCGGCCACCGACCCGGCCAGGGTGAGCACTTCGCCCTCCGCCAGGACCGTGTGCCCGACCAGCGAGGCGGCCTGAAGGCTCTGACTGACGCGATACCCCTGCAACAACATCGCCAACGAATCGTCGAGCTTGTTGATGCCTTCCACCGTGGACATCTGTGCCAACTGCGAGGTCATCTCGGCGTTATCCAGGGGATTCATAGGATCCTGGTTCTGCAACTGCGTCACCAGCAATTTGAGAAATCGGTCGCTGACTTCGCCAATCGCGCTCTGACCGCCCGTTCCAGCGGTATTCAGGCTGGCGATAAGGGCGCCGTTGTCATTTTGTGCCGCGGTAACGGTCATAGCCTGCTCCTGGGTTATTGCAGCAATGCCAGCGTCTTCTGCATCAGGTCCTTGGCCGTGGCCATGACCTCGGCGTTGGTCTGATAGGAACGCGAGGCGGAGATCATGTTCACCATCTCCTCCACCACGTCCACGTTGGGGTAGGTCACATAGCCCCTGGCGTCGGCAAGCGGGTGGCGCGGGTCATACACCAGCCGGCCCGGCGCCGTATCCTCGACCACCCCGGTCATGCGCACGCCCTGGGCCCAGGGCGCCGACGCGGCCAGGGGGGTCGCCTGAAACAGCACCTGTTTTGCCTTGTAACCCTCACCGGTCGAGGACTGTGCCGAATCGGCGTTGGCCAGATTGCTGGCGACGGCATTCAGCCGCATGGACTGTGCGGTGAGTGCCGAGGCGGCGATATGGAACACGGTGTGCAGCGACATCATCGATCTCCAGTGAGGGCGGTGCGCATCTTCTGCACTTCGCCGTTCAAACGGGCGAGAAGAAACTGGTAATGCAGGCCGTTCTCGGCGAAATGGGCGCGCTCCACATCGACATCGACACTGTTGCCGTCGAGGCTGGGCTGCAGGCTGGCGCGATACTTGAGGGCATCGGCGGTGAAGGCGGCGGCGCCACCCGCCGGCAGATGGCGCGCGGAGGTGCGCGCCAGCGCAAAGCCGCCCGCCGATCCCATGGCCGTCCTGAGGGCGGCCGCAAAATCCAGATCGCGGGCCTTGTAATTGGGAGTATCGGAGTTCGCCAGGTTGGCGGCGAGTATCTCCTGCCGACGGGCACGCAGGCTCAGGGCGGTTTGGGTGAAGGCCAATTCCTGGTCGATCTTGCTCAGCATGACATGGGTTCCGGATTCTTCCTGTCCAGGCCAGCAAAAGCCATGCCACGCCCAAAGAGCGCCATGACTTGTTGATTTATATTGTTTTTATTTGACGCACTGGGCGAGACGTGCGCCACAGACGGAGACAGCAGGCAATATTTGCCGGCCTAAGCGGCAATCATCCCCGCTCGACCCGGTTGCGGCCCGCCGCCTTGGCCCGGTACATAGCGCCATCCGCGCGGGTGATCAGCGCCGTTTGGGTCTCGCCCGGCTGCAACTGCGCCACCCCGGCGCTGAAGGTGATGAGGACGCGCTCGTTGTCATGCAGGAAATACTGTTTCGTCAACTCCCGCTGCAACCGTTGCATGACCTTTTCCGCCTCCCCGATATCACTGTTTGGCAGCAGGATGAGAAACTCCTCGCCACCGTAACGCGCCAGGGAATCGGTCGGCCGCAAGGTGTCGCGGATCACCCTGGCGAGGTGGGTCAGGGCCTGATCGCCAACTTGATGGCCGAGCTGGTCGTTCAGTCGTTTGAAATGATCGATGTCGAGCATGGCCGCCGAGAACGGCGTCGCCATGCGGGCTGCGCGCGCAATCTCGCGGGTGAAGGCATCATCCAGGCCACGCCGATTAAGAGCGCCGGTCAATTGATCCTCGCGCACCAGGGTGGAAACCGTCTCCAATTCCCGCTCCAGGGAATGGATGCGTGCCTCCGCCTCCTGGGCGTGGTTCCTCGCCTCCACCAGTTCGCGATGGGTGCGCACCATTTCTTCTTCCATGCGCGACATGTCGGTGGACAGGCCATCGATGACGTCGGACAACCCCGTGATGTCCTCCGCCTGGGCGATGCGCACGGCATAGCCCTTGATGCGGGCGTTGTACTGGCCGGTGCTGTCGGACATCTCGCCAAGCCGGGCGATGAATGTGGAGATAAGCTGTTTGAGCTTCTCCTTGGCCTCGTTCATGCTGCCCTTGATCTGTTTCTGCTTTAGCACGAGGTCTTTCAGACTTTCTTCCGCCTGGTAGAGCGCATGCTGATTCAACTGGTCGGAGAGCATGGCCTGCATGGTGGCCATCTGCCCGGCGAGCCAGGCGTCCTCCGACACCAACTCACCAATGTTGGCGAACAACAGCGCCAGCAGGCGTTTCAGGCCAACCAGGAATTCGTGATCGCCCTCGGCCCGCAACAGCACTTCGCGCCACAGTCCGGCCAGGGCGGCGATATCGGACTCGCCCGCCGTTTCGCCGTGCTGGAGCAGGGCGAGGGCCAGCCGCGCGGCGCGATCGGCCAGGTCGGGCCAACGCTCGCGACAGCCGCCGCTCAGCTCGTTGAGACAGACAACGATCAGGTGGCCGCTGCCGGCCGCCAGCGCGTCGCCCGCCATGACGGGGGATTGCTGTCCCGTCGCTGCCTCGCCGGGGAGTGGCGGCAGATTACCCTCCAGCGCCGTGGCCGCAGCACCCGCTTCCGCCCAGGAGCGGGCCAGTCCGATCAATTTTCCGGCCAGCTGATCGGGGTCGCTGGCAAAATTGATCAGCACCCGCTCCAGCATCTCCCTTTTGCGCGCCTGGGTGAGGCCGATCTGATATCTTTCCCAATGTTCGAGCAGCAGGCGCACGGCTTCCGGCCAGATGGCCTGAGGGCTCTCGACGCCGCTGGCCTCAAGATACGCCCGCCGGAAATTTTCCGGGGTCGGCGGCAGTTTGCGGGCCGCCAGACGCTTGATCGCTTCGCGGGCCAACTCGTTGGGGGGGACGTTTTGTTCCATGGACGGCGAAGGGTTGGGATTAGAATGAAAGCGCTAATGATGTTGGGAGATGGCATGCGTTGTCTACTCGGCTTTTTGGCCATGCTGATAGGCCCAGCCTGTGCCCTGGCCGGAACCGACCAGGACCTGGAGGCGATGCGGGTCGGCGCCGCCCGGCATTTGCAGAGATTGGCACGCGATGCTTACCCCGACGCCGAGGTCCATGTCGACGTCGACAAGGCAGACCCGCGTCTTCGCCTCGGCCATTGCGACCAACCGGTCTTTTTCCTGCCCATCGGCAACCATGCCTGGGGCTCCGGCAATCTTGGCGTACGTTGCGAGTCGCCGGTCTGGTCGCTGTACCTCGGCTTTCACATCCGCCTGCGCGGGCCGGCCCTGGTCACTTGCCAGCCGCTGCCCGCCAACCAGCGCCTGAGCGGAAACGATTTGCGGCTGGCCAATATCGAATATGTCGGCGATCCCGGCCGCTACCCGCGTGATCCTGACAAACTGCGCGGCGCCATGCTGACGCGACCGCTGCCGGCCGGCGCCCCCATCAGCGTCGATAGGCTAAGACGGGAGCCGATCATCCGTTCCGGGCAACGGGTGCGCATCGTGGCCGGAGGCACCGGCTTCGAGATCGGCCAGGATGGCATTGCCCAGCAACAAGCCGCCGTCGGCGACAGTGTCCGTCTGAAGACCATGGCTGGCCGTGTGGTGCAGGGCATCGCGCAGGCGGACGGGACAGTCCGCGTGCAGCCATGAGATGATTCAAGTTGAGGGGTAAACTGCCGATATCGTCAATGTCATCTGCAAGGAGGCCGGCGTGAAAATTGACAATTCTCTCAAGAGTGTGGCGGCGGTGCGGACGCGCGCGACCCGTGGCGACAAGGGGAAGACGGCTGCGGACACGGACGCCGCCATCGCCGACAGCGTCGAGCTGACTCTGGCCTCCACCACGCTCAATGCCATGGAAGAGGCCCTGGCGGGCATGCCCGCCGAAGATACCGATAAGGTGGAGGCGGTACGCCAGGCCATCGCCGACGGCCATTTTCAGGTGAACGAGGAGGCCGTGGCAGACGCTTTGGTGCAGACCACCGTGGAACAATTGCGCCGGCAGGGCCAGCCATGACCGCGGTCGAGGCCGCGCTGGCCGAGCTCAAACACACCCTCGACGCCTTCATCGACCTGCTTGAGCGCGAAGCCGCAGCGCTGGCGGACCTGCAGCCTGACATACTGACCGCCATCGTCACCGAGAAGACCCGCTGGGCCGAGGCCGTCAACACCGCCTGGCAGCAACTGGTCGCGGCCAACCGCGCCCTCGCCGGCGCCAGCGCCCACCTCGATGCCACCCTTGCCGCTCAGCCCGCCGTCACCACCAGATGGCAGGAAATCAAGGCGCTGACCGGGCGCGCCGCCAAGCTCAACCAAGGCAACAATGTACTCATCGAGGCGCAGATGCGGCGTACCCGCCTTGCCCTCGACGTCCTCACGACGGCCGCCAACCGCGGTAGCGTCTATGGCGCCGACGGTCAGCTGCAAGAGGTTTTTCAAGCCACCAACACCCTGGATAAAGTATGAGCAACACACATATCACCTTAAAAGTCAGCGGCATGACCTGCATGGGTTGTGTCGGCAGCGTCCAACGCCTGCTCGGCCAATTGCCGGGCGTGCAGACCGTGGTGGCCGACCTGGCCAGCGGTCGCGTCGACATCGATTACGACAACGCGCTCACGCCGGTCGAAGCGCTCAAGCAGAGCATCGTCGCGGGCGGCTATCAGGTCGTCGAGTGACAGACGGTCAGCGGCCCTCGCCCGCGCGCAGGCGACGCCATATCTCCACGTCGCCGTCCAACTGGATATTGAGCGAGCCCGCCACCCGCCGGTTGAGGACGACGGCATAGTTGCCAGCCACCCGCGGCGGCGGCAACGCCCCGGTCTCGGGGTTCCAGCGCTGAGCCAGGAGCGCGCCTTCACGGCCGATGTCGGCGGGGTCGGAGACCACAGCCGCCACCGCGCCGGCGTTGACCAGCCCGCGCGAAAAGGCGATCACCGGGACATGCTCGCGATAGCTCGATACCAGCAACACCCGCGCCGTTTGCTCATTGACCACCAGCGGGTCCGGCAGCAACAACAATACATCGATGCGTGCCAACAAACGCTGCAAGGCGAGCGCCACCTCCCCTTGGCTGGTCACCGTCTCATGCGCCAATATCAACTTTTGGCGGTGGGCCGCGGCGCGATAGGCGCGCACATTCGCCGTCTCCCCCTCGTCGACGATGATGCCGACACGTGCCGCCCTGGGCATCACCTGCCGGATCAGCGCAAGTGAACGCTGCAGTGGCTGATCGAGATAGACGGCCGATACCTTGCCGTTGATGTCGCCACGCCAGCGCATGCTCTCCATGGCGGCGCGCGGCAGCAACAAGGCCAGCACCGCTGCTCTGCCGGCGTAGATGTCGGAGATACGCTGGGTGGCGCGCACCCCGACCGGCACGATCAGGCGGCCGGGCCGATCCAACTGGCCGAGTTCGTCCTCCGACATGAGATCGAGTACATGGGTATGTATGGCATAGCCGCTTGCAAGCGAGGCCGAAAAGGCCTCGACCGCCTGCTGATAGGCCGGCAATTGTTCACTCAACAGCACCTCGATGCGCGGTGCTTCCGCCGCCCAAACCAAGTTGCCGCCGAGACAGAATAGCTGGACCGGCAAGCAAAGCAACGCCACCAGCCAGAGTATCGGGGTCAGTGCCAGGCGTCGGGACAGCTTAGTGGGCATGGCCAGACCGGGGCGATTCAAGCCTCCTCCCGCCTGCCGTCCGCAACCCGCGTCGTATCGGTCCCTATTCATTGCCTGCACGTTTTATGCACTGGCGCCTCCTTAGGGTAAACCCAGCGGCCTTCGCGCCGCGGGTCCATGCCAGTTGGTTTCGCCGGAGCCTTGCCCGGCAAACACCTCACCATGATCTATGTTTTTTTTGCCACTCGTTTACGGCTGCCGCCCCAAGACCCGAGCGCCAGGACATAGTATCACCAAGTCATGGGCAGTTGGCCACACTCCCCGGCCATGGCCGCGAGGTAAGCCTCATGCTCGGCCATTTCCCCGGCACTGGCCCGCATCACCAGCGTGCGAACCAATACTTCGGCGCACGGCCGCTGCGCTGATGAAGAAGCGAATGATTCGATGGCCAGACTTTCCTGGCCACGGGTCATGGCGAGATAGACCTCGGCCAGCAACTCGGCGTCGAGCAGCGCGCCATGGTAGGCCCGATTGGAATTATCAACCGCATAGCGACTACAGAGTGCGTCGAGATTGTTCTTCTGGCCGGGATGCAGGTCTTTCGCCAGCCTCAGGGTATCGAGTATGCCCAGACAATGCCGGTCCAAGGGTGGCGTCTCTGTCCGACGCAGCTCCATGTTGAGGAAACCCACGTCGAACGGCGCATTGTGTATGACCAGCTCGGCGTCGGCAATGAAAGCAAGGAAATCTGCCAGCACATCCGGGAATCTTGGCTTGTCGGCCAGGAAATCCCTGGTCAGTCCATGCACGTCCATGGCCCCGGCGTCGATGTCCCGGTCGGGATTCAGATAGACATGAAAGGTGCCGCCGGTCAGCCGGCGGTTCTGAATCTCCACCGCCCCGATCTCGATGACGCGGTGCCCCAATTCCGGATTGAGACCGGTCGTTTCGGTATCCAGCACGATCTGCCGCATTCACGCCTCCGCCATGATCTGCCTGACACCCTCGTTGGCGAGATGGTCGGCGGCTTCGTTTTCGGCATGACCGGCGTGGCCACGCACCCAATGCCATTCCACCCGATGCTGGCTGGCGAGGCGATCCAGTTCTTCCCAGAGGTCACGGTTCTTCACCGGCTGGCCGGCGCTGGTCTTCCAGCCACGCCGTTTCCAGTCCTTGAGCCAGGCGGAGATGCCCTTCTGCACATATTGCGAGTCGGTATGCACGCGCACCGGGCTGGCCCGCTTGAGGGCCTTCAGACCCTCTATCACTGCGCACAGCTCCATGCGGTTGTTGGTGGTCGCCCTGGCGCCACCAAACAACGTCTTCTCGTGGCCGCCGTAGCGCATGAACACGCCCCAGCCACCGACGCCGGGGTTACCCTTGCAGGCGCCGTCGGTAAACAGGTCCACCCAGGATTCCGCTTTCTCGCTCATCGTTTTCCATTGACCATTCTGTTTGGCGATTGCGCCAGGGTCGGTTTGGCCACCCAACCGTCTTCCCAGCGCGGCGCAATCAGCCGCATCCCGCGCACCCGCTTGACCGCCTGCAACAGGTAGACGCCACCGCCCATCGCCCACCAGCGGTCACCCGCCGCCTCCATGAAATGGAAGCGACGCAGCCAGTTCGCATTATCAAACGGCGGCGCATAACACGCCATGCGTCCGGCCAATATTTCAAAGCCGAGCAACGACAGCCAATCCTTTATCCTCGCCAGATGCAAAAAATGGCCGCTCCAGGGGTAAGACGGCGGTTCACACAGGCGGCGTTTCAGTCCCCACAGGCTGAGCGGATTGAAACCAGCGAGCAAGAGCTGCCCCTCTGGCCGCAACACCCGCTCCACTTCCCGCAGGGTCTGGTGCGGCTGCGGCGAAAATTCCAGTACGTGGGGCAAGACGACCAGGTCGATCGACTGTCCGGCCAGTGGCAACGCCTCTGGCCGCGCCCGCAACTGGCCGGAGGCCACCGAGGCGGTGAAGTGGAACGGCATCCGGTTGGCGCGCAGGAAATCCACATGGCACTGCCCGACCTGCACGGCGTTGAAACCAAAGATGTCGGCACAGGCGGCATCGAACCAGTCCTGCTCGCGCTCCAGCACATAGCGCCCGGTCGCCGACTCAAACCAGTTTGGCGTCATGCCTTTCACCCTTATCATTGCGGACATGCTGCATCTTGAACCGATCCTGGCCTTCGAGGACAACTATATCTGGGCCGTGCATGATGGCGCCCACGCCCTCCTCGTCGATCCCGGCGAGGCCGAACCGATTCTAGCCTGGGTGGCAAAGCGGCGCCTATGTCCCGTCGCCATGCTCGTCACCCACCACCACCACGATCACTGTGGCGGTCTGGCGGCGGTGCTACTTCGGCACCCCATGCCGGTCTACGGCCCGGCACGGGACGACATCGCCGGCGTCGATCATCGTCTGGCCGAAGGCGACCGGGTCAACGTGCCCGCATTGGATTTGGATTTCGCTGTACTCGAAATTCCCGGCCATACCCTCGGCCACCTCGCCTATCATGGCCATGGCTGGCTATTCAGCGGCGACACCCTGTTCTCCTGCGGCTGCGGCCGGGTGTTCGAAAGCACACCCGCGGCGCTCCATGCCAGCCTGCGGCGCTTGTCCACCCTGCCCGCCGACACCCTGGTCTGCGCCGCCCACGAATACACCCTCAACAACATCCGCTTCGCCCTCGGCGTCGATCCCGACAACCCCGCCCTGCAAGCCTGGCAGTTGGCCAGCACGGCCCTGCGCCAGGCCGGTCGTCCCACCCTGCCGGTGCGTCTGGGCGAGGAACTGACGCGCAACCCCTTCCTCCGCTGCCACGACCCCAACTTGCGCGTCGCCCTGGAAAGGCAGGCCGGCCACCCGCTGCCGCCGGACGCTGCCGATCTTTTTGCCGAATTGCGCCGGCGCAAGGACGTTTATTGACAAACCATCTAAAGAATAGTCGGCAACATCATGATTCTTATTGTGTTGCCTAATCTGTCCATATTCAATAAAATAGGCCCACTTTCCACCACGGCGGCGGCAAACGTTCAGGGCGTTTCCACGGCCGCAGCACCGATGCCTCGATACGCCATCGCATTACTGTTGACCGTTTTACTTGCTGTCCCGCCTGCCCTGGCGGCAGAACCGGTCCTACCCCCTCCCGAGAACTCCCCAGTCAGCGCCACGCTGAGTTCGGACACCGAAGCCGTAATACCGCCCGAGACCAGCGAGGCGGAGCATGCCGACCTCTGGCAGCGCTTGCGCGCCGGTCTTGCCCTGCCTGACCTGGACACCACCCTGGTAGGTGTCCATGAAAACTGGTTCGCCTCACACCCGAGCTACCTGCAACGCGCCATTGAGCGCAGCCGCCCTTATCTTTTCCATATCATGGAGGAGCTGGACAAGCGGCACATGCCCATGGAAATCGCCCTGCTGCCGATCATCGAATCGGCCTACAACCCGCAGGCGCAATCGCCCCAGCAGGCCTCCGGCATCTGGCAATTCATTCCCTCCACAGGCAAGGTCTTCGGCCTCAAGCAAAATGGCTGGTATGACGGCCGGAGGGATGTCGTCACCGCAACTCAGGCGGCACTGGATTATCTGCAAAAGCTGCAACGGCAGTTTGGCCGCTGGGAGCTGGCGCTGGCCGCTTACAACTGCGGTGAAGGCTGTGTGGCGCGCGCCATCCAGCGCAACCGGGCGAGGGGGCTTGGCGAGGATTACCTGAACCTGGACCTGCCGACCGAAACCCGCCATTACGTCCCCAAGCTGCTCGCCGTGCGCCATGCCATACAACGGCCGGCACGCTTCGGGCTGGCCCTCGACACCCTCGCCAACACCCCCTACTTCCGCCAGGTCAGCCTGAGCTATCCCATCGAGGCGAAGACGGCCGCCCGCCTCGCCGATATGAGCCAGGACGAGTTCCTCGCTCTCAACCCCGGCTTCCGCCGTCGCGTCATCCACGCCGATTCGCAGAACACGCTGCTGCTGCCGATTGACAAGGCCGACACCTTCCAGACCAACCTGGCCGAGACAGAGAGCCGGCAAATTCGCCTGCATCCCTACTCCGCCCGCAAGGGTGAATTCCTGAGCCGCATCGCCGAGCGATTCGACGTGACCGTACAATGGCTACAGGACCACAATCCGCTCGCGCTCAAGCGTGGCAAGTTGGCCCAAGCCCAGACCCTGCTGTTGCCGGCGGCCAAGATGGCAACGCCGGGCATAACCCCGCCCGCCGACACACCGGCCCAGAAAGTAGCCATGGCCACGCCGGAAAAACCCAAGGCGACAGGCAAGGCCGCGGGTAAGGCAAAAACGGGGCCGATCATGCGCGGCCACTTGGTGCGCCGCGGCGAGACGCTGGCGAAACTGGCGTCGCGCTACAAGGTGACCGTGGCCGAACTGCGCGAATACAACCGCCCCATCAAGACCCTGCGGCCGGGCGACATCCTCCTAATACCCATCAACGGCTAAGACCCCGGCCGGGCGCTGAATCCAGCAACATCCGGGTGTAATCGTGCCGTGGCGCACTCAATAGTGCCGCCGCTTCACCCTCCTCTACCAACCGTCCCCGATACATCACCGCCACCCGGTGTGCGAGATAGCCCACTACAGGCAGATTGTGGGTGATAAAGAGGTAAGCCAAACCCCGCTCCCGTTGCAGTTCCAGAAGAAGATTGAGGATTTGCGCCTGCACCGAGACGTCCAGTGCGCTGGTCGGCTCGTCGCAGATCAACACCCTCGGCTCCACCGCCAGGGCGCGGGCGATGGCGATGCGCTGGCGCTGGCCGCCGGAGAATTCATGCGGATAGCGGCCGACGGCCGCCGCCGGCAACCCCACCCGCTCCAACAGGGCCGCAATCGCGGCCGCCCGCGCCGGCCCGGTGAAATCCGGCCGCAGAGCCAGCATACCTTCGGTCAGGATGTCCCCCACCCGCATGCGCGGATTGAGCGAAGAAAACGGGTCCTGGAAAACGATCTGCATGAGCGCCCGTTTGCGGCGCATGGCCTCGCCGCCGAGGGTGGTGATGTCCTCGCCGGCCAGGATAATGCGGCCTGCCGTCGCTGGCAGGAGACGTAGCGCCGCCCGCGCCAGAGTGGTCTTGCCACAACCGGATTCGCCCACCAGCGCCAGGGTCTCGCCCGGGTCGAGGCGCAGGCTGACGCCATCGACCGCCTTGACGTAGCCCGTCACGCGCTGCCAAAGCCCCTTGCGTATAGGGAAATGGACCTTGAGGTCGGTGAGTTCGAGCAGAGGGCGCGGCAATAACGGGTTTGCGCCAGCCTCCGCCCCCTTATCTTCCGTGCGCGTGACAGGGCGGCCGCGGATAGCGTCCACCGTATCGGGGAAAAAGGAACCCGGCGCGGCCTGCCAGCAGCGCACCCAATGCCCCGGCGCGATGGCGAGCAAGGTCTGCGCCTCTTCCCGGCAGCGGGCCACCGCCAACGGGCAGCGCTCGGCGAAACGGCAGCCGATCAGGCCGGCATCGGGCGCCGGCACCATGCCGGGTATCTGGGCCAGCGCCTCACCGCGCCGCTGCACCGAGGGCAGGACCTGGAACAGGCGCCGGGTGTAGGGATGCAGAGCCGCGGCGAAGAGGTGCTCGCGGCTCGTCCATTCGACGATCTGGCCGGCATACATCACCGCCACCCGGTCGGCCATGTCACGTGCCACATCGAGGTCATGGGTGATGAGCAACAGACCCATGCCGCGCTCGCGTTGCAGGTTACCGAGCAAACGCAGTATCTGAGCCTGCACGGTGACATCCAGAGCGGTGGTGGGTTCGTCGGCGATGAGCAGTTTGGGATCGCCCGCCAGCATCATGGCGATCAATGCCCGCTGGCGTTGACCCCCGGACAGTTGGAAGGGGTAGGTGGCGAGGCGATCGCGTGGCAGGCCAACGGCCTCGATCAGCCGCGCCGCTTCGGCCACGGCCTCGGCAGCGGCGAGACCACGGTGTTCTGCCAATGATTCGCCGATCTGCCGGCCGATGCTGAGCACCGGGTTGAGCGAGGTTTGCGGCTCCTGGAAAATCATGGCCAGGCGCCTGCCGCGGCGCTGGCGCATCTCTCGCTCCGGGAGATCGAGCAGTTCCTCGCCGTCCAGGCTGACCGAACCGGCGGCGATGGCCGCGCCTTCCGGCAGCAGGCGCATCAGGGCGAGCGCGGTGAGACTCTTGCCGCAGCCGGATTCGCCCAGCAACACCACGCATTGGCCGCCTTCCACCTCGAAGGAAACACCGTCCACCGGCTTCAGCACCGTTTCCCGGCCCATAATTCCCACGCCCAGATCGCGCACGACAAGCCCGCTCATGGGCGCCTCCGCGCGCGCGGGTCGAGGGCATCGCGCACACTGTCAGCAAACAGATTGGCCGCCAGCACCAGCACGAACATGAAGGCGAAGGCCGCCGCCAACTGCCACCACACTACCGGCTCGCGCGCCAACTCCAGGCGGGCGCCGTTGATCATGTTGCCAAAACTGTACATGCCCGGATCGACGCCGACGCCGACATAGGAAAGCACCGCCTCGGCCAGGACCAGGCCGGAGAAATCCATCACCACCGAGATCAAGATGATATGCTGCACATTTGGCAGTATGTGGCGCGCCAGGATACGGGCATCGGATACCCCGAAGGCACGCGCCGCCACCACGTAATCGAGCTCGCGCACCTTGAGGGTCTCGCCGCGCAACAGACGGGCGAGCCCAGTCCAACTGGTCATGCCCAATATCAGGCAGAGGAACAACAGACGCAGGTCGGCGCGCTCGGCGCCGGTTTCGAACCAGCCTGGATGTGACTCCAATTGGGTCTGCATGATCAGCACCGCGGCGGCGATGAGCAGCACGCCGGGAATCGCGTTGAGGGTGGTGTAGATATACTGCACCGCGTCATCCACGCGACCCCCGAAAAAACCGGCCGAGACGCCAAGACCGATGGACAGCGGCAGGGTGACAAGGGTGGTCAAGGCACCGATCAGTACGCCGGTACGAACGCTTTTGAGGGTGGCGTACAACACGTCCTGACCCACCTTGTCGGTGCCGAAAACGTGATACTGCGGGGCCAGCGCCACCATGAGGCCGGCGACGAGACAAATGACCAGTACGGTATGGCGTGCGGCCGCGCCGGTGAGGCCGGCGCGCCGCGCCATCCAGCCGAACAAAAGGCCGATGCCGCCGCCCCCAGCCAGACCAGACAGGGCGCGCCACAGTATGTCGCCGGCGATCTCCCCGGCCGGGTCGGTGAGATGCGCGCCACCATATTGCAGTCGGGGAAAATCGCGCACCTGGCGGCCATCCGCCAAGGTCAGCGTTTCCTTGGCGAACAGGCGAGTGGCGAAGGGGGCCGAATAGCTCTTTTCCTGGTGCTCGGCGAGTGGCCGCAAAAGGCGGTCAAGGACACTCTTCACTTCGGGCGAGTATTGGACTTGGCCGTTGGGTCCCGGCGGCAGTGCCGGCCGATAATGCAGCGAATCGAGCACGGCGATGGCGGTAAAAAAGAGCAGGATCACCGCCGCGCTCACCGCCACCCGGTCGCGTCCCACCTGTTGCCAGGGAGCGCGCAGATGGGCATGACGGCGGATCACCAGGGTAAAGGCGATCAGGCCCGCCACAAGGAGCAGCACCAGGGCATCGGTCCAAAGCCACACCGGCATCATTGCAGCCGCACCCTGGGGTCGACCAACGTGTAGGAGATGTCAGTCAGGATCAGTCCGACGATGTAGAGCACCGCCCCGAGGAAGACGATGGCGCGGACGATGGCGAAGTCCTGGGCGTTGATGGCGTCGATGGTGTAACTGCCGAGGCCGGGGATGCCGAAGAAGGATTCCAGTATCAGGCTGCCCAGGAAGAGCAGCGGTAACACCGCCACCGCGCCGGTGAGTATCGGTACCATACCGTTCTTGAGGATGTGGCGGAAAAGCACGGCGGTCTCGGACAGCCCCTTGGCGCGGGCGGTACGGACATAGTCGCGGCCAGCCTCTTCCAGGAACAGGGTGCGGTACCAGCGTGCGCCGGCACCGATGCCGCCAGCCACGCCTATGACAATGGGCAGCCAGACGAAACGGGCGGCATTGAGGCCGCCCTGGTAGCCGGAGATGGGTGCCAACGCCCAGACCTTGGCGAACAGGTATTGACCGCCAATGATATAAAACAGCCCCGACACCGACATCATGGCCACCAGGATCACCACCCCGCTCCACTCCACATAGGTGTGCCGGAAGAAGAGCAGGATCAAAGCCACCGTGATATTGACCATGAGGCCGATGACGAAGGTTGGCAGGGCAATGGCCAGCGAGGGCCACATGCGGGCCCCGATCTCGCCGGCGATATTGCGGCCATCGTCGGAGGTGCCAAAGTCGAAGGCAAACATGGCCAGCGACTTCTCAAAGAAGATGGTGTCGGTGACCTGGGCGAGTCCAGGCGCCTGTGCGTTCAAGAACAGCGGCTTGTCGTAGCCGCGCGCCGCCTTCCATTTCGCCACCGCCTCCGGCGTCACCCGCTTGATGCCCAGGTGCAGCCGCGCCATGTCGTCTGGGGTGTTGACCATAAAGAAGAGCGCGAAGGTCAATAGGTTCACACCAATCAGAATGGGCAGGGCATAAAGCACGCGGCGCAATAGGTAGGCGGTCATCGTGCCCGCGCCTCTTGCTTGCGCCGGTAGGCCCAGCCGGCCGGCAGCAGGCTGACTATCACCGCCAGCAGCAGGAGCGCCGGCCCGGCCCATTGCGGCCGGTTCCAGGCCTGGCGGGCCGTCTCGCGCCGGGGCGGATCGAGCCGACGGTATTTGAGTTCGTTGTTGGCCATCAGGTTGGGTTTCACATTCTTGAGCCAGCCATGATGCAGGGCGTAGTTCTTGGGGTGGAAGCCGAACAGCCAGGGCGAGTCCTGGCGCACTATGGCCACCATGCGGTCGATGACGGCCTGACGGGCGGGGCCGTTGTCCATGTCCTTCATGCGCGTGAACAGCGCGTCGAATTCGGGGTTCTGGTAATTGGCCGCGTTCTCGCCACCCCCGCCCACCTTCTTGTTCGGCCCATAGAGCAGGAAGAGGAAATTCTCGGGGTCGGGATAGTCGGCGTTCCAGCCCCATTCGAAGATTTGCGCCGTGCCTTCGCGCATCTTGTCTTGAAAGCGGTTGTAGTCGGTGCCGCGGACCACCAGTTCGATATCCAGCTTTTTGAATTGCTTGCGCAGCCAATCAAGCCGCGCCTTGTCGTCCGGACCGCGCGCGGCGGTGTCGAAATTGAGCACCAGCGGCCGCCCGCTGCCAGCCTCGCGGCCGCCCGGATAGCCCGCCTCGGCGAGCAGCCGCCGGGCCTCGGCGATCGACTTGCGCCGGGGCTGACCGTCGCGCCAATCATAGACCACCGGATTGATGCCCGCCTCGCCCTGGCGATAGCCGAACAGGCCTGGCGGCAGCGGGCCCTGGGCGGCAATACCGCGGCCGTTGGCAAAAATGGCGATGTACTCCTCGATGTCGAGGGCGATGGCCAGGGCCTGGCGCAATTTTACATGCTTCTCGTCAAGGCCTCCCACCACCGGGTCGAGCATATTGAACCCGGTGTAAAACAGGCTGGCGGAGACCGTTGTCTTGAGGGCGATGCCCTTGGCGCGCATGCTTGGTGTCAACGCGGCGTCGCCACGCGCACCCGTTTGCACCGCCTGGTCGAAGTTATCCGAGCTAAGGCCGGATGCATCGTACCAACCCTGGAGGAACTTGTTCCAATACGGAATAGTTTCCATCTCCAGGCTATAGACCGCCTCATCGATGAATGGCATGGTCTTGCCGGCATCCGCCAGCAAGCCGTCGGCCGCATCCCCGGTTTCTCCCTCTGCGGGGTAAGGTTCGCCCCGGAAATTGGGGTTGCGCACCAACCGTATCTGCCGATTTGGCTGGTTTACCGTCATCAAATAGGGGCCCGTGCCCACCGGCCAGCTATCGAGTGTCAGGTTACCTTCGGTCATGCCAGGCTGGCTATAGAAGGCATCCACTTCCCACGGCACCGGCGCGAAGAAGGGCATGGCCAGCCAATAGACGAACTGCGGATACTTGCCCTTGACGTGGATACGGTAGGTATAGCGATCCACCAGCTCGACGCCGGACAAATCGAAGCGGCGCAGGTCGAGCCAGACCGGCTCCCGCTTCGCTGCCTTCTCCAGGCGCGCGCCCAATTGATCGAGGCCGATGATGTATTCGGCCATCAGGCCGAAAATCGGCGAATGCAGGGCGGGGTGCGCCAGCCGCTTGATTTGATAGACATAGTCAGCGGCGGTCAGCTCACGGCTACCCTGTTGCGGGAAATCGGCGGGGCGGGTGAAGTGGTCAAGTTGCCCGGCCGGCACCGGAAGATACGCCGGTCTGCCGCTGGCATCGAGGGCGAAAGCCGGATGCGGCTGGTAGCGGATGCCGCGGAGAATATGGATTTCATAGACGCTGCGGGCGATCGCCGCAGCGGGCGCATCGGCCGGGAGTTCATGGCCGGCGGCATCATAATAGTGGGGCTTGGGTATGGCCGTGGCGGTCAGCGGGATGAGCGCATAAGGCCGGCGGAGATAGTGGTATTGCAGTGGCGGTTCATATATCTGACCGGTGAAAGCCACTTCATTGGCGCTGTAGGAACGCGCCGGGTCGAGGTGCTTGGGCCGCTCGCTGAAAGCGGCGTAGAGGATATCGCGACCGCGCTCACCAGCGGGATAAGGATCGTTGACCGGCCCGGCGCAGGCCGCGAGCAAGACCAATAGGCAAAATAAAACCGGGCGCATCACGACGAGTTTAGCCGAAATCGCGCCCGCTTATTATCGCTCTGGCCGCCGCTGGCTATTACTCAAACTTTCAGATCATCCAGCGACTTGCCGGCGCGCAACCATTCCGCCACCCACAGCGGCTGCTTGCCGCGGCCAGTCCAGGTTAGAGTCTTGTCGGCGGGATGCACATATTTGACGGCGATTTTGCCGCTGCGCGCCTTCGCCCGGGTTTTCTTTTGTCCCGCCAACAATTCTTCCAGGCTAACCCCGAGTGCCTTGGCCTTGTCTTGAAATTCCTGCCATAGTTTTTTGCGTGCTTCCTTGCGGCGTGATTCGATTTCTCGGGAGATTTCATCCCGCAAGGCGATTAGATCATCAATGGAAAGCGGTTTTAAATTGGTTTTCATGCGTGGCCTCAAAATGTGTAGTCGAGAATAAGAACGCGGAATAATCCAATCGCGCTGGGTCCGCAAGATATAACCGCCAGGATAATATCGTCAAGCTAAATCAGTTTCTGCAATAAATTCGAATGAACAGAGAAAAAAATAGTGACATTAACCGCGGCCGCGAGGCAAGACTCACATCCGCATTGATAATCAAAATATTCCCATCGGTTTTCGCGGCCGGGAATCAACCCGGATAATCGATCAGGCTCGAAGGACCGCCCAATGGGTTATCTGACTTAAATACGCGGCTACAGTACAGCCGCCGCGTGATCGGCCAGGCGGGAACGCTCGCCCCTGGCCAGCATGACATGGCCGCTGTGCAACCATCCCTTGAAACGATCGACCACATAGGTGAGCCCGGAACTGCCTTCGGTGAGATAGGGGGTGTCGATCTGCGCGATATTGCCAAGGCAGACCACCTTGGTGCCGGGGCCGGCACGGGTGATGAGCGTTTTCATCTGCTTTGGCGTCAGGTTCTGGGCCTCATCGATGATGAGATACTTGTTGAGGAAGGTACGGCCGCGCATGAAATTCAGCGATTTCACCTTCACCCGCGAGCGGATCAGGTCCTGTGTTGCTGCCCGTCCCCAGTCGCCGGCCTCGTCGTCGCTGTGGTTAAGCACATCGAGATTATCTTCGAGGGCGCCCATCCAGGGCGTCATCTTCTCTTCTTCGGTGCCGGGCAGGAAACCGATATCCTCGCCAACCGGAACAGTGACCCGGGTGACAATGATCTCGCTGTAAAGTTTTTTTTCCAATGTCTGGGCAAGGGCCGCCGCCAGCGTCAGCAACGTCTTACCGGTGCCGGCCTGGCCGAGCAGGGTGACAAAATCGATTTCCGGGTTCATCAACACGTTAAGGGCGAAATTTTGTTCGCGGTTACGTGCGGTGATGCCCCAGACACTGTTCTTCTGGTGGCTATAGTCCTTGATGGTGGCCAGCGTGGCCGTCTTGCCGGCCACGTCGGTGACCATGGCGTGGAGCGGTTGCGCCCCTTCCTGGTAGACGAACTCGTTGATCAGCAGCGACTGGCAGAGCGGGCCGGTGAGGCGGTAGAAAACACGACCGTCCTGCTGCCAGGATTCCATCCCCTTGCCGTGGGTATCCCAAAAGTCCACCGGCAGCTCCCGCACCCCACCGTAAAGCAGGTCGGTATCTTCCAGCACCTTGTCGTTGAAATAATCCTCGGCCGGGAAACCCAAGGCACGCGCCTTGATGCGCATGTTGATATCCTTGGAGACCAGGATGACCGGACGCGCCGGGTACTGCTGCCGCAAATAGGACACCACGGCCAGCAACTGATTGTCCACCTTGCTGTCCGGCAAGACGGCGGAAAGATTGCTCTGAATGGCATGGGTCTGCAAATACAGCCGGCCGCCTGCGGCTTGATGGCTGTGCGCCGCCAGGGGAATGCCATCGGCCATGGCCAGCTCCTGACTGCTGACGATTTCCTCCAGGAAACGGCTGGCTTGGCGGGCATTGCGCGCGACTTCGGTGACCCCCTTCTTGTTGTGGTCGAGTTCTTCCAGCGTCGCCATGGGGACATAGAGATCGTGTTCCTGGAAGCGGAAGAGGCAGGTCGGGTCATGCAGAAAAACATTGGTATCGAGGACAAAGAGTTTGTTCTGAGGCTTGGGTTTACGGGCCATGTGCACGTTTCGAGACGAGAAGGGAGAGGGTTCAGGCCAGCGACCGCACGAAATCGAGCACAGCGCGTGCATGGTCCGGCACCTTCACGCCACGCCAGGCCCTGGCGATGCGGCCCTGGCGGTCGAGCACAAAGGTACTGCGCTCAATGCCGCGCACCTTCTTGCCATACATGTTTTTCATCTTGATGACGGCAAACAGCGTGCAAGCCTTTTCGTCGGCATCGCTGAGGAGTTCGAACGGCAGGTTGAGCTTGGCCTTGAACCCCTCGTGTGATTTCAGGCTATCACGCGAGATGCCGAACACCTTGGCGCCGAGCGCGGTGAATTGGGGATGCAACGCCGCGAAGTCCTGGCCCTCGGCGGTGCAGCCCGGAGTATTATCCTTGGGGTAGAAATAGAGCACGACGCACTGGCCCCGATAATCGGCCGGACGAAACAGGGTGCCGCCCGTGCCGGGCAATTCAAAATCCGCAACGAACTGGTTTTCCATAAAGGCCGCGCCATCACTGTTTCACGGCATTATGCGTGGCCGGGCCGGCATCGGCAAGCCAGCGGGTATCGTGCCACAATCGGCCATGGGTCGCCGCAACGGCCGCAGCCATTCGGCGGCCTTTGGCCGCCCTATGGCGTTTCATGACCGGGGCAACGCTTCGTCATGCCCGTCAGCGCTTGCCTGCCTCCATGTCCTCGAGTTTTATTTTCTCGGTCGCCAACGACCGTTCCAGCCGCGCCTTGGTTTCGGCCTCGAGTCGTTGACCGGCCTCGATCTCCTTGGCCTTGGCCTCGGCCTCGACAGCCGCCACGCCAACCGTCTCGCCCACGCCGCAGGCAGCCAGTGGCAGCGACAACACCAGCATCAACATATGCCTCATTGCCTGCCCTCCTCGTTAAACCAATTCTTGCTGGGCGATCACCGCCGGCAAGCGTTTGGGCGCCTTGATGCGCACTTGCTTGTTCACATTCATGCGGCCGAAGACGACCTCGATGTCGGCGGCGGCGACGCCGAATTCCCCTGCCAGAAAGCGCACCATGTGGTCGGTCGCTTTACCCGAGCGCGGCGCCGCCGTAACGCTGACCTTGAGTTGATGGCCGTAGGGCTTGCCGATGGCATCCTGTTTGGCGCTGGGCTTGCCGAGGATATTTAGCACCAGGGTGTCGCCATCCCAATAAAAGAACGACTTCACCGCCGCTTTATCCGTCGGTCTGTTCTTGCCGCTAGCCATTTTCATTCATCCTACAAATCCCGTTGGGGCAGGCGTGAATCGGCCACACCATCCGTTTCACTGTCCATTCTGCCTGAAATCAGGCTGGCCGCGACGATCAGCGCCCCGCCCAGCCACTCCTGGAGGCCCATCGCCTCGCCGGCCCAGTACCAACTGAAAAACGCCGCCGCCACCAGTTCGGTGAGCAGGATGACGATGGCCCGGTTGGCCGGGGTATGGGCCAGGCCGTACTGCACCGAAAAGGTCGCCAGGACCAGCAAGCCGCCCGTCAGCATGACCAGCGCCCAAGCAAATCCGGTCAAAGCAGCCAGCCGGACCGCCAGATCGCCCTCCCCGGTTACCGGCAGCAAGGCGATCGAGAGCACGCCGGCGAATATCCAGACACTACGCCGCTCGGTCGGGACCTTCTTGAGCCGGCGCGCCAATACGTTGGACAAGGCAAAAGTAACGCCGGCCGACAACCCCAGCCATTCCGCAATGTTGGCCGGGAAAGGCAGACCGCCATCGGGGTCGTAGAGCATGACCACGGCGCCAAGCATGGCCATGACAATCACCAGCCAGCCCCAGGCCCCGGCCTTTTCGGCGAGGATCAGCCGGGCAAACAATACGGTCCAGAGCGGCGCCAGGTAGAACAGCAGCATGACCCGCATGATCTCGCCCTGGATCACCGCCAGCACATAAGCCAGGTTGGTCCAGCCGGCCGCCAGCGCCACCGCAAGCAGCAGCGGGCGATTGGCGGACGACCACGGCCGCCGGGGTGGATAGATCGCCAGCATGATCGACAAGGCGACCGCATACGTCAGCAGTGAAGACTGGCTGCCGGTCAGTCCGGCCTGGGCGAGCAGGCGATAGGGATACCAGGCCACACCCCAGACGCAGGCCGCGACGATCAGTGCCAGGGGCGCCAGCAGGCGGCGCGAGGAGGTGAACATACGTATAATGATGGCCTTCGCTTGTCAGGACAACGCCGCAGTGAATCCCCGTCTCGATCAATTGCAGCCCTATCCGTTTCAGAGGCTCAGGGAACTGTTCGCCGGCGTGACCGCCAACCCGGAACTGTCACCGATCAACCTGTCTATCGGCGAACCGAAACACCCGACCCCAGCCTTCATCGGCGATGTCCTGACGGCCAATCTGGCGGGGCTGGCCAATTATCCCATAACCCAGGGCAGCGACGCCCTGCGCGGCGCCATTGCCGGCTGGTGCGAGCGACGCTACGGCGTGAACCTGGATCCGGCCAGCCAGATACTGCCAGTCAACGGCAGCCGGGAGGCCTTGTTCGCCTTCGCCCAGGCGGTCATCGACCCGACCAGACACGTCAAGCGGGTGCTCTCGCCCAATCCCTTCTACCAAATCTACGAGGGCGCCGCCATCCTGGCCGGGGCCAAGCCCTACTTTCTCAACACCCTGCCGGAAAACGGCTACCACCTGGCGCTCGATGAGGTGCCCGAGGATCTGTGGGAAACGGTGCAACTGGCCTATATCTGCTCGCCCGGCAACCCCACCGGCAAGGTACTGACGCTGAACGAATGGCAGGCGCTGTTCGATCTCTCCGAGCAATACGGTTTCATCATTGCCGCCGACGAGTGCTATTCCGAGATCTACTTCGACGAGGACGCCCCGCCGCTGGGCGCGCTGTCCGCCGCCGAGATGTTGGACCGCGACTTCAGCCGGCTGGTGGTGTTCAACAGCCTGTCCAAACGCTCCAACGTGCCCGGCATGCGCTCCGGCTTCGTCGCCGGCAACGCCGGTCTTATCCGGCAATTCCTCCTCTACCGCACCTATCACGGCAGCGCCATGAACCCGGCCATCCAGGCCGCTTCCGCCGCCGCCTGGCAGGACGAGGCGCATGTCGTGGAGAATCGCCGCCAGTACCGCGAAAAGTTCGCTGCCGTCATGCCAATACTAAAAGACGCGCTGAACTTCGCGCCGCCCGACGCCGCCTTCTATCTCTGGGCGAAGCTGCCGGGCGGCGATGACGCCGGGTTCGCCCGCGAGCTTTACCGCGCCAAGCACGTCACCGTATTGCCCGGCCGGTTTCTGGCGCGCGCCGGCGGCGGCGTCAACCCCGGCCAAGGTTTCGTCCGCATTGCCCTGGTCGATGGGCTGGAGGCCTGCGTCGAAGCCGCCAGGCGCATCGTCGAATTCGTTAACGAAAAGGCGTGACAAAAAACGCCTTCGCGTCATGCCTCTCAACTAAAAGGAACCGCCATGCAAGCACTGCAAGCCATCATCGAAGAGGCCTTCGAACGCCGCGCCGACATCACCCCCCGCACCGCCGAGCCCAAGGTCAAGGATGCCGTCATGTCGGTGATCGACGCACTCGACAAGGGCCAACTCAGGGTCGCCGAGCGTACCGGCGGCCAGAACTGGGTCACTCACCAGTGGATCAAGAAGGCCGTGCTGCTCTCCTTCCGGCTGGAAGACAACGCCCTCATCAAGGGCGGTTTCACCAACTACTACGACAAGGTGCCCTCCAAGTTCGCCGACTGCAACAGCCGCGACTTCCGCGCAGGCGGCTTCCGCGTGGTGCCGCCGGCCGCCGCGCGGCGCGGCGCGTTCATCGGCAAGAACGTGGTGCTTATGCCGTCCTATGTCAACATCGGCGCCTATGTCGATGAAGGCACCATGGTCGATACCTGGGCTACCGTCGGCTCCTGCGCCCAGATCGGCAAGAACGTCCACCTCTCCGGCGGCGTCGGCATCGGCGGCGTGCTGGAACCGGTCCAGGCCGGCCCCACCATCATCGGCGACAACTGCTTCATCGGCGCCCGCTCGGAAGTGGTCGAAGGGGTGGTGGTGGAGGACAACTGCGTCATCTCCATGGGCGTCTACATTGGCCAAAGTACCAAGATCTACGACCGCGAGACCGGCGAGGTCAGCTACGGCCGCATCCCGGCCGGCTCCGTGGTGGTCAGCGGCAACCTGCCATCGACGGATGGGAAATACAGTCTCTATTGCGCCGTGATCGTAAAAAAGGTCGACGCCAAGACCCTGTCAAAGGTCGGCATAAACGAGCTGCTGCGCGGCATCTGACGGCGACGAGGCCGCGGAGGCCATGCCCTGGCAGTTCTGGATCGACCGCGGCGGCACCTTCACCGACATTGTTGCCCGCACGCCTGACGGACGGCTGCTCCAGCACAAGCTCTTGTCGGAAAACCCTGGCCGCTATCGCGACGCCGCCATCGCCGGCATCCGCGAACTGCTCGTGCTGGGTGCCGATGACGCCATACCGGACGGTCTGATCGAGACAGTGAAGATGGGCACCACGGTCGGCACCAATGCCCTGCTCACCCGCCGCGGCGCGCCTACCCTGCTGGTGACGACGGCAGGCTTCGGCGATCTGGCGCAGATCGGCGACCAAAGCCGCCCTGACATCTTTGCCCTCAGAATCGACAAGCCGGCGCCGCTCTATAGCGCGGTCGTCGAGGCCGACGAGCGCATCGCCGCCGACGGCGCCATCTTGCGCCCGCTGGACATGGATAAGCTGGCCGGAGCGCTGGCCGAGGCCCGACTGCGCGGTCTCACCGCCTGCGCCATCGCCTTCATGCACTCCTGGAAAAATCCAGCGCACGAACTGGCGGCGGCCGAGGTCGCACACCGGGCTGGTTTCTCCCAGGTCAGCCTATCGCATCGGGTATCACCCCTGATCAAGCTGCTGCCCCGTCTGGAAACCACGGTGCTGGACGCCTACCTGTCGCCGACGCTGTCACGCCATGTCGAGCAACTGGCCGGCGCCCTGCCGGCCGCCTGCACGCTGGAGTTCATGCAATCGAACGGCGGCCTGGTGGCGGCGGCGGACTTCCAGGGCAAGGACAGTGTGCTTTCGGGGCCCGCCGGCGGTCTCATCGGCATGGTGGAGGTCGGCCAGGCAGCGGGCTTCGACAAGTTGATCGGTTTCGATATGGGCGGCACCTCCACCGACGTATCGCTCTACGCTGGCGAGCTGGAACGCCGGATGGAAACAATAGTGGCGGGCCATCGGGTCAGGGTACCCATGCTGGCGGTGCATACCGTGGCGGCAGGCGGGGGTTCGGTGCTGCATTTCGATGGCGGCCGGCTCAGCGTCGGCCCGGACTCCGCCGGCAGCCTGCCGGGGCCACTGTCTTATCGCCGCGGCGGCCCGCTCACCGTCACCGACGCCAACCTGTTGCTCGGCCGTATACAGGCCACGCATTTTCCCGCCGTGTTCGGGCCCAACGGTGATCAGCCGCTGGATACGGCGGCGGTGCAGCGCGCCTTCGCCGCCCTGACGGCACAGTTGAATGATGCGCTCGGCCTCGACTACACGCCTTCGATGCTGGCGGAAGGTTTCCTCGATATTGCCGTCGAAAACATGGCCGCCGCCGTGCGCCACATCACCCTGGAACGGGGCGTCAACCCAGCCGATTTCACCCTGGTCGGTTTCGGCGGCGCCGGCGGGCAATTGGCCTGCCGGGTCGCCGCCCGCCTCGGCATCGGCCGCGTGCTGGTGTCGCCGTTCTCCGCCGTGCTGTCGGCCTATGGCATCGGCTTGGCACAACGGCGCGAGGTCCGGCAAATCGCCGTGGAAGCGCCGTTGGCGACCACGCGCCTGCCTGCCATCGAGCCAGGCAGCATGCAGCGTGCCCTGCTCCGCTATGACGGCGCCGGCACCGTCCTGACCGTCCCGCCTGGCACCCCGGAGAGGATGGCCGAGGACTTCCACCGCCTGCACGCGCAACGCTTTGGTTTTTCCGACCCGACGCGGCCGCTGATCTGCGCCGCCATAGAGATCGAGACCGTCTCGGGCGGCGGCGGAGCAATCGCCCAGACCGTCGGCGCCAGCGCCCAACCAGCGGAAACGGCCAGCCTGTACCTGGCCGGTCGCGGGCAAGCGCTACCGCTGTATCGGCGCGAACGACTCGCCAGCGGCCAGCCTATCGTAGGGCCGGCGCTGATCGCCGAGGCCGGTTCCTGCATCGTGGTCGAGCCCGGCTGGACCGCGAAGCTGACCACGCGCGGCGACCTTATCCTGGCCTCGGGCCAGGCCCGGCGTCGCCGGCCGGACCTGGCCCGGCCCGATCCGACCTGGTTAACACTGTTCAACCGCCGCTTCATGAGTATCGCCGAGGACATGGGCCGGGTACTGCAAATGACCGCCCGCTCCGTCAATATCCGCGAGCGTCTGGATTTTTCCTGCGCCTTGTTCGACCGCCATGGCAATCTGATCGCCAACGCGCCGCACATCCCAGTCCATCTTGGCAGTATGGGCGACTCGGTCAAGGCCGTGCTCGCCCGTTTTCCCGACATGCGTGCGGGCGACGCCTTCATCATCAACTCGCCCTATGCCGGCGGTACCCACTTGCCCGACATTACCGTGGTGCGGCCGGTATTTTCCCGCGACTATGGCGAACTGGACTATGTCACCGCCGCCCGTGCCCACCATGCCGATGTCGGCGGCATCGCGCCCGGCTCCATGCCGGCCGGCAGTCGCCGCATCGAGGAGGAAGGCTGCCTGTCAGCCGGGCTGCGCCTGGTTGACGCTGGCCGTTTACAGGAAGAAACGGTGCGCACCTGGCTAAACTCGGCCACTCCGCCCGCCCGCAACCCCGAGCAGAACATCGCCGACATCAAGGCGCAACTCGCCGCCTGCGCCCAGGGCGAGGAGCTGCTGCAGCGCTTGGAGGATGAGGTTGGCGCCATCGCGGTGCGGCGTTACATGAGTTTCGTGCAGGATAACGCCGAGGCCGCCGTGGCCCGTCTGCTGGGAAAATTGCGGGAGGGCCGCTTCCGCCTGACGCTGGATGGTGGCGCGGTCATCGCGGTCGCCATCCGCATCGCCGGCAACCGCGCCGTGATCGATTTCGATGGCACCTCCGGCCCGCATCCGGGAAACCTCAACGCCCCGGCGGCCATCGTCCGCTCGGCGGTGCTGTATGTATTCCGTACCCTGCTCGACGTCGATATCCCGCTCAACGAGGGCGTGCTGCGGCCGCTCGCCATCCGCCTGCCTGAGTCTTGCCTGCTCAACCCGCGCCCCCCCGCCGCCGTCGTAGCCGGCAACGTCGAGACCTCGCAGCATATCGTCGATGCCCTCTATGGCGCCCTGGGTGCATTGGCAGCCAGCCAGGGCAGCATGAACAACTTCAGTTTCGGCGATAGCCAGCGGCAATATTACGAGACCGTGGGCGGCGGCGCTGGCGCCGGGCCAGGCTTTGACGGCGCCAGCGCGGTGCATACCCACATGACCAATTCCCGTCTGACCGACCCTGAGGTGCTGGAGCTGAATTTCCCGGTGCGGGTCGAGCGCTTCGCCATTCGGCGCGGTTCCGGCGGCGCCGGAAGATATCGAGGGGGCGACGGCATCCACCGCAAACTGCGCTTCCTGGCGCCGATGCAGGCCAATCTCATCGCCCTGCGTCGGGGCGTGGCGCCGTTCGGACTGGCCGGCGGCGGCAACGGCCAGACCGGCCGGCAATGGATAGAGCGAGCCGACGGCCGCGTGGAGACGCTCGCCGGCATTACTGCGTTCCATCTGGATACCGATGATAGCTTTGTACTGGAGACACCCGGCGGGGGTGGTTATGGCTCGTCGGAACGGCTATAAATAGGGTTTTAATCACATTGCAACGAACTACACAGGGATCATCATGGCCACACCCTCCCGCAAGACACGCACCCGTCGCTCCCCTGCTCTAAAAATCGTTCCCACCGATGCACCCGTACTGGAGACGGCAAGGCATAAAAACACCCCGTCGGCTCCCGACCCCAATGCCGTCGCCGCCATCGAAGCGGTCAGTCACGGCCCGGTGGCCGAGGCGGTCGCCCATGCCCCACACGGCACCTCCGAGGAGAGTGACTACGCGCCGCTGCCCGCCGACTATCCCTATCGCACCCGTATGCGGCGCAAGGAGTACGAAGCGCAAAAGGCCCTGCTGCAGATTGAACTGCTCAAGGTGCAAAACTGGGTGCGGGAGACCGGCCAGAAAATCATCCTCTTGTTCGAGGGCCGCGACGCGGCCGGCAAGGGCGGCGCCATCAAACGCTACATGGAACACCTGAACCCGCGCAGCGCGCGGGTGGTGGCCCTGGAAAAGCCCTCCGACCGGGAACGCGGCGAGTGGTATTTCCAACGCTACATTCAGCACTTCCCAACCAGCGGCGAGATCGTCTTTTTCGACCGTTCCTGGTACAACCGCGCCGGCGTCGAGCGAGTGATGGGTTTCTGCACGCCACAGGAATATCTCGAATTCATGCGCCAAGTGCCGCAACTGGAACGGATGCTGGTGAACAGCGGCATCCGCCTGTTCAAGTTCTGGTTCTCGGTCAGCCGCGAGGAGCAACTGCGCCGCTTCATCGCCCGCCGCGACGACCCGCTCAAACACTGGAAGCTGTCGCCCATCGACATCCAGTCGCTCGACAAGTGGGACGAATACACCGAGGCCAAGAAGGCCATGTTCTTTCACACCGACACTGCCGACTCGCCCTGGACCGTCATCAAGTCCGACGACAAGAAGAGGGCACGGCTCAATTGCATGCGCTACTTTCTCGCCAATCTGCCTTATGCGAGCAAGGACGAACATGTCGTCCACGCCCCGGACCCGCTGTTGGTAGGACCGGCCACCAAGGTGCTGGAAAACGAAGATAACATCATCACCAAGTTCTAACGGTCATGGCCAAGTGCCGCCAACCAGGTGTTGCCCCCCCTTGATGGGGATGGCTGTGGACAGAGGGTAATGAAGTCCTTCGCCCGGTGCCATTGGGGTGGGCGCGGCCCGACCGTCAGAGCTCCAACAGCAGGCGGGCGGGGTCTTCCAGGGTTTCCTTGACGCGGCGCAGGAAGCTTACCGCCTCGCGACCGTCGATGAGGCGGTGATCGTAGGACAGCGCCAGGTACATCATCGGCCTGATCACCACCTGGCCGTTCTCCACCACCGGTCTATCCTGGATGCGATGCAGGCCAAGCACGCCCGACTGGGGCGGGTTGAGTATGGGGGTGGAAAGCATGGAGCCGAACACGCCGCCGTTGGAAATGGTGAAGGTGCCACCTTCCAGTTCCTCCAGATGGAGTTCGAGGGCACTCGCCCGCCGGCCGAAATCGGCGATGTGCCTTTCGATGTCCGCGAAGGAAAGCCGGTCGGCATCCCGCAGAACGGGCACCACCAAGCCGCGCTCGGAGCTGACGGCGATGCCTATGTCGTAATAATCGTGAAAAACGATGTCCTGACCGTCTACCGAGGCATTCACTGTCGGAAAGGCCCTGAGCGCTTGGCAAACCGCCTGCACGAAGAAGGACATCAGTCCCAGTTTTACACCGTGCCCCTTGTGGAAGCCCTCCTGCTGGCGGGCACGCAAATCTTGTACCGGCTGCATGTTGACCTCGTTGAAGGTGGTCAGCATGGCGGCATTGTTTTGCGCCTCCTTCAAACGCTCGGCGATGCGCCGGCGCAGACGCGACATCGGCTCCCGCCGCTCGCCCCGGCCGGAAGCCACAGGCCCGGCCGGAAGCGCCGCCCGCGGCGGTTCTGCCTGCTTGGGCGGGGCGGCAGGTGGCATTGGCTGAGGCGCCACGACGGTGGCCTCTGCCTCTCGTGCCAGCAAGGCCTCTTTCCGCCGCGAGGGCGGCACGTGTGCGGGAATTGCCTGTGGCGTCGGCGGCACCGCCGTTGCCGGGGCAGCCATGGAGATGGCCGCCTCCGTGTCGAGCACCGCCAGCGGCGCGCCTGCCTTCACCTCCGTCCCGGGTTGCACCAGTATGGCCGTCAACACCCCCGTCTCGGGCGCCGTGATTTCCAGTATGACCTTGTCAGTCTCCAGGTCAGCCAGGATTTCATCGCGCTCCACGCGATCGCCTTGCCGCTTGCGCCAATCGAGCAGGGTGCCGCTCTGTACGGACTCGGAAAGTTCGGGGGCTTTGACTTGTATGCGCATGGGGGCAATCATTCCGTAACGATCACGGAATTATAAGCCTACCTGGGTTGGACACAGTCACCCTGCCGGCCGTTCTGCCCGTTGCCATCATGCTGCTGTTCGACCACACGAACGGTTTCCTCGACGCGCCAACATCATCGCCACGGTGGCCAACACGACAGGTACGTCATCGACCTGTCCGGTCTGCCAGGCCGCCCCGAGCGAAGCCACCGTCGACGCGAACGCCCGCCCGCAAGCCTGGCCGCAGCATGGAGAAGCTGTAGCGGCGCGCCCTCGCCAACCTGTTCCAGGGCGATGACTACATGAAAATGCTCAAGCGGCGCGAGATCCACCAGCACCTGGACCGCGCCGGCGGCCGCCCGAAGCATTGCGCCAACACCCTGCATGACATCGTGGTGAAGATAGGCTGGGCCGGGCCGGGACTAGCGATCGAGCCCGGACTCCCAATAGGGCGTCCCGCCTATGCGTTCGGCCAGATAGTCGACGAACGCCCGGACGCGGTAGGGCATGTAGCGGGCACCGGGGAAGACCGCGTGGATGCCCAGGACATTCGCCGTGTATTCCCTCAGTATCGGCCTGACCTGGCCGGTCTGTATCGCCGTGGCCGCTATGAACGACGGCGTCCTGCTGATACCGAGACCACGTATGGTGGCATCCAGCAGCGCCTCGCCGTTGTTGGCCTGGAAGCGGGAGCGGACCGTGATCAAACGGGTGGCGCCGTCGACCCGGAACGGCCAGCCCGGCCTGGCAGTTCCGGTGTAACCCAGGCACTCGTGCTGGGCGAGTTGATCGGGGTGCGTAGGCGTGCCATGCCGATCCAGATAGGCCGGTGAGGCCAGGGTGAATATCCGGCAGACGCTGAGCCGGCGAGAGACTTGGGTCGGTTCGAGCTGCTCGGTGATGCGTATCGCCAGGTCGAAACCGGACTCGATCAGGTTGACCTGCCGGTCGTTGAAATCGGCATCGATGCTGATCTCGGGATACAGGCTCAGGAAATCGGCCAGCAGCGGCATCATCTGCTGGATGCCGAAGCTGATCGGCATGCTGACGCGTATGCGGCCACGGGGGATCCGATGGCTGCCGGCCATATCCGCCTCTGCGGCACTGACCAGGGAGAGTATCTCCCGGCATTTCTCCAGATAGTCGCTGCCCGCAGGCGTGAGATTGAGACGACGGGTGCTGCGGGCGATGAGCTTCACGCCCAAACGGGCCTCGAGGAAGGCGACCTGGCGCGTCACCGCCGAACGGGCGAGGTCGAGCTGATCGGCGGCGGCCGCGAAACTGCCCGCCTCGGCCACCCTCACGAACACTTCCATCGCTTGTATGCGGTCCATTGTTTCATATTTGGCAATAATGATTTGCCATTTTGCCACTATTTCAGTCTGCAAGACCTGGCTAAAGTTCATTCACCGGAGAGCGGATTTGAATCATGACCATACGCCAACCCGTTGTCTTTCTGTCGCATGGCGCGCCTGACCTGCTGCTCAAGCCCGGGGCGACCGGCGCGCTCTGGTCGGCACTCGGGCGTCAGCTGCCCAGGCCGGCCGCCATACTGGTCGTTTCGGCGCATTGGGAGGCCAGACGCCCCGCAGTCAGCGCGGCGTCCCGGCCGGAAACCATGCACGACTTCGGCGGCTTTCCCAAGGCGCTTTACGTCATGAGATACCCTGCGCCGGGTGCCGTGCGACTGGCCGAACGGGTCGGAGCCCTGCTGTCGGCGTCCGGGCAGCCCATCCGGATCGACCCCGGCCGCGGCCTGGACCACGGTGCCTGGGCGCCCCTGAAGCTGATGCACCCGGCGGCAGACATCCCGGTCAGCCAAATTGCCATCCTGCCGCATGCCGGGCCGGCCTGGCATCACCATCTGGGTGCGCAGCTTCGCCCTTTGCGGGACGAAGGCGTACTCATCCTGGCCTCGGGCGCGGTCACCCACAATTTCGGCTGGCTGAACCCGCCGGGCTCGCCGCCCTACCCGCCGGCCATCGAATTCAGCCAGTGGCTGGGCCAGTCCCTGGCGACGAACAATGAAACGGACCTGATGGCCTATCGCAAGATGGCACCACACGGACAGGCCGCGCACCCGACGGAAGACCATCTGCTGCCCCTCTTCGTCGCCTGGGGCGCCACCGACGGCGGAGACCGCATCCTGCGCCTCTGCCCCGAATTCACCTATGGAGGCCTGGCGATGGACGCCTATCTATGGCAAGCCGCCGGACACCCCATGCTGACCAAAGAAATGCTGCAATGAACGCCATGCCCAGTGCCCGCTACGCCCTGCCCGCTATCTGGCTGCACTGGCCGGTGGTGTCCCTGACCCTGTGCGCCTTTCCACTCGGCGTGTACATGCACGAGCTGTCGCTGTCGCCGCAGAAGCTGCAGATCTACTCCTACCACAAGTGGCTTGGCATCACCTCCCTGCTGCTATTCCTGCCGCGCCTGCAGGTGCGGCTGTGGCGGGCGCCACCCGCCGACCTGCCGGCACCGGCCTGGCGACACCGTATTGCCAGGCTGACCCACGTCCTGCTGTATGTGCTGTTGATCGCGGTGCCGCTGTCGGGCTGGCTGATGAGTTCCGCCAAGGGCTTTCCGGTGGTCTACCTGGGGCTTCTGCCTTTGCCCGACCTGGTCGCCAAGGACCACGATCCGGGCGAGCTGCTGACCCTGGTGCACAAGTCGCTGAACCTCGGCCTGCTGGCCCTCGTGGCATTGCACGTGACGGCAGCATGCAAGCATCACCTCCTCGACCATGACGCCACCTTGCGGCGCATGTCCCCCTTCGGCAAGCAACCAGAAGCCGCCTCATGAAACCACACACCCTGCTCTCCGGCCTGGTCGGCCTCGCCAGCCTGACGCTCGCGGATATCGGCTGCGGGGCCGCGGAATTCAACCAAGTGCTGCCTGGCAAGAGCAGCCTAACCTTCACCTACAAGCAGATGGGTGTAGCCATGAACGGCAGCTTCCGCAAGTTCGACAGCCGGGTCAGTTTCGACCCGGCCAAGGTGAACACCGCCACGGCTCAGATCGGCATCGACCTGGCCAGCATCGATACCGGTTCGGCCGAGGCCAACGACGCCGTCCTAGGCAAGGACTGGTTCAACACCAAGGCCTACCCTGGCGCCCGCTTCCTCGCCAGTGGCGTGCGTGCCCTGGGCGGCCACCGTTACGAGGCCGTCGGCAAGCTCAGCATCAAGGGCCGCAGCCGTGATATCAGCGTGCCATTCACCTTCACCCAAGCCGCCGGCCTGGGCGTGTTCGATGGCACGTTCAGCATCAAGCGCCTCAACTACGCCATCGGCGAAGGCGCTTGGGCGGATGTCGGCACCGTCGCCGATGAAATCCAGATCAAATTCCACGTCGTTGCCAGCGCCTCGCCGGCCAAGAAATAGCAGTCCAACCCCACCGCCAACAAAGGAGCCATATCATGAAGCAATTCGCCATCCTCGCCCTGCTTTCCGCCCTCGGCACCGCCGCGTTTGCCGCTCCGGTCACCTACGTGATCGACGACCACCATACCCTACCGCGCTTCGAATACGAC
Organism: Hydrogenophilales bacterium; assembly: GCA_037439465.1. Classification (GTDB taxonomy): domain Bacteria; phylum Pseudomonadota; class Gammaproteobacteria; order Burkholderiales; family Thiobacillaceae; genus Parasulfuritortus. Next base: position 104,502 of record JBBIVX010000001.1, on the reverse strand, counting down.
CACTTCGGCTATTCCCAGCAGCTGAGCCGTTTTGACAAGGTGAGCGGCAAGATCACCCTCGACCGCGCCGCCAAGACGGGGTCAGTCGCTGTCGAGATCGATGCCAAGTCCGTGGACACCGGCTACCCGGTGTTCAATGGCCATATCCAGGGCGAAGACTTCTTCAACACCGAGAAGTACCCGACCATCACGTTCAAGTCTGACAACCTGAAATTCAAGGGCGACAAACTGGTCGCCGTAAAGGGCGGCCTGACCATCAAGGGCATCACCAAACCAGTAACTCTGCGGGTGACCTCGTTCAAGTGCATGCCCCATCCGATGCTCAAGAAGGACGCCTGCGGTGCCAACGCCACCACCGTGGTCAAGCGCTCCGAGTTCAACATGGGCAAGTACGCGCCCTATGTCAGCGACGAAGTCACACTGACCCTCCCGGTTGAAGCCATCGCCGAGTGATTAACCGGTTGCGATCCGCCAGGTAATGGCGCGCCATCACTGATATAGACGTACATTTTTCCGAGTGGCAAGCAACGTCGAAACCTGAAATCGCCAAAAAATCACCCTATGCCGTCGAGGTCGAGGCCGGCAAGAGCGACTGGTGGTGTGCCAGCGGCAAGAGCAATAGTCAGCCCTTCTGCGACGGTTCCCGCCGGGGCGGCGCATTCAGCCCGCTGGGGTACCAGGCGGCGGAGCGCGGCACCGTGTATTTCCGCGGCTGCAAGCACAGCAAGAACGGCACGCTGTGTGACGGCAACCACAAAAATCTTTGATGGATCGCGCGCAGGCGGCCCGGTCCCGGCGAACACGTCAGGGAATTCGTCTGCCGAAACTGCGCGCTTCCGGCTGCCGGCTAACTGTCTGCTTCTCCGGAGCCGGCTTACCAAAGCCGGCTTTTCCCCCAAGCCGATTTAATGCATAAACATTGCGTCTACTGGCCGAAGAATTCTTTGACTTTGTCCATGAAGCCCTTGGCGCGGGGGTTGTGTTTGCCTTCGTGACTGTGGCTGATCTCTTCGAATTCGCGCAGCAACTCCTTCTGCCGGTCGGTGAGATTGATGGGGGTTTCAACCACCACGTGACAATGCAGATCGCCGGCGCTGTCGCTGCGCACCCCCTTGATACCCTTGCCGCGCAGACGGAACACCCTGCCACTCTGGGTCTCCTGCGGAATCTTGATCAACGCCTGACCATCCAGTGTGGGGATGGTGATTTCACCACCCAGGGCCGCCGTTGTAAAAGAAATTGGCATTTCGCAATGCAGGTCGTTGTGATCGCGGGTGAAAACCGGGTGCGGTCGGAGGTGAACCTGTACATACAGATCTCCGGGCGGGCCGCCATTGATGCCGGCCTCGCCCTCGCCCGCCAGGCGGATGCGGTCGCCCGCATCGACGCCTGCCGGGATGCGTACCGATAAGGTCTTGTGCTGCTTGACCCGGCCCTCGCCATGACAATGCGTACAGGGATCGGCGATCACCCGGCCGCTGCCGTGACATCGCGGACAGGCCTGTTGAATGGAGAAGAAGCCCTGCTGCATGCGCACCTGGCCATGCCCGCCGCAGGTGGGACAGGTGACGGGGTCGCTGCCGGGCTTGGCGCCACTGCCGTGACAATACTCGCAGGTGGTCAGGACGGGAATGCGTATCTTGGTTTCGGTGCCCCGCGCCGCCTCTTCCAGCGAGAGCTCCAGGTTGTAACGTAGGTCAGCGCCCCGGTAAACGCGGGAGCGATCGCCGCCGCCACCGAAAATATCGCCGAAGATATCGGAGAAGGCGTCGGCGAAATCGCGAAAACCAGCGCCACCGGCACCGCCACCGGCCATTGAAGCGTCCACCCCGGCATGACCGTACTGGTCATAGGCCGCCCGTTTATTGGGATCGGAAAGTATGTCGTAGGCCTGTTTCGCTTCCTTGAAGCGTTCTTCGGCCGCACTGTCACCCTGATTGCGGTCGGGGTGATGCTTCATGGCTAGCCGCTTGAAGGCCTTCTTGATTTCCTCGTCGGAGGCCGTTTTCGGCACGCCGAGGACTTCGTAGTAGTCGCGTTTGCTCATATCGAGTGAGGAGTTAGGGGTGAGGAGAAAAGGCAAGGGGAGGCCGGGGTCTCCCCCTCACTCCTCCCCCCTCACACCTCACTTATCTTTGACTTCTTCAAACTCGGCATCGACCACGTCGTCGCCGCCAGCCTTGCTCTCTGCCGCCCCAGGCTGGGCACCGGCTTCGGCGCCAGGCTGGCCACCCTGCTGGGCGTACATCTGTTCGGCCAGCTTATGACTGGCTTCGCCCAGGGCCTGGGTCTTGGCGTCGATATCGGCCTTGTCGCCCGACTTGATCGCCGCCTCGCAGGCAGTGATCGCTTCCTCGATCTTGGCCTTCTCGTCGGCCGTGACCTTGTCGCCATAATCCTTCAGCGCTTTCCGCGTCGAGTGCACCATGGCATCGGCCTGGTTGCGGGCCGTGGCCAGTTCGAAGGCCTTGTGGTCTTCGGCGGCATGGGCCTCGGCGTCCTTCACCATCTGTTGGATCTCGGCCTCGGAGAGACCGGAGTTGGCCTTGATGGTGATCTTGGCTTCCTTGCCTGTGCCCTTGTCCTTGGCGGAGACATGCAGGATGCCGTTGGCGTCGATGTCGAAGGTGACCTCGATCTGCGGCATGCCGCGCGGCGCCGGCGGGATGTCGGTGAGGTTGAACTGGCCCAGGCTCTTGTTGCCGGAGGCCATCTCGCGCTCGCCTTGCAGGACATGAATGGTCACGGCGTTCTGGTTGTCGTCGGCAGTGGAGAACACCTGGGTGGCGCGGGTGGGGATGGTGGTGTTCTTGGGGATCAGCTTGGTCATCACGCTGCCCAGGGTCTCGATGCCCAGACTGAGCGGGGTCACGTCGAGCAGCAGCACATCCTTGACCTCGCCCTGCAGCACGCCGCCCTGGATGGCCGCGCCGACGGCGACGGCCTCGTCCGGGTTGACGTCCTTGCGCGGCTCCTTGCCGAAGAATTCCTTTACCAGTTCCTGCACCTTGGGCATCCGGGTCATCCCGCCCACCAGGATCACATCACCGATGTCGGAGACCTTCACCCCGGCATCCTTGACGGCGATCTTGCATGGCCCGATGGTGCGCTGGATCAGTTCCTCGACCAGCGACTCGAACTTGGCCCGGGTGATCTTCATGACCAGGTGCTTCGGCCCGGAAGCATCAGCGGTGATATAGGGCAGGTTGATCTCGGTCTGGGTGGTCGAGCTGAGCTCGATCTTGGCCTTCTCGGCAGCCTCTTTCAGACGTTGCAGGGCCAGCACGTCCTTCTTCAGGTCGACGCCCTGCTCTTTCTTGAACTCGTCGATAATGTAGTCAATCAGGCGCTGGTCGAAGTCTTCGCCACCGAGGAAGGTGTCGCCGTTGGTGGACAGCACCTCGAACTGATGCTCGCCCTCGATCTCGGCGATCTCGATGATGGAGATGTCGAAGGTGCCGCCGCCCAGGTCGAATACCGCGATCTTGCGGTCGCCTTCCTGCTTGTCCATGCCAAAGGCGAGCGCCGCCGCGGTCGGCTCGTTGATGATGCGCTTCACATCCAGACCGGCGATGCGGCCGGCGTCCTTGGTGGCCTGGCGCTGGCTGTCGTTGAAGTAGGCCGGCACTGTGATCACGGCTTCCGAGACTCCCTCGCCGAGATAGTCCTCGGCGGTCTTCTTCATCTTCTTCAGCACCTCGGCGGAGATTTGCGGCGGGGCTTTCTTGTCGCCGCGCACCTCCACCCAGGCATCGCCGTTGTCGGCCTTGAAAATCTTGTAGGGCATCAGGCCGATGTCCTTCTGCACCTCTTTTTCCTCAAACCGGCGGCCAATCAAACGCTTGATGGCATACAGGGTGTTCTTGGGGTTGGTGACCGCCTGCCGCTTGGCCGGGGCACCGACCAGAATTTCGCCATCCTCGGCGTAGGCGATGATGGACGGCGTGGTGCGAGCGCCCTCTGCGTTTTCGATGACCTTGGGCTTGCCGCCCTCCATGATGGCGACACAGGAGTTGGTGGTACCCAGGTCGATGCCGATGATCTTGGCCATGGTGTTATTCCTCAAAAAGTTATTGAACTGGTGTGGATATGGGTATGGGATGCAGAACTTCAAGCCTCTTTGGGCTTGGTCACCATGACCATGGCCGGGCGCAGCACACGATCATTGAGCAGGTAACCCTTCTGCAGCACGCTGGCCACGCTGTTCGCCTCGCCCTCGCTGTCGACCATGCCGATGGCCTGATGGACATTGGGGTCGAAGCGGGCGCCGAGCGGATCGATCTCGGCGATACCGTGCTTGGCAAACACGCCCACCAACTGCTTCAAGGTCAGTTCGACGCCACTCTTGAGACTTTCCACACTGGCGTTGTCGCCGGCGGCCAAGGCCGCTTCCAGACTATCCTTGACGGTCAGCAATTCGCCGGCAAAACGCTCCACGGCGAATTTGCGCGCCTTTTCCACATCTTCGGCGGCACGGCGACGGACGTTCTCGGTCTCCGCCTTGGCGCGCAACCAGGCATCCTGGTGCTCCTGGGCCAGCAGTTCGGCCTGGCGCAGCATTTCCTCCACACTCGGCATGCTTTCCTTGCTGCCTGCATTCGAATCGTTCTCGGCCAAATCGCCGGCTGCTGGCGCAGCGCTTACGTTTTCTTCGGACATAAATATCCCTCCAAACAAATCCAAGGGGGTATGGGGACAACCTGGGTTATTTCAAGTGGGGGATTTCCTTCACCCGGCAGAGGCGGTCCAGGCGCACGCTCGCCGTGCTGCCCGTCTCATCCCGGAAGACCAACCACTCGGCGCCATCACGGGTGAGAACGTCGACCGGCGTGACCACACGCTCTACCAGCCCCAACTCCGCATCCCGCCATTGCAGGCGCAGTCTCAGCCGCTGCAGGACGGCCAACTCGAGCCGGTCATGGAATTGACAGGCGACGGGAACGTAAGGCTCCATCAGTGCAAATGCATCTTGGCGGCCACCCAGGGACGGACGCTGTCACCAATGGCGGTGCCGATCCGGCGGGCAATACGGTCAGCCAGGTTTTCCTGGGGAGTGTAGTCGACGATATCCTCCGCTTTGACGACCTCCCGCGCCACATAATCGAGACTGCCCAGAGCATCGGCCAAACCCATGTCGACGCTGGCGGCGCCGCTCCAGACCAACCCGCTGAAGGTGTCCGGGGCCTCCTTGAGGCGTTGGCCGCGTCCCTGCCTGACCACCCGGATGAATTGCTGGTGGATCTCTTCCAGCATGGCCTTGGCGTGACTTTCCTGGCGCGCATCGACGGGTGAGAAGGGATCGAGGAAACCCTTGTTCTCGCCCGCCGTCAACAATCGGCGTTCCACCCCCAGCTTGCCCATGGCGCCGGTGAAACCGAAGCCGTCCATCAGCACGCCAATGGAACCGACGATGGAGGCCTTGTCCACGAATATCCGGTCGGCGGCGGCGACGATGTAATAACCGCCCGAGGCACAGATGTCATCCACCACGGCATAGACGGGGGTCTGCGGGTACTTGCCGCGCAGCCGGCGAATCTCGTCATAGATCTGCCCGGCATGCACCGGCGAGCCGCCCGGGCTGTTGCAGCGCAGGACCACCGCCTTGGTCTTTTTGTCCTCGAAGGCGCTGGCCAGCGCGCCGATGATGTCGCCGGCCAAGACGCCATCCGGACCGCCGATCTCACCTTGCAACTCGACCAGGGCGGTGTGCGGCCCGCTCCCGGCCAACTTGCCGTCTTCCTTGTAGATCACGAAGAAAAGCAGAACGAAAAGCCAGATCAGGCCAAGGGATTTGAAAAACACCCCCCAACGGCGGCCGCGGCGCTGTTCTTCGAGATTGGCCAGCAACACCCGTTCCAGGGCACTGCGTTCTGAATCGTGATTGGAATCGGACATGTACGGTCATCCTGAATTTTCTGGAATCATACCGCGCCGCGGCCGCCAATACACGGTTCAGGCATTGGCCCGCAACCAGGCGGCCAGATCGGGGAAACGGCGACACAAGGCTACCGGCGCATACTCCACCAGCCGTTCGGCCGGGTGGGCGCCATAGGCGGCGGCCAGCGCGTCGATGCCGGCGTTGCGCGCCATCTCCAGGTCATGACTGGTGTCGCCGATCATCAAGGCGCGCTCCGGCACGACCATCAGTTCCGACAAGAGCTCCTCGATCATCGCCGGGTGCGGCTTGGAAAAGGTCTCGTCGGCGGTGCGCGAGGCATGGAAATAGGGCCCCAGACCCGTGTGTTCGAAAGCACGCAGCAAACCATGACGGGCCTTGCCGGTGGCCACGGCGAGGCGATGGCCGCGCTCATGCATCTCCACGATCAGTTCGCGCGCGCCCGCGAACAAACGAATCTGGTGGTCCTGTGACAAGTAATGGAAACGGTAACGTTCCACCAGGTCTGGGTAGCGCTCAGCCGGGACGTCAGGGAACAGCATGGCTACTGCCTCTTTCAGGCCAAGGCCGATGATGTGGCTCGCGGCCGCCGCGCTGGGCGACGGCCAGCCGAGGTCGGCGCTGGCCTGCTGGATGGAGCTCACGATGAGGGCGGCCGAGTCCATCAGGGTTCCGTCCCAGTCGAAGATCAGGAGTTCATAGCGTTTACTCATGCCGCTTTTCTCAGGCTGTCGAGATACTGTTGCAGATCGACGGGCAACGGCGCCGTCAATTGCAGCCGCTCGCCGCTCAGCGGATGCAAAAATTCAATCCGCGCGGCATGCAGGAACAGGCGTTTCAACCCCTCTTTTTTCAAGCGGCGATTGAGCGCGAAGTCGCCATATTTGTCATCGCCAGCGATGGGATGGCCCAGCGCCGCCAGATGCACACGGATCTGGTGCGTGCGGCCGGTCTTCAGTTCGGCCTCGACGAGACTGTAACCGGGGTATTGGTCAACCAGGGTGAACACGGTGTGGGCAAACTGGCCAGTCTCGTCCACTATCACCCGGCGCTCGCCGTCGTCACTGGTCAACTTGAGCAGCGGCAGTTTCACGTGGCGCCGCTCGTCCCGCCACTGACCGACCGCCAGGGCAAGATAGGTCTTTTGCATCTCTCCCTCGCGCAGCATACGATGCAGTGCCAGCAGGGCGGAGCGCTTGCGGGCGACAATCAGTAAGCCGGAAGTTTCCTTGTCCAGGCGATGCGCCAGTTCCAAAAAGCGGTCATCCGGCAGCTCCCGGCGCAGTTGCTCGATGATGCCGAGGCTGACGCCGCTGCCGCCATGCACCGCCTGGCCGGCCGGTTTATCTAGCACCAGCAGACTGGCGTCCTGGTAGAGCACACAGCCAAGCAGGCTCTTGCCGATCCTGGCACGGCCCGGTTCGGCCACGCGCTCGGCCGTGCGCACCGGTGGAATGCGCACTTCGTCGGCCAGGCAAAGGCGATAGTCCGGCTTGACCCGGCGACCGTTCACCCGCAACTCACCCACTCGCAGCAGGCGGTAGACCCGGCTCTTTGGCACACCTTTCAGATGTCTGAAAAGGAAGTTGTCCAGTCGCTGGCCGGCCGATTCATCACCTATCGCCACTTTTGTTACGGCATCTTTGCGCGCTACTGACATAAACTCTGTATACTTCCATCCGCTTCGAAGGGTACTTGCAGATTCAATCTGGTCATGCCCGCGAGCACCGGTTAAGCAAGCTCACCGGAGCGCTTTTCCGGCCACCGACGTTCACGGGCCCAAGGTAGCGACAAATCGCCCGGGAGGCCCACGCCGAACGTGCCGATGTGGCGGACCAGCAAAAAAGTAGCGATGGTAACGTATTTGATGCGTCAACCGCACCCGGACATCCCCTGATCGACGCGAATCGGTCGGGTAAGAAAGATAAGCCAACAAGACATGCACGAGACAACCAGCGCAATGCCCACGCACGCCGCCTGATCCCCTGCCTCGACTTTATGCCGCGCCTGGCGCGGCGGGCTTACCGCCCCGGGGCGCGATGGCGCAGGGGTCAATTAAATGAAACGTATGCTGTTCAATGCGACGCAGGCGGAAGAACTCCGCGTCGCCATTGTCGATGGCCAGAAGCTGGTCGATCTCGACATTGAATCCGCCACCAAGGAGCAACGCAAGGGCAATATCTACAAAGGTCTCATCACCCGCGTAGAGCCCAGCCTGGAGGCCTGTTTCGTCGATTACGGCACTGACCGCCACGGTTTTCTCCCCTTCAAGGAAATCGCCCGCGCCTCGCTCGGCGATGCAGACGTCGGCCGCGGCCGCATCCAGGAATTTCTCAAGGAAGGCAAGGAACTGATCGTCCAGGTGGAAAAGGACGAGCGGGGCAACAAGGGCGCGGCCCTGACCAATTTCATCAGCCTGGCCGGCCGTCACCTCGTGCTCATGCCCAACAACCCGCGTGGCGGTGGCGTATCCCGCCGCATCGAGGGCGAAGAGCGCAATGAGTTGCGCGACGCCATCGCCCAGCTGCAAGTCCCCGCGGGCATGAGTCTGATCGGCCGCACCGCCGGCATCGGCCGCAGCGTCGAGGAACTGCAGTGGGACCTCAACTACCTGCTGCAACTGTGGACCGCTATCGATGAAGCGGCCAACTCGCAAAAAGGCACTTTCCTCATCTACCAGGAATCGAGCCTGGTCATCCGCGCCATTCGCGATTACTTCACTCCGGACATCGGCGAACTCCTGATCGACACCCCGGCCATCTTCGAGCAGGCCAAGCAGTTCATGGCCCACGTCATGCCGGACAGCGTCAACAAGGTGAAGATGTACGTCGATAGCGTACCGTTGTTCTCCCGCTTCCAGATTGAACACCAGATCGAGACCGCCTATTCACGTGAAGTGCCGCTGCCGTCGGGTGGCGCCATCGTCATCGACCACACCGAGGCGCTGGTGGCGATCGACGTCAATTCGGCGCAGGCCACGCGCGGTGCCGACATCGAACAGACTGCCCTCAACACCAACCTGGAAGCGGCCGACGAAATCGCCCGGCAAGCGCGCCTGCGCGACCTGGGCGGCCTCCTGGTGATCGATTTCATCGACATGGAAAGCGCCAAGAACCAGCGCGAAGTGGAAGAGCGTCTGCGCCAAGCCTTGCATTACGACCGGGCACGAGTCCAGACCGGCAAATTGTCCCGTTTTGGCCTGATGGAGCTATCGCGTCAGCGCCTGCAACCCTCGTTGGGCGAAACCAACTATGTCACCTGTCCGCGTTGCAGCGGAACCGGCCATGTGCGCAGCGCCGAATCGTTTGCCCTGCACCTGTTGCGCCTGATGCAGGAAGAGTCCATCAAGGAAAACACCGGTGCCCTGCACATTCAGGCCCCGGTCGAGGTCGCGACTTATCTGCTCAATGAGAAGCGCACCGACATCCTCAATATTGAGGCCAGGCACAAGGTCGAGATCGTTCTCATCCCCAACATCCATTTCGAGACTCCCCGCTACACCCTGGCGCGGCTGCGTCATGACCAGCTCAATCAGGGTGAAGTACTCGCCCCCAGCTACAAGATGATGGAGCGGCCGCTCGAAGCAGACGCGGAGGCCGGCGGCACCGTCGCCAACAAACCGCAGCGGCCCCAGCCCATGGTCCAGGGCATCACCCCGGCACAACCGGCGCCCCTTCCAAGCGCGCCCGCCGGCCGCAAGGACAGAGAACAGAAACCCGGCCTGTTCGGCCGCATCATGGGCTGGCTGAAGGGGATGAATGCCCCCACTGCCGAGCCAATGCCGGCAACGCCGACCAAGAAGGCCGAGCCACGGCGCGAAGGCCGCGATACACGCCGCACTCGCGACAACCGCGAAGGGCGTGACGGACGCGATAACCGCCGCCCGAAGGGTGAACGCAACGAGCGTGGCGACAGCCGGGAACGTAACCGGGAAGCGCGTCCTGATAAGGAAGCACGTGCGGATAAGGAAGCGCGTCCGGACAGGGCAAGGGCCGAACGGCAGGAACGCGCTGCCTTGCCAGAGGCGCGTAGCGAACGTATCGAGCGCCCTCGCCGCATGCCTATCCCCGCGGCGGAAAGCGCCCCCATTGAAATTGAGACGGCAGCCACCCCCCCCATTGCAACCCCACACGCCGAGGGGGGTGACGAGCGCGAAGGCCGGGCCCGCCGCGGCCGCCGCGGCGGCCGGGGCCGCCGGCCGGAGGCCGCAGCCCTCGCCAGCGAGACCGTGAGCGAGATCATCGCCGAGGAAGCCACCCAGGCCCCGGCGGCGGCCATCGCCAGCGTCCCTGTGTTCCAGCCGGGCACGGCCGAGCCGCAGATCAGCCAAGTGCAGACCATGCCGACCGAAGCGCCAGCGCTCCCGTCCAAAGCCCGGCGGGCGCCGGTGATACTGCCCCCACCCGACCTCGCCTCGGCCGGACTGGAACTCGTGGAAACTCATGTGACCCAGACCTTGGACGTGGCTGCGCCTACCGCCAACGGGGAGGGAGCAGGCCGTCAGCCCCACCGCCGGCGCAAGCCCGAGACTGGGACAGAAGCCGCGTTAGTAGACGAATCGTTGCAGTTGGTGGAGACCCAAACCGCCGTCAGCACGGCCATGGAAAGCGCACCGGCATCGGCGGAATCCGCCCCTGCCCGCCCCCGCCGCCGCCGTGTGCCAAGGAAGGAAAGCGCGCCAGCAGAACCGCTGGAGATGGTGGAAACACGCAAAGAGTGATGACGCCGCCGTGATATGCAGGCGTGACTACGGAATCCCAGTCACGCCTTATTGTCACGCCTCAGCCAAAATTCAGCCCCATGGCCTCGCGCACGTCGCGCATGGTCTCGCGGGCCAGGTCGCGCGCCTTTTCGCAACCGTCGGCGATAATGTTCTTTACGGTATCGGGGTCCTCGGTGAGCAGACGCGCCCGCTCCTGAATGGGTGCCAGCTCCTTCAACACCGCCTCGATGACCGGCTGCTTGCATTCGATACAACCGATGCCGGCGCTGGTGCAGCCTTGCCGGACCCAATCCTTGACCGCCGTGTCGGAATAGACCTGATGCAATTGCCAGACCGGGCATTTCTCCGGATCACCGGGGTCGGTACGCCGCACCCGCGCCGGGTCGGTGGGCATGGTGCGTATCTTCTTGCCCACCTGTTCCGGGTCTTCGCGCAGGGCTATGGTGTTGTGGTAGGACTTGGACATCTTTTGGCCATCCAGGCCGGGCATCTTAGACGCCTCGGTCAACAGGGCCTGGGGCTCGGTGAGTATCATCTTGCCGCCGCCTTCGAGATAGCCATACAACCGTTCCTTGTCGCCGAGGCTGAGATTCTGGGTCCCCGCCAGCAAGGCGCGGGCAGCGTCCAGGGCGGCATCGTCGCCCGCCTGCTGATAACGGGTGCGTAACTCCTCATAAAGCTTGGCCTTCTTGCCGCCCAATCTTTTGACGGCGGCGGCGGCCTTGTCCTCGTAGCCGTGCTCCTTGCCGTAAAGATGATTGAAACGCCGGGCGATCTCGCGCGCAAATTCAATGTGCGGCACCTGGTCCTCACCCACCGGCACCTGGTTGGCGCGGTAGATCAGGATGTCGGCCGATTGCAGCAGCGGATAACCGAGAAAACCGTAGGTGGAGAGGTCTTTCTCGCTCAACTTTTCCTGCTGATCCTTGTAGGTGGGCACACGTTCCAGCCACCCGAGCGGGGTCATCATCGACAGCAGCAAATGCAGTTCGGCGTGCTCGATTACCTGCGATTGGATGAACAGGGTGGCCTTGGACGCATCGACGCCGGCCGCCAGCCAATCGATGACCATCTCCCAGACATTCCCCTCGATGTCGCCCGGCGAATCGTAATGGGTGGTGAGCGCATGCCAGTCAGCGACGAAGAACAGGCACTCATACTCGTTCTGGAGGCGCAGCCAGTTTTTCAAAACCCCGTGGTAATGCCCAAGGTGTAGGCTGCCGGTGGGGCGCATGCCGGATAAGACGCGGTCTGCATACATAGTTTTCTATCCGAGTCCGAAAATGGAATAGGCGACGGTTTCGATGAAGTCATAGAAAGGCCCGATGACGATCCCGAGCAGTCCAGTGAAGAGCAGGCCAAGCAGGATAAACAGCCCGTAAGGCTCGATACGGGACAAAAGCAGGGCTGCCCGGGAAGGCAACAGACTGACGGCGATGCGACCGCCATCCAGAGGTGGCACGGGCAGCAGATTGAGGGCCATCAGGATGGCATTGATGGAGATACCCGCCTCCGCCATCAATATCAATGGCTGGGTATAGAGATTGAAGGGCAATAGGTGCGCCAGCTTCATGACGGCGGCCCAGAATAATGCCATGAACAGATTGGCGCCTGGGCCCGCGGCCGCCACCCATAACATGTCCTGTTTGGGGTGGCGCAGGTTGGCAAAATTGACCGGCACCGGCTTGGCCCAGCCGAACAGGATACCGCCGAGGACAATGGTAAGAGCCGGGACCAGTATGGTGCCGAAAAGATCGATGTGGCGCAGCGGATTGAGGCTGATCCGCCCCATCAGTTCGGCGGTGCGGTCGCCGAAGTGACGGGCGGCGAAACCGTGGGCGGCCTCGTGCAGGGTAATGGCGAAGATCACCGGCAAAGCATAAACGACAATCCTCTGGATCAGAGTCAGTTCCATGATGCGCGACTATGCCTCGAAGCCCAGGGATCTGGGGTCGCCACAGCCACGGCGCAGCAGTTCCGGTGTGTCGCCGGACAGATCGACGACGGTACTGGGCTCCAGATGACAGCGTCCGGCAGCGATGATGAGGTCGACACTGTGCTCCAGGTGAGCAAGGATTTCCTCGGCCTCGTTCAGGGGCAGCGCCTCTCCCGGTAGCGTCAGGGTCATGGACAGGATGGGTTCATTCAGCTCCGCCAGCAAAGCGGTCACCACCGCATGCTCGGGCACCCTGAGGCCGATGGTGCTGCGCTTGGGATGTTGCAGACGACGCGGCACCTCGCGCGTCGCCTCCAGGATGAAGGTATAGGCGCCGGGCGTGGCCGCCTTCAAGAGACGATACTGCCGATTATCGACCTTGGCGTATTTGGCAATCTCCGACAGGTCGCGGCAAACCAGGGTGAAATGGTGTTTCTCATCGACGCCGCGTATCGCCCGTATACGCTCCATGCCGGCCTTGTTGCCAATCATGCAACCCAGGGCATAGGAAGAGTCGGTCGGGTAGGCCATCACCCCACCCGCCCGCAGTCGCGCCACCGCCTCGCGCATCAAGCGCGGTTGCGGATTGTCGGGGTGAACATGGAGTACATGGGCCATGCGGCGGAGTTTACCAATCCTGCCAGACTGGCCGACACCCGCTGGGCAACGGCATGAGCCGGCCAAGTTCGCGTCCGCCCTCACCAGGGGCGTGGAAATCGGAGCCGACGGAAGCGGCGAGACCAAAACGCGCCGCATACTCGGCATACACCGGCACTTGATCGGGGGTATGGCTGCCGGTCACCACTTCCAGGGCGACGCCGCCCGCGGCCTTGAACTCGGCAAGCAACAACGCCATTTTTTCCTTGCCGATCTCATAACGACCGGGATGAGCGAGTACCGCCACACCGCCCGCCCCACTTATCCAGGCCACCGCCTCGGCCAGCAAGGCCCACTGGTGCGGCACATAACCCGGCTTGCCGCGGACCAGGAATTTTCTGAATACGGTCTTTACGTCCTTGACATGCCCGGCTTCGACCAGGAAACGGGCAAAGTGTGTGCGGCCGATGAGCTCGGGATTTTCCGCATAAAGACTGGCACCCTCCAGCGCCCCCATGATGCCGGTACGCGCCAGCGACTCCGCCATCAGCCCGGCCCGCTGCCAACGGCCGGCACGGTTGAGCTGCAGCCCGGCCAGCAAGCCGGGGTTGGCCGCATCGACATTGAGTCCGACGATGTGCACGGTGCGCCCCGCCCAGCTCACCGATATCTCGACGCCGGGGATGAGACGCAGCCCCGTCTCGGCCGCCGCATCAGCGGCCTCCGTCAGCCCACGCACCTCGTCATGATCGGTGAGGGCGATGACATCGACGCCTTGTTGGGCGGCACGGTGGATGAGATCGCGGGGGGACAAGACGCCATCCGACGCGGTCGAATGGCTATGCAGATCTAAGATCACAAAAATTGCGCTTGAGGCGAGAGGCCCAATCATAGCAAAATGCCTGCCGCTCCTCCATTGGCGCCTACCAATAACATCAATGAAACTGCTGTTCGATCTCTTTCCCGTCATACTGTTTTTCGCTGCCTACCAGTTCGGGGTGGCCTATCCCGATCAAGCCGGCGCGCTGCTCTCGGCGCTCGGGATCAGCCTCGGCTCTGCCGTCAAGCCCGGCGTATTTCTCGCCACGGTAGTAGCCATTGCCGCCACGCTGGCGCAGATCGCCTGGAGCGCTGTCAGGCATCGCAAGGTGGATACCATGCTGTGGGTCTCGTTTGCACTGATCACCGTGTTCGGCGGCGCCACCCTCATGCTCCAGGACGAAAACTTCATCAAGTGGAAACCCACCGTGCTTTATTGGCTCTTCGCCCTGGCGCTTGGACTCGGCCCCGTATTCTTCGAGCGCAATTTCATCCGCCTCATGATGGAAAAACAGGTCAGTTTGCCGGATCCCGTCTGGGTCCGCCTCAACCTTGGCTGGGCCGCCTTCTTCACCTTTCTGGGAGCCCTTAATCTGGTGGTCGCGTTCAACTTTTCCACCGATGCCTGGGTCAATTTCAAGATGTTCGGCACCCTTGGCCTGATGCTGGTATTCGTCCTCATGCAGGGCATCTATTTGTCTCGGCACATCAAAGACTCGCCATGAGCCGCTTCTACGCCATCGTCGGCGAGGACGTACCCGACTCCCTGGAGCGCCGCCTGGCGGCACGCAGCGCCCACCTCGAACGGCTCAACGGGTTGCAGGAGGCCGGTCGCCTGCTGCTGGCCGGCCCCTTCCCCGCCATCGACAGCACCGATCCCGGCCCCGCCGGCTATTCTGGCAGCCTGATCGTCGCCGCCTTCGACAGCCTGGAAGCGGCCAAGGCCTGGGCAGATACGGACCCCTATGTCGCCGCCGGGGTATACGCCGGCGTGACGGTGAAACCATTCAAAACGGTCTTGCCGTGAGCGATGTCCCCTCGCTCATGCGCGCGCGTCTGGCGGCCCTCGCCCCGCAGCGCCTCGAAATTCTGGATGAAAGCGCGGCCCATGCCGGGCATGCCGGCGCCGCTTCCGGTGGCGGGCACTTTCGCCTCACCATCGTGTCAGAGCGCTTCGTCGGGATGAGCACCGTCATGCGTCATCGTCTGGTTTACCAGACATTGGGCGATCTCATCCCACATCGTATCCATGCCCTGAGCGTCACCACGCTCAGTCCGGATCAGTCGTAACACTTTAAATCGAGGACTACTTTTATGCTTATCAACAAACTCATCCGATCACTGTGCCTGGCCGTCCTGGTCGCCCCGCCCACTGCCGCCATCGCCGCCGATGCGCCCCCCAGGATGGATGCCAAGACCGCCGCCCAGACCACCATCGCCACCGTGAACGGCGTCGCCATCAACCAACTCTCCGCCACCCTGCTGCGTGACGAACGCCAGAGCCGCGGCATGCCGCAGGATACCAGCACCGACAAGGCCGTGCTCGAATCCCTGATCACCGCCGAGATCATGGCCCAGCAGGCGCTGAGCAAGGGTCTCGACAAGAACCCCACGGTGCAGGCCGTGCTCGATCTGCAGCGCAAGGAAATACTGGGCAAGCTGTTGTTGGAGGACTATGCCAGCACGCACCCCGTCGCCGAGGAGCGCATCAAAGCGGAATATGACAGGATCAAGGCGAAATCCGGCGATACTGAATACCTGGCCCGCCACATACTGGTCGACGACGAAAAACTGGCCAAGGAAATTGCCGGCAAGCTAGGTGGCAAAAAACCCACAAAATTCGAAGACCTGGCCAAGAAGTATTCGAAAGATTCCTCTGCCGCCAAGGGTGGAGAACTCGGCTGGATGGCCCCCGCCAACCTGGTGCCGGAATTCGCCTCCGCCATGGTGCAGTTGAAGAAGGGCGAATACACCAAGGCCCCGGTCAAAACCCGTTTCGGCTGGCACCTGATCAAACTGCTGGACAGCCGCAAGCTGGAGTTTCCCGCCTATGACAAGGTGAAGGATCGCCTCTCCGGCCAACTGGTGCAGCAGGATATCCGCAAATATCTGGCGGAACTGCGGGCGACCGCCAAGGTGGATATCACCGCGAAAAAATAGAGCGTCAACGTCCCACCCATGTACGCAGATGGTTCGTGCGGGGACGGGTAGGCTGGCCGCGGATTACTCGCACCAACGATGCGGCCGGCCGTTGACGGCCAGGACCGGCGCCAGCGTGCCATTTCGGCCGCTGCGAATACCTCGCGAACATCGAGGTGCCGCACTTCCAGAGAAATCCTGTGAAAGGCACCTTATATTGGTGCCCCTTCCCTGAATCCCGTCAGCACGGGTTGACTCCCCAATAACCATTTGACGGCATGGCTTGCCGGTGCGGCGAAGCGGATGTGTTATGATGCGCACCCGGTTTGATCGACGCTACCATTATGAACGAACGCCAAAATCTGCAGGACCAGTTCCTAAACACCCTGCGCAAAGAACATACTACTGTCTCCGTCTTTCTGGTTAACGGCATCAAGCTTGTGGGGCGGATCGAGTCCTTCGACCAATATATGGTGCTGCTGCGCGGTCACGACCAAGCCGTTCAGGCCATTTTCAAACATGCCATCTCCACGGTCTCGCCCGCCCGCCAGGCAGGCACGACCTCGGCGCGGCCCAGCAGTCGCCCGCCCGTGCATGACGACAATCACGACGCCGAATAAAGCACGCCCACACACGCCATCGCCAGCGCACGGACATATTGACCAAGACGGGCCCCGCCAGTATCATCGCGGACTCTCGATTCCCCGATAGCTCAGTTGGTAGAGCAACGGACTGTTAATCCGTGTGTCCCTGGTTCGAGCCCAGGTCGGGGAGCCAGAAATACCAGGGCCCGCAATGCCGCGGGCCTTTTGCTTTGCATAAATTAAGTGTAGCCGCTTCCAGGTTGAAGATTCGCCCCGCGGGCAGCACCAGCTGTGAAGGTCGCTTACCCGCAAAAATGTGGAGTCATGGCGTTGAACAAAATACTGCAATATTTGAAAGAGCATGGCGAGCAGATAGATTTTGATATCGCCGCGGCGACCGGCATACCGTTGGAGAATGTATGCCGCGGGTTGACCGAGCTGGCCGCCAAAGGCGATGTGATCATGTGTCACTCGACCCGCTATATCGACGACAAGAAGGTCGAAGGCATGCTCTGCCGAGTGGCAGGCTACATCCCCCCGGCGAGCCCCGGCAGAAAAACAAAAGCGCCTGCCTCGTAGCCTGTTCCGTCAATTTGGCGACTTGCCGCGCCGTCTTTGCCCCTGACGGCTATCAGGCCGGAAATACGCCGGTCGAAAGATAACGGTCGCCCCGGTCGCAGACGATGGTGACAATGACCGCGTCCACCACCTCTTTCGACAACTGCAGCGCCACCCACAGTGCGCCGCCGGAGGAAATGCCGGCGAAGATGCCTTCCTCCCGCGCCAGTCGACGCGTGGTTTCCTCTGCGTCAGACTGGCCGACGTAGATCATCCGGTCGATACGGTCGAAATCACATATCGCCGGCAAATACTCCGGTGGCCATTTGCGGATGCCGGGAATCTGCGCGCCCTCCTCCGGCTGCACACCGACGATCTGGATGGCCGGGTTCATCTCCTTCAGATAGCGCGAACAGCCCATGATGGTGCCGGTGGTGCCCATGCTGGAGACGAAATGGGTGATCCGTCCGGCCGTATCATGCCAGATTTCCGGACCGGTAGTCTCGTAATGGACGAGCGGATTATCCGGGTTGGAAAACTGGTCGAGCATGATGCCCCGGCCATCGGCGACCAGCCGGTCGGCCAGGTCGCGCGCCGCCTCCATACCGCCCGCCTTGGGAGTCAGCATGAGTTCGGCGCCGAAGGCGCGCATGGTCTGGCGGCGCTCGATGGACAGGTGCTCGGGCATCACCAGGATCATCCGGTAACCCTTGATGGTCGCCGCCATCGCCAAGGCGATGCCGGTGTTGCCGCTGGTCGCCTCGATCAGGGTATCGCCGGGTTTGATCTCGCCCCTGGCCTCGGCCTTGGCGATCATCGCCAGGGCCGGCCTATCCTTCACCGAACCAGCCGGGTTGTTGCCTTCCAGTTTGGCCAACAGCGTGTTTGAAGTCGCCCCAGGCAGCCTGGACAGGCGTACCAAGGGCGTGTTGCCGACACAATCCGCGAGGGTCTTGAACATGGCATCAGTCCTTTCCGAACAGGTCCCGGCTGTATACCTTGTCCGCCACGTCGCTCAAGTCTTCGGTGAGGCGGTTGGCGACGATGACATCGGCGAGCCGCTTGAACTCGGCCAGGTCGTTGACCACCCTGGAGTGGAAAAACTCCGCTTCGGTCAACACCGGCTCATAGACGATGACCTCGATGCCCTTGGCCTTGATCCGCTTCATGATGCCCTGGATGCTCGACGCACGGAAGTTGTCCGAGCCGCTCTTCATGATTAGCCGGTAGATGCCGACGATCCTGGGCTTCAGCTTGAGTATGCTGTCAGCGATGAAATCCTTGCGCGTGCTGTTGGCCTCGACGATCGCGCGGATCAGGTTCTGCGGCACCTCCTGATAGTTGGCCAAGAGTTGCTTGGTGTCCTTGGGCAGGCAGTAGCCGCCATAGCCGAATGAAGGGTTGTTGTAGTGCTCGCCGATGCGCGGGTCGAGGCAGACACCCTGGATGATGTGCTTGCTCTCCAGGCCATGGGTGGCGGCGTAGGTGTCCAGTTCGTTGAAATAAGCGACCCGCATGGCCAGATAGGTATTGGCGAACAGTTTGATCGCCTCGGCCTCGGTGGAGTCGGTGAACAGTACCGCGATGTCCTGCTTGATCGCGCCTTGCCGGAGCAGATTGGCGAAGTTCTCGGCGCGGGCGGATCGCTCGCCGATGACGATGCGCGAGGGGTAGAGGTTGTCATACAGCGCGCGGCCTTCGCGCAGAAATTCCGGAGAGAAGATCAGGTTGTCGCAGTTGTACTGTTGCTTGAGTTTGGCGGTGTAACCGACCGGGACGGTGGACTTGAGTATCATCACCGCCTTCGGGTTGATCGCCTTGACGTCGCGGATGACCGCCTCGACCGTGCCGGTATTGAAGTAGTTGGTCTCGGGGTCGTAGTCTGTGGGCGTGGCGATAACGACATAGTCGGCCCCGGCGTAGGCCTCCCCCTTGTCCAGCGTGGCGCGGAAGTTGAGGGGCTTGTGCCTGAGGTAGTCCTCGATCTCGGCGTCGACGATGGGCGACTCCCGGCGGTTCAGCATCTCGACCTTCTCGGGGACGATGTCGAGGGCGACCACCTCGTTGTGCTGGGCCAGCAGGATGGCGTTGGAGAGGCCGACGTAACCGGTGCCGGCGATGGCGATTTTCATGGTTCGCTTCCCAAGAAAGTGGCGATTTCGACATTAATGCTATGCAAGGCCGCGACCGGGTCGGCGGCCTGGGTGATCGGGCGGCCCACCACCAGATAGTCGGCGCCGGCCGCGATGGCCCGCGTCGGCGTGAGCACACGATTCTGGTCGCCGCTGTCGCTGCCAAAGGGACGAATTCCCGGCGTGACCAGCAGGAAATCGGGCCCAAACTGCCGTCGCAACATGGCGGCCTCCTGAGCCGAGCAAACCACGCCGTCCATCCCCGCTTCTTTCGCCAGGGCGGCAAGCAAGGCCACTTGCGTCGCCGGCTCGGCGGCCATCCCAAGGCGACGCAGATCGCTGCCGCTGTGACTGGTCAGCACGGTCACCGCGATCAACCTGGGTGGATTCGCCGATTGATCCACCGCTGTCCGCGCCGCCTGCATCATTCCGAGTCCGCCCAGAGCATGCACATTGACCATCCATACGCCCAGGTCGGCGGCCGCGCGACAGGCCCCGGCCACCGTATTGGGAATATCGTGAAACTTGAGGTCGAGAAAGACCTGATAACCTTGCCCGACCAGATAGGCAACCAGGGAAGGGCCGGCACGCACGAATAATTCCTTGCCTACCTTGAGCTTGCACAGGGATGGATCAAGACGCTCCACCAGGGCAATGGCCGCAGTCGCATCCGGGTAATCCAGGGCGACGATGACGCGCGCCTCATTCATTCTCTTTGCGCTCCGGCGGGATACCTTCCCAAGCCGCGCAGGCAGGGCATTGCCAGAAGAACTGCCGCGACTTGAAGCCACACTGGGTGCATTGATAAAAAGCGACCCGGCTTACCTGGCGATGGACCAGGTCCTGGGCCATGCGCGTCTCCAGATCCGTTTCCGAAACGGCGGTGCGGGCCTGCAGATAGTCATCCAGCACTCTCAGACCGGGCTGGCGCCTGAGGGCCTCGGCCGCCAGAGCCTGTGCAACCAGCCAGCCCCGGCTTGCCGCCACGGCATTGAACAGTATGTGGAAGAGGTCGGCACTTGGCTGGCGCACGAGATACCCCTGCAGCAACTCAATCCCCTCATCGATACGGCCAAGCCGCTGGTAGGCCTGGAACAGACGCTCCCCGACGACAGGCAAGTAGGCAGGATTCTGCTGTTCGATGGCGCGCCAATGAGCAATGGCAGTCTCGTCATCGCCAGTTTGGGCCGCGAGATCGCCAAGCAACTGGTTGGCGCGCACCGCCTTGCGGTTTATGGCCAGGGCCTGTTGCAGATGCCCTCTCGCCTGTTTCATGTCCTTGCGCAACAGCGCATTCAAGGCAAGCTCGCAATAATAGTGCGCGGTATCGGCATCCTGTGAGGGACTGCCCAGTTTTTCCAGACGGCCGGCCACCGTGATGGCCTGTGCCCAATCTTTTTCCAGGACGTAGATGGCCAAAAGATGTCGCAACGCATCGAGAGCGTGGCTGCCGTTTTCCAGTCGTTTGAACAGGGCCTCGGCGCGGTCAAGCAGTCCGGCCTTGAGGAAATCCTGGCCGAGTTCGTAAAGGGCCTTCAGACGCTGGTCCTGTTTCAGATCGCTGCGGTCCACCAGGTTCTGGTGGATGCGAATGGCCCGATCCACCTCGCCCCGCCGCCGGAATAGCGCGCCCAGCGCAAAATGCAGCTCCAGCGTATCGGGGTCCAGGCGCGCCACTTCCAGGAAGGCCTCGATGGCCCGGTCCGGCTGCTCGCTGAGCAGATAATTGAGCCCGCGGAAATAAGATGCGGGGATGGTGCGCGATTCCTTGACCACCTGCCGGATATCCACGCGGGCCGCCAGCCAGCCGAGCACGAAAAAAAGCGGCAAGACAAGAAGTTTCCAGGTTTCGAATTCCATCCGTTCAGCCCGCGCCCGCCATATCGCCCTTGTTACCGGCGCCCGCCAGGCGACGGATCTGCCGCCGCTGCCTGACGATCTGGCGGGCGCCGCCGATCAACCCAAGCACCGCGCCAGCCGCGAAAGCCAACAGAATCACCAACGACAGCGGTGCCTGCCAGCTCCAACCAAGCAGGTAACGTAGTGTCACGGATTCGCTGTTCTGTATGGCAAAACTCAGAAGCAGCAGGAACAGCACAATCTTGGCAACGAGCAACAGGTAACGCACTCAGGCCCCTCGGCAAACGGGTGGGCGGAATTGTACCCCGTCGATATAAAAAAACGGCGTTGGCCGAGACCAACGCCGGCGGTCTGCCTGGATGAGATCAGTCCGGGTAATCCACCCGATCACGCAATTCCTTGCCGGCCTTGAAATGAGGGACATACTTGCCCGCCACGGTCACCTTCTCGCCGGTCTTGGGATTGCGCCCCACCCTGGGTGGGCGGAAGTTGAGACTGAAACTGCCGAAGCCCCGTATCTCGATACGCTTACCCTTCACCAGACTCTGGATCATGGCATCGAGTATGGTCTTCACCGCCAACTCGGCATCCATCACCTGCAGATGCGGGTTACGGGCAGTCAGCCGATTGATGAGTTCCGATTTTGTCACGCCGCCCTCCCCGCCGTGTTCATGGCAACCGGGTCAGGGCGGCTGTCCGCTCTGCGGCACATACCGCCTCTCCTTATTATCAGGACTCAGAACCCTGGCCGTCGAGTTTGGCCTTGAGCAAGGCGCCCAGATTGGTGGTTCCGGCGGAGTGGGTGGCCGTAAGCTTCTGCATGGCTTCGGCCTGCTCGGCGGCCTCCTTCTGCTTGACCGACAGATTGACCTGACGGTTCTTGCGGTCGACGTTGATGATCATGGCCTCGACCGTATCGCCCTCCTTGAGGTGGGTGCGAATGTCCTCGACGCGGTCACGGGAAACTTCCGACGCACGCAGGTAACCGTCCATCTCACCGCCGATGTCGATCACGGCGCCCTTGGCGTCGAGCGACTTGACGGTGCCGGTGACGACGCTGCCCTTGTCATGGGTGGCGATGAAGGAGTTGAAGGGATCGCCTTCCAACTGCTTGATGCCGAGGGAAATGCGTTCTTTTTCGGTATCGATGGCCAGCACGGCCGCCGCGACCTCCTCGCCCTTTCTGAAGTTGCGCAAGGCCTCTTCGCCGGGCAGCGACCAGGACAGGTCGGACAGGTGCACCAGGCCGTCGATGCCGCCGGGCAGGCCGATGAAGACGCCGAAATCGGTGATCGACTTGATCTGGCCGGAAACCTTGTCGCCCTTCTTGAAGTTCATGGAGAACTCTTCCCACGGGTTGGCCTTGCACTGCTTCATGCCCAACGAGATGCGGCGACGGTCTTCGTCGATCTCCAGCACCATGACCTCGACTTCATCACCCAGGGAGACGACCTTGGAGGGGTTGACGTTCTTGTTGGTCCAGTCCATTTCGGAGACGTGCACCAGGCCCTCGATGCCCGGCTCGATCTCGACGAAGGCGCCATAGTCGGTAAGATTGGCCACCTTGCCGAACATGCGGGTGCCGGTAGGGTAACGGCGGGACAGGCCCACCCACGGGTCCTCGCCCAGTTGCTTGAGACCCAGAGAAACGCGGTTCTTTTCCTGATCGAACTTGAGCACCACGGCGGTGACTTCGTCGCCGACGTTGACCACTTCGGTCGGGTGCTTGACCCGGCGCCAAGCGAGATCGGTGATGTGGAGCAGACCGTCGATGCCGCCAAGGTCGACGAAGGCGCCGTACTCGGTGATGTTCTTGACGATGCCCTTGACCTGGGCGCCTTCCTTCAGGTTGGCCAGCAGTTGTTCGCGCTCTGCACCCATGCTCTGTTCCAGTACGGCCTTACGCGACACCACCACGTTGTTGCGCTTGCGGTCCAGCTTGATGACCTTGAACTCGGCCTCCTTGCCCTCGTAGGGACTGGTGTCCTTGACCGGCCGCACATCGACCAGCGAACCCGGCAGGAAGGCACGGATGCCATTGCACATGACTGTCAAACCGCCCTTGACCTTGCCGTTGATCACGCCCTTGACGACGCGGCCTTCTTCCATGGCGGCTTCCAGGTCGAGCCAGGCGGCCAGGCGCTTGGCGCGATCGCGCGACAGCTTGGTAGCGCCAAAGCCATCCTCCAGCGACTCGATGGCCACTTGCACGAAGTCACCGATCTTCACATCGATCTCACCGCGATCATCCTTGAATTCCTCGACAGGAATCAGGCTTTCCGACTTGAGGCCGGCGTTGACAGTGACGAAATTGGCGTCGATGCCGACAACCTCGGCGGTGATGACCTCGCCGGAGCGCATTTCCTGCTTGGCGATGCTTTCTTCAAAGAGGGCGGCAAAAGATTCGACGGGTGTGGAAGCGGTAGGGGTTGCGGTTGCAGTGGACATTGAGTAAAGGGCCTGAAAAACCGTGTCGCCACGGGCTGGTTAAATGAAAAACCCGATATGGGGTCAGCTATGCGGCCGGAGCCCGCGGTGCCACTCGATCACCTGAGCAACCGCCTGGGCGATACTCAGGGCCGTGGTATCCAGCAGATGCGCGTCGGCCGCCTGGCGCAGGGGGGCGGAAGTCCGGCTCGCATCACGCGCGTCGCGTTCCCGCAAGTCCTGCACAAGGGCCGGGAGGTTAGCATCGAATCCTTTTTCGATCAACTGCTTATATCGCCTTTTCGCCCTTTCCTCGGCCGTCGCGGTCAGGAACACCTTGACCCGCGCATCGGGGAATACCACCGACCCCATGTCACGGCCATCGGTGACCAGGCCGGGCGCTTTGCGGAAGCCGCGTTGCAGTTCCAGAAAGGCCGCGCGCAGGGCCGGCAACGCGGCAATCTGCGAGGCTGCCCGGCCCGCCGCCTCGGTACGAATGGCATCGCCCACCGGCCTGCCGTCCAGATACACCTCGGCGCCGTCGAAACGCAGGTCCAGCGCACGGGACAAGGCGACCAAGGCCGGCCCGTCGTCCAGGGCGATGCCTCTTTGCATGGCGGCATAAGCCGCCACCCGATAGATCGCGCCGCTATCGAGGTAGTGGAAACCCAGTTCATGCGCGACCAGCGCGGCCACGGTGCCCTTGCCGGAGGCCGAAGGGCCGTCGATGGCGATGACGGGGATGTTCGAAATCTTTGTCATGCCATGCTCAACCGTTAGTCCACATTCACCGGCACCGGGGTCATGGTCTGGCCGGCGTCGCACACTAGCTGCGACTTGCCTTCCTGCAGGCTGGCCGCCCCGGCTTCCAGGGCACCCTGGGTGTAATAGACAGAGAAATGGCGCAACTCGATCTGAATCGTGCGGGTTTTTGTCACCAAGGGCGGCCACAGCTTTTCGTAAGCGGCGTCACACAACACTTGGGCCGCCGGAAACCGGCGTCGCTCTGGAGGCAAAAACGCATAGGGCGAACGCGGAAAATCCAGATGGATTGTCATCGGTCTATTGCGCGATCGTGGCAAGTGCATCCCAATAGTTCGGAAAGGTCTTCGCCGTGCACTTCGGATCGTTGATCCGCACCGGCACCCCGCCCAGGCTGACCAGGGAGAAGCACATGGCCATGCGGTGGTCGTCGTAGGTGTCGATGACGGCGTGCTCGACCAGCTTTGCCGGCGGCGTCACCCTGATGTAGTCGGGCCCCTCCTCCACGGTCGCGCCGACCTTCCTTAACTCGGCCGCCATGGCGGCGATGCGGTCGGTCTCCTTGACCCGCCAGGATCCGATGTTTCTCAACGTCGTGGTGCCGTCGGCGAACAAGGCCAGGATGGCCAGGGTCATGGCGGCGTCCGGGATGTGGTTGCAGTCGAGGTCGATGGCGGTGAGCCGGTCGGTGCAGGCGAGACGGCTCTCGATCCAGTTGGGCCCGAAACCGATCTCCGCGCCCATACGCGCCAAAGCCTCGGCAAAGCGCACGTCGCCCTGGATGCTGTCGCGGCCGACCCCCTCGACCCGCACCGGGCCGTGGCCGATGGCGCCGGCGGCGAGGAAATAGGAAGCCGAGGAGGCATCGCCCTCGACCTCGATGGAGCCGGGACTGCGATATTGCGCCGCCGGGACGACGAAAGCAGTCCACCCGTTCCGCTCCACCTCGACGCCGAAGCGCCGCATCAAATTGAGTGTGATTTCCACGTAGGGCTTGGAGATCAACTCGCCCTCGACCCGTATCGTCACCGCCCGCCCCAGCAATGGCGCAGAGAGCAATAAACCGGTGAGGTACTGGCTGGAGACGTTGCCTTTGACCCGGATCTCGCCGTTGTTTGGCGTGGGCGGGAGGATATGCAGCGGCGGGTAGCCGTTGTTTTCCAGATAGTCAATCTGGGCGCCGGCCTGGCGCAGGGCATCGACCAGGTCGCCGATGGGCCGCTCGTGCATACGCGCCACGCCGGTCAGGGTATAGTCGCCGCCGGCCAGGGCGCAGGCGGCGGTGAGCGAGCGGAAGGCGGTGCCGGCGTTGCCGAGGAACAGGTTGGCTTGTTTGACCGGAAAGGCGCCGCCGACGCCCTCGACCCGGTAGTCGTCACTGTCTTCGTGATGGCTCCAGTTCACGCCCAGCTGTTTCAGGGCGTCCAGCATCACGCGGGTGTCATCGGAAGCGAGCAGCGCCTTCACTTCGGTCGTGCCCTCGGCCAGCGCCGCCAGCAGCAGGACGCGGTTGGAGATGCTCTTCGAGCCGGGCAGGCGCACCGTGCCGCGAGCCCCATGGGCGGCGGGCAGGTCGATATGGTCAGCAGTAGTCATTCATCGTTTTCCAAAGAAGTCCCGGTCGGCGTCCAGTTGCCACGCGCCTTACTGGCGCGGATAAAAGTATCGAACAAGGTCTGGCCGTCGCCGGCCGCCAGTGCGGCGCGCAGATGCGAGAGCCGTGAGACGTAGGCATCCAGCTCGGCCGCCAGCGCCTCGCGGTTGGCCAGGGCGATGTCGCGCCACATCTCGGGCGAACTGGCGGCTATGCGGGTGAAGTCGCGGAAACCACTGCCGGCGAGGCGGAAATACAGCCCGGCTTCGGGCCGCGAGGCCAACTCGTCAACCAGGGCGAAGGCCGCCAGATGGGGCAGGTGGCTGACCGCAGCGAACACCCGGTCATGCTCCGCCGCGCTCATCTCCATCAGCCGCGCACCGCACGCCCGCCACAGGTCGGCCACGGCGGCGACGGTCGCGGCCGCATTCTCGGGCAGCGGCGTCAGGATGACATTGCGGCCGGCATACAGATCGGCCCGCGCCGCCAATGCCCCGCTCTTCTCGGCGCCGGCGATGGGGTGGCCGGGCACGAACCGCCCGATCTGCCCGCCCAGGCCGCTCCGGGCGGCGGCGATCACGTCCTGCTTGGTGCTGCCGGCATCGGTCAATAGGGCGGCGGCGGCAAGATGCGGCGCGATGCGGCTGAAGGTCTCGGCCATGGCGCCAACCGGCATGGCCAGCAGGACACAATCCGCGCCGGCGACCGCCTGTTCCGGGCCGGCGGCGATCTCGTCGATGATGCCGAGCGACTGGGCGACGCCCAGGTTGCCCCGGTCACGGCCATAGCCGACGACCTGGCGCACCGCGCCGGCCCGTTTCAGGGCCAGCGCGACCGAGCCGCCGATGAGGCCGACGCCGAGTACGGCAAGACGCTCGATCACGCCACCCCCAGACTTTCGGCCAGCGCCGCCAACAAGCGGGCGTTCTGCCATTCCAGACCCACCGATACCCGCAGGTATTGCGGTAGGCCGTAGTTGGCTACCGGCCGCACGATCACGCCGCGGCGCAGCAGCGCCTGGAACACGGCAGCCGCGTCGCCAACCTTGACGCAGACGAAATTACCAGCCGACGCTATCCAGTCGAGTCCCAATGCCCTGAAACCGGCCGTCAATTGCGCCATGCCGCTAGCATTGACGCGCTTGGCTTCGGCCAGAAAATCGGCGTCGTCGAGCGCGGCCGCGGCCGCCGCCAGGGCCAGGCTGTTGACATTGAAGGGTTGCCGCACCCGGTTGAGCAGATCGGCCACCTCGGGCCGGGCCAGGGCGTAACCGACGCGCAGCCCCGCCAGGCCGTAGGCTTTGGAAAAGGTGCGGGTGACGATGAGATTGGGAAACTCGGCGAGCCAGCGCTCCGACGGGGGGCGCGCCGGCGCATCGAGAAACTCGCCATAGGCCTCGTCCAGCACCACGGCGACGCTCTCGGGCACGGTCCGCAAAAAGGCATGGAGTGCGTCGGCGGTGAGTAGCGTGCCGGTCGGGTTGTTGGGATTGGCGATGAATACGATACGAGTGTCGTCGCGCAGCGCGGCTTGCATGGCCGTCAGGTCATGGCCGAAGGCCAGCGCCGGCGCCTCGATGCCGACGGCGCCGGCGGCCTGGGTCGCCAGGGCATAGACGGCGAAGGCATGTTGCGAATAGACGGCGCTGGCACCGGGCGCAAGCAAGGCGTGGGCGGCCATTTCCAGCACGTCGTTGGAGCCGTTGCCGAGCACGATCTGGTCCATCCCCACACCCAGCTTTTCAGAAAGGGCGGTCTTGAGCGCATAACCATTGCCATCGGGATACAAGGCCAGCTCAGGCAGCGCGGCGGTCAGCGCGGCCATGGCCCTGGGCGAGGGGCCGAGCGGGTTCTCGTTGGAGGCCAGTTTGACGATGTCGGTCTCGGCGAGGCCGAGTTCGCGGGCCACCTCCGGGATAGGCTTGCCCGGTTGATAGGGGGCGATGGCGAGGATATGCGCGGGGGCGCGTTCGAGCGGTGTCATGATGTTGCGCTCAAAGCGCCGCCGGATAAGACCCCAGCACCTTCAGCGACAGGGCATGGCTGGCGGCCTCGTCGATGGCCTTGGCCACTTTTTCTTCCGCGCGGTGGCCTTCGAGATCGATGAAGAAAACATATTCCCAGGCGCCGCTTCGGGCCGGACGCGATTCCAGCTTGGAGAGCCCGACCTTGAGACGCGCAAAAGGGGCAATCACGGCCATGAGGGCACCCGGCTGATTCTTGGCGTAAACGGCCAGGGAGGTCTTGTCGCGACCGGATGGCGCGGCCGCATTCTGGCCCAGCACCAGAAAACGTGTAGTGTTGCCGGGGGCGTCCTCGATGCCGGCGGCTACGATGTCGAGTCCATATTTGGCGGCCGCCAGTTCGCCGGCAATGGCGGCGCCCCCCGCCTCCTTGGCCGCCATCTGCGCCGCCTTGGCGTTGCTGGAGACGGCCTTGCGCTCCGCCCAGGGCAGGTGCGCGTCCAGCCATTGCTGACACTGGCCGAGCGATTGATAGTGGGAATAGACGATGCGCAGCGCCCGCCTGTCCATCGTCCTGGCGAGTAGATTCTGGCGTATCGGCAACAATACCTCGCCGCAGATGACCAAGCTGGTATTGAGCAGCAAGTCCAGGGTGCGGCCGATGGCGCCTTCGGTCGAATTCTCGACCGGGACCACGCCATAGTGCGCCTGCGCCGATTCAACCGCGTCAAACACATCGGCGATGTTTTCCTGCGCCAGACCCTGCATGCTCTGGCCGAACTGCTTGATCGCCGCCGCCTCGGAAAAGGTTCCCTCCGGCCCCAGGTAGGCAATGGTCAGGGGCTGTTCCAAGGTCCGGCAGGCAGACATGATCTCGCGAAACAAGCGCTCGACGAACTCCGCCGGCAGCGGCCCGCCATTGGCCGCGGTCAGGCGCCGCACCACCTGGGCCTCGCGTTCCGGCCGGTAAATGGGGCCGTCGTTCTTGAGGTGACCGATGGCCTGTGCCAACCGCGCCCGTTCGTTGAGCAGGCTCAGCACCTGGTCATCCAGGGTGTCGATGCGCTCACGCAGTTGCCGCAGTTCCTTGCTAGCCATGTTTGCGCTCGAAGTCGGCCATGAAATCCACCAGGGCGGCGACCCCCTCCAGCGGCATGGCGTTGTAGATGGAGGCGCGCATCCCCCCCACCGATTTATGGCCCTTGATCTGGACGATGCCGCGCGCCTTGGCCTCGGCGATGAAGGTCTCGTCCAGGGCGGGATCCGCCAGGGTGAAGGGCACGTTCATGCACGAACGGCAGGCTGGCGCCACTGGATTGCGATAAAAATCGCTGGCGTCTATGGCCGCGTATAGCAGGCGGGCCTTTTCCCGATTGATCCGCTCCATGGCCGGGAGCCCACCCTGCGCGATCAGCCAGCGGAACACCAGTCCGGCCATATAGATGGCGAAGGTCGGCGGGGTGTTTAGCATGGAATGGTTCTCAGCCTGCACGGCGTAGTCAAGCAACGTGGGCGTCACTGCCGCCGCCCTGCCGAGCAGATCCGCGCGCACGACCACCAGGCAGACCCCGGCCGGCCCGATGTTTTTCTGCGCCCCGGCGTAGATCAGACCGAAGCGGGAGACGTCCATGGGCCGCGACAGGATGTGCGAACTCATGTCCGCCACCACCGGCACGGCGGACGGCATGGCGTCAAAATCGAACAGCTCGACGCCGCGTATGGTCTCGTTGCTGCACAGATGCAGATAGGCCGCAGCGGGGTCGAGATCGAGATCCTGCCAGGCAGGGAACGACGTAAAGCCATCCGCCTCGGTGGAAACGACCTGACGCGCCGCGCCATAGCGTTGCGCCTCCTTGAGGGCCTTCCTGGACCAGTCGCCGGTGACGATATAATCGGCCGAGCCTCCCGCCAGCAGATTCAGCGGCACCTGGGCGAATTGCAGGGTGGCACCGCCCTGCAGGAACAACACCCGGTAGTCTGCCGGGATATCGAGCAGGGTGCGCAGATCGGCCTCCGCCGTCGCCAGTATGCTGGTGAATTCCTTGCCACGGTGGCTCATTTCCATGACCGACATGCCGCAGCCTTGCCAGTTCATCAATTCCTCACTGGCCTGTTCGAGGACTTCCCGGGGCAGTGCCGCCGGACCGGGGCTGAAGTTATAAAGACGTTCCATGATGCTCGCGCGGTGTGTGGTCGACGGCCATCGGCGCCGTCCCGGCCGGTTAGCCCAGGGTAGCGACGCCAACTGTTCACTGCGCAAGGGCTAAGCAAGCGCACATTTTAGCGAATACGGCGGGCGCATGGCGGCCGAAGCGGCAGTAAAAAAACGCGATGAGGATCCTCTGCCTATTCCTTGCCCGACAGCCAGATCGTATAAATCAGCCAGGCGCTGTTCACCATGGCCAGGAAGAAACCCAGCATGCCCAGCCAGCCTGGGGCCTGGGGAACGGTAAGGATGATCGATGAACCCACCACCAGGGAGGCGGTAAGGACGCCGACGGTGAGCCGGTTGGCGGCGTTGTTGAGTTGCTGGCCGAAATGGTCCAGACGCTTGAGATCGAGGTCGATGCGCAGACGGCCTCGGCGGGCCTGCCTGAGCAGGCGGGTGAGGTCGCGCGGCAGCCCGACGAGCAGCTCGCCGGCCTCCTTCAGGCCGCGGCGCACCCGGTGATAGATGGCGTCTGGGGTATAGCGGGCTTCGATCACCTCCAGCACGAACGGTTCGAGGTGATCGATCATGTGGAAATCCGGGTCGAGCTGGTGCCCCATGCCCTCCAGGGTGATGAGCGCCTTGAACAGCAGGGTCAGGTCAGGCGGGATGACTAGGTTGTTCTCCCGCATCACCGCCGTCACATCGGACAGGAGCGGCCCGATGCGGATGTCCTTCAAGGGCAGGTCATCGTAGCTGAAGATGATCTCGGTGAGGTCGTAGGCCAGCTTGTCCTCGTCGATCTCGGCGTCGCCCGCCCAGACGCCGAGTATGTTGAGCAGCACCTGTTCGTCCTTGCGAATCAGGGCGCCGAGAAAGTCGATGATCTGCGCCCGCCGTGCCTCGGTCAGACGGCCCACCATGCCGAAATCGAGTATGCCGATGCGGTTGCCGGGCAGGAAGATGACGTTGCCGGGGTGAGGATCGGCGTGGTAATGGCCATGCAACAGGATCATCTTGAGCACGGCGTCGGCGCCGCGCGCCGCCAGCAGCGGCAGGTCGAAGCCGGCGGCGCGGGCGGCAACGAGGTCGGTGGCCGGCACGCCGACGAGCTCCTCCTGGACGTTGACGATCTCATCGCAGTAGTCCCAATAGACGCGGGGGATGCCTACGGTGTCGTCGGCGGCGAAGTTGCGGGCGAAAACCGTCAGGTTGCGCGCTTCTTTCGCCAAGTCCAGCTCGTTCATCAGGGAACGGCGCAACTGGCTCACGATCTGCGCCGGGTGATAGCGGCGCAGGTCCGGCATGTCGAACTCGATCAGCCGAGCCAGATGGGTAAGTATGCGCAGATCCGCCTCCACCTTGGCGACTGCGTCCGGCCGCCGCAACTTGAGCACTACCGGCGTGCCATCTTTGAGACGGGCGCGATGCACCTGGGCGATGGAGGCGGCGGCGAAGGCCGTGGTCTCGACGCTGGCAAAGACCTCCTCGAGCGGGCGCCCATAGCGGGCTTCGAGCGCCGGCCGCAACAATTCGAAGGGCGCGGGCGGCACCTGGCTGTGCAACTGCTCGAACTCGGCGATCCAGGCAGGCGGAAAGACATCGACGCGGGTGGCGAGTATCTGCCCGAGCTTGACAAAGGTCGGCCCCAGTTCGGTCATGGCCAGGCGCATGCGCACGGGCAGGTCCAGCCTAGCCACCTCGTCCGCGGCCCGCCAATGCAGGAGCTTGCCTGCCTTCTCCAGCACCCGCGCCAAGCCCAGGGCGCGGACGATGTCGCCGCCGCCATAATGGATCAGCACCGAGGCGATCTCGTGCAGGCGCGGCATGTCCCGCACCATGGACACGGTTTCACGCAGCATGGCGGACCGGCGCGTCAGTCAGGTTCGATTCCAGGTTCAACCCTTACGGCCATCCATGGCATCCGCCAGCCCACGCAGGATGCCGGAAGTGACCGCGGTCAGACGGCCGGCGGCCTCGCGCGCATCGATCTGAACGGCGCGGGCGGCCTCGGCGGTGGTGGCGCCCAAATCACGGCTCAACACCTCCAGCACCCGGCGGGTCTGGGTGCCGGTATCGGTACCGTTGCGCCGGAGGTGCTCGCCCAGCCGGGAGAATTCTTCGCGCAACAGGCCCTGGCTCTTGTCGCCGGTGCTGCGCAAGGTGCCAAGCAGATCATCCTCCAGACCGCGCAACGCGTCATAAGCGCTGCGCAGATCGGTGTCGGCAAAGTGGCGTCCTTTTTCCCACGACTCCTCCACGGCCATCTGCAACGCGAACAGGCTCTTGCTCATGGCCTCGTCCAACCCGGTCAAGGCTGTGCGCAGTGTCTCGCCGGCGTTGCCGGCATGACCGCCCAGTCCCTCGCCAAGCCCGGCCACCGTCTCCTGCATCACCGCGCGCAGGGCCTCGGGATCGGCCTGATGCTCAACCACCGCGTCCAGTACCAGACGCCGTACCTTTTCCCGCAAGTCTCCGCCCGCACTGGCGGCTTCCCGCATGGGTTCGCGTACTTCACTTTCCATGGTCATGATGCCCTCCATCGTTATTCCAGGGTGCAGCTTACGCTTTCATACTAGACAAGTCCGTCGGGGAATGGCTAAATCGGGCCGTTTCCAAGGAGTCCGCCGACAGATGCACCGTGCCTTGCTGATCGCCACCCTGGCCGCCGTCCTGGCCTTTCCCGCCCATGCGCCGGCAGACGAGGGCGAGGTGATGGCAGGCGCCAGGAAGCAGGCCGAACCCCTTCTTTACGCCTTGGGGCTGATCGGCAGCCCTTACAAGATGGGGGGCAGCGACCCGGCCAAGGGCGTCGATTGCAGCGGTTTCGTCCGCCACGTCTACCGGGAGTCCGCCAGCGTCGATCTGCCGCACAACGCCAAAGAAATCAGCAAAACCGGCACCGCCGTCGCCAAGGAGGACGTCAAGCCCGGCGACCTGGTCTTCTTCAACACGCTCAAGCGCCCCTTCTCACACGTCGGCATCTATGCCGGCGACGGCAAGTTCGTGCACGCCAGCAGCCGTCGCAGCAAACAGGTCACTGTCTCCGACATGACCGAGAGCTACTGGGCCAGGCGCTACCAGGGCGCCCGCCGCATCCTGCCGAATACCTCGAACTGATCCGCCATCGATCCAGGCTCAATCCACCAGGGCGGCCGCCACTATCGCCCTGGCCTCGGCGACGAGGCGCTGTAAATGCTCGGCGCTGACGAAGCTTTCGGCATAGATCTTGTAGATATCCTCGGTGCCGGACGGCCGGGCGGCGAACCAGCCATTGGCCGAGGTCACCTTGAGGCCGCCGATGGGCGCATCGTTGCCCGGCGCGCGGGTCAGTTTGGCGGTGATCGCATCGCCCGCCAAGGTGGTGGCGGTCACCCGCGCCGGCGTCAGCCGTTGAAAGGCGGCCTTTTCCGCCTTGCTCACGGCGGTGTCGATACGGGTGTAAAAAGGCGCGCCATACTGTGCCGCCAGCCGCTGGTAGTAGCGGCCTGGGTCCTCGCCGGTGACGGCCGTGATCTCGGCGGCCAAGAGCGCCAGGATGATGCCGTCCTTGTCGGTGGTCCAGACCGTGCCGTCGCGGCGCAGAAAGGAAGCGCCGGCGCTCTCCTCGCCACCGAAGCAAAACATTCCACTGGCGAGACCGGCGGAAAACCATTTGAAACCTACCGGCACTTCTATCAGACGTCGTCCCAGGCCGGCCACCACCCGATCGATCAGGGCGGAACTGACCAGGGTCTTGCCCACCGCCGCGGCTTCTGCCCACTGCGGGCGATGCGTCAGCAAATAGTGGATGGCGACAGCGAGGAAATGATTGGGATTCATCAATCCCAGCGAAGGCGTGACGATACCGTGCCGATCGACGTCGGCGTCATTGCCCCAGGCGATGTCGTAATCATTCTTCAGCGCTACCAGGCTGGCCATGGCATAGGGGCTGGAACAATCCATGCGGATCTTGCCGTCGTGGTCCAGGGTCATGAAGGCGAAGGCTGGATCGACCTTGGGGTTGACCACCGTCAAATCCAGGCCGTAGCGCCTGGCGATGGGTTGCCAGTAGGCCACCGCCGCGCCGCCCATGGGATCGACGCCGATCTTCAGACCGGCGGCGCGGATGGCGGCCATGTCGATAACCGTGTCGAGGTCGTCGATATAAGGCGTCATCAGGTCCAACGCCTGCGTGGTCGGCGCCGCCAGCGCCTGGTCATAGGGCCACCGCCGCACCCCGGCGTTGCCAACCGCCAGCAGGTCGTTGGCGCGCTGTTCGATCCAGCCGGTGACGTCGGTATCGGCCGGGCCGCCATGCGGCGGGTTGTACTTGATGCCGCCGTCGCCCGGCGGGTTGTGCGACGGCGTGATGACGATGCCGTCGGCGCGCGGCCGGCCGGCCACGGCATTCCAGGCCAGGATGGCGCGGGAGATCACCGGCGTCGGAGTGAAGCCGCCGTCCGCCTGCATCCGCACCTCGACGCCGTTGGCCGCAAGCACCGTCAGGCAAGTGCACTGCGCCGGCGCCGACAGGGCGTGGGTGTCCATGCCCAGAAACAACGGACCGGCGATGCCCTGCGCGGCGCGGTATTCGCTCACCGCCTGGCTGATCGCCAGGATGTGGGCCTCGTTGAAACTGCGCCTGCTGGCGCTGCCGCGGTGGCCGCTGGTGCCGAAGGCCACCCGCTGCGCCGGGTCGTTGGGATCGGGCCTATCGCGGTAAGCGGCCAGCAGGGCGGGGATATCGGTCAGGACAGCGGCGGGGGCGGGTTGGCCGGCGAGTGGGTGAGGCATGATGGGCTCCCATGGCAAACGATACGTAAACGCGGCCCGAACCCGGCCAATTCTAATGACAGGGGTAGTTCTCGCTCAACATCTTGCCGAGCGCTTCCGGCGCGGATTTTTTCAT
Organism: Hydrogenophilales bacterium; assembly: GCA_037439465.1. GTDB lineage: Bacteria > Pseudomonadota > Gammaproteobacteria > Burkholderiales > Thiobacillaceae > Parasulfuritortus. Next base: position 69,472 of record JBBIVX010000001.1, on the reverse strand, counting down.
GGCATCCGGGTGGGCGTTGAGCCAGGTGATGATGACGACCGGCAGACGTTCCTTGTCGCCGGCGCCCAGGCAGAAACGGCCACCCTTGCCCAGATACAGGGCCGCGTCGAGGTAGCCGTTGAGGTAGCTGTGGCACATCATCGACAGGGCCTTCAGCTTGTCGGCGCCGAGACACATGCGGTGCAGCCCCTCGCCCGTCTGGATGACATGCCCAGGGCCGGCGGCCAGGGTCGTGCAGGAAAACGTCAGGCCGATCACGGCCAGGTATCGACGGCAGCGCATGTCACCCCCTCTCATTCCGATAACGCGCTTATTTTATCCGCTTGGCGGCAGACTTGCCTGGTCGCGCTGGCGGCCGTCGGCTGCGCTGGCCAGCGCCGAGTGCGGCGGGCTGGAAGGCGGGGATCAACTGTTGTTTGCCATTGCCGATCAGGTCGGCCCGACCCATCTGCTTGAGCGCCTCGCGCAGCCGCGGCCAGTTGGCCGGATCGTGATAACGCAGAAAGGCCTTTTGCAGGCGCCGGGCGCGTTCCCCACGCACCACCGGCACCTGGCGCGCCCGGCCGCCCAGCACCGGCTTGAGCGGGTTCAGCCCGGTATGCCACATGGTGGTGGCGAGCGCCAGGGGCGTGGGCAGGAAGGTCTGCACCTGATCCAAGCGGAAACGCTTGCGCTTCAGCCACAGCGCCAGGTTAAGCATGTCCTCGTCGGTGGTGCCGGGATGGGCGGCGATGAAATACGGGATCAGGTACTGCTCCTTGCCCGCCTCCCTGGAAAATTTCTCGAACAACTGCTTGAAGCGGTCATAGGCGGTCATGCGCGGTTTCATCATGTGTTCGAGCGGCCCTGCCTCGGTGTGCTCAGGGGCGATCTTGAGGTAGCCGCCGACGTGATGGGTGACCAGTTCCTTGACGTACTCGGGTGACTTTACCGCCAGGTCATAGCGCACCCCGGAGCCGATCAGCACCTTCTTTATGCCGGGGATGGCGCGGGCCTCGCGGTAGAGATGGATGAGCGGGCCGTGATCGGTGCCCATGTTCGGGCAGATGTCCGGGAACACGCAGGACAGGCGCCGGCAGGCCGCCTCGATCTTCGGGTCCTTGCAATGCAGGCGGTACATGTTGGCGGTCGGCCCGCCCAGGTCGGAGATGACGCCGGTGAAGCCCGGCGTCTTGTCGCGCACTGCCTCGATCTCGCGCAGGATCGATGTCTCCGAGCGGTTCTGGATGATGCGCCCCTCGTGCTCGGTGATGGAGCAGAAGGTGCAGCCGCCGAAGCAGCCGCGCATGATGTTGATCGAGAAACGGATCATCTCCCAGGCTGGAATCCTGGCGTCGCCGTAACTTGGGTGCGGCGCGCGGGCGTAGGGCAAGTCGTAGATGAAATCCATCTCGGCGGTGGTCAACGGGATCGGCGGCGGGTTCAGCCAGACGTCGCGCTCGCCATGCGCCTGCACCAGGGCGCGGGCGTTGCCGGGGTTGGATTCGAGGTGAAAGACACGCGAGGCCTGGGCATCCAGCACCGGATTTTTCGCCACTTGCTCGAAGGCCGGCAGGCGCAGCACGGTGTGGGCGCGTTGCGCGGCACGCGCTTCTCTGCCCTCGGCCGCAGCCCCTCCCCCACTTGCCGGGGAGGGGACCGCCAGCGCCAGCGAATCCACCTCGATCCACTCGTCGGCAGGCCTCCAGCCCATCGGCGCCATGAACGCCGTGCCGCGCAGGTCGCGGATGGCATCTATCTTCTCCCCTGCCGCCAAACGATGTGTCAACTCCACCAGCGCCCGCTCGGCATTGCCGAACAGCAATATATCGGCCTTGGCGTCGACCAGCACCGAGCGGCGCAGAGTGTCCGACCAGTAGTCATAATGGGCGATGCGGCGCAAGGACGCCTCGATGCCGCCGAGGATCACCGGCACATCCTTATAGGCCTCGCGGCAACGCTGGGCATAGACCGTCACCGCCCGGTCCGGGCGCCGGTTAGGTTCGCCGTTTGGGGTGTAGGCGTCGTCGGAACGGATCTTACGGTCAGCGGTATAACGGTTGACCATGGAATCCATGTTGCCCGCGGTGACGCCGAAGTACAGATTGGGCCGGCCCAGGACGCGGAAGGCGTCGGCCGATCTCCAGTCCGGCTGACTGATGATGCCGACGCGGAAGCCCTGGGCCTCCAACAGCCGCCCGACCAGCGCCATGCCGAAACTGGGGTGGTCGATGTAGGCATCGCCGGTGACCAGAATGACGTCGCAGGCGTCCCAGCCGAGTTCAGCCATTTCCGCCCGCGACATGGGCAGGAACGGCGCAATGCCGAAGCGTTTGGCCCAGTGGGGTTTGTAGGCGGTCAGGGGCTTGGCGGCTGGCACGGTACAAAAAGACGAATCGGGAGGGGGAGGATACCCGATAAAATGACAGCACTCCGCCCATACTAAAACTAAAACCATGGACTTCTACTCCCTGCTGCGCCCCTTGCTGTTCGATCTCGACCCGGAGACCGCGCACACCCTTACCCTGGCCGGCCTGCGCGCCCTGCCGCCGCGGCTCATCAAAGCCCTGCTACCGGCCGTGGCGGATGACCCGCGCCAGGTCATGGGCCTGACCTTCCCCAATCCAGTCGGCCTCGCCGCCGGCCTCGACAAGAACGGCGAATGTCTCGACGCCTGGGCGGCCATGGGCTTCGGCTTCATCGAGGTCGGCACGGTCACGCCCCGGCCGCAGCCGGGCAACCCCAAGCCGCGGATGTTCCGTCTGCCGGAGGCCAGGGCCATCATCAACCGCATGGGCTTCAACAACGACGGTGTCGATGCCCTGCTCGAAAACGTGGCGCGGGCCGGCTTCAGCGGTGTGCTCGGCATCAACATCGGCAAAAACTTCGACACGCCGCTCGACAGGGCGGAGGACGACTACCTGATCTGTTTACGCAAGGTCTACCCACGCGCCAGCTACGTGACGGTCAACATCTCCTCGCCCAACACCAAGGGCCTGCGCACCCTGCAAGGCAACCGCGAGCTCGATTCTTTGCTTGCCGTCCTCAAGGCGGAGCAGGCCCGGCTGGCCGACCGGCACGGCAAGTACACGCCGTTCGCCGTCAAGATCGCACCCGATCTGGGCGACCAGGCGCTTGCCGAAATGGCGGCGTTGTTCCGCCAACACCGGGTCGACGCCGTCATCGCCACCAACACCACCCTCGCCCGCCCCAATGTCGAGTCATTGCCCTATGGCAACGAGGCCGGCGGCCTGTCCGGGGCACCGCTCAAATGGGCCTCTGACCGGGTGCTGGCCACCCTCGACAGGCACCTGGCCGGGGAAATTCCCCTCATCGGCGTGGGCGGGATACTCAGCGGCCAGGACGCCCGCGACAAACTCACGGCCGGAGCCGGCCTGGTGCAGCTCTACAGCGGCCTGGTCTACCGCGGCCCGGCGCTCATCGCCGAGTGTGCGGAAGTCTGTAGAGGCGGCCAGCAGGACAGACGGTAGAAATAGCTTGACAAGCGTAAATACGCCTATAAATAAAACTGTTGCGGTATTCGTAGGTGTTTCCACGCGTAATACCGGAAATAAGAATAACCCGTCTTTCCCATTTAATCTGCATGGAGGGTAGCAAATGATGTAGTCAACAAAAACCTTGGGCGCCATTGCGGCTTCGCTGTTATCAGCCGCCAGCGGCGCGGTCTTCGCCGGCAATATTTTGATCGTCAATGGTTCCAGCACGACGAGCGAACCCAGCACGACGGCGAGCATCACCTCCAATCTGCAAACTCAGTGCGCCGCCGGCAACACCTTTACCGTCAGCGACACCCGGCCGGCAAGCCTGGCGCCTTATGACCAGATATGGGATCTGCGTTTCTCCAATGCCTCCCCCTTGGATGCCGCCGATCAAGCGGCCTACCTTGCCTATCTGCAGTCGGGCAGGCGGATGTTCGTGATGGGCGAAAACTCCGGTTTCATGACGCGCAACAACTCCATTTTTGCGTTCGTCACGGCGGCAGGCGGCGGTTCGCTCACCTTCGTGTCACCCAACAGTACCCAAACGGTCAATCCCCCGTTCAACGCGCCGAATGCCGTGTCCACAATTACCTACAATAATCCCGGCGGGGTCACGTCCAGCGGCACCGGTCTCTTCGCCACCAATGCGGGCACCGACGGTACCGCGGTGGCCTGGGCTACAGGCACCCTGGGGAATGCGCCCGCGGGCTCCCTCGCCACAGTATTCGATGTGAATTTCATGGAAGATACCGCCAGCCAGGACAGCCAGAACTTCCTGCGCAACTTGTGCGGCTTTGTTGCCACGGGCGGGGCGGCGGCGTCGCCCATACCCACACTTTCCGAGTATGGTTTGGCCGGCACCTCCCTGGCCGCTGCATTGTGGGGGCTCTACGCGCTGCGCAACCGTCGGCGTGAGACTCCCTTGGCATAGCGACAGCACCCGCCGATAACACAACCTCAACCGCTTCATGACAAGAGCCCGGCCATGGCCGGGCTCTTGTCATTTATGGCTTTAACATGGCTTTAACAGGCTGTTGAATTCGCCCTGCCCCAGCCAGCCTGTGCGGTCACCGCGCGCCGGAGGATCGAATTCCGGAAAACCCTGCGCTCCGAACGGCCGTGGGCCAGCCGCATCGACGGCACCCTGCCATATTGCCGGTTTGGCGGCCGGACCTGGGCCAAGCCGTGTGGAACCCCTCCAGCTTTCGCGCCAACCGGGAGCGCCCGCTTCATGGGCGATGGCGTGCCTGCGATTTTCAACAGCCTGCCAATGGACAATCTGGGCTCAAAAGGCCGCGCCCCGCTTGATGCCCAGAAGGCCCAGGACTTCCCGGCGCAGGGCGTCCACCTCCAGGCTGGCGATGGCGGCGCGGCTGCCCAGTGCGGCGATGGAGGCCCCCAGGGCGGCGCACTGGCGGTAGGCGGTACGCTGCTTGAGTTGCGCCGCCAGAAGGGGAATGCCGAAGTCGGGCAAGAGGGCAAGAACCTCGCGCGCCAGGACAGTGTTGGGCTGGGCCTGGTTGACCACCAGCCGGGCCTGGATGCCGGGGTTTCTGGCGCGGGCCTGCTCGATGGCGTCGCGGCTGCGCAGGCTGGCCCACAGGTCGGGCGGCGAAGGGATCACCGGCACCAGGGCGAGATGGGCCAGGCGGAGGGCGCTGCCGGTGATCGGGGCGGCGGCGTGCGGGGGAGTGTCGATGACGATGTAGTGGTAATCCGCGAGGCGCTTGCGCAAACGCTTGTGCAGTTTTCCCTCCTCGCCGGACAGGTCTTCCACCGCGGCGGGAAAGCCGGCACCGGCGGCGGCCCAGCTTACCGCGGTGTTTTGCGGGTCGGCATCGGCAACCAGCACGCGCGCCCCCGCGTCCGCCAGGGCGCCGGCCAGCAGCATGGCGAGGCTGCTCTTGCCGGCGCCACCCTTCTGGTTGACGACGGCGATGACACGGGCGCTGACGGTCTTGGCGAAAAAGCGTTCGCTGTAGGAGCTATCGCCCATGCCGGTATCAGAGAACGACTTCGCCATGCCAGCCGCGCGGCGACAGGCCGCGCCGCAAGGCAGCGGCTTCAAGGCGGTCGAGAAAGACCGCGGGGCCGGCGGCGTAGATGTCCCAGCGGGCCAGATCGGGGTGTACCGCGAGAACGGCGGTGACCAGAGCGTCCGGGTCGTCGCCGGCGGTAAGCGGGGTGTACAGGAAATTATCCAGGGCATCGGTCCAGGAGCGGCACAGATTCTCGAGGTAGCGTGGCAGCTTGTCCGCCACCCAGCACAGGTGCATGGCCTCCGCCATCTCCAGCGACATGGCGTGCTGGATCAGGCTCTTGATAGGGGCGAAACCGTCATCCCAGGCCACGAACAGTATCGGCCGGCGCGACTCCATCCGGATGACGAAGTTGCCATGCGGACCGTCGATGGTGATCGGCGCCTCCTTGCGCAGGTCCTCGAACACCATGCGGGCGAAAGGCCGGTTGTCGCGGCGCACGTGCACCTCGATGTGGCGGTCCTCGCAGGGACAACTGGCGATGTAATATTCGCCGCCGAGCCCGCCGGCGCCGAGAGTGACCGACTGACCGGCGAGGAAACGCAGCCGCTGGCTGCGCGGCGTGGTCAGGTGGAGCGAGATGAGGCGGTCGTCGATGGGCGTGATGGACTTGACGCGGGTGGCGATGGTCTGGGCCGGGATGTCCTCGGCGCCGGCGACGCCGGCCTCGATCACCACATCGGTGACGGCGGTGTAGGAGCACATCAGGATAGCGCCGTTGGCCTTGTCCGCCTCCTTGAGGACGTAATCGTGGGGGTGCACCTTCTTCACCTGGCCGGAGACGAGCCGCACCTTGCAATCGCCGCAATTGCCATTGCTGCAACCGTATTTGAGGGAGATGCCGGCGCGCAGGGCGGCCTCGAGGATGGTGTCGTTACCCTCGACGAAGAATTCCAGGCCACTGGGCATAACGACCACGCGCGCGGACATGATGCGCATCACGTTCTCCTCGGCCAGCAGCGCCTTGCCGCGCTCGGCCTCCTTGGGGGCTTCGGCAAGCTCCTGCTGCAGCCAGATACCGATGGACATCAGGGCGTCGGCGGCGGCCGGGTCGGATTCGGCCACGGCCGCCATCTTTTCATTCAGCCAGGTGAACACCTGGTCATAATGCAACAGCAGCGACTTGGCCGAGGCGAATTCCTTGCCCAACTCGAACAACCGCTCGGCCAGCACCTCCTTGTCCGGCAGGACCCGTTCCATGATGCGCTTGCCGAAGGCCGTGCGCTTGATCTCCTCGACGCGCGCGTATTCGCCGTCATCCTGCCATTTCACGTCGGGAAAGACGCGCAGCAGCTCCTCCAGCTCCACCTGGCCGTCGAAGGTGGTGAGACGGCCGTCGCGGATCATCGCCTGCAGCGTCGTGCGGGAGACCCCCACCAGCCGCGCCACGCGGGAAAGAGGCAAGTAGTGACTCATGAAGCGGATAATAGCCTCGCCGGCAGCGCAAACCAAACAGCGGCCGGTAATATAGTGAAATGCTGAACATCCATACCCGCCCCTGGTCCGCCGCCGTCGCCGCGCGCTTGCAGCAGGCTGGTCTCCCCCCCCTGCTGGCTCGACTTTATGCGGCGCGCGGCATCGGTGCGCAAGACGGGCTGAAAACCGCCCTCGATGCCTTGCTGCCCTACCAGAGCCTGCGCAATGCCGAAGCCGCCGCCTGCCGTCTGGCCGATGCCATCGCCCGGCACGAAAAGATCATGATCGTCGCCGACTACGACGCCGATGGCGCCACCGCCTGCGCCGTGGGCATGACAGGCCTCGCGGCGCTGGGGGCAAGCGTTGACTACCTGGTCCCCAACCGCTTCGCCGACGGCTATGGCCTCACCCCGGCGATAGCGCAGCTGGCGGCGCTGCAGCATCCCGACCTACTCCTCACCGTGGACAACGGCATCGCCGCTCACGCCGGTATCGAGGCGGCCCGGCGCCTGGGCATGGCAGTGCTGGTCACCGACCATCACCTGCCCGCGGCCAGCCTGCCCGACACTCTCATCGTCAACCCCAATCAACCGGGCTGCGCCTTCCCCAGCAAAGCGCTGGCCGGCGTCGGGGTGATGTTCTACGTGCTCGTGGCGCTGCGCGCCGAGCTGCGCCGGCGTGGCGCCTTTCACGGCCGTACCGAGCCCAACCTGGCCGAGCTGCTCGATCTCGTCGCCCTGGGCACGGTCGCCGACGTGGTGCGGCTGGACGCCAACAACCGGCTCATGGTGGCACAGGGTCTGCAACGCATGCGGGCCGGCCGCGCCCGGCCGGGCATCCGGGCATTGTTCCAGGCCGCCGGCCGTGACCCCGGGCGGGCCAGCGCCCAGGACCTCGGCTTCGTGCTCGGGCCGCGCCTCAACGCGGCCGGACGGCTGGCCGACATGCGCCTGGGCATCGAATGCCTGCTGGCCAACGAGGCGCCCACCGCGCTCGCCCATGCCCGCGAGCTCGATCGCCTCAACCGCGAACGCCGCGACATCGAAGCCGGCATGCAGGCGCAGGCGCTGGCCATCCTGGAAGGCATCGACGTGGCCGAGGGCAACAGCCTCACCCTGTTCGACCCCGCCTGGCACCAGGGTGTGGTCGGCCTTCTGGCCTCGCGCCTGAAGGAGCGCCACCACCGCCCCGCCATCGTCTTCGCCGCCGCCGGCGACGGCTGGCTGAGGGGCTCCGGCCGCTCCATCCCCGGTCTGCATCTGCGCGATGCCCTCGATCTGGTGGACAAGCGCCACCCCGGACTCTTGGCGAAATTCGGCGGGCACGCCGCCGCCGCCGGTCTCACCCTGGCCCGCGCCGACCTCGCCGCCTTCGCTACCGCCTTCGAACAGGTGGCGAGCGAAAGTCTGACGCCCGCCGATCTGGCGCGGGTGATCGAAACCGATGGCGAACTGGCCGCCGAGGAGTGCATCCCGGGCAACGCCCTGGCGCTGCGCGAGGCCGTGTGGGGACAGGGCTTCCCCGCCCCGGCTTTCCATGGTGAATTCAGCGTCGAAAGTCAGCGTCTGATCGGCGACAAACACCTGAAATTGCGCCTGGCGGGCGGGGGGCTGGCCGCCGAGGCCATGCTCTTCAACCACGACTCGCCCCTGCCCGAACGCCTGCGCGCGGTCTACCGTTTCGACCTCAACGAGTGGAACGGCGCGCGCGCCATCCAGTTCACCCTCGAACACTGGGAAGCGGCGTAAATCGCACCGGGGCGCCTATCATTAGGACATCCCCCCAGCAGAAACGCCATGCCGAGCACCAACATACCCGAACTTGCGCCGCTGACCAGCTTTCTCACTAGCCTGGCCATAGGCCTGCTCATCGGCCTGGAACGGGAGCGCAATCCAGCCGCCAAGGCCGGGCTGCGCACCTTCACGCTGGTGGCGCTGGCCGGCACCCTGACCACCCTGTTGTCGGAAAAGAGCGGCGCGCCCTGGATGCTGGGCGCCGGCCTGCTGGTGCTGGGCGGCATGATGGTGGCGGCCTACTTCAAGGACGGAGTGGCGGAAGACCCAGGCACCACCACCATCGCCGCCGTCGTAGTCTGCTACGGCCTGGGGGCCCTGGTCTGGTACGGCTACAGCCAGCTTGCCGTGACCCTGGCCATCCTCACCACGGTGCTGCTCTATTTCAAAACGGAGCTGCGCGGCGTCAGCCAGCGACTGACCCGGCGCGACCTGGTCTCCATGCTGCAATTCGCCGTGCTCAGCTTTGTCATCCTGCCCATCCTGCCCGATCAGGGATTTGGTCCCTATGCCGCCATCAACCCCTATCAAATCTGGTGGATGGTGGTCTTGATCTCCGGCCTCTCCCTGGCCGGCTACGCCGCTTTACGCCTCGCCGGGCAACGCCATGGCGCGCTGCTCACCGGCCTGTTCGGCGGCATCGCCTCCAGCACTGCCACCACCCTCGCCTTTTCCCGCCACGGCCGCGCCGACCCGGCCCTGAAAGGCATGGCGGCGCTGGTCATCCTGCTGGCCAACTGGATGGTGCTATTCCGCCTGGCTGCGATCGTCGCCGTGGTCGCCCCCGCCTTGCTGCCCGCACTGGCCCTCATGCTGGGCGGCGGCGCCGGGGCTGGGGCCGTGGTCCTGGTTCTGCTCTGGCGGCGGCTCGGCGAGCGTCACGCCACACCCAGCCTTGATATGAAGAACCCGACCGAGATTCGCGCCGCCCTAACCTTCGGTCTGCTGTTCGCCACCATACTGTTTGCCGCCGCCTGGCTCTCCGACGTGGTCGGTAGCCGTGGCGTCTACGGCGTGGCGCTGCTCTCAGGCCTGACCGACGTCGATGCCATCACGCTGTCGAGCCTGCGCCTGTTCGGCCTCGGCACCCTCGGTCCGCACCAGGCGGAGACCGCCATCCTGCTCGCCCTGCTCGCCAACATCGCCTTCAAAAGCGGCCTCACACTGTTCATCGGCGGGACCGAACTGGCCCGCCGCACCCTCCCCGGTTTCGCCGCCGCGGCCTTCGGCCTCACGGCCGCATGGCTAACGCTGCCTTGAGGCGATGACAGCCGCCAGTCCGGCCAGGGCCTCAGACCGGCTATAATGCGCGGCCTCATAAGATATCGGGAAATAGCGCCATGGAAGCCGAACGCCTCAACCAACTGGAGCATGCCCTCAGCGAGCTGGCCCGCCGGGCCAAGGAATTACGGGGGTATCTTTGACTATGCCGGCAAACGCGACCGGCTGAACGAAGTCATCCGCATCAGCGAGGACCCCACCCTCTGGGACGATCCGGCCAAGGCGCAGGAAATCGGCAGGGAACGCAAAGCGCTGGAGGGCGTGGTACTCGCCCTCGAACGCATCGGCAGCGAACTCGCGGCCGCCGCCGAGCTCTTCGACCTGGCGCGCGCGGAAAACGACGACGCCACGCTGGAGTCGCTGGTTGCCGATGCCGCGACCATAGAGAGGGATGTGGCCGCCCTGGAATTCCGCCGCATGTTCGCCAACCCGATGGACCCCTCGCCCTGTTTTATCGAGATCAACGCCGGCGCGGGCGGCACCGAGGCGCAGGATTGGGCCGGGATGCTGGAACGCATGTATCTGCGCTACTGCGAGCGCAAGGGCTTCAAGAGTGACCTGCTGGAAGAATCCGAGGGCGAGGTCGCCGGCATCAAGAGCGCCACCATCCGGGTGGAGGGCGAATATGCCTTTGGCCACCTGCGCACCGAGATAGGCGTACACCGGCTGGTGCGGAAATCGCCTTACGACGCCAACGCCCGGCGGCACACCTCCTTCGCCAGCGTGTTCGTCTACCCGGAGGTGGACGACAGTATCGAAATCGACATCAACCCCGCCGACGTGCGCACCGACACCTACCGCGCCTCCGGCGCCGGCGGCCAGCACATCAACAAGACCGATTCGGCGGTGCGCCTCACCCATATCCCCACCGGCATTGTCGTGCAATGCCAGAACGACCGCTCGCAGCACCGCAACCGAGACGAGGCCTGGAAGATGCTGCGGGCCCGCCTGTACGAACTGGAACTGAGGAACCGTCAGGCGGAACAGCAGAAACTGGAGGACAGCAAGACCGACATCGGCTGGGGTCACCAGATCCGTTCCTACGTGCTCGACCAGAGCCGCATCAAGGACCTCAGGACCAACCACGAAACCGGCAACACCCAGGCCGTGCTCGACGGCGACCTCGACGCCTTCATCGAGGCCAGCCTCAAGCAGGGGGTGTGAACCGCGCACACGGCAACGGTCGAATCATGCCCCCGGCGATTTCCAGAAACGCCCCGTGTCCATGCGGCAGCGGCCTACGCTACAAGCATTGCTGTGGCGCCGACGGCAAGTCCGGCCCCGGCCCCTTGACCGATGTCGATGACGAGTTTGCCGTGGCCTGCACGCTCCATCAGGCGGGGAATATCGAAGAGGCGGAGCGCCTCTATCGCCGCCTGCTCGATAAACGGCCCGGCACTACCCAGGCCATGCACTACCTGGGCGTTTGCCGCTACCAGCTCGGCGATCTGGACGCGGCGGTCAGCTACCTGCGCGGTGCCCTGGCGCGCAATGAGGCCGAGCCCCTGGCCTACAACAACCTGGGGCTGGCCTACCTGGCGCAGCACAACCACCCCGAGGCGCTGACCTGCTTCGACAAGGCGATCGCGCAGGACCCTGGCAATCCACTCGTCTACAACAACCGCGGCCTGGTCCTGCATGCATTGCGGCGCTTTGACGAGGCCCTGCTTGACTACCGCCGGGCCCTCGAACTGGACGCCGCATTCGCCGAGGCGCTCGCCAATCAGGCCACCACCCTGCATGAACTGAAACGCTACCCTGAGGCGGCCGCGCTGTGCCAACAGACCCTGGCCATCAAACCCGATATCCCCTTCATCCTTGGCGACTGGTTGCACAACATGATGCAATCCTGCGACTGGGGGGATTTTGCCGTCGCTTGCCGGAGAACCCTGCTGGCCGTCGATCAGGGCGGCAAGGCAGCCAGCCCTTTCACCCTCCTGCCCATCGCGTCCACGGCGGCGCAACAGCAACGCTGTGCCCGGACCTATATCGCGGACAGATTTCCGGCCAGGCACGAAGGTCAGGCGGCACGCCCACGCCATGCCCACCACCGCCTCCGCCTCGGTTACTTCTCCGCCGATTTTCACAACCATGCCACCATGCATCTTCTGGCCGAATTGTTCGAGCGGCACGACCGCACCCGTTTCGAGCTCACCGCCTTCTCCTTCGGCCCGCCCACCGATGACCCCTGGCGGCGACGGGCAACGCAGGCCTTCGACCGCTTCCTCGACGTGCGCACGCGCAGCGACGCAGAGATTGCCGGCCTGGCGAGAGAACTGGAAATCGATATCGCCGTCGATCTGAAAGGCCTCACACAGGCGTCCAGGGCCGGCCTCTTCGCGCTCCGGCCCGCCGCGGTCCAGGTGAACTATCTCGGCTTTCCCGGCACACTGGGGGCGAGCTATATCGACTACATCCTCGCCGACCGGATATTGATTCCACCCGAACTGCAAGCGTGTTACGACGAGAAGATCGTTTACCTCCCCCATACCTACATGGTGAACGACACGACCAAGGTGATTGCGCAGACTACATACAGCCGGTCCGAACTCGGCCTGCCGGAGAAGGCCTTCGTGTTTTGCTGTTTCAACGGCACTTTCAAAATCACGCCCGACCTTTTCGCCATCTGGATGCGGCTGTTGCATGCGGTCGCCGGCAGCGTGCTCTGGCTGTTCGAAAGCAACGTCCATGCCGTCGGCAACCTGCGCCAGGCCGCGGCAACGCATGGCATCGCGCCACACCGCCTGGTATTTGCCCCACGCCTGCCGTTGGCCGAGCACCTGGCACGGCATCGGCAGGCGGATCTTTTTCTCGACACCTTCTACTGCAACGCCCATACCACCGCCTGCGACGCACTCTGGGCCGGACTGCCCGTGCTGACCTGTCTGGGCGAGACCTTCGCGGCACGGGTCGCGGCCAGTTTGCTTGCTGCGATCGGTCTGCCGGAACTGGTCACGCGCCATCCCGCGGACTATGAGGCCCTGGCCCTGGCCCTGGCGCGGGAGCCCGGCCGGCTGGCGGCCCTGCGCCGGAAACTGGAGGCGAACAAGCTCACCCAGCCGTTGTTCGATACGCCGCGTTTCACCCGAAACATCGAAACGGCCTATCAACAGATGCACGCCCGTCAGCAGGCCGGGCTGGCACCCGACCACCTGATCATCGAGGATCAGGCTGGCGGGCCGATCGACCGGCCTATCCATTAACGTGGGCCGACGCGCAGTCACGGGGCGGCGATACGTCATGACCGTCCGCCGTTCCTTCGGGCCTGTCCAGGTCCCGACGCACCCTGATGTAAAGAATCGGCGGCAAATGCCGATAAAGTGTCATAGGCGTGATCGAATCGAACGCGCCAGGACCCCCGAACCATCATTGTTTCACCACGCCCCACCAAGGCCAGCCGCATGCCAGAATCGACAAGCCCCGTCCCCGGGACGGACAGCCGCGCCACCCTCCTGATCGTCGACGATCAGCCGGAGAATCTGATGGTGCTGTCCGGTCTGTTGCAGCCGCGCTATCGCGTGCGGGTGGCGCGCTCCGGCGCGCTGGCCCTGCGCGCCGCCGCCGCCGAACCGCAGCCGGATCTGATTCTGCTGGACGTCATGATGCCGGAGATGGATGGCTATGCCGTGCTGACCAAGTTGCGCGACGACCCCGTTACCCGGGCGATCCCGGTCATCTTCGTCACGGCCATGAGTGCCGAGTCGGACGAGCGGCACGGCCTGGAGCTTGGAGCGGCCGACTACATTACCAAGCCCATCAAGGCGGAGATCGTGCTGGCCAGGGTGGCCGCCCAATTGGAGCTCAAGGCCGCGCGGAGCAGGCTGGAAAGTCGTGTCGCGGAGCGCACCCAGGCCCTCAAGCAGGCGCTCGATGAGGTTGAATCGGCGCACAGCAAATTGAAAAAGACCTACTTCGGCACCCTGTTGGCCATGAACGAACTGGCGGGGCTGAGGGGTGGCGCCATCGGTGAACATGGGCGGCGGGTCGCCGACCTGGCGCGCCTGGTGGCGCAACGTCTGGCAATGAGCGCCGATGAGACCCAGGATGTGTTCGTCGCAGCGCTGCTGCATGACATCGGCAAGATCGGTTTCCCGGATGCGCTGTTGGACAAACCCGTCAGCGTCATGAATCGTGACCAGTTGGCGATTTACCGCCGTCACCCCGTGCTCGGCGAGGCTGCCATCATGAAGATCGAAGCCATGAGCGATATCGCCGGCATCATCCGCGGCCACCATGAACACTATGACGGTTCCGGCTTTCCCGATGGCCGCAGCGCGCTCGACATTCCGCTCGGCGCGCGCATCATCGGCGCGATCAGCGACTATGACGATCTCAAGAACGGCACCCTCACGGCGCAGGCCATGTCGGCCAAGCAAAGTTTCCAATACCTCCTGGGCGAGCAGGGCAGCCGCTACGATCCGCAGGTGATCGCCGCTCTGGAACCGCTGCTGTCATCCGCCGACCAGTTCAAGATCGATGAGATCATGGTGACGGCGCCGCATCTGCATGAAGGGATGCGACTGAGCCGCGACGTCATCCATCCCAACGGCTTTGTTCTGCTATCGAAAGGAAGCGTCCTCAGCCACCGCCTCATCGAACAGCTGGTGGCCGTGGAACGGCAATCCGGCGCGACGCTCAAGCTTTTCGTGGAACGGGAGCCTGAGGAAAAATCCAACCCCTAGACGAGCTCGTCCCATCGGGACCTTCGCTTGCGCCAGGACGGTCCCGACACGGACATTGAAGTGATCCTGGGGCAGCAGCCCACGTCCGCTTTCCGTACAATTGCGGGGTTACCCAGGATCCGCTCATCATGCCCCGCAAGATTCTAGTCACCTCCGCCCTGCCCTACGCCAACGGCGCCATCCACCTCGGCCACCTGGTCGAGTACATCCAGACCGATATCTGGGTGCGCTTCCAGAAGATGCGCGGCCATACCTGCTGGTATTGCTGCGCCGACGACACCCACGGTACACCCATCATGCTGCGCGCCGAGAAGGAGGGCATCAGCCCGGAGGCGCTGATCGAGCGGGTCTGGCACGAACACAAGCGCGACTTCGACGGCTTTCATGTCGCCTTCGACAACTTCGGCTCGACCGACTCGGATGAAACCAGGGAATTCGCGCAGTCCATCTACCGCACATTGAAAACGAACGGCCTGATCGAGGTGCGCGCCATCGAGCAGTTCTACGACCCGGTGAAGAACCTGTTCCTGCCGGACCGCTTCATCAAGGGGGAGTGCCCAAAGTGCCACGCCAAGGACCAGTATGGCGACAACTGTGAGGTCTGCGGCGCCGCCTACGCCCCCACCGAACTCATCGCCCCCTACTCGGCCGTGTCCGGGGCCGAACCCGAATTGCGCAGCTCCGATCACTACTTCTTCAAACTTTCCGACGCCCGTTGCCAGGCCTTCCTGCGCCAGTGGACGCGCAGCGGTTCCCTGCAACCCGAGGCCGCCAACAAGATGCAGGAATGGTTGGGCGCGGAGGGCGAGAACAAGCTCACCGACTGGGACATCTCGCGCGACGCGCCCTACTTCGGTTTCGCGATACCCGATGCGCCAGGCAAGTATTTCTACGTCTGGCTGGACGCGCCGGTGGGCTACATGGGCAGCTTCAAGCAACTCTGCGCCAGGCAGGGCATCGCCTTCGACGACTACTGGCAGCCCGGGGCGGACGCCGAGCTGTACCACTTCATCGGCAAGGATATTTTGTATTTCCACGCCCTGTTCTGGCCGGCCATGTTGCAACACGCCGGCTTTCGCACGCCGACCCGGTTGTTCGCCCACGGGTTCCTCACCGTCAATGGCGCCAAGATGTCCAAGTCGCGCGGCACCTTCATCACCGCCGCGAGCTACCTCAAGCGCCTCGACCCGGAATGGCTGCGCTACTACTACGCCGCCAAGCTGAATGGCAGCATGGAGGACATCGACCTCAACCTGGACGACTTCATCGCCAAGGTGAACTCCGACCTGATCGGCAAGTACGTCAACATCGCCAGCCGCTGCGCCGGCTTCATCGCCAAGAAGTTCGGTGGCAGGCTGGGCGGCGTCGACCCAGCCGCCACGGCCGAATTCGAGGCCGCCCGGAAGGCCGGCGAAATCGCCCTGAGCTTCGAGAACCGCGATTATGGCCGCGCCCTGCGCGAGATCATGCGCCTGGCCGATGTCGCCAACCTGTACATCGCCGAAAACAAACCCTGGGATATGGCCAAGCAGGAGGGCCGCGAGGCCGAACTGCACACGGTCTGCTCCACGGCGCTGACCCTGTTCCGCGACCTGACCTTGTATCTCAAACCGGTGCTGCCCAAACTGGCCGAGCAGGTCGAAGCCTTCCTGAACATTCCCGACCTGGCCTGGACCGATGACTGGTCGCCGCTAGCCGCCGGCCATACCATCAACCAGTACCAGCACCTGATGACCCGCATCGACCCCAAACAGGTCGAGGCCATGGTCGAGGAAAACCGGCAGAGCCTTGGGCCAACCCCGGCGCCCGCCCCGGTCCGCCATGCCGAACACCAGCAACACGGCGCCACAGTGGACGAAGCGAAGGCGGCCAAGACTGACTACATCGCCATCGATGATTTCGCCAAAATCGACCTGCGCATCGCCCGCATCGTCTCGGCCAGCCAGGTCGAGGGCGCCGACAAGCTGATCCGTCTCGAACTCGACATCGGCGAAGAGAAACCCCGCCAGGTGTTCGCCGGCATCAAGTCGGCCTATGCGCCTGCGACCCTGGTCGGCCGCCTCACGGTCATGGTCGCCAACCTGGCGCCGCGCAAGATGAAGTTCGGCCTCTCCGAGGGTATGGTGCTGGCCGCCTCGGGCGACGCCCCCGGCCTGTACATACTGTCACCGGACACGGGCGCCCAGCCGGGCATGAGGGTCAAGTGATAGAGGGCTTCGCCGACGAGTTTTACTCCCTGGAGGAGGCCGCCGCCAGCGGCACGGCCGGCCGCGCCCGGCTGGAGCGCACCACCGGGCGCGACTTTGCCGCCATCGAGTTCGCCCTCTCCTGGCAATCGGGCGATGCCCGCCACACCGACCTGTATGTGGCCAACCAGCTCAACCTGTGGCGCGACTATTTTCCGCCCGAGTTGCACGACGCCCTGGTCGACCAGCCGGTCGGCCACAGCGTCTCGCTCGATTTCGCCCCCGGCCAGCTGGTGCCGGGCCATGAGTCCTTCCTTTGCCCGAGCGTGGAAACCCGCCGCTTCGAGCGCCGCCTGGTCAACGGCCGCCCCATCGAGCCCCGCGCAGGACGCTTCTATCCCAAGGGCCTGATCGCCGGCGTGCGCAACATCACCCTGGACGACATCACTCCCTTCCGGATTGGTTCCCTGGCGGGCGATCACCTGGTCGTCGACCTCAACCATCCCCTTGCCGGCCAGCCGCTCACCGTCACCGCCCGCCTCCTCAAGGCCTGGGCGGCCGGTGCCCAGCGCGGCGGCATGGCACAGGACGTGCCGGAGCTGATCGCCGGCAAGGGGCCAGGCATGCAGGCGCGCTGGCGCGGCCAGCCCACTGACTTCCTCGACCCGGAGGCCCTGGAGCGCAGCCGCGAGGAGCCCGACGGCGAGTTTTACCAGGCGCCCCGCCTGGTCGACCACCTCGACCGCACAGCCACCCGCCAGGTGGAAAAGCTTTACGCCCGCCTGCTCCCCCAGGGCGCCCGGCTGCTGGACCTGATGACCAGCTGGAAGTCCCATCTCGACCTGGCGCAGCCGGGCTGGGTCGCCGGACTGGGGATGAACGCCGCGGAGCTGGCGGCGAACCCGTGCTTGAATGAGCGCCTCGTCCACGACCTCAACGCCGACCCGCGCCTGCCCTTCGCCGACGCGGAATTCGACGCCGTGGTCTGTACCGTCTCGGTGGAATACCTGACCCGCCCCCTGGCGGTATTCGCCGAGGTGCGGCGGGTGCTCAAGCCGGGCGGACGCTTCGCGCTGGTGTTCTCCAACCGCTACTTCCCCCCCAAGGTGGTGCGGGTCTGGGCCGATGCCCACCCCTTCGAACGCAGCGGCCTGGTGCTGGAATATTTCCTGCGCGCCGGCGGCTACACCGCCCTCAACAGCTTTTCCCTGGCCGGCCTGTTCCGTCCCGAGGACGACAAGTACGCCAGCCAGACGCCCTGGTCTGACCCCGTCCACGCCGTTTGGGGCAGTAAGGCTTGAAGCTTACCCGCCGCCTGCTCATAACCGGCCGGGTGCAGGGCGTCTGGTACCGGGAGTCCATGCGCCAGGCGGCCGAGCGCCTGGGCGTTACCGGCTGGGTGCGCAACCTCGGGGACGGCAGCGTGGAGGCCATGGCCCAGGGCGAGCCGGCGGCGGTCGACGAGTTGATTGCCTGGGCCTGGCAGGGGCCACCCGCGGCGGCGGTCGAGCAGGTGCAGGTGGCCGATGGTCAGGGCGACTACAGCCGCTTCGAGCGCCGGCCCTCGCCCTGAGCGGCCAGCCAGGGCCTGTCGGCGTCCGGGCCAAGAATCGCCGGCGAGGGCTTATAATCGGCCCTCGTTCGAATCCCAGGCACCTCGCATGTCCATCGTCATCAAACAACCCGAAGAAATCAAAATGATGCGGGTCGCCGGCCGCCTCGCTTCCGAGGTGCTGGATTACATCGCCCCCTTCGTGCAGCCCGGCATCACCACCGGCGAGCTCGACCGCCTCTGCCACGACTACATGGTCGACGTCCAGGGCGCCATCCCGGCGCCGCTCAACTACGCCCCACCCGGCCACCAGCCCTATCCGAAATCGATCTGCACCTCGGTCAATCATCAGGTCTGCCATGGCGTGCCGGGCGACAAGAAGCTCAGGGGCGGCGACATCGTCAACCTCGACATCACCGTCATCAAGGATGGCTGGCATGGAGACACCTCACGCATGTACGCCGTCGGCGACATCGCCATCCAGGCCCGGCGTCTTGCCGACATCACCTACGAATGCATGTGGAAAGGCATACAGCAGGTGCGGCCTGGCGGCCACTTCGGCGATATCGGCCATGCCATCCAGCAGTACGCCGAGGGGCATGGCTACTCCGTCGTCAGGGAGTTCTGCGGCCATGGTGTCGGGCGCAAATTTCACGAGGATCCGCAGGTACTGCATTATGGCAAACCTGGCAGCGGCCCCGCTCTCGCGGCCGGCATGATCTTCACCATCGAGCCCATGATCAACGCCGGCCGGCGCGATATACGCATGCTGGGTGATGGCTGGACGGTAGTGACCAAGGACCATGCCCTCTCCGCCCAGTGGGAACACACGGTGCTGGTGACGGAAACCGGCTATGAGGTGCTGACCGTATCGGCCGGCTCGCCCCCGCCGCCGGCCTTCATCGCGGCCGCCTGACTCCCCTTGGCGGATGCCGGCACCCCCGCGCTGTGGCGGCAACGACACGCCGCCGAACGCGACCGTCTGCTCCACGCTTACCTCCTCAAGCCCCGGGCAAGGCCCCTGCTGCGCGGATTGGCGCGCGCCACTGACCGGTTGTTGCAACAGGCCTGGCGCGCGCAGCCCCTGCCGGCCCGGACCGCCCTGGTGGCCGTGGGTGGCTATGGCCGGGACGAACTCTACCCGCAGTCCGACGTGGACCTGCTCATCCTGCTCGACGATGACCTGTCGGAGGCGGAACGGAGCCGTTTCGAGCCGCTGATCGGCCGTCTGTGGGACCTTGGGCTGCAAGTGGGGCACAGCGTGCGCAATCTGTCCGAATGCCTGACCGAGGCCGCCGCCGATGTCACCGTCCAGACCAACCTGCTGGAATCACGTCTGCTGGCCGGCGATTCCGGCCTGTACCGGCGTTACCGGCAGGACTACATGGCCCATCTGGACCCTTGTGCCTTTCTCGATGCCAAGTTGCTCGAACAACACAACCGACATGGCCGTTTCGCCGACCGGGCGCTGCTGCTGGAACCGAATCTCAAAGAGAGCCCAGGCGGGCTGCGGGATGCGCAGACCATAGTCTGGGTCTGCCGGGCGGCGGGGCTGGCGGAGAACTTCGCCGGTCTGGCCAAAGCCGGCCTCCTCAATCGTGCCGAGACGCGCCGGATCAGTGCCTGCCTGACCTTCCTCTGTCACCTGCGCATCCGACTGCATCTGGCCGCCGGGCGCCGGGAAGATCGGCTGCTTTTCGAATTCCAGGAAAGTCTGGCCGCCTCCATGGGCTGTCGGCCCAATGCCGCCAGACGTGCCTCTGAACATCTGATGCAGCGTTATTTCCAGACCGCGCGCGAACTCTCCCTGACCAATGAGATCATCCTCGGCAGTGTGCATGAACGGCTGCACCCCGAGATCGCCAGCGGCCCCATCCCCGATCAGGCCGATTTCCTGGCCAGGAACGGCCATCTGGACATCGCCGATCCGGCCCTGTTCGAACGGCGGCCAGCGGCGATCCTCGACGCCTTCCACATACTGCAACAACCCTCCGGCCTGCGCGGCCTGGCTCCCCAGATACTGCGCGCCCTGTGGCGGGCGCGCGCCCAGGTGGGGCCCGCGCTGCGCCGCGACCCGGCGCAGCGCGCCCGTTTTCTCAACCTGCTGAAGGCGGAGCGCGGCGTCACCCTGGTCTTCCGGCTGATGCACAGACTGGGTCTGCTCGGCCGCTACCTGCCCGCCTTCGGCCGCATCACCGGCCAGATGCAGCACGACCTCTACCACATTCATCCGGTGGACGAACACATCTTCATGGTATTGCGCAACCTGCGCCGCATGGCCATGCCTGAATACGCCCACGAGCTGCCCTTTGCCCACCGCCTGATGAGCGATTGCCGGCGACCGGATCTCATCTATCTCGCCGCTTTGTTCCATGACATCGCCAAGGGACGCGGGGGCGATCACTCCCGCTTGGGCGAGGCCGATGCCCGCCGTTTCTGCCATGAGCACGCACTCACCAGGGAAGAAACCGACACCGTGGCCTGGCTGGTGCGCGAACACCTGACCCTGTCCACCACGGCGCAAAAACAGGACCTGTCCGACCCCGCGGTGATCGACGGTTTCACCCGCCGCTGCGGCAACGTCACCCGCCTGACCGCCCTCTATCTGCTGACCGTGGCGGACATTCGCGGCACCAATCCGGGCATCTGGAATTCCTGGAAGGACAAACTGCTGCGCGAACTTTACCTGGCCGGCCGGCGCCTCCTGGAGGGCGAAGAACCAGGGCGCGACCCGGTCGAAATTCGCAAACGCGAGGCGCGCGCCAGCCTGCAACTCTACGGCTACATGCCTGGCGCCGAGTCCCGGCTGTGGGAACAATTGGATGACGTCTACTTTCTTCGCCATGAGGCGCAGGAAATCGCCTGGCACACCCGCCGGCTGCTACCCGTGCTCGGGCGCCAGACCATCATCGTGCGCGCCCGCCTGGCCCCCATCGGCGAAGGCGTCGAGGTACTTGTCCACGCCCCCGACCAGCATGCGCTCTTCGCCCGTATCTGCGGCTTCTTCGCCGACATGCGCTATTCGGTGCTGCAGGCGCGGTTGCATACCACTCGTGACCAGCACGTACTCGACAGTTTTCTGGTGATGGATGAAAAAAACCGTCTGCCTTATCGAGACATACTCAACTACATCGAATTCGAACTGGCGCGCCACCTCGCCGCCCAGGCCCCGCTGGCCGATGCCACTGCCAGTCGTCTGCCGCGTCAGCTCCGGGCCTTTCCTCTGGAGCCGCAGGTCAGCCTTGCTGCCGGCTTGGATGGCAAGACCTGGCTCTTGTCCATCACGGCAGGCGACCGCCCCGGACTGCTCTATGACATCGCCCGCCGGCTGGCGGCGCACGATATCGAAGTGGAGAGCGCGCGTATCACCACTCTCGGCCAGCGTGCCGAGGACGTTTTCGTATTGGTGGGCGAACGCCTGGAGCGGGAAGACGCCCGCTTGCGCCTGGAAAGGGAATTGATCGAGACGCTACGCTGACGGGCGCGCCGACGCCATCTCGCTCCGGGCGCTTCGCACCACGGCCGCTCGCTGCGGTTTTGCGAGGGCGCCATCCGCCTAGGGTGCGGTCTGTTTCTGTTCCAGCCGGTAAATCCAGGCCAACACTTCCGCCACGGCAACGTAGAGGGCGGGCGGGATGTGCTCGTCGATATCCACCTGCATGAGGAGCGCGACCAGCTCCGGCGACGCGTGCACGAACACTCCCGCGGCACGGGCGCGGGCGATGATCTCTTCCGCCAGCTTGCCGCTGCCCTTGGCCACCACCCGCGGCGCACCCGTGCCAGCGGCATAGGCCATGGCCACCGCATTCTGCCGCTGTTCAGTGGCCGCCATCGGTCAATGCCACTTTGAGACGGGTCAGGTTCAACTCGGCCGCCTGCAGGCACGCGGCCAGCTCCGGCAGCGCCGCGCGCATCTCGGCCAGGCTCGCCGGCGTGGCGGCGCCCAGACGGATACTTAACCCCTGGGCACCAATATCCAGGTCCGCCGCCACCTCGCCCAGACGCGGCAACGTCAGGCGCAAGCGGGATTGCCACGCCTGCCCATCCTCGATCACCGCCGCCTGGCCATCGCGCCGCTCCCGCACTTGCCATTCCAGCAACTGGCCAGGCCAGGCCGGCCCCATCCAGACGAAGGGGCCGCCCTCCAGCAGGTTCAGTTGCCGGCTCGCCAGGCGCGCCGCTTCTTCCGGCATGTGCTCCAGCTCGGGTAGCTTCGCCGCGGCAGCGGGCACTTGCGCCAGGCGCGCCTGGGGCTCGCGCTGTATGGCTTCCAACGCCATCTCGCCCTGCACCCAGCGGCCGAGATGGGACTCATAGAACAGCCCGCTTTCCTTTACCGTCTGTTGCAGCCTGACCGGCAACCACGATGCCATGTGCTGGTCGGCCACCACGCCCTGGGCGACGAGAGAGGTATGGGCGGCGAGGGTCGCCCCGGCTCCGTCCACCGGCCCGCCGGCGGTCGCCACGGCCGCCATGGCCGGTCCCAAGGCCGCCGTGGCCGGGCCGCCGGGGGCCGGGGTGAGCAGCACGGCGGGGTTGACGACGAGCGGGCAGGCGCTGGCGGATGGGTTCGCCGGCGCGCCCTCGGGGGTAAGCGCGGCCGGACCGGCGGCCGTCACCGGCACATAGCGGATGAGTGCCTGCACCTGTTGCGCGGACTGGCTGATATTGACGGCGGGCGCGGCGGCGGCCAGGATGAAGGTCGGCCGCGGCGAGGCGCTGACAAAAGTCAGCCGCAGCACCTCACCCGGTTTGGCCTGTTGCGGCAGGGCGATGTCCAGGGTGTGCGCCCCCAACCGCACCAGGTTACGGCCATTGGGCAATGACTCCAGCACCTTGCCCTGGTACTGCGCGCCAGGTTTGAACGGCGCGGCAACCGCCTTGCCCGCCGGCAATGACTCGGCGCCCTGCTGCTTGAACAGGGCAACCAACAGCTGCGGCAAAGCGTTTATGGCCACGACGATGCAATCCTCACTACAACGACGCGGCAGGCGGCCGGTCACACGGCCGTTATCGACAGGTGAGGCGCAAACTTGAGGTGAAAAAGCCAACTGGCTGAATTGTCGGCCTCAGTTGCCTTGGCCACCACCACGCTGCATGGCGACGATGAGAGCCGCCTCGTCGCGGGATATGCCGCAGCGGGCGGCGATCTCGGGCGCGATCATGCCGGTGCGGGCATATTCGACGGCGTAGTCGTAGGGCGAGCGCACCGCCTCGGCCGTGTCGGTCGCACTCGCCGGCATCTGTGCCGGCGCGCCGCTCAGGGCGTCGAGACGCTGGCGTAAAACGTCGAGGTCGGCGCGCAGGCGGGCCAGCTCGCCTTCCACCTCTTCCGCCAGGGCCGGCGGCGTGGCAACGAGCCGGCGACGGGAAAAAACCAGGGTTTCGAAAAGATAGACCAAGGTCGCCAGGATGATGGCGATCAGTCCCTCCTGCCAGGTCAGGGTGAATTCCATACGAACACTCCGCGCTGCGAACAGCGCCGGATTGTTGCAGAAAAGCGGAAGTCCTGCCCGGCCGGGATTCAGCCCTCGCCGCGCAGGCCGCCGGCGATGTTGTGATTGATGGCGATGAGGATGTCGAGCTTGGCGCTGTCCGGGACGGCCATGAGCTCGAAGGTGCGCTTGTCGATGAAAGCGGACAAGGCCAGCAGGTTTTGCCTGAGTTCGGCGGGCATGGGGTTATTTTCGGCCAGCAATTCGGCCTGCAACAGCGTCCATACCCGCTGGTTGTTCTTCAAAGCGGCATCGAGACGCCGTTCCCGCTCGGCGCCGTCCCAGTCCTGCCGCACCTCAGCCAACATGGCGGCGGCCCGCATCAGGACAGCGGCTTCCAGTTCGCGCCCCATGAGCGTGGCCTTTTCGACGGCCTGATAGGCCTCAAGCGGGTTGGCAGACATGTTCGATGAGTTCCTGTTCGTATTCGACCAATTTACGCGCTCCCTTGAGCGCCTGATAGTAGCGGCCGCAGGCCAGCTCAGTGTTCATCTCCGCCAACAGGCGGGCCGTGCTCGGCGCCGACGACAACACGGCATCGAGCAGGGTACGGTAGGTTTGCTGATAGGTTGTCAGGTTGGCGGTATCCATGTACATCAACTGCACGCACAGATAGATACGCCGACATACCGAATCGGCGGACGACTCGGCGAGTATGTCCTTTTCGCGCAGCAGGGGGACGTCGTTGAGGATGAGCAATTCGGCATGGTCGTCGCCATTCTGCACCGCCGCGCCGCCGATGAAGAGCTTTTCCCGCGGTTTCAGTTTGATCCTGAGCGACATGATCAGGCCCCTGCCCGCGCCTGGGCGCGCAGTGCCGCGAGGCCGGCGGTGAGTTTTTCCTGGGTGCGGTCGAGCGCCTGGGCGAAAACCCGGAGTTCCTGATCGCTCACCGTATTGACATCCAGCGCCGGCAGGTCCGACGGGCGCGGGTAATAAACGGGTGCTGCCGCGCTTTCGACCGGCGGGAAAGTCAGCGCCTCGAGTTGCCGGCGCAGACCGACGATGCTGTTGAGGTAGTTCATACGCTGTTCGTTGCCAGGGGGAAAAGGCGGGTAGTTCTTGAGTATGGTCTGGGCGTTCTGACGCATCTCCTGCACCAGAGCGGCGGCCTGTTGTAAGCTTTGCTGGCCGAGCCGGATGGATAGTGCCAGGTCGCCCGCCGCGTCCTTGACGCTCGCCAGCGCGGCAAAACCGGCGTGGCTGGTCAGCGGCTGTTCGGTGGCGGACACCGGGGCGCCGGAGATATCCTTGCCGCCGTGCTGCGGCAAAGCCGGGACGTCAATGGCGCGGCTAGAACCCTGGGCGGGCGTCAATCCGACATGACTGATCTCGTTGATCATTTTCGTCTCCTCTGACAACGGCCGGGGCGGCGACGCCACCCCCCCGGCCTATTGCCTTTCAGCCCAGGCTGCCTTGGCTTAGAACAGCCGCAGCACCGCTTGCGCCGCCTGCGAGGCGATCGACAACGAAGTGGTACCCAGTTGCTGCCGGGTTTGCAACAGCAACATGTTGGCGCCTTCCTCGTTGGTATCGGCCGCGGTCAGCTTGTTGGCGCCTTCCACCAGGGTATTGACCATGTCCGTGGTGAAATCCACCCGAGACTGGATGATTCCCAGGTTGGACGCCAGATCGGCGGACCGGGTACGCAGGGTATTGAGAGCGTCATTGAGGCCGGTATCCAGGGTATCGAGGGCCGCGCCCGCGTCAGTCGCCGCCAATGTGCCGATAGCCAAGCCGGTGGAACTGTTGTCGGTACCGGTCAAGGTCAGCGAACTGGAAGAATCGGTATCGAACTGTACCGTCACCGTCCCGGAATCAAGCAGGTTAACACCCTTGTAGCCAGAATCCAAGGCCAGGTTGTCCAACTGTGCCTTTACCTCAGTGAACTGTGCCGCCTGGGCGGCAGTCGCCGCCCCGGCGTCGCGCGCCTGGTTGATGATACCGCGCAGGTTCTCGACCAGGGTGGTGATGCCTTTGACGCCATTGTCCGCGGCCTTGATCATCTGAATGGCCTCGCCCATGGCGTCCTTGCGGGCGTCGAGTTGCGAGGCGCGGTCGCTGTGGCCTTTGGCGGCAAAGAAGTTGGCCGGGTTGTCGAGGGCGGAATTCACCTTCTTGCCGGTTGCCAGACGGCCGGAAGTGCGGTCCAGAAGGGAAGCATTCTGTTGCAGGGAAACCAGCACGGAACGCATTGAGGCGGTAAGGGAAACGTCACCGATTGCCATGATGAAACTCCTTTTCTAGGGTTGGGATAACGAGGCTTCTCCTCGTCTCGACGCCGGATTGATTCCGTTGTCTGCCCCATTAACGGGGCCCCCCGGAAAAACTTTAGGGCGGGGGCAAAATATTTTCCGGTTCCCTCCACCCCGAGCTGGCTTGGCCGTTTCGCAAAGACACAGGCCGGCCGTTCGGGGCGCACACGCAACCCCTGCCGTTCACCCCATGCCGTTGCGGCGGTCATGGCCCGCCGCCCTACGGCTGAAGGACAATCTGGGTTCAAGAAAAATTGTTGCGGGCCAGGGTGGCCAGCACCTTGAGCAGCCGGCCCATCACATCGGCCATCACCGCGCCGATGTCGGCGGCGGCGATGCCGTTGGCGCTGGAACCGCGGCCCGCGGCCCAGTTGGCGGACACGGCGATGGCGGCATAGCAGAGGCCGATCTCGCGCGCCAGATAGGCCTCGGGCATGCCGGTCATGCCCACCATGTGGGCGCCGTCCCGCTCCAGGCGATCGATCTCGGCGCGGCTTTCCAGGCGCGGCCCCTGCACGGCGGCGTAGGTGCCGCCGGCCATGGCGTCTTCGCCCAGCTCGCGCAATACGGCGAGGCAGCGCTGGCGCATGGCCTCGCAGTAAGGCCAGGTGAAATCGACATGGGTGACCGGGTTGCCGTTGCCATAATCGGCAAAAGTGGTTTCCCGGCCATGGGTGTAGTCGATGATCTGATCGGGGATGGCCAGGCGTCCCGGTGGCAGATCCGGGTCGATGCCGCCGACGCTGGCGATGGATACCACATGGCTGACCTGCTCGGCCTGCAACGCCCAGATATTGGCGCGGTAGTTGACCCGGTGCGGCGGGATGGTGTGGCCATAGCCGTGACGCGCCAGGAAGACGATGGGATGACCGTCCAGCTCGCCGAAGGTGAGCGCCCCGGAGGGTTCGCCAAAAGGGGTGCGCACCACCTGGCGACGGGTGAGGTGCAATCCGGGCAATTGGGTGAGGCCACTGCCTCCGATGATGGCGAGCATTCAGTCCTCCTTCAAGGCATAGATTCCGGGCAGATTGCGCCACAGGCCATAGGCATCCATGCCCATGCCGAATACGTAGCGGTTGGGAAGTTTCAGGCCCAGGTAATCGGCATATAGCGGCTTGGGCCGGCCGGTCTCCTTTTCCGCCAGCACCGCCACCTCGACACGGGCGGCGCCCAGCTCCCGCATGCGCGCCTTGACCGCGGCCAGGGTATGGCCTTCGTCGAGTATGTCGTCCAGCAACAGTACCGTGCGCCCGCTCAGGTCCTTGGCTGGCAGCGCGCGCCATTCGATGCTGCCGCCCTGGGTGCGGTCGCGGTAGCGGGTGGCCTGCAGGTAGTCGAATTCGAGCGGAAAGCCGAGGCGCGGCAAGAGCTGGCCGGCGAATACCACGGCCCCGCCCATGACGCACAACAACACCGGGTAGGTATCCGCCAGGCGGTCGCTGATCTCGGCGGCCAGGCGATCGAGGACCGCTTCGATCTCCAGCCGGCCATGCAGCAACTCGGCCCGGTTCAACAGCGCCCAGGCACGGTCCAGCTCGACCTTGCTCATGTTTCCAGATTGGCCCGCTGCCGCCGGGCTTCATACAGACATACCCCCGCCGACACAGAGACATTGAGGCTCTCGACCTGGCCATGCATGGGGATGCGCACCAACACGTCGCACTGTTCGCGGGTCAGGCGGCGCAGGCCGCTGCCCTCGGCGCCGAGCACCAGGGCGGTGGCGGCGGAGAAATCGGCGGCGTCCAGCGCCAGGCCGCCGGCCTCGTCCAGACCGACGATGAAGAGGTCGCGTTGCTTCAGCTCGCGCAGCGCCCGCGCCAGGTTGGTGACCGGCAGGTAGGGCACGCTGTCGGCAGCGCCGCTGGCGGCCTTTACCGCCGTGGCATTGAGGCTGGCGGCGCGGTCCTTGGGGGCCAGCACGGCATGCACGCCGAAGGCGTCGGCGCTGCGCAGGCAGGCGCCCAGGTTGTGCGGGTCGGTGACGCCGTCGAGCACCAGCAACAGGGCTGGCTCGGTCAGGTCCTCCAGCACCTCGTCCAGGCTGCGCGCCAACTGGATGGGTTCGACGAAAGCCACCACGCCCTGCGACTTGCCGTGCGCCATCTCCTCCAGCCGCGCCGCCTCGGAGGCGATCAGCTTCACCCCATGTTCCGCGGCATGATGACGCACATCCTGCGCCCGCTTGTCGCGCCGGCCGGCATCCAGATAGACGACCTGCACGCTCTTTGGATGATGCCGCAAGCGCGACAGCACGGCATGAAAACCGTAGATCAGGCTACGTTGGCTCACAACCTGGTCTTCTTCTTGGCACCCGTCCTGACGGCGGGTTTCTTGTCTTTGGCAGCCGTCTTGGTGGCGCCAGTCTTGCCGGCCTTGGCCGGTTTTGCCGTGTCTTTGGGGCGCGCCGCTTTGCCGGCGGCGGGCTGGCCCGTGCCGGCGGTTTGCCGCGGCGGCGGCGCCGGCGTTTCAGCCAGCACGAAATCGATCTTCGAGGTCTCCAGTTCCACCTGGGCCACCCTGATGCGCACCTTGTCGCCCAGGCGGAAACGCTTGCCGGTACGTTCGCCCAGCATCTGGTGGCGAGCCGGGTCGAAGTGGAAATAGTCCTGGCCGAGTTCGCTGACATGGACCAGTCCTTCGACGAAGACCTCGTTCAGGGCGACGAAGACGCCGAAACTGGTGACGCCGGAAATCACCCCGTCGAACGCCTCGCCCAGCTTGTCGCGCATGTAGTAGCACTTGAGCCAGTTGACCACGTCGCGCGCCGCCTCGTCGGCGCGACGCTCGGTCATCGAGCAGTGGGCGCCTATGGCCTCCCAATTGCCGGGAGCATAGGTCTCGCCCGCCAGACAGGCGCGGATGGCACGGTGCACGAGCAGGTCCGGGTAACGCCGTATGGGCGAGGTAAAGTGGGTGTAAGACTCATAGGCAAGGCCGAAGTGGCCCAGGTTGTCCGGGCTGTATACCGCCTGTTGCAGCGACCGCAGCATCACCGTCTGCAACAACTGCTCGTCGGGCCGGCCCTTGATCTTGGCCAGGAGATCGGCGTAATCCCTGGCATGAGGGTCGTCACCGCCGGCAAGGACGAAACCGAACTCGGCCATGAATTCCTGCAAGGCCCTCAGCTTGTCCGGGGTCGGCCCGGCGTGGATGCGATAGAGGGTGGCGCGCTTGTGTTTCTTGAGGTACTCGGAGGCGCACACGTTGGCCGCCAGCATGCACTCCTCGATGACGCGGTGGGCGTCGTTGCGCGGATAGGGCACGATGCGCTCGATCTTGCCGCTGGCCTCGTCGAAGATCATCCTGGTTTCCAGGGTCTCGAAGTCGATGGCGCCGCGCGCCCAACGCGCCTTGAGCAGCACCTTGAACAGTTTGTGGAGATTTTGCAGGTGCGGCAGCAGCGCCGTCTTGTCCCTGGGCGCATGCCCAGGGGCGTTCAGCCAGTCCCACACCTGGGTGTAGGTCAGCCGGGCCTGGGAATGCATGACGCCTGGGAAGAAGCGGTACTTCTTGATGCTGCCGCTACTGGCGATTTCCATCTCGCAGACCATGCACAGGCGGTCCACCTTCGGGTTCAGGGAACACAAGCCGTTGGAGAGTTCCTCCGGCAGCATGGGTATCACCCGGCGCGGGAAGTAGACGGAATTGCCGCGCTCGTAGGCCTCCTTGTCGAGCGGCGAGCCGGGCCGCACATAATGCGACACGTCGGCGATGGCCACCCAGAGCTTGAAGCCGCGTCCCATCGGCTCACAATACACGGCATCGTCGAAGTCGCGCGAATCATCGCCATCTATGGTCACCAGCGGCAGATGGCGCAGGTCCTCGCGGCCTTCCAGATCGCGCCTGGTCGCGCCCTTGGGCAGTTTCTTCGCCTGGGCGGCCACCTCATTGGGAAACTCGAACGGCAGGTCATGCTTCCTGAGGGCGATCTCGATCTCCATGCCCGGATCGGCATAGTTGCCCAGCACACCGATCAGCCGGCCCATGGCCGGGGCGTGTTTGGTCGGCTGCTCGACGATCTCCACCGTCACCACCTGGCCGAAGCCGGCCTTGAGCGGCTCGCTGGGCGGGATGACGATGTCCTGGTTGATCCGCTTGTTCTCGGCCACCACCCACTGGTGGCCATGCTCGTGATAGAGGCGGCCGACCAGCCGGCTATTGGCCCGCTCCAGCACCTCGACGATCTGACCCTCCTTGCGGCCACGGCGGTCGACACCGCGCTCGCGGCACATCACCCGGTCGCCATGCAACACCTGGTGCATTTCCTTCTCGGACAGGAACATGTCACCCGATTTGTCGTCCGGGACGAAGAAGCCGAAGCCATCCGGATGCCCCTCGACGTGGCCGGCCTTCAACTCGATCTTGTCAGGCAGGCAGAGATCGCCGCGCCGGTTGATGACCAGTTGGCCGTCGCGCTGCATGGCCCCAAGACGGCGGCGAAAGGCTTCCGCCTCGTCGATATCGATGCCCAGACGCACGGCCAGGTCGTCGGCCGGCAAGGGCCCGCCCGCCTCAGTCACCAATTGCAGGATGAACTCCCGGCTGGGCAGTGGGTATTCGTACTTTTCACGCTCCCGCGCCAGATGAGGGTCCTGCCAGCGCAAACCCTTACGTCCGCGCGACTTGCTGTTCTTTACGGTTTTGTTGTTCGGCATAGACTTGGAAAACCCGACGACGTTGACATGAAAACCCGGGCATCGTTAGAATGCGCGCCTCTTTGCCCAGATGGCGGAATTGGTAGACGCACTAGGTTCAGGTCCTAGCGCCGGCAACGGTGTGGAGGTTCGAGTCCTCTTCTGGGCACCATCAAAATCCCGAGAAACCGCATGACGCCCTGCTCCAAGGCACAGGCGGTTTTTGCATTTGGCGGGCGTGGCGCGAAATCGTGCGTACATGCGCGGATTGTAACCCGCATCGCGCTTCGATACCGGGCCAAGGACAAATAATCCCAGAGTATCCATTGGACCGCACGGCGGGCCCAGGCGCGCCCTGGCGGACGCTTTGGCCGTTACTCGAAACATCGCGCCAGCCTCCCGCGTCCTCTCCTGACCGACCATCCGGGATAATCCCGCGCTCGCAGGGCATGGTTGTCATGAGGGCGCCGCGGCCGGTACCTTGGTAAAATCGCGCTTTACATTCAGCCTCACTGTGTCGCCGCCATGACCCCTCTCTTCGACAGCCGCCAGACCTTCGACGCCGGCAACGGCCGCAGCGCCGCCTATTATTCCCTGCCACAGCTGGAGAAGGCCGGCATCGGCCCGATTTCCAAGCTGCCGGTGTCCATCCGCATCGTGCTGGAATCGGTGCTGCGCCATTGCGACGGCGGCAAGATCACCGAGAAACACGTGCGCGACCTGGCCAACTGGCAGCCCAACGCCAAGCGCACGGAGGAGATCCCCTTCGTGGTGGCACGCATACTGTTGCAGGACTTCACCGGCGTGCCGCTGCTCGCCGACCTGGCGGCCATGCGCTCGGCCGCCGCCCGCAGCGGCCATGACCCGAAAAAGATCGAGCCGCTGGCGCCTGTGGAACTGGTGGTCGATCACTCTGTGCAGGTGGATGTATTCGGCCGGCCCGACGCCCTGCGCGAAAACATGCGCATCGAATTCGAGCGCAACCGCGAGCGCTACCAGTTCCTCAAGTGGGGCATGCAGGCCTTCGACACCTTCAAGGTCATACCGCCCGGCGTCGGCATCGTGCACCAGGTCAACCTGGAATATTTGGCCCGCGGCGTGATGGAGAAGGACGGGGTCTATTACCCTGACACCCTGGTCGGCACCGATAGCCACACCACCATGATCAACGGCCTCGGCGTGGTCGGCTGGGGCGTCGGCGGCATCGAGGCGGAGGCCGGCATGTTGGGCCAGCCGGTCTACTTCCTCACCCCCGACGTGGTCGGCGTCGAGCTGACAGGCCGGGCCCAGCCCGGCATCACCGCCACCGACATCGTTCTGACCCTCACCGAGATGCTGCGCCGCGCCAAGGTGGTCGGCAAGTTCGTCGAGTTCTATGGCGAAGGCGCCGAGCAGCTGCCGGTCACCGACCGCGCCACCATCGCCAACATGGCCCCGGAATACGGCGCGACCCTGGGCTTCTTCCCGGTCGACGAGGCCACCTGCCAGTACTACCTGGCCACCGGCCGCGACAGGACCAGGGTCGACGCCATCCGCAACTACTTCAAGGCGCAAGGCCTGTTCGGCATCCCCAAGGTTGGCGAGATCGGCTATAGCCAGACCCTGCGCCTCGACCTTGGCAGCGTGAAGCCTTCCGTCGCCGGCCCGAAGCGGCCGCAGGACCGCATCAACCTGTATGCGCTGAAGGAAGCCTTCGCGACCCTGCTGGAACTGCCGAAGGAGCAAGGCGGGTACGGCAAGACCGCGCCCGCGCCCGTTGGCGGCTTGCGCCACGGCGACGTCGTCATCGCCGCCATCACCTCCTGCACCAACACCTCCAACCCCGGCGTCATGCTGGCCGCCGGCCTGTTGGCCAGAAAAGCAGTGGCCAAGGGCCTGAAGTCGGCGCCGCACGTCAAGACCAGCCTCGGCCCCGGCTCGCGCGCAGTGACCGAATACCTCAAGGCGGCCGGTCTCTTGGACGATCTGGAAAAGCTCGGCTTCGGCGTGGTCGGCTACGGCTGCACCACCTGCATCGGCAACTCCGGCCCGCTGCCCGAGGCGGTCGAGAAGGAGATTCTTGACAAGGATCTGGTCGCCTGTGCGGTGCTGTCCGGCAACCGCAACTTCGAGGCGCGCGTGCACCAGAACGTCAAGGCCAACTTCCTGATGTCGCCGCCCCTGGTGGTGGCCTTCGCCCTGGCCGGCCGGGTCGACATCGACCTGGCCAACGAGCCCATCGGCCAAGGTAGCGACGGCCCGGTCTACCTCAAGGACATCTGGCCGAGCAACGAGGAGGTGGCCGCCCTGGTCCCATTCGCCGCCGACAAAGGCGCTTACGCCATCTACCAGGACGTCGGCGCCGACAACCCGCTGTGGGACGCCGTGCCCGCCCCGACCGGCCAGGTCTACCAGTGGGACACCGCCTCCACTTACATCCAGGAGCCGCCCTTCTTCACCGCCACCGCCACCCCCGACCCGGCGATCCGCGGCGCCAAGGCACTGGCCATTTTCGGCGACTCGGTCACCACCGACCACATCTCCCCCGCCGGCGGCATCAAGGCCGCGGCGCCGGCCGGCAAGTACCTGGTCGGGCACGGTGTGGCGCAGAAGGACTTCAACAGCTACGGCGCCCGCCGCGGCAACCACGAAGTCATGATGCGCGGCACCTTCGCCAACGTCCGTATCAAGAACCTGATGCTCCCCGGTAGCGAGGGCGGCGTCACCCTGCACCACGGCGAACGGATGTCGATCTACGGCGCCGCCATGCAGTACCAGGCCGAAGGCGTGCCGCTGTTGGTATTTGCGGGCGAGGAATATGGCACCGGTTCTTCCCGCGACTGGGCCGCCAAGGGCACTCAGTTGCTCGGCGTCAAGGCCGTGGTGGCGAAGAATTTCGAGCGCATTCACCGCGCCAATCTCGCCGGCATGGGCGTGCTGCCGTTGCAGTTCGAGGGTGGCCTGGACGCTGCCGGCCTGGGACTGACCGGCGCTGAAAGCTTCGATCTCATCGGCCTGGAGAACGGCATCACCCCGCAGCAGGACGTGACGCTGGTCATCAAGCGCGCCGATGGTGCCAGCCAGAAGGTGCCGCTGAGACTGCGTCTGGACACGGCCATCGAAGTCGAGTATTACCTGTCGGGGGGCATCCTGCCCTATGTCCTGAAACAGCTTCTGGCCTGAATCGGCCAGGATGGAGGAGAAAAAATGAACGGTCGCGCCACCCTGCTGCTTGCCTTGACCACCCTGGCAGCGGCCACAGTCAACGCGGACATGCCCGTCTACCCGGTCTATCCGCCGGTGATGATGGTGCCAGCCCAGGGCTACTTCAATCCCTATCTGGTGCCCTATGGCACACCCATGGCGCCCATGCCGCAGGCCCCGGTCATTTTGCCCATGCCTTATGGCGTGACGCTGCCGGCGCCTGCTCCGGCGGCGGCCCCGGCGGCCCCGGCGGCGGCTACAGCAACTCCAGAAGCGGCTGCGGCAGTCGTGGCGCCGGTCGCTCCTGCCGTCAATCCCTACCTGCAATTCAACCAAGCCAACCCGTTCATGATGATGATGAGCATGCAGTCGGTGCCGGGCAAGGTATATCGCCCCTATGAAATGCGCCGGGTGATCGACCAGGCCGAAAAGGTCCAGATGATGCAGATGGGCCTTTCCATGATGACCGGGTTCATGAAGATGGGCATGCCGGACGCCATGAACTACTTCGCGCGCAAGTACAAGGCCAAACCCGGCCTCAGTTTCGACGACGTGCGCGATTCCCTGTTTCTGCGCGCCAATCAGCTCAACATGAAGAAGGTGGGCGAGAACCTGATGTGGAAAGACTTCCAGGCTGTCCTGAATGACAAGGACGCCCCCCGCATCGAGGTCTATTCCTTCTGTGACATCGCGGTCGGCCGGGATCTGCTCAAGCTCAGCCCCGAGTTCATCGTCTTTCTGCCCTGCCGCGTCGTCGTCATGGAAGATGCCGACAAGGCCATCTGGGTGCTGATGCTCGACTGGAACCTGGACTGGGTTGCCGGCTATGAGCAAAAACTCGGCCTGACCGGCGAACTGATCAAAGGCGCCAGCGACATCAATAAACGCCTCGACGAAATGATGCGGGCCGCGGCCAACGGCGACCTCTGAGAAGCGCCCCGAAAAACCGTAGCCAGCGGCCGGAGCGCAAAGCGCACGGAGCGCGGGAGGCGATATCTGTCAAATTGACAGGTGAGCCTCCGTGCACCGCGCAACGCAGCAATCCGGGCGCGCCGTAGGTTTCTCGAGGTGTCCCAGGGAAGACACAGGGGACATTACCCTTTCTTGGGCCGCCCAAGCGGACGAAAAAGCGGGAAGCCCCGCCCTGGTCTTTTGTTTATCCTTGACCGCGGGGCGGCGGCTGAAGATCAGTGAAAAAGCCGGGGAACGCTGATGTGATAATGAAAAACCCGACCCCGGCCGTCGCGGTCCTCGGGCTTCTCCCCTTGATTGCCCTTGGACCTGTTACCGCAAAGTCCGGTAGACCAACGGCCTGCCGGACTTTGAATCACACCGCCTCGGCCTCGATCACGTTCTCGAACACGAAGCGCCCGTCCTGCACGTCGACCCGGATGACCTCCTTGGGGGCGAAGCGGCCGGACAGTATTTCCTTGGCCAGCGGGTTTTCCAGTTCCTGCTGGATGGCGCGCTTGAGCGGCCTTGCGCCGTAGATCGGGTCGAAGCCGGCCTTGGCCAGTTCGGCAAGCGCCACGTCGCTGACCTCCAGTTTCATCTCCATCTTGGCCAGACGCTTCTCCAGATACTGCAACTGGATGCGGGCGATGGCGGCGATATGCGTCTCGGCGAGGCTGTGGAACACCACGACTTCATCGAGCCGGTTGACGAACTCGGGCCGGAAATAGTTCTTCACCTCGGCCATCACCGCCAGCTTGATGACCTGATAGTCGTCACCGGCCATCTGCTGGATCATCTGGCTGCCCAGGTTGGAGGTCATCACCACCACGGTGTTGCGGAAATCCACGGTGCGGCCCTGGCCGTCGGTGAGGCGGCCGTCGTCCAATACTTGCAGCAACACGTTGAAGACGTCCGGGTGGGCCTTTTCCACCTCGTCAAGCAGGATGACGCTGTAAGGCTTGCGCCGCACCGCCTCGGTGAGATAACCGCCCTCTTCGTAGCCGACATAGCCAGGCGGGGCGCCTATCAGGCGGGCGACCGAGTGTTTTTCCATGAACTCGGACATATCCAGCCGCACGATATGCTCCTGGCTGTCGAACAGGAACTCGGCCAGGGCCTTGCACAGCTCGGTCTTGCCGACCCCGGTGGGGCCGAGGAACAAAAAGGAGCCGTAGGGCCGATTGGGGTCGGACAGACCGGCGCGCGAACGGCGGATGGCGTCCGCGACCACACGCACCGCCTCGTCCTGGCCGACCACGCGCTGGTGGATGCGGTCTTCCATTTGCAGCAACTTGTCGCGCTCGCCCTGTATCATCTTGGACACCGGTATTCCAGTGGCCCGCGAGACTACCTCGGCGATCTCCTCGGCGCCGACCTCGCGCCGCAGCAGCTTGAATTCGCGCTTGCCCTCGCCGGCCGCCTCCGCCTGTTTCAGTTGCGCCTCCAGTTGCGGCAGCTTGCCGTACTGGATCTCAGCCACCTTGTCGAACAGCCCCTTGCGTTGCAGGTCAGCCATCTGGGCACGCAACTGGTCGATCTCTTCCTTGATGTGCTGTGATCCTTGCACCACCGCCTTCTCGGCCTTCCATATCTCTTCCAGGTCGGAATATTCCTTCTCCAGCTTGCCGATCTCGTCCTCGATCAGCGACAACCGCTTCAGCGAAGCCTCGTCCTTCTCGCGCCTGACCGCCTCGCGCTCGATCTTGAGCTGGATCAGCCGGCGGTCGAGTTTGTCCATGGACTCAGGCTTGGAGTCGATCTCCATCTTGATCCGGCTGGCCGCCTCGTCGATCAGGTCGATGGCCTTGTCCGGCAGGAAGCGGTCGGTGATGTAGCGATGCGACAGCTCGGCCGCGGCGACGATGGCCGGGTCGGTGATCTCGACGCCGTGGTGGACCTCGTACTTTTCCTGCAGGCCGCGCAGGATGGCGATGGTCGCCTCCACCGTCGGCTCGTCCACCAGCACCTTCTGGAAGCGGCGTTCCAGGGCGGCGTCCTTCTCGATGTACTTGCGGTATTCGTCGAGCGTGGTTGCGCCGATGCAGTGCAATTCGCCGCGCGCGAGCGCAGGCTTGAGCATGTTGCCGGCGTCGATCGCGCCTTCCGCCTTGCCGGCGCCGACCATGGTGTGCAGCTCGTCAATGAACAGGATGATGCGGCCCTCGTCCTGGGCCACTTCCTTCAACACCGATTTCAGGCGCTCCTCGAACTCGCCCCGGTACTTGGCCCCGGCCAGCAGGCCGGCCATGTCCAGGACCAGGACGCGCTTGCCCTTCAGGGTCTCCGGCACCTCGCCGTTGACGATGCGCTGGGCCAGGCCCTCGACGATGGCGGTCTTGCCCACGCCCGGTTCCCCGATCAGCACTGGGTTGTTCTTGGTGCGCCGTTGCAGTACCTGGATGGCGCGGCGGATCTCGTCGTCACGGCCGATCACCGGGTCGAGCTTGCCCTGGCGCGCGCGCTCGGTCAGGTCCAGGGTGTACTTGGACAAGGCCTGGCGCTGGCCCTCGGCCTCTTGCGAGTTGACGTTGTCGCTGCCGCGCACGGCTTCGATGGCGGCGGCGAGGGCCTGGGCGGTGGCGCCGTGCTCCTTGAGCAGCTTGCCGGCCTCGCCCTTGTCTTCCAGACAGGCGAGCAGGAACAACTCCGAGGCGATGTAGGCGTCGCCGCGCTTCTGGGCCGCCTTGTCGGTCAGGTTGAAGAGCCTGTCCAGGTCGCGGGAGAGGCTGACCTCGCCGCCGTGGCCTTCCACCTTGGGCAGGCGGTCGAGGGCCTGCTGGATACCTGTGACCAGGGCCGGCACCCGCACCCCGGCGCGCTGCAGTATGGCCTTGGCGGAACCGTCCTCCTGGTTGATCAGGGCAGCGAGCACGTGCAAAGGCTCGATGGTGGGGTTGTCGTTGCCCACCGCGAGGCTCTGGGCCTCCTGGATGGCGGACTGGAAGGGCGTGGTCAGTTTGTCGAAACGCATGATGGACTCCAATGGTTACTTGACCCGGAGATGGGGGGAAGGCCGGCAATTTCAACCACGGTAAAATGCAGGAGGGTTCGAGGAGACATTAGATGCAACCACCGAAAGCCACCATCAACACCAATATAGACGCCGCCCTGGCGGAGGATCTGGGCAGCCTTTGGGCAAAAGGTCTGCAAGGCGACCTGACCGCCCGGCTGATCCCGGCGGAAAGCAGCGCCCAGGCCCGCGTCATCACCCGCGAGGACGCCGTATTGGCTGGCCGGCCCTGGTTCGACGCGGTATTCAGGCGGCTCGACCCGCAAGTCGAACTCGACTGGCGGGTGCAGGATGGCGAGGCGGTGCAGGCCGGCCAGACGTTGTGCAGGATCGGAGGCAATGCCAGGGCGCTGTTGACGGCCGAACGCCCGGCACTCAATTTCCTGCAAACCCTGTCCGGCGTGGCGACGGTCACGCGCCGTTACGTCGCGGCGATCGCCGGTACCCGTGCCCGCATCTACGACACCCGCAAGACCCTGCCCGGACTCAGGCAGGCGCAAAAATACGCCGTGCGTTGCGGCGGCGGCGAAAACCAGCGCATGGGGCTTTACGACGGTCTGCTCATCAAGGAGAACCACATCGCCGCCGCTGGCGGGGTAGGCGCCGCCCTGGCGCAGGCCCAGGCCCAGGCGCCCGCCGGTGCGAGCCTGCAGATCGAGGTGGAAACCCTGGCCCAACTGGCCGAAGCCCTGGGCGCCGGGGCCCGCCTCATCCTGCTCGACAACTTCGACCTGGGAATGCTGCGTCAGGCGGTGCGGCTGACCGCAGGCCGCGCCGAACTGGAGGCCTCCGGCGGCATCACCATGGAAAACGTGCGCGCGGTCGCCGAAACCGGCGTCGACCGCATCTCCGTCGGCGGCCTCACCAA
Source organism: Hydrogenophilales bacterium (assembly GCA_037439465.1). Classification (GTDB taxonomy): domain Bacteria; phylum Pseudomonadota; class Gammaproteobacteria; order Burkholderiales; family Thiobacillaceae; genus Parasulfuritortus. The sequence continues at coordinate 30,645 of JBBIVX010000001.1, read as the reverse complement.
GCACATACGGGCCGTGGATCTATCGATGCGCTTCGTGCCTTGCACCCGGTAGGCTGGCCGAGTTTATCTGCGTCCGCGGCAAGTTTCTGTCCCCGCCAGCCCGGCGTGGCGCTCCAGCAGGTGATCGCGGTAGGGGTGGCGGCCGCGCAATGCCGCGTGGAGAGCGAGGCCGAGGTAAGCTGGCAGGAACAGCGGCCCCAGATATTCGTATTGCCGCACATGCCGGCGCTCATGCTCGCGCCATATCTCCAGCCGGCCGGCATCGCGGCCGAGGATGACATGTCCCAGGGTGATGGCCTCGATCTCACGGCCCAGCAGACGGGGCAGCCAGCCACCCGCCACCTCGAACACCCCTTGCCGCCATACGCCGCGGCCGCCGGGCAAAGCCAGCAATGCCAGGAACAGCCCCATCAGGCTGTTTGGCGAGGCCCAGAGGTAGGCCATCAGCCTGATCACACTGGCTCCACCCGCGGCCAGGCCGCATGGCTGCCTTGCAAAAAGACCGAAAAAACGCGGCCCTCTTTTTTCCAGAAACGGGCCGCGTCATGCAGTATCTCCAGGAACTCGCGCCAGTCTGCCGGCGCCCGCTGTTCCGGCACCTGCGCGTTGTCGATGAGCAGGACCAGGCTGCCGGGACGCCAGGAGAGGTCGAGCAGGCATTCCTCCAGCGCATCCCAATTGCGGCCGAAATAATCGGGGAAGGCCAAGGCATCGGCCACGGCGTCGATCATCGCCATCTTGTTGGTCAGTTGACGGCCGGGCAGGCGGACGGCCGCCGCCATGGGCTCAGCGTCGGGAAAACGATAAAGGCCATTGCGCTCGGCATGGCCCAGTATGTCCGCCAGGACAACGCGGCGGGAGTTCATTCGCGTATTCTCCAGAAGCTGCGGTAATGGTCCGGGCTGTAGTAATACTCGCCCGCCCGCCCGGCGATGAGGCGGCGGGCGCCCCGGTCGCGCACGCCCGGCGTGGGCACGGTGTACTCGTGGTAGTAGCCGCGCGGTTTCGCCGGCAGGCGGTTTTCCCGATTGTAAAAGACGATGCCGTCGCGGGCATAAGGGTACGGCCCGCCCTGTTTGATGCGCGCCAAGGTCTGTTTCGCTTCCTCCGGCAGACCGGCCAGGTGCACCATCCCCGGCGCCTTCCCGGCGCCGTCGTTCCAGAAAGCCTGAACACCGCCCAAGGCCAACAGGCCGAGGCCGAGCAAGAGCAGCAGGCGGATGAATGCGTGGCGCGGCATAGTGACCGTATCAGTCGTTGGCGTGCGCCGCTATGACCGCTTTCACCGCCGCAACATTCACATCCAGCACTTCATAACGCTGTGGCAGGCTTTCCAGATCCTCCAGCCCGGCCGGACGTTGCGGCCTCCGTCCCAGGGCCTCGACAATGGCCGCCTCGAACTTGGCCGGCAGGGCGGTTTCCAGACAGACCAGGGGAACGCCGGCCTCGCGGTGTTCGAGACCGACCTTCATGCCATCGGCGGTGTGCGGGTCGATCATCACGCCATGGTTCTCCCATATCTTGCGGATGGTGGCCAGTCGGTCGGCGTGACAGCTACGGCCGGACACGAAGCCGTACTCGCGCACCCGCTCGAACAGGCCGCCGGGCTTGAGATCGAAGGCCTCGCCACGATCGACCGCGGACCAGAGCTGCCGCACCCTGGCCGCGTCGCGGCCGGTGAGATCGGCGATGAAGCGCTCGAAGTTGGAGGCCTTGGAGATGTCCATCGAAGGGCTCGAGGTGTGCCGGGTCTCGGCGGCGCGGCGCGGGCGATAAACGCCGGTGCGGAAGAATTCGTCGAGGACATCGTTCTCGTTGCTGGCGACGATCAGCCGCCGGATGGGCAATCCCATCATGCGGGCGATGTGGCCGGCGCAGACGTTGCCGAAGTTGCCCGAGGGCACGGCAAAGGAGACCTCCTGGGAATTATCGGCGGTGACGGCGAAATAGGCCTTGAAATAGTAGATGGCCTGCGCCGCCACCCGTGCCCAGTTGATGGAGTTGACGGCGCCGATGCGGTAGTCGGTCTTGAACTTGAGGTCGTTGGAGACCGCCTTGACCATGTCCTGGCAATCGTCGAAGACGCCGCGGATCACCAGGTTGTGGATGTTCGGGTCTTGCAGGCTATACATCTGCGCCTGCTGGAATGGCGTCATGCCCTCCAGCGGCGACAGCATGAAGACGCGGATATTCTTTTTGCCGCGCATGGCATATTCGGCGGCGGAGCCGGTGTCGCCCGAGGTGGCGCCGAGTATGTTGATGTCGCGGCCCGAACGCTCCAGCGCGTACTCGAACAGATTGCCGAGCAGTTGCATGGCCATGTCCTTGAAGGCCAGGGTCGGGCCGTTGGACAGCTCCAGTAGGTAAAGTCCTTGTTCCAGCCGCCGCACCGGCGCGATCTGGCTGAAGTCCGAGTCCGGACGACCATGGCCGAAGGCATCGACGCGGTAGGTCTGGTCAATGAGGCCCTTGAGATCGGCAGCGGGGATGTCGTCAGCGAGTCTGGAAAGAATGGCATAGGCCAGTTGCCGATAGTCCATGGCGCGCAGGACAGACAGCTCGGCGGCGGAAAAGCGGGGATAGGACTGCGGCAGGTAGAGCCCACCATCCGGGGCGAGCCCGCCCAGCAGTATTTCCGAGAAAGACAAGGTGGGGGCCTGGCCCCGCGTGCTGACGTATTTCATGCATACCTCTTGGCTAGTCGCGGGGCGACCCCGCACGCCGATCAACCGTTCAGAGCCTCCATGCGGATGCGGGTCACCTTGCCGTTGATGGCGGCCAGTGCCTCGATGCGGGCGATGGCGGCGTTGATGCCTTTTTCTTTGGCAACATGGGTGAGCAGGACGATGTCGGTCTGTTCCTCGCCCTCGGCCGGCTCGTGCTGCAACATGGCTTCAATGGAAATGGCGAGATCGGCCAGGATGCGGGTGATGTCGGCCAGCACACCCGGCTTGTCGGCGGCGCGCATACGCAGGTAGTAGGCCGTTTCCACCTCATCGATGGGCAGCACCGGCAGATCGGTGAGCTGGTCCGGCTGGAAGGCCAGGTGCGGTACCCGATGGTGCGGATCGGCGGTGGAAAGGCGGGTGATGTCCACCAGATCGGCGATCACCGAACTGGCGGTCGGCTCGGCACCGGCGCCTTTGCCGTAATAAAGCGTGGCGCCGACGGCATCGCCCTCTACCAGCACGGCATTCATCGCCCCTTCCACATTGGCGATCAGGCGCTTGGCCGGAATCAGGGTGGGGTGCACCCTGAGCTCGACGCCGGCGGACCGGCGCTTGGTGATGCCCAATAGCTTGATACGATAGCCCAACTGCCCGGCGTAGCGGATATCCGTGGCTTCCAGCCGGGTGATGCCCTCGATATAGGCCTTGTCGAACTGGATCGGGATGCCGAAGGCGATGGCGGCCATGAGCGTGGCCTTGTGGGCCGCGTCCACGCCCTCGATGTCGAAGGTGGGGTCGGCCTCGGCATAACCCAGCCGCTGTGCCTCGGCCAGCACATCGACGAAGGGAAGTCCCTTGTCGCGCATCTCCGACAGTATGAAGTTGGTGGTGCCGTTGATGATGCCGGCGATCCACTGGATGCGGTTGGCGGTGAGCCCCTCGCGCAGCGCCTTGATGATGGGGATGCCGCCGGCCACGGCCGCCTCGAAGGCGACAATGACGCCCTTCTTCTGGGCGGCGGCGAAGATTTCGTTGCCATGCACGGCAAGCAGCGCCTTGTTGGCGGTGACCACGTGCTTGCCGTTGGCGATGGCCCGCATGACCAGGTCGCGGGCTACGGTATAGCCGCCAATCAGCTCGACGACGATGTCGATGTCGGGGTCGTTCACCACGGCATAGGCATCGTCGGTCAGCCGCGCCGCGCCGCCGGTCACACGGCGGGCATGGTCGAGGTCGCGGTCGGCGACGAAGGTGATGCGTATCGACCGGCCCGCCCGCCGCACGATCTCTTCCTGGTTGCGCGTCAGCACGGTCCAGGTGCCGCCGCCGACGGTGCCTATGCCCAGCAGGCCTACGTTGATGGGTTTCATGAGTGTTATTTCAGTCGGTTGATCAGTTTGCGTGGCGTTTGCGGTAGCCGTCCAGAAACCGCTCCAGGCGCTGGAAGGCCTCGCGCAGCACCTCTTCGTGCGGCAGAAACACCACCCGGAAATGGTCCGGATTGGGCCAGTTGAAGCCGCTGCCCTGAACCACCAGCACCTTTTCCTCTTCCAGCAGCTCCAGCACGAACTGTTGGTCGTTCTGGATCATGTAGACCTTGGGGTCCAGGCGCGGGAACAGATACAGCGCCGCCTTGGGCTTGACGCAGGACACGCCGGGCATGGCGTTGAGCATTCCCCAGGCGAGATCGCGCTGGCGGGTGAGGCGGCCGTCCGCCGCCACCAACTCCTGGATGCTTTGATAGCCGCCCAGAGCGGTCTGGATGGCATGTTGCGCCGGCACGTTGGCGCAAAGCCGCATCGAGGCCAGCATGGTCAGGCCTTCGAGAAAATCGCCGGCGTGGCGGCTCTCGCCGGAGACCACCACCCAACCGGCGCGGTAGCCGCAGGAGCGATAGTTCTTTGACAGGCCGTTGTAGGTCATAAACAGCACATCGTCTGCCAGTGAAGCCAGCGGTGTATGTCTGCCGCCGTCATAGAGCATCTTGTCATAGATCTCGTCGGCACAGATCACCAGTTGATGCTGGCGGGCGATCTCGATCAGTTCCTTGAGAAGATCATCGGGATAGAGCGCGCCAGTCGGGTTGTTCGGGTTGATGATGACGATGGCCTTGGTCTTGGCCGTGATCTTGGCGCGGATGTCGTCCAGGTCGGGCAGCCAGCCCGCGCCCTCGTCGCACAGGTAATGGCGCGGCGTGCCGCCGGCCAGGGTGACGCCGGCAGTCCACAGCGGATAGTCGGGCGCCGGCAGCAGCACCTCGTCACCGGCGTCGAGCAGTGCCTGCATGGTCATCACGATCAATTCGGAGACGCCGTTGCCGATATAGATGTCCTCGATCTGCACCCCCTTGATGCCGATGCGCTGGGTTTCGTGCATGATCGCCTTGCGCGCCGAGAACAGACCCTTGGAGTCACAATAACCGGCGGCGTCGGGCAGGTTGCGGATGACGTCCTGGACGATCTCCTCCGGCGCGTCGAAACCGAACGGCGCCAGATTGCCGATATTGAGCTTGAGGATGCGATGGCCCTCCTCCTCCAACTGCCGGGCGCGCGCCATCACCGGTCCACGGATGTCGTAACAGACATTGGCGAGCTTGGCGGATTTCTTCAGCGGGCGCATGTGGAGCTTTCTCGATCGTTTGCCGGCGCTCACGTCATGCCTTCCGCTTGGCCCGATGGGCAATGAGGGTGAAAGTTGTCGGCAATGCGTGCATGGTGGCGCCTGAATTTCTCGATAAAGCGTGTAATCTTACCCGACGCCCCATTTTTCCGGCAAACCGCACCCACACATCACTACGGAACCCGTCACACACGCCATGAAGCTGCATCTCTCCAATCCCACCGGCATCAATCTGATCGCGGCCTATGGCGACAATTACATACAGATCAGGGAACAGCGCCACCAGGACAGTCTCATCCTGCTGCCGGACGCCATCACGGACTGGCCGGTGCCGGCCTTCTCCGCGCTGACGGCGGCGCATCTGACCCAGTTGCTGCAATATGGACCGGAACTGGTGCTGCTCGGCACCGGGCGGCGCCATCGCCTGCCGCCCGCCGCCCTCTACGGTGACCTGGTGAACGCCGGCGTCGGTCTGGAATCGATGGATACCGGCGCCGCCTGCCGCACCTACAACATCCTCGCTGCCGATGGCCGCCGGGTGGCGGCTGCACTGATCATCGAAGTCTGACTGCCCGCGCGGCGGGTCGGCGCTCAGTCGAAGCTCGCCTGCCTGAGCTTCTCGCTGTCGCGGATACAGAGCTTGTGATCCTTGATCTCGATGTAGCCGAGGTCGGACAATTTGTGCAGCAGGCGCGACAGGGTCTCCGGCTTGACCCCGATGCGGGAGGCGATGACCTGCTTGGGGGCCTCCAGTTCCACCACCATCCGGCCGCTCTCGTCGGGATCGGAGCGGTCGAGCAGATACTGCAGCAGCCGGTCGGTTCCCTTCATCAGGGTGAGGCGATCGATCTCGTCGACCAGTTTGTGCAGGCGGGCGCTCATCCCGGCCAGAAGGCGGAAGCAGCGGGAAACATCCTGCGCCAGCCAGGACTTGAACCCGGCGCCTTCGATGGCGATCAGCCGGGAGGGAAGCTGGGCGGCGGCATTGACCGGATAATGGCCGCCCATGAAGAGAGCGGCCTCGGCAAAGGCGCGCCCGGGACCGACCAGTTCGATGACCTTCTCGTCGCCCTGGGGCGAGCTGCGGTAGAGGCGGATGAGGCCCTCGCTGACCCAATAAAACACCTCCACCGGGTCGCCCATGGCGAACAACATCTGGCCCGCCGCCAGCTCGACCACGCCGGCATGGGACATGACGTCCTCATACTGGTCCGGCTCCAGGCCGGAAAAGAGATGGCAGCGGCGCAGCGCCTGCATGTCACGGGGGGTCAGGGGATGGGTCATGACGGCTGGCCTGAAGGCATGATTTCGGAAAAGCGGTGTACGGACCGGAACTCGCCCGCGGCCCTGGGCGGCTGGCTGGCATCCGGTTGATCGATGGCCAGCAAATGGCCAATGCCATAATGGGCGGCCGCGCGCAGCACCGGCAGGCTGTCATCTACCAGCAGGGTGCGTTCGGGACGGTAAGGATCGGCCTGGCGCAAGGCCCCCCAGAACAGCGGGTCTTCCTTGGCGATGCCGTAGCCGTGGGATGAATGGATGGCATCGAAATGGGCATCGAGACCGGTGCGCCGCATCTTCAGGGTGAGCGACTTGTGGTGGGCGTTGGTCACCAGCATCACCCGCTTGCCACAGTGCCGCACTGCCGCCAGAAACTCGCGCACATCCGGATGGACCACGATGAGATGCGCCAGCTCTTCCTTGAGGCTGGCGATGTCGAGGCCCAGCGTCTTTGTCCAGTAGTCTACGCAATACCAGTCGAGCGTGCCGGCCTTTGCCTGGTAGCGGCGGACGCACTCGGCGCGCGCCGCCGGCACCGACAAGCCGTGCCGTTGGGCAAACTTCTCGGGCACGTAGACCTGCCAGAAATGATTGTCGAAATTGAGGTCGAGCAAGGTGCCGTCCATGTCCAGCAGGACGGTGTCGATCTCGGCCCAGGGCAGTCTCAAAGCAGGCCGTCCTTGGCGACACCCTTGCGGTGGAGGAGCCGGCGGAGTATCTGCAACCCCTCCAGCTGTATCTGCCGGACCCGCTCGCGGGTGACGCCCAGGTGCTCGGCCAGATCCTCCAGGGTGGCGATATCGCAGCCGCTGAAGCCGAAACGCCGCTCGATGACCCAGCGGTGCTTGTCGGACAGCTCGCCCAGCCATTCATGGACATACTGTTCGACCTCGAAGGTCTGCAACAACTCCTCGGGTATCTCTGAATTCTCGTCGGCAATGGCCTCGCCGATGGACAGGCTGGGATCAATGTCGAGGGGGGCGTCGAGGGACGCCATGTGGTCGTTGAGCCGCAGGATCCGGCGCACATCCTCGACCGGGTGGCCGGTCAGGGCGGCGATCTCCTCCGCCCCCGCGTCGGCCATGCCGTGCGCCTCGAGATGGCGCTTGGCACGCAGGTAGACGTTCAGTTCCTTGATGACGTGCACCGGCAGGCGGATGGTACGTGACTGGTTCATGATGGCCCGCTCGATGTTCTGCCGTACCCACCAGGTCGCGTAGGTGGAAAAGCGAAAGCCTCGCTCCGGCTCGAATTTTTCGAGAGCATGCATGAGCCCGAGATTACCCTCCTCGATCAGATCCAGCAGGGTCAGGCCACGATTGAGGTAATGCTTGGCGATGTTCACCACCAGCCGCAGATTGTGCTCGATCATCTGCTGCCGCGCCGCGAAATCGCCCCGCCGCACCCGCTCGGCGAGGGCACGCTCTTCTCCTGGGGTCAGCAGCGACTCGCGGCCGATCTCGTTCAGGTACATCTGGGTGACGTCATGGGTCTCGTCGTCGACGCCCACCGCCTCGGGCACAACCAGGTCATTCTCGGCGTTCTCGCTGTCCGCAGGGACAGGCACCAGCTCGTCCGGTTCGACGAATTCGTCTTCCTGCATGCTTGCGTCCTCAGCCCGGCCACGCGGGCAAATCACTCAAGATCGACACAGATCGGCAACCGGTAGGATTCTACTATGTTTGCGCAACCAAGGCTTGCCTGGGCAAGGCGGGCGCCGCGGCCCCATCAGGCCACCCCCGGCAGCAGCGGCACGAACTTCGCCACTTCCAGGTCGCGCTCGGTATAACCGTTCGCCCGTGCCTCGACCATCATCAGGCGCTGGTTGTCGCCGCGCCCCACCGGCGCCACCAGGCGGCCGCCGGGTTTCAGTTGTGCCTTGAGCGCATCCGGGATGAAGGGCATGGCCGCGGCCACGACGATGGCGTCGTAAGGCGCGCCGGCCGGATAGCCGAGACTGCCGTCGGCATTCTTGATCAACACATTGTTGATACGCAGTTCCCGCAAGGTATGGCGGGCCTTGCCGACCAGCCGGGTGATGCGCTCCAGGCTCACCACCTTTTTTGCCAGACGGGCCAGCACCGCCGCCTGGTAACCACTGCCGCCGCCGATCTCCAGCACGATCTCCATGGTCTTGCCGTGACTGGCCAGCTCGCAACTGCGCGCCACCGTGTAAGGGCTGGAGATGGTCTGGCCTTCGCCTATGGGCAGCGGCGTATTCTCATAGGCGCGGTCCCGCACCGCCTCTTCCAGAAACAGGTGGCGCGGCACCGCCGCCATGGCCTCCAGCACCAGCGGGCTCTTGATGCCCTGCTCATGCAGACGATCGATCATGCGCGCGCGGGTGCGCAGCGAGGTCATGCCGATGCCGCTGAGGTGAGTCATAATCCGAGCCAGTCCGCCATCGTGCCCATCTGGGGGTAATGCGTCAGGTCCAGCTGCAACGGCGTGATGGAGATACGGTTGCGGCTCACGGCCAGGAAGTCCGTGCCCGGCCCGGCATCCTGGGCGGCGCCCGCCGCCCCGACCCAATACATGAGCTGCTGCCGCGGGTTCACCGTTTTGACCGTGTCCTGCGCCTTGTGCCGGCGCCCCAGGCGGGTGACCTCGATCCCCTCGATGGCCGTTGTCGGCACGTCCGGCACATTGATGTTGAGCAGCACCGGCTGCGGCAGGGGGCGTGTGGCGAAACGCTCGACCAGACCGGCGATGAAATCGGCCGCCGTCTGGAAATGCTCGCCCTGGATGTTGGCGAGCGAGACGGCGACGGCGGGGATATCTAGCAGGAAGCCCTCGGTGGCTGCCGCCACGGTGCCGGAATAGACCGTGTCGTCGCCCATGTTGGCGCCGTGATTGATGCCGGAAATCACCATTTCCGGCAGCTCCGGCAGTAGCCCGGTCACCGCCAGATGCACGCAATCCGTGGGCGTGCCGTTGACGTACTGGAAGCCGGACGGCGCCCGCCGCACCATGAGCGGCCTATCCAGGGTCAGTGAATTGCTGGCGCCGCTGCGGTCGCGCTCCGGGGCCACCACCGTCACCCAGTGGCCGTGCGCGGACAAGGTCGCCGCCAGGACTGCCAGGCCGGGAGCAAAGTAACCGTCGTCGTTGCTAAGCAGGATGCGCATGGAATGGCCGGCTCGATGGCTGAAGTCGGCGGCATTTTACTACCGTTTGCCGCCGCCCGAGGCGCGCGTCAGCACCCAGTCCATGGCCCGTACCGGCAGCAGGCGGCGCAGCCACCAAAACGCCACGGCCGGCGCCGTGACCGGATAGCGGCAGCGTGGACGCGGGCTTTCCAAAGCGTGGATCACCTTCGCCAGCACCGCCTCCGGCGGTAGGGTGAAAGGCGCCGCCGCTCCCGGTTTGTGGAGACGGGCCCGCTGCGCCTCGTATTGCGCTCGGTGGAGGCTGGTTTGCCAGGCGATGTGGCGCTCGAAATGCGGCAGGCAGTTTTCCCGGAAACGCGAGACGATGGGACCCGGCTCGATCAGGGCGACATGGATGCCGCTGCCGGCGAGTTCGAGACGCAGGGTGTCGGTGATCCCCTCCAGCGCGAACTTGACGGCGTTGTAGGCCCCGCGGTAGGCGAAAGCGGCGTAGCCGAGCACCGAGCCGTTCATGACGAGGCGGCCATGACCCTGCCGGCGCATGATGGGGATGGCGAGATTGGTCAGCTCTATCCAGCCGAACAAATTGGTCTCGAACTGCTCGCGCAGGGCGGCGCGGGTGAGATCCTCCACCGCCCCGACCTGGCCGAAACCACCGTTGTTGAACAAGGCATCGAGGCGGCCACCCGTGCGGCGCATCGCCTCGGCGAAGGCCGCCCGCAGGCTGACGGAATCATCGAGATCGAGGACCAGGCTCTCCAGTCCGGCCGCGTTCAGCCGGGCCACGTCCTCGGCCCGGCGCGCCGTCGCCAACACCCGCCAGCCGCGCGCCCTGAGTCCATGGGCCACGGTCAGGCCGATGCCGGAAGAGCAGCCGGTGATGAGCACGACGGGCGCGACAGTCATGCCGCCTTATTACCATCCCTGCCGACTTGACGCCAGCCGGCACCCGGCTCTTAATCGACCGGGAAACATTGTGGAGGCCGGCGATGAACGCAAAAATCGATGAATTGATGAGAAAAATCCGCGAACTCCAGGCCGAGGTGGAGGCGGACCTGGAAAGCAAGCGGGCACAGTTCCGCTACCGTCTGGAAAATCGCCGTGTCTTTTTCGAGCAGGAAATTCTGGCCCTGCACAAGCGACTGCGCATCGGTTCGCTGCGCTACATCCTGAACGCCCCGCCGCTGTTTCTGCTTACCGCGCCACTCATTTACAGTTTTATTCTGCCGCTGCTGCTGCTCGATCTGACAGTGAGCGTGTATCAGGCGGTCTGTTTCCCGGTCTACGACATCCCAAAGGTGAAACGCGCCAACCACTTCGTCTTCGACCGTGAGTCGCTGCCCTATCTCAACGCGGTGGAGCGGCTCAACTGTGCCTATTGCAGCTATGCCAACGGTCTGATGGCGTATGCCAAAGAGATCGTCGCCCGCACCGAGCAATACTGGTGCCCGATCAAACACGCCCGCCAGCTGGCCGACAGCCACCGCCACTACCCCAAATTCTTCGACTATGGCGACGCCGAACGTTACAGGGCCGAACTGGAACGGTTGCGCAAGGACTTCCTGGCGGATTGACCAGGCGGCCGGCGCACGACCACCGTATCGAAGACCTTGAGCGTATTGCCCGGCGCCGGGAAGACTTCCCGCCGGTCGAGCAGGATAGACCAGCCGGCGAAGGCCGCGGCCGCCTCACCCGGCGCGAACAGGTAGTAATGCTCCGGCTGAAACATGTCCAGATAGGTGGTGCCGACGGTGAGCACGTTCACCACCGCATAGCCGCCCGGCCGCACGTGATTGCGGATATCGGCCAGCCTGGCCCTGGCCAGGCTTTCCGGAAAAAACATCAAAAGGCCGATAGAGACGATGCCGTCGTAGTCGCGATCGATGCGGTAATGCGCCAGATCGGCCTTGCGGGCCTCGATCGACAGCCCTTCGCGGGCCGCCACCTCGCCGATGCGGGCGATGGCGGTGGCGCTGCCGTCCAGGGCCGTCACCCTGCCGCCGGCGCGGGCGACGGCGATGGCGAGGTTGCCGAGTCCGCAACCCAGATCCAGCACCTCGCCGCCCAGGAAGGGAAGCGCAGCCTGTTCAAAGGGGTTGAGGGCGTATTCGGCCGCCACCACCTGCTTACGGTACTGGGTCTCGAAGAAACCTATGCTGCGATTGCTCATGGCGTCGTCGTCCCTTGCCCCACCACCTGCCCGTCCACCAGTTCGATCCGTCGGTCGCAGCGGCCGGCGAGACCTGGGTCGTGCGTGACGATGAGAAAGGCGGTCCCCTCATCCCGGTTGAAATCGCGCAACAGTTGCAGTATGTCGTCGGCACTGTGCGTATCCAGGTTCCCGGTCGGCTCGTCGGCCAGCACCAGTGGCGGGTTCATGGCGAGTGCGCGGGCGATGGCGACGCGTTGCTGCATCCCCCCGGACAGCGCGGACGGCTTCTTGTCCAGGGCATTGGCCAGGCCGACGCGGCCGAGGAGCCAGCGGGCACGCTGGCGCATGGCCTGGTCATAATGCCCGCGCCCGATCAATGTCGGCATCATGACGTTTTCCAGGGCGGTGAATTCGGGCAGCAGATGGTGGAACTGAAAGACGAAACCCAGGTAGCGGCCACGCAGTTCGGTCAATTCCGTTTCTTCGAGCTGGCCGATCTCCCGGCCGTCGATATGGATGGTGCCGCGGCTCGGCCGTTCCAGCAGACCGATGATGTGCAGCAAGGTGCTCTTGCCGGAGCCGGAGGGCCCGATCAGAGCCACGAACTCACCGTGGGCAAGGCGTAGATCGATGCCGTGCAGCACCTCGGCCTCCACCGGCGTGCCCTCGTTGTAGGACTTGCGGATGCCCTGCAGCCGCAGCACCTCGGTTGCCGCTTCAGCCATAGCGTATGGCCTCCACCGGATCGAGTTTGGCCGCGCTGCGGGCCGGCGCCAGGGCGGCAAAGAGACCGGTCAGCACCGCCACGGCGGCGGCGCTGAGGTAATAAGAGAGATCGATCTGGCCTGTCAGAAGCGGCGAACCGTCCTCCTGACGCAGGGCGAACGAGGCGCCATAGACCATCAGCGCCGCCAGGGCCGAGCCCAGGAGCGCGCCGGCGGCGCCGACGACGCCGCCCTGGATGAGAAAGACCCGCATGATGCGCGGGCGCGAGGCGCCAATGGCGCGCAGGATGCCGATCTCGCGCTGCTTCTGCACCACCGACACCACCAGCACGCTGGCGATACCCAGGGCGACGATGAGTATCAGGAACACACGCACGGTGCGCGTGGTCATGGTCTGGTTCTTGAAGGCGGTAAGCAATTGCGTATTGATGGCCATCCAGCTCTCCGCCGTCAGCCCCGTCTGCGCGGCCAGGCGTTGCGCCACCTGCTCGGCGACGAAGATGTCGTCCACGGTGATATCGATGTGGGTGACGCCGCCGGGCAGGTCGAGCAGGCTCTGGGCGCTGCGCAACGGCATGATGACCCAGCGGCGGTTGAGGTCCTTCACCCCCAGGTCGAACAGGCCGGTCACCAGGAAGACGTCGTCGCGGTCCTCGCTGCTGTGCACCCGGATACGGTCGCCCAAGGTGGCGCCCAGGTCCTTGGCCAGCTCGGTGCCGATCGCCGCTTCGCCCGGACCGATGCGAAAGCGGCCCGCCACCAGCTTGTCGGGGATGGGCACGATGCGGGCATAGCGCTCCGGCTCGACGCCGACGATGGCGATGGCCTTGCTGGCGCTGCCGCGGCTGGCGAAACCGGAGCCCGTGGTCATGGCGGAAGTGGCCACCACATGCGGCTGCGCCGGCAACTCGCGGAACACCCGCTGCCACTGATCGATGGCCCGCAGCCGCTGGACACGGGCTTCGACATGGGCCGCCAGTGCCCGCCCGGCCCGCGCCAGCACCGGACTGGGCGCATCATCCGGCGCGCGCAGGGTGATATGGGCCTGGGTGGACAGGGTGCGCGCCGCCAGGCTGTCCTGCAGGCCGTTGATCAGGGCGGTGATGAAGATGATCACCGCCACGCCCACCGTCGTGCCGGCAATGATGAGCGCCGTCTGGGCGTGACCGGCGCGCAGGAAGCGCAGGGCCAGGATCAGTTCGAACGGCATGTTCAGTGGCCGGCCCGCACCCGCTGGCCTTCGCCGATGGCGGCGGTGGTCAGGATCACTGGCTCACCGGCCGCCAGACCATCCACGATTTCCACCTGGCCGGTACCGCGCAGGCCCAGCCTGACAGGGCGCCGTGTCGCCCTGCCGGCGGCGACGACCAGCACCCAGGGTTGGGCCCCGGCAGCGTCATGGACCGCGTCGCTGGGCAGGGTCAGGGCGGCGGCACGATGTCCCACCTCGATCTCCGCCGATACAGTCATGTCCGGCTTGAGGAAGGCCGGCGGCCGGGGCACCCGCAACTTCACCTCCACCGAGCCTTTCTGCGCATCGACGATCGGCGCGATAAAAAAGATTTCGGCCGGGAAGTCGCGGCCGGGATAGGCATCGGCCAAGACGCTGGCCTTCTGCCCGACGGCCAGCCGGCCCAGGTTCATCTCATCGATCTGCAGCACGAGCTGAGTCTCGCCGTCGGCCGCCAGTTCGATGAGCTTCTTGCCCTGGGTGACGATGTCGCCGGCCTCCACATATTTGCGCACCAGCACGCCGGCCGCCGGCGCGCGGATGACGGTATTGGCCTGACGGGCACGGGCCAGTTCGAGGGCGGCGCGGGCCTGGGCCTGGCGGGCGCGGGCAAGCTGACCCTCGGCGCCGTCGTCGCGGCTGCCGCGCACCTGCGCCGCCGCCGCCTCACGATTGGCGCGGGCGGCATCGAGCGCGCGCCGCGCCTCCTCAAGGCGGGAGCGATTGTAGAAACCCGCCATCGTCAGTTGGCGCGCGCGCTCGTATTCACTGCCGGCCAGGGCCAGGTTGGCCTCAGCCTGGGCCAGGGCCTGCTCCGCCACCGGCCGGCTCACCTGCTTCAGCTCCCACAGCCGGGCGTCCGCTTCGTCGACGCTGCGCCGGGCCTGCTCCAGACTCGCCCGCTGTTCGCCGTCATCGAGCCGGACCAGCACCTGCCCGGCCGTGACATGCGTCCCCTCCTCAACCGGCACGGCGACCACATTGCCCACCAGTTCCGACCCCAGCTCGATGCGCTCGGGCGTAATCACCCGGCCGCTGGAAATGACCGTTTCGGTAATGGCCTGGCGTGTCACGGTAACGGTTTTGACCGCCTTGCCGAGCAGCACGGCACGCGCGGCCAGGATTGCGCCGGCCAGCACGGCCAGTGCCAATAGCAGGTAACGAATACGGGGGAGTTTCACCATGCCGCTCACCGCCTTAAGAGAATGACCCCGATGTTAGATCAGGCGTCGTCCCCCGTCGATGCAATCTGCGGCATGCCCCGATGTTGAAACACTCCCTTACATTTGTACCAATCCGCGGAAACCTGGCGCTTACAGCGGCCGCTTACCTTGATTGCACCCGCACTTTTCCGCGGGGTTCTTTGACCAAGGAGTCATGCCATGAAAAATCGAACACTGCTCAAATCCTTCCGCGTCCTGGCCGTTTCCGGCCTATTGGCAACGGGCACGGCTGAGGCCGGTATGGGGCCCTGCATGGCCGGTGCGGCCACCCCGCCCTGCGCCGGCGGCCAGGGTGATCGCCCGGCCTGCGCTGTGCCCGTTGCCAGGGCCGAGGGCGGCGCCGCCTGCGCCCCGGGCAACGCGCAGATGATGGACGCAATGGGTAACATGGCGGCCGGCGGCATCGGCATCGCCGCGCAGGTGATGCGCACCCTGATGCAAGAGGCCAACCGTTATCTGGCGCCAGGCCAGGCATTTTAAGCCGTTCACCGCGGCAGCCGCCCAGGCGGACGGCTGCCGCTTGCGCGATTTTCAGCGCACAGTTCTTCCGGCCGCGCCGATTGGCGATAATGTGCATTCCATGATGGCGACGACGAACAATGGGCTTGAGAATCTGGCGTGACACTCTACCGCGGGCGGGCGGCTATCGCCCCTGGCTCGGCGACAGGGGATCGCTGACCCGTCGCCTGCAGGCCCGCTGCCAGTGTTTCAGCGTGCGGCGGCTGGCGCAGACCCTGCGCCCGGCCTTTGCCGACGAATGGAACGACCTCGGTCTCGGTCCCCGTCGCCTGGCCCTGATCCGCGAAGTGCTGCTCTGCTGCGGCGACACGCCGCTGGTGTTTGCCCACAGTGTCATTCCCCGGCCGGGTCTCACCGGTCCATGGCAGTCGCTCTCCCATCTCGGCAACAAGCCACTCGGCGCCGCTCTCTTCGCCGATCCGCTGGTGACGCGCCATCGCCTACAATTCAAGCGTCTGGATGCGCGCCATCCCCTCTACCAGGCCGCGGCCGGACAGTTGTCGGCGCCACCCCGCCACCTCTGGGCGCGACGCTCCCTGTTCACCCGCCTGGGACACCCGCTATTGGTGACCGAGATATTTTTGCCGGAGGTGCTGTGTCTGCCATGACCCTGCGCGAACGCCTGAACGAGTACGAAAAGCTGATGCGGCTGGACAAGCCCATCGGCATCCTGCTCTTGGCTTGGCCGACGCTGTGGGCGCTGTGGCTGTCGAGCTTGGGCCGGCCGGACCTCGTCGTGCTCTGGGTATTCGCCCTGGGCATCGTACTGATGCGCTCAGCCGGCTGCGTGGTCAACGACTATGCCGATCGCCACTTCGACCCCTACGTCGCGCGCACCCGGGACCGGCCGCTGGCGGCCGGGCGGGTGAGCGTGCGCGAGGCCCTGCTGCTGGCGGCGTCCCTGGCCTTGCTGGCCCTGCTGCTGATCCTGCCATTGCATAACCGGCTGCTCATCGAACTGGCCGTGGTCGCCGTTTTCCTGGCCGTCAGCTACCCCTTCACCAAGCGCTTCCTGGCCATTCCCCAGGCCTATCTCGGCGTCGCCTTCGGCTTCGGTATTCCCATGGCCTATGCCGCGCACCTGGGGACCGTACCCGCCGTCGCCTGGTGGCTGCTGGCCGCCAACGTGTTCTGGGCCATTGCCTATGACACCGAATACGCCATGGTGGACCGTGCCGATGACCTCAAGCTCGGCATCAAGACCTCGGCCATCACCTTCGGCCGTCACGACCTCTTGGCGGTCATGGCCTGCTACGGTCTCACGCTCGCCCTGCTTGCCTGGGTGGGCCGCCGTCTCCACCTGGGCTGGCCGTTCTACCTCGGCCTGCTGGCCGCGGCGAGCATCGCCGGTTACCACTACACCCTCATCCGTACGCGGGAACCGCCCCGCTGCTTCAAGGCCTTCCTGCACAACAATTGGTTCGGCGCGGCGATATTCGCCGGCATCGTCCTGGCCTATCTGCGGCCATGATCCCGCCCCAATTCGAACGTACCGGGATACTGATCGGCCGCGCCGGCGTCGAACGCCTGGCCAGCCGCCACGTCTTCGTGGCCGGAATGGGCGGCGTCGGCTCCTGGTGCGCCGAGGCGCTGACGCGGGCGGGCATCGGCCGGCTGACCCTGGTGGACATGGACACGGTGGCGGTGTCCAACATCAACCGGCAAATGCCGGCGCTGTTTTCGACAGTCGGCCGCAAGAAGACCGAGGTGATGGCCGAGCGCCTCCGCGACATCAACCCAGACTGCAGGCTGACCCCCCTCGACGTCTTCATCGACCCGTCCAACGTGGATGGCTTGCTGCCCGCCGATGCCGACTTCGTGATCGATTGCATCGACTCGCTCAATTGCAAGGTAGCCCTGATCGCCACCGCCTACCGGCGCGGCCTGCCGGTCGCCGCCAGCATGGGCGCAGGCAACAAGCTCGACCCCTCGCGCCTGCACATCGCCGACATCTCGAAAACCCAGGTCGATCCGCTCGCGCGCGAAGTGCGTCACCGCCTAAAACGCCAGGGGATCGAAACCGGGGTCCTGACTGTCTATTCCGACGAGCCCGGCCGCCCGCCCCGTCCTCCCGAGCCCACCGCACACGCTCGGGCACGGGCGGTCAACGGCACCCTTTCCTACCTGCCGCCGCTGTTCGGCCTGATGCTGGCCGGAGCGGTGATCCAACGGCTCATCGATGACTGAGCGGCCGCGCGAACAGATGTTGCGCGATATTGTCGAGGAGGCTCGCCTGACCCGGCACCTGACCGGCATCGCCGCCTTCGATCCGCGCATCATGGCCGCCATCAAACGGCTGCCGCGGGAAGAATTCGTACCCGAGGAGACACGTTTTCTCGCCTTCCGCGATGGTCCTATCCCCATCGGCCACGGCCAGACCATCTCTCAACCTTTTATCGTCGCCCTGATGACCCAACTATTGGAGCCGGCCGCGGACAGCGTGATCCTGGAAGTAGGAACCGGCTCGGGCTATCAGGCCGCCGTCCTGGCGATCCTGGCGCGCCAGGTATACAGCATCGAGATCATCCCCGCCCTGTCGGCCAGCGCCGCGGAACGGCTTGCCCGCCTGGGATTCGCCAATGTCACCAGCCGTCAGGGCGACGGCTACGGGGGCTGGCCGGAGCACGCCCCCTACGACGGCATCATCGTTACCGCAGCGGCGCCGCACGTACCGCCGCCGCTGCTGCGGCAACTGAAGGCGGGCGGCCGCCTGGTGATTCCCATCGGCGAGAGTGGCTGGACACAGACCCTGAAGGTGCTGGCAAAGGGGCAGGACGGCGCCATCAGCGAACGCGAGGTTCTGGACGTCGCCTTCGTGCCGCTGACCGGCGACCATGTGACGCCACCTTGAACAGACAGGCCGCTGGCCGGGCGCGCCCGGCCACGGCACGGAGGGGATCAGCGCTTTTTCAGCAGGTTCTTGCTCACCCAGCCTTCGCCGGCGCTGCCCTGCACGAACACCGAACCGCCTTCTTCCCTGCCCATGTACACCACTTCCTCGCCGCGGCCGAGGCTGGTGACGACCTGGCCGGCATTGCCCGGCGCGGCATAAAGCCGGACGTTGCCGATCTTGGCCGCGAGCACGTCGCCCTCGGCCCAGCCGTCGGCGGTGACCACCTTGCCGGATTCCTTGCGGGTATCGCTGGCCGTGCGGGCGAGTTGCGGATTGTTGCGGATGGCGCGGACGATATTGTTCCAGTTGTCGAGGAAACTGGCGGCGATGACCTTGCCTTCGGCGGTATTCTCGTAGGCGCCGAGGCCGCCAAAGCCGCCGCCACTGCCGAACAGACCACCAATGTTGAAATCGGTCTTCTTGGCGGAACCCTGAGCCGACGCCACCTGCAGGCTGGAACGGGCGTCGGCCAGCAACATGCTGGTCTGGGCCTCCTTGAACTTGAGGCCGCCCGCCAGCAAGCCGGCGCCCCGGCCCAGAAGCCCGCCCAATAACGCGCCGACACCGCCGGCGTCCTTGTTGGAGATCGCCACGTCGGGGGTGAGCACGAAATCGGCGGTCAGCATCTGGCCGCCGCCCATGTTGGCATCGCGGCGCAACTCGCCCCGCTGCGCCAGGTCACGCTCCTGCATCAGGTTGCGCATGGCGCGGCCGCGCTCGACCACCATGAAGCAGTTGGATTGCTGGACGATCATGCGGATGAGCGGGGTCGGCGAGGTCAGGCCGATGCGCATGAGGGCGTGCCCGACATAGTCCTGCGGCTCGGCCACGGCAAGGGTGCCATAGGTCCTGTCGCACTTTTCCAGTTGCGGCGACTCGCCCTGACTGCCACTCGGGCCAGCGCCGCCCGAGACCACGTTGCCGTGGTTATCCTTGCTGTTGCTGCCGAGTTCCATGCCGAGAAGATCGGCGCCGGCGGAAAACGACAGCGCCAAACCGAATACGAGCGCGACGCCGGTCAACCGTCGGCCGCAGCCAAGTTTGGGATGCGTCATGATCGAGTCCTCCTGGGTTATTCCTCGTTGAACATCATAGAAGGCTTCCGGCCTGACCGTAAACCCTAAGTCTCGCTGCGCGGGTTCCAGGCTAATCGCGGAAGTTCTGGTATTGCAGCGGAAAGTCGGTGATCGCTTTGCGTACCAGGGCGATGGCCTCCTGCAGGGCGTCGCGCTTGGCGCCAGACACCCGCACGCTGTCGCCCTGGATGGTGGCCTGGACCTTGAGCTTGCTGTCCTTGAGCAGTTTGACGATCTTTTTCGCCAGTTCCTGCTCGATGCCGAGCTTGATCTGCAGCACCTGCCTGACCTTGTTGCCGGACACCTTCTGCACGTCGCCGGGTTGCAGGCGCTTGGTGCTGTCGTGTTCCTTCTTTTCCATCTCGGGAAAGAGGATGGCGGTCACCTGCTCAAGCTGGAAATCGGAATCACCGAACAGGGTGATGGTCTTGGCCTTTTCGTCCAGTGCCAGCGCCGCGCTGGTGCCCTTGAAATCATAACGATTGCCGATCTGCCGCGCTGCCACGTCGATGGCATTCTTCAGCGCGACCATGTCGGATTCGGAGACGATGTCGAAGGACGGCATAACAGGTTCCCTTAGTCGATTACCCGCCACAGGCCGCGCAGCGGCATGTGGCGGCGGAGACGTGCCTTCAGGCTAGTCGGAGCCAAAGTGGCAGACGTAATGATAGGGTTCGCCGCTGACCTCGATATCGAAGGATGAATTGCCCGGCACCGTGAAGGATTGGCCAGCGCCGTATTCCTTCCAGCCGCTCTCGCCCTTGAGACGCACGCGGCAGGCGCCGGCCACGGTCTCCATGGTCTCGGGCGCGCCGGTGTTGAAGGTCAAGGTGGCGGGCAGGATGACGCCGACCGACTTCCTGACGCCATCGGCGAACTCTACGGTGTGGGATACGCACTTGCCGTCGAAGTAGACGTTGGCTTTCTTGACGACACTGACGTTATCGAATCGGGACATGTTTATTTCCTCCTTGCAGCGAGCTTCGCGGCGATGCGCAGGCGCAGGGCATTGAGCTTGATGAAGCCGCCCGCGTCCTTCTGGTCATAGGCGCCGGCGTCGTCCTCGAAGGTGGCGATGGTGGAGTCGAACAGCGAATCGTTCCTGGAGTCGCGGCCGACCACGATGACATTGCCCTTGTACAGCTTCAACCGCACCGTACCGTTGACGTTGGCCTGGGTGTGGTCGATCAGGGCTTGCAACGCCTTGCGCTCAGGCGCCCACCAGTAACCGTTGTAGATCAGGCTGGCGTAGCGCGGCATCAGGTCGTCCTTGAGATGCGCCACTTCGCGGTCGAGAGTGATCGACTCGATGGCGCGGTGCGCCTTCAAAAGGATGGTGCCGCCGGGGGTCTCGTAACAGCCGCGCGACTTCATGCCGACATAGCGGTTCTCGACCAGGTCCAGCCGGCCGATGCCGTGCTTGCCGCCCAGGCGGTTCAGTTCGGCCAGTACTTCGTGCGCCTTCATGGCCTGGCCGTCGATGGCTGTCACGTCGCCCTGCCTGTAGTCGAGCGTGAGGTATTCGGCCTGGTCCGGCGCCCTCTCCGGCGACACGGTCCAGCGCCACATGTCCTCCTCGGCCTCGGCGTTGGGGTCCTCCAGGTGGCGGCCCTCGTAGGAGATGTGCAGCAGGTTGGCGTCCATCGAATAGGGCGAGCCGCCCTGACGGTGTTTCATGTCGATGGGTATGGCGTTCTTCTCGGCGTAGGCCAGCAGCTTCTCGCGCGAGAGCAGATCCCATTCACGCCAGGGGGCGATGACCTTGATGTCCGGCTTGAGGGCATAGGCGCCCAGTTCGAAACGCACCTGATCGTTGCCTTTGCCGGTGGCGCCGTGACAGATGGCGTCGGCGCCGGTGGCGTTGACGATCTCGATCAGGCGCTTGGCGATCAAGGGCCGGGCGATGGAGGTGCCGAGCAGGTATTCGCCCTCGTAAACGGTGTTGGCGCGAAACATCGGGAACACGAAGTCGCGCACGAATTCCTCGCGCAGGTCGTCGATGAAGATGTTCTCCGGCTTGATGCCGAACTTCAGCGCCTTGGTGCGGGCCGGTTCCAGCTCCTCGCCCTGGCCGAGGTCGGCGGTGAAGGTGACCACCTCGCAGCGGTAGGTGTCCTGCAGCCACTTCAGGATCACCGAGGTATCGAGCCCGCCGGAATAGGCGAGCACGACTTTTTTGATGTCGCTCATTTTTCGATTCTTCCCAACAAGAGATATTCCATCAGTGCTTTTTGCACGTGCAGCCTGTTTTCCGCCTCGTCCCAGACGACCGCATGCGGGCCGTCGATAACCTCGGCGGCGACCTCTTCGCCGCGATGGGCGGGCAGACAGTGCATGAACAGCGCATCGGCCTTCGCCACCCGCATCATGTCGGCGTCCACCTGCCAGTCGGCGAAGGCCTTCAGGCGCGCCGCGTTCTCGGCCTCGAAGCCCATGCTGGTCCACACGTCCGTGGTCACCAGGTCGGCCCCGCGGCAAGCCGCCATGGGGTCGGCGAAGGAGGCGAAATGGTCCGTGCCGAACAGGTTGGCCCGCTCCGGCTCCACCTCATAGCCGGGCGGCGTGGAGACATGGACGTTGAAGTCCAGTACCTCGGCCGCCTGCAGCCAGGTGTTGCACATGTTGTTGGAATCGCCGATCCAGGCCACGGTCTTGCCCTGGATGTCACCGCGCTGCTCGATGTAGGTGTAAAGATCGGCGAGTATCTGACAAGGATGGTATTCATTGGTCAGGCCATTGATCACCGGCACTCGCGAATGGGCGGCGAAGCGCTCGATGATGTCCTGCTCGAAGGTCCGGATCATGACGATGTCGACCATGCGCGAGATCACCTCGGCCGCATCCTCCACCGGCTCACCGCGCCCCAACTGGGTGTCGCGGGTATTGAGATAGATGGCCGCGCCGCCCAGCTGGTGCATCCCGGCCTCGAAACTCAGGCGCGTGCGGGTCGAATTCTTCTCGAAGATCATCGCCAGGGTGCGGTCGGCCAAGGGATGATACGGCTCATAGCGCTTGAACCGTTCCTTGATGACGCGGGTTCGGCCGAACAGGTGATCGAACTCGCGGCGCTCGAAATCCTTGAATTGCAGGAAATGTTTGACAGCCATGACGACCTCAGCCGAGATAGGCCCGGATCAGCGCCACCAGCTTGGCGCTCAGCGCCGCGGCTTCATCCTGGGTCAGCACCAGGGGCGGCAGCAGGCGGACCACGCTGTCCGAGGTGACGTTGATGAGTAACTTCTGCGCCAGTGCCTGCGCCACCAGATCGCCACAGGGACGATCGAGCTCGATGCCGAGCATCAAACCCTGAGCGCGGATGGCGCGCACGCCGGGGTTACCGCCCAGTTCCCGCTGCAGGGTGGCGCGCAGGAAGTCGCCGACCGCCGCGGCCTGATCGACCAGTCCGTCCTCGGCCAGCACATCGAGCACGGCCAGGGCCGCGGTGCAGGCAAAGGGATTGCCGCCGAAGGTGGAACCGTGCTTGCCGGTGGTGAACACCTCGGCCGCCGCACCGGCGGCCAGGCAGGCGCCAATTGGCACGCCGCCGCCCAGCCCCTTGGCCAGGGTCATCACGTCCGGCTCGATGGCGGTGTGCTGGAAGGCAAACCACTTGCCGGTGCGGCCGATGCCGGTCTGCACCTCGTCCAGCATCAAGAGCCATTCATTGCTGTCGCAAATGGCGCGCAGCTCGGTCAGGTAACCGGCCTCCGGAATCTGCACGCCGCCCTCGCCCTGTATCGGTTCCACCAACACCGCGACGATGTTGTTATGGTGCGCCGCCAGTTTGGCCACCGCCGCGGCGTCGCCGAACGGCACCCGCACGAAACCGCCGACCAGCGGCTCAAAACCGGCCTGCACCTTGCGGTTGCCGGTGGCCGACAGGGTCGCCAGGGTACGGCCATGAAAACTCTTTTCCATGACCACGATGGCCGGATTGTCGATACCCCGGTTGTGACCGTGCAGACGGGCCAGCTTGATCGCGGCCTCGTTGGCCTCGGCGCCGGAATTACAGAAGAAGACACGATCCAGCCCGGACAGCGCGCACAGCCGGTCGGCCAGCGCCGCCTGCTTGGGAATGCGGTAGAGGTTGGAGGTGTGAATCAGCCTTGCCGCCTGCTCGCAAAGGGCGCGCGCCAGCCTGGGATGGGCGTGGCCGAGGCTGTTCACCGCCACGCCGGCAACGGCATCGAGATACCTGTCACCGTTCTCGTCATAGAGCCAGACCCCTTCGCCGCGCACGAAGGCAACCGGCTGGCGGGCATAGGTTTGCATGAGGTGTTCGGACATCTTTTTTTCACCGATAAAAACGATTACGGCGGCATTCAGCCGCCGGAAGGGCGACAACTATACCCCCAATCGACAGCGGAAAAAACCCACCGTCAGCCCCCGGCATGGCGCAATAAACTTGTCCACAAATTCTGTGGACAACATTGTGCATAAACCGGGGATATTGCCGCTAAGCGGCTGTCCCGACGAGAGTTTCTATGGTCGGGCCTAATTTGGCATCAACTCCATTAATCAAATATAAACATATAGTTGCAAATATATTCCGCCTCTTCAATGGGATAGCGGCGCACCCCGGCGGAATAGAAGACAAACACTTGACGACGGTGGATCGACTCGATCCGTGAAGGCCAGGAACACACCCGTGTTCACCGCCCCTGCCAGTAACGACGATAGGCCACGCCGGCGGGGTCGATACTCAGGCCGCCGGCGCCGACACGGATCGCCAGCGCACCCTCCCTGTCGGTGCGCCGGATGGCCGCGCCGCCGGCCCGATAGCGCGCGAGCACCTCCGGGGCAGGATGGCCGAAGCGGTTGCGGTGGCCGACCGAAAACACCGCCAGCGCCGGCCGCACCGCCGCCACGAAGGGCGCCATGGAAGAACCGCCGCTGCCATGGTGTGGCACCACCAATATGTCGGCGCGCACATCGCTGCCCGGCTCCTGCAGCAGACTCAGTTCTGCCAAGCGTTCGATATCGCCGGTGAGCAGCGCCGAGCCGTGCGCGCCGACGATCTTGAGCACGCAACTCAGATCGTTTTCCGGGAAAAGGCCAGCGCTATAGAAGCGTGCCGGCGGATGCACGATCCGGAACTCCACCTCATCCCAGCGCCAGTTCTGACCGGCGCTACAACGGCCAGCGCCGGCCATGGGCATGGAGGCCAGGCGCCAGCGCGGACGATGGCTGGCGAGGAGCGCCTGCAGACCGCCGCTGTGGT
Organism: Hydrogenophilales bacterium; assembly: GCA_037439465.1. Classification (GTDB taxonomy): domain Bacteria; phylum Pseudomonadota; class Gammaproteobacteria; order Burkholderiales; family Thiobacillaceae; genus Parasulfuritortus. The sequence continues at coordinate 5,926 of JBBIVX010000001.1, read as the reverse complement.
CGCTGTCCGGATGCGACACCACCAGGCCATCCAGGCGGCCGATGCCGTGTGCGAACAGATAAGGGGCCACCACCCGTGTGCCGGCCTCCTCTCCCGATGCATAGGCCGGGCCGGTGTCATAGAGCAGGGTATGGTTTTGCGTGCGCACCACCACCGCCAGCCCCTGGCCGACGTCGAGCACCTGCAACCCGAACTCCCCGGCGGCAGGGTATTCCAGCCTGGGAAAAAGCATGGGCAGAAACAACGCCACCCCCAGCCAGCGTGCCGGAATACCGCGCGGCAGCAACAGTACGGCGACGCCCAATGCCGCCAGCAACAGCGCCGGCAGGTCCGGCGCGGCGCCATGCCAGACCGGCTGGGGCAGGGCCGAGAGCGCGTCCAGCCCGCTCATGGTGAGGGCGACGACGGCATGCGCGGCCTGGGCCAGCGCCGGCACTGGCAACAGGGCCGCCGCCAGCGTCAGCGGCACCGCCAGCAGTCCGATGAGCGGGATGGCGAAGGCATTGGCCAGCGGCGACACCAGTGAAATTTCGTGAAAGATCAGCCACAGTATCGGGTACAGGGCCAAAGTCACCGCCCATTGCGCCCGCAGCCAGGCGAGCCAGAGCGGCGCCGGCGCCAGGCGTCCGGCGCCGGCGTAGAGCAGCACCGCCACGGCGCCAAAGGACAACCAGAATCCTGGCGACAGCACGGCCCAGGGATCGCCGACCACCACCACCCCCAGCGCCGCCGCCAACACCCGGCTGGGCGAGGTAAGACGGTCGAGCCAGAGGACAACCGCCACCGTAGCGACCATGTACAGGGTGCGCAGCGCCGGCAGACCAAAACCGGCCAGTGCGACGTACAGCAGGGTCGTCGCCAATCCCATCAGGGTCGCCGCCTTGCGTGCCGGCAGACGCAGCGCCAGCCGGGGCAGCCGCCGCCAGCCGCCGTTGACCAGGGCGAAAACCAGACCAGCCAACAAGGTGACATGCATGCCGGAGATGCTCATCAGATGTGTCACGCCGGTACGGCGAAAGAGCGTCCACTGGGCATCGGGGATGGCATTCTGATCGCCCACCGCCAGGGCCGTGACGATGCCGGCATAGGGTTGGCCGGGCAAAGCCGCGCCGATCCGCGCGCGCATCGTCTCGCGCCAACGGTCGATATGGCGAGCCAGGCCGGCGGCGCAAGCGTTGGCCGGCCGCGCTACGCCCAAGGCATAGCCCTGGGCGCGGATGCCGCGCTCCAGCAACCAGCCCTCGTAATCGAAGCCGCGCGGATTGATGCTGCCGTGCGGCCGGCTCAGGCGCGCCGTCAGCGTCAGGCAATCGCCGGCGCGGGGCGCCGCCTCCCGCCCGGCGCCGAGGCGAAGAATAGTAATCTGGACATATCCCGGCACGGTTGCACCGGGCGTCTCGATACCTTCCACAACGAGGTTCAGGCGCCAGCCGCGGGGCGTGCTCTCGGGCAGCCCGGCGACCCGGCCCAAGAGCTGGATATCGCGCCCTTCCCAGGCGGCCGGCAGGGCCTCGGCCAAGCGCAGCTCCGCCCGCCAGGCGGCATAGAGGAAACCGCCGGCACAGACGGCCGCCAACAGCAACGCCCCCCGCAGCAGACGTCCCATGCCCTGCCGGGGGAACCAACCGGGCAGCAACAAGAGCGGCGGCAAGAGCCAGGCCCAGCGCAGGTCCGGCAGCACCGGCCGGCTTTGCAGCCAGGCCGCGCCCAAGGCAAAGGCCAGGATCAGCAGGCGCAGCGGCACGGCCTGCTCCCGATGGCGCCATCCCGATTAAAATGCAGCCCTCCCCCGTCCGTTTTCCGCCCCCCATTCATGCCGCGTAAACATTTCCGCAAATATCTGCCGGACCGCGCCCGTCTGCTGGAAAACCCTTACCTGAAGTGGTTCCGGCCGCTGCTGCGGCATCCCAACCTGTGGCACCTCAATCGCCATTCGGTGGCTGGCGGCGTCGCCCTCGGTCTGTTCGCGGGGTTGATACCGGGGCCGGTGCAGATGCTCGCCGCCGCCATCCTGGCCATGGCATTCCGCGTCAACCTGCCGGTGGCCATGTTCACCACCCTCTATACCAACCCCTTCACCTGGGGGCCGCTCCTACTCGCCGCCTATGCCCTGGGCACCGTGTTCACCGGCGAGCCGCTCCTCGACGCCGTGCCGCCCGAATTCGACTGGAGCGGCGGTTGGCAGCGCTACCTGCCGGAATTGTGGCACTGGTTCGAGAACCTGGGCGTCAGCTATGTGATCGGCAGCCTGGCCCTGGGCCTGCTGCTCGCCCTGCTTGGCTACGTCGTGGTGCAGCTCGGCTGGCGCCTGTACCTGCTGGCCTACCTGCGCCGGCGCGCGCGGCGCAAACCCAAGGACTAGGCCAGCGTCAGGAGCCCGTCCCGCAGTTCCATGACCCTCTGCATACGCGCCGCCAGGTGTGCGTCATGGCTGGCCACCAGGAAGCTGACGCCATGTTTTTCGTTCAGCCCGATCAGCATCTCCTGGATCAGGCCGGCGGTGTGCCGGTCCAGGTTGCCGGTGGGCTCATCCATCAGCACGCAGGCCGGACGGGTGACCAGGGCGCGGGCGATGGCGGCCCGTTGACGCTCGCCGCCGGACAGCTCGCCGGGCCGATGCCGCAGCCGGTGACCGAGGCCCACCTCCTCCAGCCAGGGGCGCGCCGCCTCCAGGGCCGCGGCCTTGTCCAGACGCCGTATCAACAACGGCATGGCGACGTTTTCCAGGGCGGTGAATTCCGGCAGCAGATGGTGAAACTGGTAAACGAAACCGAGCGAGCGGTTACGCAGTTGCCCGCGCGCGCGCTCATCCAGCCCCCACAACTCGCGGCCGAGCACCACGACCGTGCCGGCGTCGGGGCGGTCCAGCCCCCCCAGCAGGTGCAGCAGGGTGCTCTTGCCCGAGCCCGAGGCGCCGACGATCCCCACCCGCTCGCCGGCGGCGATGCGAAGGTCCACGCCAGCCAGCACCGGCACCTCGATCCTGCCCTGCCAGTAACTCTTCTTCAGCCCGGCGCAGGTCAGGACCGCCGCGCCGCTCACGCCCGTCCCTTCACTCATAGCGCAGCGCCTCCGCCGGCTGCACCCGCGCCGCGCGCCAACTGGGATAGAGCGTGGCCAGAAAGGCCAGGACCAGGGCCACGCCGCCGATCCAGGCGACATCCGTCCAGACCAGTTTGGAGGGCAGCTCGGAGATGTAATAGACATCGGCCGGGAACAGGTCGATGCCGACGGCGCGTTCGATCAGCGGCACCACCGTTTCCACGTTGAGCGCCAGCAGCACCCCGGACAGCACGCCGAGACCGGTGCCGATGACGCCAATCAGGCAGCCCTGCACCATGAACACCTTCATGATGCTGGCGGGGCTGGCCCCCAGGGTGCGCAATATGGCGATGTCCGGCTCTTTGTCGGTGACCGCCATGATGAGGGTGGAGACGATGTTGAAGGCGGCCACCGCGACGATGAGCAGCAGTATGACGAACATCATCCGCTTTTCGATCTGCACCGCCCGGAAGAAATTGGCGTGGCTCATGGTCCAGTCGGCCAGGTAATAGTCGCCCACCAGCGTCTTCGCCAATTCCCGCGTGACCCACGGCGCCCGCTCCATGTCGGTCAGCTTGAGGCGCAGACCGGACACCGCCTCGCCCAGCCGGTAGAGCTTGCGGGCATCGTCCAGATGCAGCATGGCCATGCCGGCATCGTATTCGTACATCCCCACGGAAAAGATACCGACCACGGTGAACGCCTTCATCCGCGGCAGCAGCCCGGCCGGCGTCACCGTGCCCTGGGGGACGATCACCGTCAGCCGGTCACCGCGCATCACGCCCAGGGCGCGCGCCAGCTCGGCCCCCAGGACGATGCCGAACTCACCGGCGCGCAGGTCCTCCAGCCGGCCCGACTGCATGTGGACGGCCACGTCGGTCACCTGGTTTTCCCGCTCCGGCAGGATGCCGCGGATCAGCGTGCCCTTGGTGGCCTGCCCCGCCGTCAGCAGGGCCTGGCCGGAAACATAGGGCGCCTGGGCGCGCACCAGCGGGTGCCTGGCGGTCTGCGCCGCCAGCGCCGGCCAGTCGGTCAGGCGCTCGCCGGGGCCGGTGGCCTCGATGTGGGCCGCGACGCCGAGTATGCGGGCGCGCAACTCTTCCTGGAAGCCATTCATCACCGACAGCACGACGATGAGCGCCATCACCCCCAGGGCGATGCCGGCCATGGAAACGCTGGAGATGAAGGAAATGAAGTGATTGCGGCGCTTGGCGCGGGTATAGCGCAGGCCGATCCAGAGTTCGTAGGGGCGCATCGGCGGCAGTCTGCCATAGGCGGCGGATGGCGACAAACGCCGGACACGCCGGCCGGAGTCAATCGCCGATCAGGTGCGCGAGCACCTGGCGCGCCCGCGCCCCGCGCCGGTGCTCGAACAGATACAGACCCTGCCAGGTTCCCAACACCATCGCCCCGTCGATGACGGGGATCGACAACTGGGTCTGGGTCAGGGCGGCGCGCACATGCGCCGGCATGTCGTCGGGACCCTCCTGGTTATGGCGATAGAGCCCATCGTCCTCCGGCACCAGGCGGGTGAGGAAGGCCTCCAGGTCGCGCTGCACATCCGGATCGGCATTCTCCTGTATGACCAGGCTGGCCGAGGTGTGGCGCACGAACAGGGTCAACAGGCCAGCGCGAATGCCGCTGCCGGCCAGCCAGCGGCCGACCTCGGCGGTGAATTCATACAGCCCCTTGCCGCGGCTGGCGACATCGAATCGGGTATGGACCTGGCGCATGGGGGTATTGTAGGGGCCGCCGCGGGTTTCGTCATGCGGGCCCCGCCAGCGCCTACAATCGCGCCATGAAACGACTTTATCTACTCCTTCCCGGCAGCGCCCGCCCGCACCCGCCGCGGCTGGCCGCCCTGCTCGCCCGCGGCCGGGCGCTGCCGGCGGCGGCGGCCAGCCAGAGCGAGATACTGGCGGGGCTGTTCGGTCTCTCCGGCACCCCGCTCGCGCCGCTCATCCTGGCCGGCGAGGGCCTGGAAGCGGGCGAGGGACAATGGCTGCGCGCCGATCCGGTGCATCTTCGCGCCGGCCTGCAGCATGTCACCATGTTCGACGGCCGCGCCTTCAGCCTGGGGCAGGACGAGGCCGATGCCCTCGTCGCCGCGCTCAACGCCCATTTCGCCGGCGAAATCGAATTTCTCGCGCCGCATCCCTTGCGCTGGTACGCCCGCCCCCGGCAGCCGCTGGCGGTGACGCTGCCCCCGCTCGACCGCGTCGCCGGCGGCCTGCTCGAACCCGGCCTGGTGCAAGGCGCCGACGCCAGCGTCCTGCACAGGCTCGCCACCGAAATACAGATGCTGCTGCATGTCCAGCCCGTCAACGACGCCAGGGAAGCGCGCGGCGCCCTCCCCATCAACGGCGTCTGGTTCTGGGGCGGCGGCGCGCGACCGCGCCCCAGGACCCAATTCATTCGCCTGCTGGCCGACGACCTCACCGCCCGCGCCCTGGCCGCTGCCGCCGGCATCGACACCCGCCCCTTGCCCGCGCGCTTCGACAGCGGCGCCCTGGCCACGGGCGACAACCTGGCGGTATTGGAAGCCGCGGACGACGCGCGCGCGGCGGCCGGTCTCGACGCCGGCTGGTTCGGGCCCCTGCTCGCCGCCCTGCAACGCGGCCGCCTGAACGCGCTGACCCTGCGCTGCAGCGGCCGGGACGGGACCGGCTGGCGCCTCGACCGCTGGGCGGCGTGGCGGCTTTGGCGCGGGTGAGGCGTCAAGGCGGGCGCGCGCCGCCCTCTCGACTACAGCCCCAGCGCGCGGGCGAGGAAGGCGGCCATCTGGCCGCGGTTCACCGTTTGCCCCGGACAGAAGTTGCTGCCGCCGCAGCCGGTGGTGACGCCGGCCGCGCTCAGCGCCTCGATGGCCTGGAAGAAGCTATGG